>NZ_RBWD01000001.1:0-830917 GCF_009361695.1 Vibrio sp. VGrn 2 | reverse complement strand
TGGAAATGACCAATATTCGCCCTTTTCGCCGCTTTTCCAACCTATTACCCCGCCACTTTCACTCTTAGGCTACAACCACGTACATTCAGCCTGAGAGATCCGTTGCGGAAATAACGCCCAATTAAGGGGTGAACAACGCCTCCACCCAAACCTAAAGCATTGTGCCATAAACACTAAATTTGAAGTAGAAGCAAAAATGCCGAGCGTTGTGAATCCCTCTTAAATTGCTTGTTATGTGTTTACTTGAACAAGTCCCCATATCCCCAAATAACAGTACCCACAATAGCCAATAGAACAGCTATATATTGGGCTACCTTGAAGATTGGTTGATATTTTTTGGCCAGTGCTTCTTGTTGGCTAAAAATATGGCCTGATGGGAATACATGTTCATTCACTTTCATCAAATTATATTCCATCCAAACGGCAAACAAGACCGTCAGTGAACCACTCCTCTGAAACCACATTGCAGGTGCTTCTTTGTCAGGGATAATGAAAGAGTACCAAGCTAAAATTGGTGTTATCACAGCCAAGATAAGAAGAGGAATGCAGTACAGTAGCTTCCTTTCAATTTCCTTTCCTGCTCGTTCCATTAACTCATCGATTGTTAAAGTCTCTGAACTCAAAATTCCTCCTTACACATAACGCCCAGTTAAGGGGTGAAGCACGCAATGACCAAGCTACTGCATGCCACCTTAATCACTAAAACCAACGCATACCAAAAATGCCACGCGTGCTGAATCCCTCTTAAACTGTTTGTTAGGCAAATTTTATTTGTAGGGCTTAATTCACATTAACTCCAACTTGAAGAAGTTGTTTGCTGCCGTATTGATAATAGTAACTTTACCTGAAGGCGCTTTTACTTTGATTAAGGTTCCTTCCACCTCAGTCAAAACTTCACCCATTGTTGTCTCTTCACCATCTTCATCTATTGTTACATACTTGATTTTTTGTCCGATAAATTCCGAAAACATAAAATATCCTCTTAAACACTAGCTTGTATCAATTAACTTAATATATTCATTTGAAAATAGGTAAAGACATAGTTGCCTAACGCCGCATTAAGGTGTGAGCGACGCTTGGCTATACTTGAGCGAAGTGAAACTGCCAAGCGTTGCGAATCACTCTTAAATGCTTTGTTATGCAGATTTATGGTGCAATAGAACTCAAAGGACCCGATAAATCACAACCATATTTACTTTTTAGAACACCCAGTTGCCTGCCTATTTTACGGCGCATAACTTTTAAATGTTCATCAAGGGCTTGGTAATCTACGTGTCCATTATTCGATGACGTTTCGTTCATTACTTCTTGAGCTGAATTTCTAATTTGTGTAAACACTTTTTTAAGATCTGTATCAAGCTCTATTTTCCTTGCAAGTCTATTAACTTCTTTTCTAGTTTCATCTAATGCTGCAAAAACATGAGGCGGGTTTTCATAACTAATATCTAGATAAAAAACTCCTTTACTTGATAAAAAATCGACTAAGCTTTGCGCAACCTTATAATTACTTGTTTGCTTAACTAACAATGGAATTGGGCTTTTATGAGTTTTAACAAGCATTGATATCATTTGTTCATGTTTTTCTTTCCATCCCTTTATCATGTCCTCAGGAAAGCCTGCACCAAGATTTTTATCGATCATTGTGTGGCAATTGGCACATAGCCATATCCCGTTCTCTATTGATCCAGCCTCTCCGTCAGGTAGCTTTTTGTACCTTGCCGATTTAGGCTTTTCACCAATGATATGTGCTGCTTCACCGATTTTCACTTTAAGCGAAGCTTCATCTAATTCTGCGCCAACTGTTAAGGTGTTACATTCTGGGTTATTACATATATACGCTGAACGATAAGCCAACTTCTCTGCTATTGGTTTACTAAATGCCATTGATTTTCCTAAATATGAAGTAAATAAGTGTGATTGAATATCTGCATAACGCCGCGTTAAGTGGTGAGCAACGCTAACCACCAAACCTAAACCATTGTACCTTAAACACTTAAACTAACTTGAACTGAAATCGCCAAGCGTTGTGAATCCGCCTTAAACGCCTTGTTATGAACGTGGTTGATTAGACCAGCATTCTATACAAAATGGAACTGCCTGAGACATAGTCAATATTTTCAACCTTGTGAAAGCCATTCCCTTCGTAAAACCTATGAGCAGCGGTGTTAAAGGTCGGTGCCTCTAACTCAATATGGAGACCAGATGAAACCTGCGTTACTAGATAATCAAGAACCATCTTACCCAGCCCTTGATGCTGATAGCTTGGTTCAACATATAGCCGAATAAGCTGCAAGCACTCTTCGTCGACTGAATAGTAAAAACCACCCACTACTTCTTCCGCATCTTTAATAACAAAGTAAAAGTAGTTTTCAAGGCACGCTCTTTGATGCTCGATACTATCGTAACCCGGTGGACCAGAACCACATAATTGGCGATCATTCGAAAAAGCAGATATTTGGATCTCCACTAATCTTTCGACGTGATTTATAGATGCTTTCTCAATGGAATACATTGCTTAACCCTGTAGTTCATAACGCCGCGTTAAGTGGTGAACAACGCCAACCACCAAACTTAAACCATTGTACCTTAAACACTTAAGCTGACTTGAACTAAAATCGCCAAGCGTTGTGAATCCTCCTTAAACGCTTTGTTATACCGCTGTCTGCCGCTCCAGACGAACTTCTATTGCTTTAACGTTTGAGCTGTCAGCCAATTCAAAAATATCTGACTCAATACGCTCTGCAACCTTGAAACCTAGTGCCTCAAAGATCTCTACATTACCAGTTTGCTCAACGCACCAAACTGAGAGCAAGCCTGCATTTGAGAACATGCGCTCTGCTTCTAAAATTAAGCTTCGAGCTACACCTTTTTTACGACATTCAGGCATGACAGCAAGTGTACTTAAATTAAGCGTCTTTCCGGACAACTTAACCTTTATAAGACCCACTAGCTGGTGATCTAAATAACACCCCAAACAAGTCCACTCATTTGTTGAACTAGCTTGGTTTCTTTGAGCTTCGGAGGTTGGACGATAGATTTTTCGTAGCTCGGAGAAGCTTGTTTTTGATAGAGATAAGAGCGCCTGTTCTGTGCCACTTATTTGCTTTATCATTGATTTCTCCTTTGCGGTATAACGCGCAAGTTAAGGTGTGAGAGACGCAGATCCACCCTAACCTAAAATAAACTCTGATAAATCCGTGCCCATTTGGGCACTAAAACCCCAATGCGTTTCGAATCGGCTTGAACGTCTTGTTATTCCGCAACTAAAGTCGGCTATGTTTACGCCTAATCTTTTGATATGACGAGAAATTTTCGGTATGCAGGCAAAAATCGAAGCCGAAGTATTTGGCAGCTCACTACCTTAAATCGCTTTAGCGTCACTCTTTAATTGCTGCGCCATATTAAGGTGCGCTTAAAGCGCTTTAAGGCTAGCATGGAAATGACCAATATTCGCCCTTTTCGCCGCTTTTCCAACCTATTACCCCGCCACTTTCACTCTTAGGCTACAACCACGTACATTCAGCCTGAGAGATCCGTTGCGGAAATAACGCTTTCTATACGGCAATTTGCCTCCTTTCTGGCAAGCTACCGCCCTCTTTCTGATCAAAAGCGCTATAAATCGTAGCACCTATATGCATGAAACAAATAGAAAAACAGTATGAATATGTGTGGTCGCGCGCGCAATTAGACGGCGCAATGCACACTAATTGCAAATGAGGTGATAGATTTAAGGGACTGTGTAAATAAACAGGTCAATTTTATCATGAAAAGTCAGTTTTTACTTAGTGTAAAAGAGCACATGCTTACTCGTCATTATGCGAATAAAACCATCGAAAGTTATCTATTTTGGATAAAACGCTTTATCACTTTCCACCAGCTTGCCCACCCTTCGACACTAGCAGAAGATGATGTCGTTCAGTTCCTGAGTTACTTAGCGGTAAAAGAAAAAGTTGCGGTAAAAACGCAAGCTTTGGCACTGAACTCAATATCATTTTTATATCGTGATTATTTCAAAACTCCACTATCACTTGATATGAGATTTCAGAAATCTCTGACCGAAAAGAAACTTCCCGTTGTGTTAACCAGGGAGGAGATCCGACGATTCGTTCAACATATCGACCCGAGGTATAAACTCCATATTCAGCTGCTTTATGGCTCAGGGCTTCGAGTCATGGAGTGTTTGCGCTTAAGAGTTCAGGACATCGATTATGATTATGGCGCAGTTCGTGTTTGGCAAGGAAAAGGAGGTAAAAATCGTACCGTAACGTTAGCAAAAGAGTTACATGAGCCGCTTAAAGCTCAGGTTAATTTAGCAAGAGATTACTATTTTAAAGATAGGCACATGCCTGGTTATGCGGGTGTATACATCTCAGAAGGCTTACGACGTAAGTACCCCAAAGCGGAGCTAGATTTTAACTGGCACTTTTTATTCCCATCAACAAAGTTAAGTACAGATCGGGACACCGGAGAGCTCAGAAGGCATCATATCAATGAAAGTGCAATACAAAGAGCGGTAAAGCGCGCTGCAACGGATGCGTGTATCGAGAAAACAGTAACATGCCATACACTCAGGCACAGCTTTGCCACACATTTATTAGAGTCTGGTGCTGACATTAGAACAGTACAAGAGCAGCTTGGTCACACCGATGTAAAAACCACCCAGATTTATACTCACGTTATCGAGCGCGGGGCTGGCGGCGTGTTGAGTCCATTATCCAGCCTTTAGAAAAACAAAGCCACCTCGAAAAGGTGGCTTGCTGTATAACTCGCTATTGACGAACACCGAGTTTCACATTGCCTTTTGAATCAAACCAAAGCGCTTGTGAACGGCGACGTCCAATCAATATTGGACCATCATCATAAAAGAGAAAGTTCTTCCAATGCTTTTTAAAAATCGACCACTTAGTTTCGATGACATTGTACTTCTCGTAGCAAAAGTAAACGGTCACATCGTCTTGCCAATCGATATGTGCTTCTACTTCCGCTGGCATGTCCGGATCATCCAACTCCCACGCAGCCATCCAATCAACGACTTCAGACCAGTTCGCCTCATTCATTGGCCAATCTTGGGAGCTAAGTCGATCCATATCAGGGCTTTGAGCACTAATATTTTCTTTCCAAAATTGTGCTGAACGAGCTTGGCTCATCGGCTTAATAAAAGCCAAATCTTCTTTTGGCACAGGCATCGACTGATGCGTAAAAATCCATTTTCTTTGGTATTCATCCAAAGGCAAATAAGACATTCAGTCTCCTTTATTACGATTTCAGCCAACCATTCTCTGTGGCTTCTTCTATCAACTCTTTCGCTTTGTCCCATAAGGTAACAGAGCCAAATTCAATTCGTTTATTAATGGTAAGTGCTTGTTCACGAGAGACGCCATGCTCCTTCCAACTCTGACCATTATTATGGTAGTTCAAGAGCATTGGAATTAACCGGTCGAGTGCTTTTGCATACTTTGCATCATCGGTCTGCGCGGCTTCAAATTCATGCCAAAGCGCCAATAACTCTTGCTCCTGATCGCTGGGTAACATACCAAACAAGCGTTCTGCCGCTCTAATTTCTTTTTCTACTTGCTCTTGAGACGCGGCAGTATCATAAACAAAGGTATCCCCCGCGTCGATCTCTACTACGTCATGTATCAATAACATTTTCATCACTCGGCAAATATCAACAGGTGCATTTGCATGCTCTTCCATCAATATTGCCATCAGTGCGACATGCCAACTATGCTCACCACTATTTTCGAGACGCCCTTCAGCACTTTTAACTCGGGTTCGGCGCAAAATACTTTTGAGTTTATCGAGCTCGATTACAAGTGCTAATTGCTTTTCCAATCGCTCCATACTATCGCCCTTCTGGTTGCCAATTCGGATTAATAAGTGACGTTAGAACGTGGTCTTGCCATTCACCATTAATCAAAAGGTAATCTTTTGCATACCCTTCTCGGTTGAACCCTACATGCTCTAGCACGGCTTCACTACGTTTGTTGTGAGGCATGTAGCCGGCTTGAATACGATGCAACTTCTGCACGTTAAACATGTAGTCGCAAGCCATGGTTAATCCACGACGCATATAACCATGCCCTTGCGCTTTTTCAGCGAGAGAGTATCCGACGTTACAAGAATAAAAAGGGAAACGACTCAAATTACTAAAGGATACCGTACCTAGCATTTCACCTGAAGAGGCTCTGACCAAGAGGCAATAATACCCCAACCCCATTCGATGCAGCTCATTGAGCTTGATAAGCTTTTGCAACCAACCGTTCACTGAGAAAAAAGCTTCTTCACGTTTCGGTTCAAATGGTTTCAGATATTCTCGGTTCGCTTGAAAATACTCGGCAATCATATCTGCGTCACCGATTTCAGCGGTACGCAGAAGCAAGTCACCGTCCAACTTATGAACGGCGATAGATGAGCTGTTATCTTCCATTACAAATGATTAATTCCGTCTTTTCGTTCAATTCGATTAATTCTTGCGGATACCGTAATCACGCAGTTTATTAGCGATTGAGGTATGCGATACATTTAAGCGCTTAGCAAGCTTGCGGCTTGATGGGAATGACTGATACAAACGCTCCAGAACCTGAGATTCATAGTCACGCATGATCTCATCCAATGAACCGTCGATGTTAAGCGTTGCACTACCAGCGCCGACTGATTGAGGCTGAGGTAAATTGAAGTGATCCGCGTTTAGTATACCACCATCCATTTCTGTGAGCGCTCGAAGAACCATGTTATCCAGCTGGCGCATGTTTCCTGGCCACTGATAATTTGCAAGGGCATCAACTAGACCATCATCAAACTCTGGCTTATCAATCCCAAGCTGTTGAGCATGTTTCGCCACAAATAACTCAAGCAATGGCGCAACGTCATTTGAGCGCTTACGTAACGGAGGAATGCTGAGCGTAAGTACGTTGAGACGATAATACAAATCTTCACGGAACATTCCTGCCTCAGAAAGTTCGGCAAGGTTATGTTTTGTTGAAGCGATGATACGAACATCGACATGCATCTCATCTTCTGCACCGACACGACGGAAATTACCATCCTGTAGAAAACGTAACAGCTTGATTTGAAGATGCGAACTCATTTCACCGATTTCATCAAGAAATACCGTCCCGCCATTTGCTTGCTCAAAGATGCCTTTGTGACCTTGTTCATGATTAAATGAACCCGGCGCGTGACCAAAAAGTTCGGTTTCTGCTACATCGTCAGGCATCGAAGCACAACTCAAAACTAAGAATGGCTTGCTCGCACGGCTAGAACGGCTGTGGCAAGCTTTAGCAAGCATTTCTTTGCCGGTCCCTGTTTCGCCCTCAATTAACAGTGGCTGGTCAAGCACAGACAGCTTCTTAGCTTGGTTCATTAGCGCTTTATGACGGTTCGATATACCAACAAAGTGCTCAAAACCCAGAGGATTATGCAGTGGTAGCGCTTCTTCAATTCTTGCGACTTGCTGACTAGAGCGAATCGTCATCAGTGTACTCGCTAGAGTGGAGTTTTGCGCTTCGTCTCGGATATAAACTGGCATCAACTCAAGAACATAGTCCAAGCCATCAATCACAAGGTTTTCCCGCGTTCTGCCATTCACACCTTCAGACCAGCGAGAAAAACGAACACTTGGCAGCAAAGCTCCGATCTGCGTACCAATTACTTCTTGCTTGTGAAGACCAAGCAGTGAAAGTGCAGACATGTTTGCCATGTCTACGGCACCTTTAAGGTCGATGGCAAAAACCGGATCAGGCAAGTTATCAACTAGCGAGAGCAACTCCGTATTGTGGCGCTCCATCGGCATAAACTGGATTTTACGTACGTCTTTCACCCCCGGAATACGGCGGATTTCAGCCATCAGCTCACTAAACGTATCAAAATCAATATCTGGGCAGTTCAAATAGATAATACCGCTAATATCGATTTCGATACCACGCAAGTCGATGCTTTTAGACGCTAAAATATCGAGCAGTTCTCGGGTCAAGCCGAGTCGATCTTCACATAAGACTTCAAGACGCACTGAAAATATCCCAATTCACGACTGTCAGGAAAAGTTGACAGTAGTTTCTATCATGCTTGGAATGGCGTCAAGCAATCCTATCCATCAAAGTTGATATTCGTTACGGTTTCATCGTAATTGATGCAACTTTCGCCGCCACAGCCTTGCGTATGGTGCCCAATTTAACCTGACGGTCAGGATACCAAGGTAGTGGACGCAATAAGGTCATCGCTTTCAAGCCCAAACGTGCCGTTAGAATACCAACACCTAGCCCCTGCCCCGCACGAGCGGAGACTTTGCCCGCAAGGTCCATCGACATCAAGTCCATACTGGCATCAATAGCTAGCTCACTGGCACCAGCCGCCGCCATATTGACAAATACCGCTTTTAGTAGCTTGATGCGAGAGGCGTAACCTAGCTCTACCCCATATACTTTGGAGAGGTTGTCGATCATTTTGAAATTTCGCCACGCCACCAGCAACATATCAGCGGCAGCCAGAGGGCTCACGGCGACTAGGGCCGCACACTCGGTTGCGTGCTGCGATACGATTTTCGTTGCCAATTTGTCTTGTTGGCTCACGACCATCGAGTCATACATATCAAGGATTTCAGCATCACTATGAGCAGGGTTAATGCTGTTCTGCCAACGATCAAAGCCCGGGTTCTCTGCCATCACACCACTTTGTTCTGCCACATTTTCGCAAAAGGCTTTCCCTTTCCCCACACTTTCACTATTAACAAGCGCTTCTGCTTCTTCTTGAACACTAAAATGATTTCGTAGTTTGCGCAGTTTCCAAAGCTCTTTACCCATAGCTCCTAAACCAAGCGAAGCGATCGCAGCAATAAACCCCGTCCAGCTTAAAGCCAGCCAATCAGAAGTTTGAATCGCGGTTATAACCGAGTCCACCGCTTGCCAGCCAACCAAACTAGCGAAGGTTGCAAATGCGCCAGTCGCAAGCCATTTTCTGCCCGGTTTTGGACGAATGACATGCTCGAGTTGCAATTCCTGTTCAGTCTCCTGGCGCTCTTCTTTAACTTCAACAGGTACAAATGTTTCTTTTTCGCCGAATGTTTGCTGCGCCGTCAACTCCGGTTGATTCGATTGCTGCTCTTTTTCCATTACCTTTTCAGAGAAAACTTGTTTTTGCTTCAACTCACTCATTTCAATTTATCTCCAATCAGGTAATCCAGTGCTTTGTCTAAGCGTATGTGCTTCACTGGCTCATCATTCGGTGAGGGCATTGGACGGAATGACGTAAAATCAAACCCGTTGTTTTGCCAATAAGCCGCATTTGGTAGCTTTTTCGGCACTTCTCCCGGAAACATCGTCATCGGCTCACCATCCAACGTCGTACCCTGTAACGCCGGAATCGTCTTATCTCCAGAAGAAATAAATCCCGTCGTGGTTGATTGGATAGAAGCGATACTCATGCAACTCATCTCGATATTCTCGTAGGCTGCGGTTTGCCACGCTGGATGCACCATTTGTTGTAGCAAAGACACTAAATTGGGATGCTGATCGGGCGTTATGTGATCCGCTTTTGTGGCAGCAAACAGCACTTTGTCGATTTTTGGTGAGAATAAACGGCGCAAAAAGCTACTACGACCATAACGGAAGCTATGCATGATCTGCTCTAGCGCTTGGCGCATGTCGTAAAACGCTTCATCGCCGGCATTGAGAGGCTGCAAGCAATCCACCAGCACAATCTGTCGATCGAAGGTCGCAAAATGATGCTTATAAAATGCTTTCACTACTTTCTGTTGGTATTCCTGAAAACGCGCTTCGAGCATCGCCAAGTTGCTGCCCTTAAGAGCCTTGCTTTCCGAATCAGCACGACACGGGAAAAACTGTAGCACTGGCGCGCCTCCGAGCTCACCAGGTAATACGAAGCGGCCAGGCTGAACCCAATGAAGACCTGCGTCTTTACAGGCATGAAGGTACTCGGTGTATGTATGCGCAACTTTCTCGAGTAGTTTCTCGTTCACTTCAGCAGAAAGATCCACCTTTTCTAATTCAGACAGCCAAGCTTTGGCTAAATCGCCACGCTGGCCTTTAAGTGCATCAAACTGAGTTTGCGACCACGTCGCAAAGTCCATGTCCAATAACGGCAGGTCGAGCAGCCACTCTCCTGGATAGTCGATAATATCAACATTTAAAATTGCGGTTTTACTCAACAGCTTTTTCGTGGTTTTATTTGGTTTGTACTTGAGCGCTAAGCGAATCTCACTCACATCCCGTGTTGGTACTGGCCATTGAGGTGGGGTCGCATGGATCTGGCTCATCGCTTCGTCGTAAGCGAAACGTGGCACCATCATATTCGCTTGAGGTTCACGCTTCGCTCCAATAAGACGCTTATCTCTGGCTGCAGTCAAAAGAGGCAAATTATCATGGGTAGCGGTATGGAGGAGCTGATTCACTAATGACGTGATGAATGCCGTCTTACCTGCACGAGAAAGTCCGGTGACGGCAATTCGAACATTGGAGTCCATACCTCTGTTGATAAAGTCATTGACTTCTTTCTTTATTCTTTTCATTGCGCTTCTTTATCTTGCTCCGCTCTAAAACAACGTTATCAGCAACTTCGGGTATTAATCTATGAATACTTACCTTTCAATACTGAACTCTATGAGTCTAACTTTATATACCTTAATAAAAGATGAACAAAACATTCGCTTAAAGCAGGATGAAAAAAGAAAAGCCCCTGAGTGGTTCAGAGGCTTACTTAATCAGCACTAAAGCATTAGTGACCCTATTTATGCTGATTACTGTGTTGAACAGAAACCTGCTTTCTTTGAGTCTAGTCGTCTTCGATTAATTTATAGATAACAAATAGAGCGATTTCTAAAATCAGCCACAATACACACGTGATGGTCACGTACTTCTCATCAAAGATGCTGATGCCGTGAAGGATCAAGTCGTAGCCAACAAAGCCACCTACCACTACAGCAAGAATAATTTGTAGAATCTGAATAAAACGAGGCATGCCGTCTCCTAATTATTGTTCGCATAACGTTTGATTGCTATGCCCTGAGGTTTATATCTACATTATATAGACAAAAAGTGCAGTTTTCGCTGCACTTTTGTCAAATGTTTGCTAGGTAAATCAGCACCTTGTCACATTCTCTCTACTGAGACAATGTAAGATTACCGTTTGCCTTACGCTTCCATCTCTTGGATTTTCACTTTCCAAGTGTCAGGACCGATTTGGTGCGCGTTAACGCCATTTGAGTCTACAGCCACTGTTACTGGCATATCTTCAACTTCAAATTCGTAAATCGCTTCCATACCTAAATCTTCAAATGCGACAACGCGAGCTTTCTTGATCGCTTTCGCAACCAAGTACGCAGCACCGCCGACAGCCATTAGGTAAACCGCTTTGTGATTCTTGATAGATTCAACCGTTGCAGGGCCACGCTCAGCTTTACCGATCATGCCCATGATGCCTGTTTTTTCTAGCATCATATCGGTGAATTTATCCATACGCGTTGATGTTGTTGGACCAGCAGGACCAACGACTTCATCACCAACTGCATCGACAGGACCTACGTAGTAAATGAACTTACCGTTTAGATCTACACCTTCTGGTAGACCTTCGCCATTATCTAGCATGCCTTGAATACGTTTATGCGCTGCATCACGGCCAGTCAGAATTTTACCTGATAGAAGAACGGTTTCGCCTGTCTTCCACTCTTGTACTTCTTCTTTAGTAATCGTGTCTAAGTTTACGCGACGCGTGTTTTCTCCCGCTTCCCAAGTAATGTCTGGCCAATCTTCTAGTTTAGGTGGCGTGAGCTCTGCTGGGCCGCTGCCGTCAAGCGTGAAGTGCACGTGACGAGTCGCCGCACAGTTCGGTATCAAACAAACAGGCTTAGAAGCCGCGTGCGTTGGCGCCGTTTTGATCTTAACGTCGACAACAGTTGTCAAACCACCAAGGCCTTGCGCGCCGATACCAAGTTTGTTCACGCGATTGAAGATATCAAGACGAAGCTCTTCTTCTGCGTTTTGCGGGCCACGGTCAATAAGCTCTTGAATATCGATGTGTTCCATTAGAGATTCTTTTGCCAATACTGCTGCTTTTTCAGCCGTACCGCCAATACCAATACCAAGCATGCCTGGTGGACACCAGCCCGCGCCCATTGTTGGTAGCGTTTTCTCTACCCACTCAGCAATATCGTCAGATGGGTTTAGCATCACCATCTTAGTTTTGTTTTCACTACCGCCGCCCTTCGCTGCGATCTGAATTTCAACTTTATCGCCCGGAACCATGTTGATGTGTACGACAGCAGGCGTGTTGTCTTTGGTATTAATACGTTTACCGGCAGGATCCATAAGTACTGACGCACGCAACGGGTTGTCTGGGTTCGTATACGCTTGTCGAACACCTTCATCTACCATCTGCTGAACCGTCATGTCGGTTGAGTCCCATTGCACGCCCATACCGATGTTGACGAAACACGTCACGATACCAGTATCCTGACAAATTGGTCGGTGACCTTCTGCGGACATTCGGGAGTTAATTAGGATCTGAGCAATCGCGTCTTTAGCGGCTTGGCTCTCTTCGCGGTGATAGGCTTTTTCAAGAGCTTGAACAAAGTCTAGCGGGTGGTAGTAAGAAATATACTGTAGCGCATCAGCGACACTGCTGATCACATCCTGCTTGCGTATTACCGTCATTACATGCCTCGTTATAGTTATGCTTCCATTATTGGCTTGGCTTCAATCGTGTTTGTTGAGCTTATTGCTCTTTTGAGCTTCGTTTTTTATAAACAATTGTCGAACGGCTGATATCGACACACGAAACGCTGAAGTCGCCTACTTGTAAACCATCTCAAAACCCTATGAATAGAGGGAGTTTGGCTATACAGAGGAATATGATACTCTTGCTGCCCATGACATGCCATGCAGTGAACGATCTCTTTGTCACAAATTACACAAATGAACAACATGGACAATCAATTCATTGATTTTAAAGCGCTGGAATACGCACCAGAGTTTGCTCTTCACCTCTTTTCTCGCATTCAACACCAGCCTTGGGCGATGTTGCTGCGTTCTGCATCAGAAACGCATATCGATAGTCGCTTCGATGTGTTGGTTGCCAACCCAATTGCAACGTTAGAAACCACTGCCGACAACACACAAGTTGAAACGCCATCGAATGCCTATTCAACTCAAGATGACCCATTTGCGCTGCTTCATCAGTTGCAAGAACAGTGGCTTCCTCACGTTGAGTTAAATAAAGAATTGGATTTGCCTTTTGTCGGCGGAGCGCTCGGTTACTTCAGTTACGATTTAGGTCGACGCGTAGAAACGATGCCAGAACTGGCCGAAAAGGATCTCAACACGCCTGATATGGCGGTAGGTCTTTATGAATGGGCCGTCGTTGTTGACCACAAGCTTAAAAAAGCATGCTTAGTCGGTCAGAATATCGAGCAAGCTTGGCAATGGTTAGACGAGCAAGAAGCAGAGCAAAGCGTAGACTTCGCTCTGTCTGGTGATTGGCAGTCAAACATGACGAAAGAGAGCTACGCTACTCGCTTTGACAAGGTGCAAGAATACTTGTTGAGCGGTGACTGCTATCAGATCAATTTGGCGCAACGCTTTAACGCACCGTATCAAGGCTGTGAGTGGCAAGCGTATCTGAAATTGGAGTCCGCCAACCAAGCGCCATTTTCCGCTTTTATCCGTATGCCAGAGTCTTCGATTTTGAGTATCTCTCCAGAGCGCTTTTTAGAACTCAAAGATCGCGTCATTGAAACGAAACCAATCAAAGGTACTCGACCACGCAGCGAAGATCCAAAGCAAGATAACGCTAATGCCCATGACTTGCAGACAGCGGAAAAAGATCAGGCAGAAAACCTGATGATTGTCGATTTGCTGCGTAATGACATTGGTCGAGTTGCATCACCGGGTAGCGTTCACGTGCCAAAGCTGTTTGATATTGAAAGCTTCCCTGCCGTGCATCATTTGGTGAGCACCATTCGTGCGAATTTGGACGAGCAATATTCTCCTGCAGATTTGCTACGAGCGTGCTTCCCGGGCGGTTCAATTACCGGCGCACCTAAAGTTCGCGCAATGCAGATCATTGAAGAGTTAGAGCCACATCGACGCAGCGCGTATTGCGGCAGTATTGGCTACATTTCTCGCCATGGTCGTATGGATACCAGCATCACCATCCGCACTCTGGTAGCGGAAAATCACAAACTGTACGCTTGGGCTGGCGGCGGCGTCGTGGCAGATAGCGATTGCGCCTCTGAATATCAAGAAACGTTGGATAAGCTCTCAAAGATTTTACCAGCGCTGCAATAGTAGGTTTCGCCAAATGGCAGCGGCCTATGAATCCTGCTAACGAAAACAAGCAAAAACGCCTCCAGTACGGATAATGCCGCTCGTTTAACAGCGAGTGGCATATTTCTGCATCTCGTCATCCTGTACCGCGACGAAGGAGCGTGATACAGGCTCTTCTATCCGAGCACTTTATGGTCAAATTTGTTTCATTAGTCGCTCAGCATGCTGCTATTGGATTCCTAGTCTCGCCAAGGCCTCGCTGGAATGACACAAGAAACATCGTTAAGCGATCGGCATTATCCAGTGTGGAGCGTTTTTTGTGTGTTTTATTTACAGGTACTTTGGCTTTTAGCCGTTGGCTAACAAGAATCCGTTTTTTAATAGGCAACGGCTACTGCTCAAGCCACTTACACATGATCTGTTCAATATCGGTTGCGGTGTACGGCTTAGTGAGGATGTCGTCCATGCCTGAATCAATACACTTTTGACGCTCTTCGATAGTAGTGCCAGCGGTTAATGCGATAATAGGATGAGTAAAGCCACTCTCTCTCAGATACATCGTCGCCTCATAACCATCCATTTCTGGCATTCGGCAATCCATAAATATTAGTTCGTAATCTTTGTTTTTCACCGCTTCTAAGGCTTCTTTCCCATTGGCTTTTAAATCAGGTGTAATGTCGAGTTTTTTCAGCATTTGAGTAACTATCACTTGGTTCATTCTGATGTCATCAACCACCAATATTGAGCGTCCTGCCAAATCACTTCGCTCTATGGTAGCTAATTCCCCCTCTGCTGCGCCTGGGGCTTGCCCCTCCTTTAGAGGAATAGAGACTTTGAAGGTGGTACCTTTGCGTTCTTCACTTTCAAAGCTAATCTCGCCCTGCATCAAATCCACTAGATTTTTACAAATCGCAAGGCCCAAACCTGAGCCTTCAAAACTGCGCTTCGCCGAGCGATCTACTTGCACAAATGGGTCAAATAATGAGGGCTGCGCTTCTATCGGGATGCCAATACCCGTGTCTTCAACCTCAAAATGCGCAATACCGTTTATCCACTCCACTCGCAGCACCACCCCACCCAAATGAGTAAACTTAATAGCATTTCCCACCAAGTTGACCAAGATCTGTGTAATTCGCTCTAAGTCACCAACTAAAAACTCGGGAATACCGAGCTTTTTATCGATGGAGAAATGAATTCGCTTTTCTGCTGCTTTAGCTGAAAATACCCCCATGATGGCTTTTTCAAGCTCTTCCCAAGCAAAGACCTTATCGATGATTTCCATCATACCGGCATTCATCTTGCTGAAGTCGAGAAGATCGTTAATGATAACCCTCAACAAGTCTCCCGATTGAGTCAAATTGTTTAGGTAATGGCGTTGCTCTTCACCTAACTGTGTTCGACTTAGTAGTTCAGCACTACCTAATACGCCATTAAGAGGTGTACGCAACTCGTGGTTAATCATTGCGACAAACTCTTTCGTCGCTTTTTCCGATTCCTCTGCTCGCTTTCGCAGCTCCACTTCTCGCTCTAAACTCAAATGACGCCCAATGACCCCATGAACCAAATCCGATACCAGCTCCATCTGTTTGGAAATAAACGATTGATCGATTTGATCCAACTGAACAGAGAAGATCAACTCCCCTACTGTTTGCTTGCCAATGATGATAGGCAAATGCAAGTTCTCCCCCTGCCAATTGGGGACAGTCTTAATCGTATTCTCATGGCGAAGCTGTAAATGACCAAAATGATGTCGGCGCAAAGAAGAGAGTTTTGTGGAATCAAGATGTAAGTAAGCCGCAGAAATGATTGAGTTCGAAGTGAGCTGTTCAATAAAACTGGCAATCATGGCTTCATCAAACGTGCTCGACAAAAAAGTTCGACCAAACTTAATCAGCGTCGCGTCAACTTTCTCTTCGAACTCAAACTTGCGTAAATCCTTTTTTGATTTCAACTCAAGCTTTTTCAAAGCAACACTTAGCTGTTGAGTAGATTCATAAAGTTCGAAGCTCTTCTGCTCCAATAACCGCTCAGCTGCTTTTCTTGATTCGATTTCTCGTTTGAGTTTCCTTTCTAGCGAGGAACTTCCTGTCATATCGTTCTTATTGTGCCTCTAACCAAAAGCGAACCTGGCTACCATCTTCTGACTGGTTTTGGTGTTTAATATGAATAACTTCACCAAAGTGCGCCGCGCAGCCTTTTATTAGACCTAAACATACGTGAGACATACACCGCGCACTTCGATAATCAAACACCATGTTTGATTGAGTCTCGCTGATAAAATCAAACTGAGGAGGGTTAGCATCTGGGTAGAGCTTTTTGACCTCGACATGAATAAAATCTTCAACATGGCGAACAAATTGAAATGTCGTTTCACACTGCTGCAAACTGGCATGACTAGGAATCGAGCGAAGTAAATTCAAAAAAACGCACTCTCCAAATACTTCTTGCAGTTGTTCAGGCGGAATGCCAGATACTTTGCTGAGATTCACAATCAATTTAACCAAGTCTTTATGATCGTAACTGCCAACTGCCGTATAAATCCCTTCGTCATTAGAAAGGTCGAGCACTTGGTCTAACACATCGAGACCAAACTTCTCTTCCACTAACTCCATGAACTCGGTGAAAATAATCCCTTTCATTAGTCAATACTTGCCCCATAGTGACGTCTTAAAATAAAGAATGGTTTATAACCTTATAAGTTTCAAATTATTATACCCAAGCAGAGTGAGACACATGACACAAAGCAGGGAAAGAACCAATGGACATGCTTTGGTACGATACTAATACTTTAATACCGTACCAACGGCGATAGCACCGCGCCTCTTGCGGCCATTGAGTATAATAAATAGTGGTTAGGCACAATAAATAAGGATTTGGTTTGGTTATCGACAAAACTCAATTACTGCAAAACTTTCAATTTCGGCTTCCAACGGGTTACCACAAAGAGTCCCTCGCGCGACTGAAATGGATGAAAGGAAAATCACTGCGAGACGCAGCGGTCTTAATTGGTTTTGTAGAACGCCCGGAGGGGCTACAGGTCATTTTGACAAAGCGAGCAGCGCACTTGCGTCATCATCCGGGACAAATCAGTTTCCCCGGCGGTAAGTTTGAGCAGGAAGATCGGCATCTAATCAATACGGCATTAAGAGAAACCAAAGAAGAGGTCGGTATAGAAGATGAACATATTCATGTATTTGGCCAGCTTCCAACATTGCCAACGATTAGTCAGTTTAATGTGACACCGTTTTTGGCCTTTATTTCTCCTGAGTATAAAACGCATATTGACCCAAATGAGGTGGAGTCTGTTTTTGAAGTTCCTGCTAACCACATTCTGAATCCGAAAAAGTTGTACAGCACCAAGTTTGACCTAAAAAACAGCAGTCATCGTGTATTTGCTATCCCATATAGACAGCATTTCATCTGGGGCATGACCGCACAAATCATCGAATCAATGCAAAAACATATCATTTCACATTAAAAACTTCTGATATCGGTATTTTTATGGATGCGATCATCATGCGCATCAATATTAATAAAACGTTGCTTCATAAACATTCATTCACATTAGATTAATTTGCCGTTTTCACCGCAAACGCTTGCGGTGAAATAAATTTATACAAACAGCCCTATCGATAAGTTTTTCTAATTTTACTCATTAGCAGAAATCACGAGTAGCACATCATTTTCGTGATAAAAAGCAGGTTTTTGACATATCATTCAATAAGCGTAAGCAATAAATGATTTAGATCTAATTTTCCTAGTGTAAAATCTTGCAAAATTACTCCCGACTTATTTCCTGTTCCCAAAATGAGTAACTAAAAAATGAATACAACTACTTCTGCGGTTTCTACCGCACAATCGTCTAGTAAGTTTTCTTACAAAGACTTTACCTGGTGTCTGTCCCTTTTTGGTACGGCAGTAGGTGCCGGTGTACTATTCCTTCCTATTAAAGCAGGTGCAGGTGGCTTTTGGCCATTAGTAATCCTAGCCCTAATCGCAGCACCAATGACTTGGTTCGCACACAAATCTTTAGCTCGCTTCGTTCTTTCTGCGAAAAACCCAGAAGCGGACATCACTGACACAGTAGAAGAGCACTTTGGTAAGACTGGCGCAAACCTTATTACGTTCGCTTACTTCTTCGCTATCTACCCAATCGTACTTATCTACGGTGTTGGTATCACAAACACGGTTGACTCTTTCCTAGTTAACCAAATGGGTATGGAATCTATTCCTCGCTGGCTACTTTCCGGTGCACTTATCGCTGCAATGACAGCGGGCGTAGTGTTCGGTAAAGAGCTTATGCTGAAAGCAACTTCAGCGATGGTTTACCCTCTAGTGTTCATCCTACTAGCGCTGTCTGTGTACCTAATTCCTGGTTGGAACACTTCAATGATGGAAGTATCACCTGACTGGGGTGCAATGCCAGCTATCGTATGGCTAGCAATCCCTGTTATCGTGTTCTCTTTCAACCACAGCCCAATCATTTCTCAGTTCTCTAAAGAACAACGTCGTGTATACGGTGATGACGCAGTTAAGAAAACTGACGCTATCACTGGTGGCGCAGCGATGATGCTAATGGGCTTTGTAATGTTCTTCGTTTTCTCTGTTGTACTTTCTCTGTCTCCAGAGCAACTAGCAACAGCACAAGAGCAAAACATCTCTGTTCTTTCTTACCTAGCAAACGTTCATGAGTCTCCACTGATCTCTTACTTAGGTCCACTGGTTGCTTTCGCGGCTATCACTTCTAGCTACTTCGGCCACTTCCTAGGTGCGCATGAAGGTCTAGTTGGTCTAGTGAAATCTCGTTCAAAATCGCCAGTAAGCAAGATCGAGAAGATGTCTCTTATCTTCATCGTAATCACAACTTGGATCGTTGCTATCGTTAACCCAAGCATCCTAGGTATGATTGAAACAATGGGCGCACCGATGATTGCGGCAATCCTATTCTTGATGCCTATCTTCGCAATGCAAAAAGTTCCAGCGATGGCTAAGTACAAAACTTCAGCACCTGTGCAAATTTTCACAGCAATCTGTGGTCTTGCTGCCATTAGTTCTGTAATCTACGGCGCTCTTTAATCATCCCTGCCCTAGCACGGTATGATTAATCCAAAAATATAACGATAAAATTAAGCCTCCCAACTCCCCTTGGGAGGCTTTCTTCTGAGGTAATCGATATGATTAGTGTTTTTGATATCTATAAAATCGGTGTTGGACCTTCAAGCTCACACACTGTAGGCCCAATGAAAGCGGGTAAAGAGTTTATTGATGATCTTCGTGCAATGGGAAAATTGCGCGACATCACTAAAATCACCGTTGACGTTTATGGATCACTATCACTGACAGGGAAAGGTCACCACACAGATATTGCTATCATCATGGGTCTTGCAGGCAACACTCCTGAGAAAGTTGATATCGATTCTATCCCGGGCTTTATCGCTCGCGTAGAAGAAACTGAACGCCTTCCTGTTGGCATGCACTGTCACACAGTATCGTTCCCACGTGAAGGTGGAATGAACTTCCACAAAACAAACCTTGAGTTACACGAAAACGGCATGCAAATCCACGCTTGGATTGATGACGAAAAAGCGTACTCAAAAACTTACTACTCTATCGGCGGTGGTTTCATCGTTGATGAAGAAAACTTCGGTAAAGAAGTTGAGAACCCAGTAAAAGTTCCTTACCCGTTTACAACGGCAGAAGAGCTTGTAAAGCAATGTCATGAAAGCGGCCTGTCTATCAGTGCGCTAACCATGAAAAATGAACAAGCGCTTCATTCTGACGAAGAAACTCGTACTTACTTCGCAAACATCTGGCGCACAATGCGCGAATGTATGGATCGCGGTATGAACGAAGAAGGCATTCTGCCTGGTCCACTACGCGTGCCTCGTCGTGCAGCTGCACTTCGTCAGCAACTGCTTACTTCTGAAAAAACAACGAACGATCCAATGTCTGTTGTTGACTGGGTAAACATGTTTGCTTTTGCAGTAAACGAAGAGAACGCAGCAGGTGGTCGTGTTGTAACTGCGCCGACTAACGGTGCATGTGGCATCATCCCTGCGGTACTGGCTTACTATGACAAGTTTATTCAAACCGTAACTGAGAAAGACTACATCCGTTACTTCGCAGCTTCTGGTGCAATTGGCGGCCTTTACAAGCGTAACGCGTCTATCTCTGGTGCAGAAGTTGGCTGTCAGGGCGAAGTTGGCGTGGCATGTTCTATGGCAGCAGCTGGCCTTGCTGAGCTTATGGGTGGTAGCCCAGAGCAAGTATGTATGGCGGCTGAAATCGCGATGGAGCACAACCTAGGTCTAACTTGCGACCCGGTTGCAGGTCAGGTTCAGGTTCCATGTATCGAGCGTAATGGTATTGCAGCTGTAAAAGCAATCAACTCAACTCGTATGGCACTGCGTCGTTCTTCTGCTCCTACTGTTTCTCTAGATAAAGTTATCGAAACCATGCTAGAGACAGGTAAAGACATGAACGCGAAATACCGTGAGACTTCTCAAGGCGGCCTAGCAGTAAAAGTTATCTGTTAATAAGCCTTACTGAATATCGACGAAACCCGAGCCGCTGCTCGGGTTTTTTATACCTCACTAACCATGAATAATGGGTTGCTACGCCCAGCATAAAAAAACCTAAAACCTTGAATATATCCAATTATTATGGATATCCCCGTAAAAAATCACATCCCTCTCCTAGCTTTATTGATAACGTAGCCAAAAATTAAACTTGGAGCACACCAACACATGATTAGGTTTGAAATTGGAAACCAAATCTGCGTTTGCTTGTCCGAAAACGAAATATCTTTAGAGCTCAATCAATCACTCCACCACTCCATTCCTGTCAACCCAAATGAGTACGCCATTCTGTCAACCATCGCCAAATACGGCAGCTTAAATACGCCAATTAGCCAGCGATTGATAGAAAGCAAAATCACTCAACAATACAAAATGACACTGCCTGAAAATGGCTTTAAAAACGCGGTGGCCGCTCTAAGAAAGAAATTTCGCAAGCTCACGGAAGAACACGTAACCACAAAAAAAAATATTATCGAAAATATTCACCGGACCGGATACTTCATCCCTTTTACTATGCAAAACAACCATCAGAATGGCATCGACCATCAACACAAGATCAATCAATACACAACAAACAGCCTTGGCAAAGCCCTTCGTATTTGTCTGCGTAATAAAAAGATCTATTCAGATACGTTGTGGGTCGTGTTGATCACAGCGATCATTTTCTTTGCCATCTGTTACTACGCGATAAACAGCATTGTGAAACATAATTATCTGGATAACGCCTTCGAAATTGCAGAGAACCTTTCCCAAAAGAGCTGCTTTGCTGATGAAAGAGAATTGAAGTCGCTCTTTGATAATGTAAAGCTGGTCGAGTCGAGCATGATGCTGGACCGTTTCAATATCCGGTGTTTAGTCACCCCAGAAACCGTTGTCCCTGTCAGCAAAAAAGCATTTGAAGAGTGGAGTAATAATAGCAATTATACGACCCAATCATTTGACTTGAATAACGCGACCGTTTTGGTTCGTGTCAAAAACATTAACTTATCCGACAACGTTGAAAATCATATTTCGCGTTTTTTTCTTTCCGGCATGAAGCTATCAACCAATACAGGGACCTCTTTAGAAATTGGTAACACCAATGAACGCTTTTTCAACTATCACGTGAAGAACAGCGGCTATAAAGAGGTGTATTACATCTCTGGACCGTTTCAAAGCATCATTTTATTAAGCTTGCTGTTTCTAATAATACTGCGTCATCGCTCCCTACAAGCCTTTATGGCTTATTTGTGTGCAATTCGACAATTTAAAATCAAACTGGAGCCGATTTATGACACTTCAGCGCAAAAGATTGTGCATTACGAAGCGCTCTCGCGGTTTAAGGTAAAAAATACGCAACGGTTTATTGAGACACTGATCCGAAATGGGCTACTCCTTACTCATACCTTACTGGTGATAGAGTCCATCTATACTAAGCACAAAGCGTTGCCTATTCCTATCAGCATCAATATTTGTCCTTCTTTGCTGCGAGGACGCAACTTTTCAATCCTACACAGAGAACTATCTAACCGAGATTGTCGTTTGCTGACGATTGAAATCACGGAAAATGCATCGATGTACTATACCTCCGAGATTTATGGCAATGTCGCGAAACTAAAAGCACTGGATTGTAAAATCAGTATCGATGACTTTGGCACTGGCAACAACAACGTGTCGCTCATCAGTAAAATCAATCCAGATTATTTGAAAATAGATCGGGAGTTTGTGATTGGTTTAAAGTCGGACGATAAGAAAGTGGAAACGTTGCGTCAGTTAATCGCCATGGGAAATACGTATCGGTGTACAGTCATTGTTGAAGGCGTAGAAACCGCCGATAGCGCTCACTTACTCACAACATTAGGCGCCTATATTCACCAAGGTTATTATTATCCTCTGCATTTCTAGCTTTTCTTAACCTCGTGAGTTACTTAAACTAGAGGGAATACTCTATTAAAGCTCGTGGCGGCATGAGGATATGCCGCCAATTTGTGGTTGAACCATGATTGCTATTAAACCCACCAAACTGAAAGATTTTTCGAGTTTGATGCAATTGGATGTGCAGGAAGAGCAGAAAGGATTTTCTACGCCGTTTGAAATGGCTTATCAAAAACGCAATAAGTCTGAAGCGTTCTTTACGATTTATTCTGACGATCTATTAGTTGGCTATCTTGTTATCGATAAAGGCTTCTCCCAACATGCGCCCTTTGCCAAAAGGCACGAGCTGGGGCTCAAGTACTTGATGGTTGATCAACGTTTCCAACGCCAAGGGGTTGGGAGTGAAGCTTTACGCAAACTGTTCGTTTATGCGTATACCATTGACCCTGAAAGCACCTCTCTTTGCGTCACTGTGCCACAGAGTCAGCAATACGCTATCAGTTTTCTTGATGCGTGTGGATTCATCAATACAGAGAAAACAACGTTTGGTGAGAACGAAAAAGAGTGGATTTTACGTCATCCACTGAGCTAGCAAGAAAAGTATAAAAAATAGGGAATATCCAGATACAACAAAGGCAAGCTCATGGCTTGCCTTTGTCTTCAATGCTCAATAAAAAGTGACTTATTCACCTTTGTAAATACAACCGGCTGTGCACGTCTCTTTGATTTCTACTTTGCTTAGCAACGGTAAACTTGGCTTAAGCTGTTGCCAAATCCATTTTGCTAACACTTCGCTCGTCGGATTCTCCAAACCTTCAATGTCGTTCAGGTAATAATGGTCTAAACGATTGTAAATTGGTTTGAATGCCGCTTTGATTTCAGCGAAATCCACTACCCAACCAGTATGCGGGTCTACCTCACCTTCTACATAAAGACGAACTAAGAAAGAGTGTCCATGCAAACGACCACACTTATGGCCTTCAGGTACATGTGGCAAGTGATGTGCCGCTTCGAACATAAACTCTTTGTACAATTCTGTTTTCATCTTGATTCTCAGGCTTTAAAAAGACACGCAATACTAAGGAATTCACTGCCAACAGACAAGTGCTACTCAATACAAGCGTAGCAAAACGCCGTTTGTTCTCAGCGAAAATAATTAAACCTTTGTCCTGAACGTCGTATTTCTGTCATGCGCCAAACATTTGATTACACAGCACTCACATCACAATTACATATCCCCAACATGAGTGGGGTCACAATCATTCATTTCGTTGTTCGCAGTGCGCATTTGTGCACATTAAGATTGTGCAGTTCGTTCCAATTACACTTATAAATTTATGCGCTCAACTATCACTTTTAAGCTCTTGCTCGCGTTAATTACCGTCTTCAGCTGTGTTCTGGCTGCCTCTACGGCTTATCAATACCATCAACAAAAAACCTTAATCAATGATGTTCTCAGTGAACAGCTTCATGATAAGGCCAGTAATTACTTCGATAGCCTAAACATGATGATGCTAACAGGCACCATGTCGCAAAAAGAAACTTTGCGAAAAAAAGCACTCGCTCAAGAAGGGATTGAAGAAGTTCGCGTGTTGCGGGCCGATACCGTCACCAAGCTTTACGGACCAGGACAAGCAAACCAACAACCGGTCGATGATATTGATCAACGAGCTTTAAATGGCGAACTGGTCATTGAGCCAATTTCAGACAATTGGGGGAACGGACTGGTTGTCGCGCTACCAATGAAATCAAGCGAAAATTATCGTGGCACCAACTGCGTTTCTTGCCATGTAGCACCAGAAGGCGAAGTATTGGGCGCGATTCGTTTGGAATACAACATGAACCACGTCAATTCAATGATCAATAAACAGGCAATGTTTGCGATGGGAATAATGGCCGTTATCGCGTTTGTTGGTTTTATTATAACGATGAGTTTGATTCGTAAGATCATTGTTCGCCCAATACAAAAAACGTCGCAATTCATGGCGAATGTGAGCAATAGTAAAGATCTATCTCAACGACTTGTTCATCACCAAAAAGATGAGGTAGGCCAACTTTCTATCGCGATTAATTCGTTTATGGACACGGTATCTGAGAGTTTAGAGCGTGTACAAGACACCTCCCACTCTCTTGCCAATTCAGCCAGTCAGTTAACGGATGTTGCACAATCAACAGACAAAGCGGCCAATAATCAACAATTGGAAACCAGTGACGTACAAAGCAACATCACCGACATGTTGCAACAACAAACCGCCGTTGAAGACTCAACCAATAACGCCACAGCTCTAGTCAACCACACCGTTGATGTTGCTACTCACAGCGCAAGCCAAGCACACAGCGTGAGCGAAGACATCAAACACTTGGTGAGCAATATTGACGGCGTGCGGGAGAAAATCAGTTCGTTAAACCAAAGAACCGAAGAAGTATCATCCATTCTTGGGGTCATTAAAGGCATTGCAGAACAAACGAACCTACTCGCGTTGAATGCTGCAATTGAAGCCGCCCGAGCCGGAGAGCAAGGACGCGGTTTTGCCGTCGTCGCGGAGGAAGTGCGTAACCTAGCTTCTCGGACCGCCGAAGCCACAGGCAACATTGAGCATATCATTTCTCAATTCCAGCAAGGGAGTGAAGAGTCCTTAGCCTCTGTGGATACTGTCTGCCAGTTTGCTCACCAACGTTCAGTCGATGTCGAGACACTTTCAGTCACGATGCATAACGTTGTCGATGAAATGCATCAAGTTCTGAAACATGCGGAAAACATTCAAAGCCAGACGCAAACCACATCCGACGTCAGTCAGCGTATTCAATCCAAAATTGATGTGATCACACTGCATGCTGACGACACATCGCAATCAGCATCGCACACGCGTGATATTAGTGTTGATTTAGAGCATCTATCCGAACGTTTAGAGCAATTACTTAACCAATTCACACTTTCAGAGCATCAAAGAGTGAATAAATAGAGAGATTCTCCCCATCAAAATGAATATAAAGGTTGATGCGAGCGAATTGACAGGTAATATGTCTCGTTGAATCTGTAAAATGCTACCCAACTCAGCACTTAGCTTGTTTTTTGAACAAAAATGTTATTAGACAAGTACTTTAATAAGTGTTGGGTTGAATTTTTACCTCAATGGAGAATATTGAAAACATGACTTACGCGCCTGTATCAGACGTATTGAAAGGTCAGCTAGCAGTAGACAGCGAAGTGACTGTTCGTGGCTGGATCCGTTCACGTCGTGATTCCAAAGCTGGAATCTCTTTCCTTGCCATATATGACGGCTCTTGTTTCGACCCGATTCAGGCCGTGGTCCCAAATAATCTTAATAATTACGAAGACGAAGTACTAAAGCTAACGACTGGCTGCTCTGTTGAAGTAACTGGTAAGATTGTTGAATCTCCTGCAAAGGGCCAAGACTTCGAACTTGCTGCCACTGGTGTTAAAGTGGTTGGTTGGGTTGAAGACGCAGAAACTTACCCGATGGCAAAAACTCGTCACTCTATCGAATACCTACGTGAAGTAGCGCACCTACGTCCGCGCACAAACGTAATCGGTGCGGTAGCACGTGTACGTAACTGCCTATCTCAAGCGATCCACCGCTTCTACCACGAGCAAGGTTACTTCTGGGTATCTGCACCACTAATTACAGCTTCAGATGCTGAAGGTGCAGGTGAAATGTTCCGCGTTTCTACGTTAGACATGGAAAACCTGCCTCGTACAGACGCTGGCAAAGTAGACTACAACGAAGACTTCTTCGGTAAAGAAACTTTTCTTACGGTATCTGGTCAGCTAAACGCGGAAGCTTACGCTTGTGCACTAAGCAAGGTTTACACTTTCGGCCCTACTTTCCGTGCTGAAAACTCAAACACAAGCCGCCACCTAGCAGAGTTCTGGATGGTTGAGCCTGAAGTTGCGTTTGCAGAACTGGACGACGTTGCGAAACTGGCTGAAGACATGCTTAAGTACGTATTCAAAGCAGTACTTGAAGAGCGTCGCGATGACCTTGAGTTCTTTGCTCAGCGCATCGACAAAGAAGCCGTTAGCCGTCTAGAGAACTTTGTTTCTTCTGACTTCGCACAAGTTGACTACACTGACGCGATCCAAATTCTGCTGGATTCTGGCCGTGAGTTCGAATTCCCAGTTGAGTGGGGTATTGATATGTCATCTGAGCACGAGCGTTTCCTAGCGGAAGAGCACTTCAAAGCACCGGTAATCGTTAAGAACTACCCGAAAGACATCAAAGCATTCTACATGCGTATGAACGATGATGGTAAGACGGTAGCGGCAATGGACGTTCTAGCACCTGGCATCGGTGAAATCATCGGTGGTTCTCAGCGTGAAGAGCGTCTAGACGTACTGGATGCACGTATGCGCGAAATGGGTATCGACCCTGAGCACATGAGCTGGTACCGCGACTTACGCCGTTACGGCACAGTGCCACACGCAGGCTTTGGTCTAGGCTTTGAGCGTCTAGTATCTTACGTAACAGGCATGGGCAACGTTCGTGACGTAATTCCATTCCCACGTACGCCTCGCTCTGCGAACTTCTAATCACTTTTTAGTGAGACAGAATTAGAAAAGACCTCCCTAGTGGAGGTCTTTTATTTTGTGCTCAACCGTCAATACCATCTGCTAAGTAACTCAAGCTTGAGTTAGTCTTCTTCCTTATCTCTGTCCGCTTTTTCAGCATACTTTACGCCCACAATACATAAGCCAAACATTACGAAAGGGATCACGGCCGCGGTGTACTCTGTCCATGCCATATGAGAGAAAGACTTCGCCAAAATGAGATGCGCAAATACCAGTAAAAACGCACTAAAAATAGCAACGGCGATTAACCTTAACTCATGTTTAACCAACTGCTTTTTCATCTTAAATCCTGCTTAATCGTCCAAGGTCTGTCGACCTGAATAATGATTGAAGCATAATTTTCAAAAATGGCGCTGATACAGTTGGAGCAAAAAAACACTAAGCAGTTTAATGAGTTTCAATTCTGAGTAATTCGCGAAGCAAATCACCTAACCTTTTGATAGCACGTTCTAAACTCGTTTCTAAAGGAAGCGATGTATTCAGTCTTAAATAGTTTTCGTATTGATCACTTATCGAAAAGAGTTTGCCATAAGCGACGGTAACCTGCTCAGATAATAGTGCTTGATATACCGCTTTACTTGATATTCCATCTGGCAATTTCAGCCAAAGAAAGTAACCACCATCAGGACGTTGATAGGTAACCTCTTTAGGTATGTGCTTTGCGAGTAAATCCACGAAGTCAGCTTGACGGTGTTGCAGTGTCTTACGCAGCTTTCTCAGGTGGTTGTCGTAACTGTCGTTTTGTAAGTAATGTGCAACCCCCTGCTGAATAGGGGCACTCCCAGACAATGTCGATATTAACTGGAGCTTTTGAATAGTCTCGTTAAAACGCTTATTCACCACCCAACCCAAGCGATATCCAGGGCATAAACTCTTAGAAAAAGAACCACAATGAAGGACACGCTCTTGCTCATCAAAGCTCTTTAATGAGTTCGGCCTTTTGTCAGAAAAATACAGCTCAGAGTACACATCGTCTTCGATGAGATACACATCATATCGATTGGCTAACTCAACAATGTATCGTTTGTGTTCATCAGACAAAGAAGCTCCGGTTGGATTATGAAAGTTCGTCATTAACCAACAAGCCCGAACGTCTTCATTGGCAAAGGCTGCTTCGATTTGCTCAAGCGAATGCCCACTCTCATCATCGACACTGATTTCTATAGCCTTGAGCCCCAACCGTTCTACTGCTTGAAGTGCGCCATAAAACGTTGGGGATTCGACAACGACGGTATCACCTGGTCGGGTGACCGCTTGCAAACTCAAGTTCAATGCTTCTAGCGCACCGGAAGTAATAACCACATCATCATGGGTTAGTGATATCCCATGATGAATATACCTCTGAGCGACGAGTCGCCTTAACGACTCAGCACCAGGAGGTAGGTTGTCTAGCAACTTATCCGGCCCCATTTTTCGTCCCGAGCTGGCCAAATTACGGTTAAGCGACTCTAAAGGAAACAAACACGGATCCGGAAACGCCGAGCCTAAATGAACAACATCCGATGTTGCTTGGTGCTTCAAAAACGAATACAACTCATCATTCAACTTGGTACATGGTGTATTGTTGCTTTTAATTCCATTAGTATTAGTGAGACGTTCAAGATCGGCAGTCACATAGTAACCAGATTGAGGCTTTGCTATCACCCAGCCTTGCGCCTCTAGCAATTGATAGGCTTGTAATACCGTACCTGCACTTACGGAATGATTGCGGCTGGTGACGCGTATTGAAGGCAGCTTCTCCCCTGCTCTCCAAGTATCTTTCTGAATTTGTGCCTTAAACAATTCGGCCAATTGACGGTATCGATTCATGTATCCCTCATTTCACTTGCAGCTGCACCATAGCATACTTCGCGCCAGCATTCTGATATGGCAGTAGTCAATTTAGCAACGTAATTTATCAAGCTTGTTAATAGCAATTTCGACGACGAAGTGAGAATTTATGTTCCATACTTTTACTGATACGTCCGAGTGGTCTTAAATCTTTGCCTTGTCCGAAAAGCAAGGCATTCCACGGAGCTGAGAGTGTTAAATCCACTTAGACATCTATCTTTTAAGCCGGGAGGAAGCGATGAAAGTATTTACAATGGACGATCTCTCTTATCGCGGGAAACATAAAGGTGTACATAGCTGGGACCATCCTGGCGGCACAACCCCTTATTACTGGCATCCTGATTGGTTGCATATCGCTGAAGATGCTTTGGGTGAACACAAAAAGGCTGACCTTGAAGTCCCTGACGGAGAGGCCGCAACAGAAGAGCATGCAAAAGCGGCGATTCTCAAACACTTGAATGACGAGTAGTTTAGGCTCTATCACCGTTCAAGAATAGCGTTAGGCAGGCGAATCCATCGTCGTATGCTTTAAACGCAGATAAAGCCAAAACCTGCCAAATAATAAATTCTTCTGAATGAGAAGTACGCATCGTCTGTAGCTATCGAATGACAAAATAAGTCGATAGTTATCACATTAATTTTCATTACATCTGTTACATTTAGATAGTAATGGTGATGCACACCTCAACTCATGGATTATGAGAGAAAACAATAATGGCGAAATACAACGAAGAAGACATTAAATACAAAGGTGAATCCAACGGCGTACATTCTTGGAGTTCACCTTCCGGCCAACCTTATTATTGGCACCCAGATTGGCTACACGTAGCGGAAGATGCGACGGGCACACACCCGAAACAAAAGCTTGAAGTCGAAAAAGCGGAAGTCCCAACAGAGAAGCACGCGTTAAAAGCAATCTTAAAGCATATGAACGACTGGGCGACTGAGAAGCTTTCTTCTAACCCAGACATCGAAACCAATGCGGTTGAGTCTGAAATCGATCTGAAGAAATAACATCAGCCAACATCTATACTTCTTACAAGCAAACGCTCCACCTTTAGTGGGGCGTTTTTGTCTCAACTAGTAACCGCCACTCCACGTAAATCACTAACGCAAAGCACTGAAGTCAAACGATTGGCACGTGAACAAAACTTCATCAACCATGGTATAAATCCCCTTCAAACTCTGTGCCTACCAAACGTTTTCATGGCAAAAACTTTAGTTATGTTAGAATTCTGTTTCAAATAGCAACTTTTTTAGGTTTTCTTTTCAGTAACGGTTGTAACCAATATTGCTGAAAGGTATAAATGTTAGCACACCCCTTCGATTAACATGGATGAAGATTATGTTTGAAAAAGTAGTTGCCGCTCCGGCTGACCCTATTCTTGGCCTTACTGAAGAGTTTAAAAAAGATACTCGCGCAGACAAAATTAACCTTGGCGTAGGTATTTACAAAAACGAGCAAGGCGAAACTCCCGTTCTTGCAACAGTAAAGAAAGCTGAGGCAGCGCTTGTTGAAACTGAAAAAACCAAGTCTTACCTAACTATCGAAGGCACAGCAGAGTACGGCATTGCAGTACAAAAACTGCTTTTCGGCTCTGATGCAGAAATTGTAAACGAAAAACGCGCTAAAACAGCTCAAGCTCCAGGTGGTACTGGTGCATTACGTGTTGCTGGTGAGTTCATTAAACGCCAACTTGGCGATGTAAAAGTCTGGATCAGCAACCCTACTTGGGCAAACCACAACGGCGTATTTACTGCCGCTGGTATCGAAACGGCACAATACAGCTACTACAACGCAGAAACAAAAGACAAAGACTTCGATGCAATGCTAAACGATCTGCAATCTGCGTCTGAAGGTGACATCGTGCTTCTACACGGCTGCTGCCACAACCCTACAGGTATCGACCCAACTGCTGAAGAATGGGAAACATTGGCGAAACTAGTCGCAGAGAAGAAATTGCTTCCTCTATTTGACTTCGCATACCAAGGCTTTGCTAAAGGCGTGGAAGAGGATGCGGCGGGTCTTCGTACTTTTGCTAAGTACAACAAAGAAATCCTAGTCGCGAGCTCGTTCTCGAAAAACTTTGGCCTTTACAACGAACGCGTTGGTGCCTTCACGTTAGTAGCGGAATCAGAAGAAGTCGCAACAACCGCATTTTCGCAAGTTAAAGCCATTATTCGCTCTATCTACTCTAACCCACCTGCGCACGGCAGCGCTGTCGTGACTCACATTCTTGGCAACGCCGAAATGCGTGCGGAATGGGAAGCTGAAGTAGCAGAAATGCGTGACCGTATCCAAGAGATGCGTGAACTATTTGTAGCGACACTAAAATCAGAAGGTGTGGACGCAGACTTTAGCTTCATAGAACGTCAAAATGGTATGTTCTCTTTCTCAGGCCTATCTAAAGATCAAGTAAACCGTCTGAAAGAAGAGTTCGGTATTTACATCGTCGGTTCAGGCCGAATCAGTGTTGCTGGTATGACGAAGTCAAATATGGGTCCTCTATGTAAAGGCATTGCAGCGGTTTTATAATCGATAGTCGCATACTTTATTAAAAGGAAAGGTCAGCATAAGCTGACCTTTTTGTTTTTATTTATTACCAATAAATGAACCAGTCCGCTAGTAGACAAACTTCAAACTCAGCCCCACTTCATTGACATAATCAGAGCTTTCACCGCTGTAATCGGTATCTCTAAACTGATAAAAAAGACCAGTACCAATAACATCATGCCATTGGTAGTTAAAACCTATCTTAAAATTGTTCTCATCGACGATATCACTGCGGTTAACTTCCACCTCGGCCGTCGCAATAAGTTTTTCACTGAATAAGTAATTCACCCCAACGGTGACGGCTTGAAGCAGTTCACTATCTGAAGATAACGTATTATCCGTTTTATCGTCCGTCGCTTTCGCTTTGATTGCACCTATTCCATATTTACCGTAGATATCGAATTGATCCGTAATCCCATAACGATAACCACCACCAAACAACAAACGGTCAATGCGAAGAGTAAAGTCGTCCGGATGGAAAAACTGCGCCGAGTAATCGACATTAAACAACCAGTTCTCAGTAAATAAGTAATTACCACCGAGCCCAATTGTGGTCGCGTTCGAATTATCTAACCACTCTTCATTTGTGGTTCCGGCACCCACATCCAGGTGAATGTGTTCATACCCAAATTTTTCTGCTTGGTCCATGACCGCCGCGCTAGTTACTGCTGGCAAAGCAGCTAAAGACGCAAGCAATAAACTTCTCACCATTCGACTTCCTTTCATGAGAATTATTTAAACACCGCCCCCAAATCACCTTGAGTGGCTTAGTTCAACAAAAATAACTTAGTTTACAGACGCGGTAACGATTTGAAATCTGCTATGCCTCTAAATCAAGCATTGGCCCAAAATATGTCGACCACGTCCGCTCACCTTTTAAGTGACTATATAGTAGTAGAAATGCCGATTCCTTATCGTGCGATATGTCAGAATCTTATGACTGAGTACGAAAATCACGGTTCAGATAAGACTCTGTTTTAAAACTAAGTTAAGATTACTTTATTATTTGCGAACTAAAAGGCACCTTCGATGGATGCAGAACTTCTCGAGATTTATAACTTTCTCGCCAAGTATCCCCCGTTCAATGAACTCCCTGAAGAAACACTAAACAAGGTGACAGAGAGTGTCGAGATCTCGTACTACCGAGAAGATACCCCAATCATCCATTTTGGAGACTATATCCAAGATCTCTACGTGGTGCGAAGCGGGGTCGTAGAAGTTTATCGACGCAAAGGAGAGCTTTATAACCGTCTTGATGAAGGTGACTTATTTGGCCAGATGGGAATGCTAACCAACAACAAAGTACGCTTTCCGGTAAAAGCCATTGAAGATACTCTTCTCTACTGTATTCCTGGTGACGTTTTCCAAGAAATATACGACAACTTTGATTCCTTTGCAGACTTTGTCGAAGTGGAAAATAGTGCTCGTTTACGCCAAGCAATTTCAGAAAACAAAGATGCAAATGATCTGACGACATCGAAAGTGAAAACCTTGCTGACTGGCGATGCTCATACGATTGATCGAGGACAGACAATCCAGCAAGCCGCGCAGCAGATGGCGAATGACAACGTATCTGCTCTACTTATCGTCGATCCAGATTTCGTTCGTGACGAAGATGACCCACAGTCTCCGGTACTTGGTATTATTACTGACCGTGACTTGTGTACCCGTGTGTTAGCCGAAGGCTTGTCTCCACAGGACGATGTATCAAGTGTGATGACCACTGAAGTCATGTCTCTTGATCACAATGCCTACATCTATGAAGCAATGTTAACCATGCTGCGTTACAACGTGCACCATCTGCCTGTGGTTAAAAACCAATTACCTATTGGTATTATCGAAACAACCGACATTGTTCGTTATGAATCACAAAACTCGCTCTTATTGGTGAGCAGCATTTTCCAACAACAGACCATCGAAGATTTGGCAGTTGTTGCTGAAGAAGTAAAAAGCAGCTTTGTACGCCTGGTCAACGAAGATGCCAACTCACACATGGTGGGCAGTGCGATGTCCGTAATTGGTCGAAGCTTCAAACAGCGTCTGTTAGAAATGGCTGAAGAAGAGCTTGGCCCACCACCAATTCCTTATTGTTTCCTTGCACTTGGCTCAATGGGACGTGATGAGCAACTGTTGGTGACTGACCAAGATAACGCCATCATTCTAGATGAGACCTACCAAGAAGAGAAACATGGCAAGTACTTCGAAGCTTTAGCGAAATACGTCAGTGATGGATTAGATGCCTGTGGCTACAAGTATTGTACGGGCGATATTATGGCAACCAACCCATTATGGCGCATGACTCGTTCAGAGTGGGAAGAGTGCTTCGCTGACTGGATTGATAACCCGAACCCGAAAGCGCTACTCAACGCGTCCATCTTTTTCGATTTGGATGGCGTTTACGGTCGCTTAAAATGGGCAGAACAATTAACCAGCTTTATTGTTCGTCGTGCGCGTAAAAACAATCGCTTCTTAGCCTGTCTGGCTCGTAATGCACTTAACCGAACGCCACCACTCGGCTTCTTTAAAGACTTTGTGATGGAGAAAGATGGCAGACACAATAACTCCATCAACCTCAAACGTCGCGGTACGGCTCCTCTGGTCGACTTAATTCGCGTTCACTCTCTGGCGGTTGGCTCACGCGCACAGAATTCGTTTGAGCGTCTCGACGACATCATTGATGCTGGCATTTTGCCAAAAGGTCGTGCACAAGACTTAAAAGACGCGTTAGAGTTTATTTCCATGGTGCGTATTCGTCACCAAGCGACGGACGTGGAATTAGGCATTGATCCAGATAACAATATCGAACCTGAAAATCTCTCTGAATTTGAACGTCGTAACCTAAAAGATGCTTTCCAAATCCTAAGCAATGGGCAGAACTTCCTTAAGTTCCGCTACCAAGCGAATAAGAGCTTTAAGTGAGGTTGAACATGATCAAAAAGCTCTTTCAGAAGCCAACCATTCAGTGGCCAGCGAAATTTGAACAAAAGTTGGAGATGGCTAAAGATGAGAATTTAATTGCGTTTTATAGCAATAAACCACCTACACCAGAGACCCCCCTGTCTGAGGTCGAGTTTGTCGCACTAGATTTCGAAACGACGGGGTTGAACCCTGAAAAACATGACATCATTACCATTGGTTTAGTGCCGTTTAACTTGAAACGGATTTTTTTGCGCAATTCGCGTCATTGGAAAGTTCGCCCGCAGCGAGCTCTCGATGAAGACTCGGTAATCATACATGGTATTACTCACAGTGAATTGATCGATGCACCTGACTTGGGCGACATCTTAAGCGAGCTACTACCATGCTTAAGCGGAAAAATCATTGTTGTGCATTATCGTCGTATCGAGAGAGAGTTTCTGGATAAAGCACTCAAAAGCCGTTTAGGGGAAGGAATTGAGTTTCCAGTGATAGATACGCTGCATCTTGAAGAAACCATTCAACAGAAACGCTCTGGCTCACTCTGGGAGCGTTTAAAAGGGAAAAAGCCAGAATCGGTTCGGCTAGCGCAATCTCGACGCCGTTATGGTTTGCCAGACTATACCCCTCACCATGCATTAACCGATGCAATTGCTACGGCAGAACTGCTACAAGCGCAAATCGCCCATCATTATAGCGAAGAGCAACCGATCAGTGAGTTCTGGCTATAACGTCTTGCTAGCTTAATAAGCGATCAAAAAAGGAGCCAAATGGCTCCTTTTTATTTAGATCGGTATCCGATTACAGCTTAAAGCGTTGAATCTCTTGCTCTAATTCGTGTGAAAGCTCAGATAGGTGGGCAGCTTGTTCTGCTGCTTGATGAGCTTCTACCGACAGCTCGTTAGAAACGTCACGAATGCCTTCAGTATTACGCGTGATCTCGGTTGTTACCGATGCTTGCTCTTCTGCCGCCGATGCAATCTGCGTTGCCATGTCACTGATGCGCTCAACAGCAGTATGGATTTGCGTCAAGCTCGCTGCAGCCGCGTTTGCATCATCAACACTGGTGTCAGCCAGACGACGGCTATCACCCATGATGCCAACCGCTTTCGCTGTTGTGCCCTGTAGCATCTCGATAGTTTCTTGAATCTCTTGCGTTGAAGCATGAGTGCGTTGGCTCAATACGCGAACTTCATCCGCAACCACAGCAAAGCCACGGCCTTGTTCACCTGCACGTGCCGCTTCAATTGCCGCGTTAAGTGCAAGTAGGTTAGTTTGCTCAGCAATACCTTGAATCGTTGATAGAATCGTATTGATGCTATTTCCGTGTGCTTCTAGCTCTTGAATCACATCAGTGGCAACTTGAACTTCTTGCGCCAAGTTCTGGATAGAACCTTGCGTCTGAGTCACTTGGCTAGAACCGTGTGAACAAGCTTGAACCGCTTCCTCTGAGTTACTTGCCGTGCTATCTGCATTACCTGCAATTTCTTGTGTCGCTGCAGCCATTTCGTTCACAGCCGTCGCCACCATGTTGATCTCATCTTGCTGGTAAGAGATACGCTGACTACGCTCTTCAGCTTGCTGTGCCGTCGTGCGTGCTTGCTCTGAAAGCGCAGATGATACGTGGCTAAGCTTGGTCACCATCGTGTGCATGTTGCCAACAAAGCGGTTGAAGTTTTCAGCCAGTTTACCGACTTCATCATCACTGCGTGGTTCTAGTCGTTGCGTTAAGTCACCTTCACCAGATGCAATTTCCTCAAGTGCATTTGATACGCGGCTCAAGTCACGGAACAAGAAACCAACCAACCAAGATACCGCAAGAATAACCACAATGGTGATCATCACTGCAGTGATCAATAGGTCACGTAGCAATACCGCATGCCCTGCTTCTTCCGTTGCGCGATCCATTTCAATCGCGAACATCCAATGCGTGCCAGGGACTTTATTAAAGTAGTAAAGCTTCTCTTTGCCTTTGATTACTGTATCTTCGATACGACCTTCATCTGCAGCGCGCTTAATTGCCTCTTGTGAAAAGTCTTTTAGAACACTGGTGATAGGCTTAAGCGTTAAGCTTTTATCAGGATGCGCTAGGAACGTACCTTCGTTCATATCGATTAACATCGCATGCGCATTTTCACCTGCATCTAGGTTAATCACGTCGCTGATGAGCTGATCGATTAGTACATCTGCACCAACAACACCAACAAACTGACCATTTTTCATTACTGGCTCAGCAATGGTTACAAGCAGCGCGTTAGTGATTGCATCTTGATATGCAGCTGTGATGATCTGCTTACCTGCGGCGTTAGCATCTTTGTACCAAGGACGAGTACGAGGGTCGTAATCAGCACGGTTACGCTCAGGGTGAGAGCGATACATATCACCGTTTGGTGTACCAAGGAAGATGTCATCAAAGCCACCAGCCTTGCGAGCTTGTTGTAGGAAAGGGACAACGTCTTGCTCTGTCGAGTAGTCGTTGAATGCGGTAGCAATATCTTTACGGATATTGACCCAATCAGAAATTCCTTCTGACGCAGTAGTACTTAGACTTTGCGCACGTGAATAGACACCTGAACGAGTCTGATCAAACAATTGACCAGCCGACAACCAAGTAAGTGCTGTTGCCATCACAACAACAGCAGAGAGGCTTGCGCCAATAAGCTTTTGTTTTAATGATAATTTCATATTTATAGTTTTTGAGTTGGGAGAACAGTTAAGGTGTGTGAATATTACACACTTTTTCACGACTATTCACTAATTTTTAAAAAACAAAATAGCACATTAACTCTTTGTAAAATATGAACTTTCATGTGTCATTTTTTTGTCTCACCGTCATAAAAACCGCACAAAAAAAGCCAGCAAAAATGCTGGCCTTTTGATTACTTGTTACTCAGACAGATTTATAAAATGCCTGAGTTATTGACGTTCTGTTCTCATACCCATCAATAAGCTCACACACATTGCAAGCAGAATGAAGGTAAACGGTAGTGCTGTAGAAATTGCACCTGCCTGAAGCGCTTGAACTGCTTCTGAGCCACCAATCCACAGTAGAGCAACCGCAATTGCACCTTCCATAAATGCCCAGAAAACACGTTGAAGTACAGGAGCGTCGACTTTACCGCCCGCTGTGATGCTGTCGATAACAAGTGAACCAGAGTCAGAAGACGTGATGAAGAACACAAGTACCAACACAACAGCAATGATTGAAAGCATGCTACCAAATGGAAGAACATCGAACATTTGGAACATAGCAAGTGAAACGTCAGTCAAACCATTCGTGCCCAACTCACCTACTTTATCAACAACTTGCTCGATCGCTAGACCACCAAATACTGACATCCAAACAACAGTAACAGCGGTTGGAACCAATAGAACGGCTGTAATGAATTCGCGAACGGTACGACCGCGAGAAACACGCGCAATGAACATACCTACGAATGGTGACCATGAAATCCACCAAGCCCAGTAGAATACTGTCCAGCCTTGGAACCATGCTTCATCTGTACGACCAAACGGGTTACTTAGCGGAATAATATTCTCTACGTATGCCATAAGTGTGGTTGGAATCGAACCTAGACTCGCCGCCCAACCGATAAGACCAACAAGAATCAGTAGCAAGAACGCCACAACCATGTTGATGTTACTAATGACCTTAACGCCACCATCAATACCACGTACGACTGAAACAACAGCAAGCAAAGTTACAACGGTAATGACGACGATTTGTAGGCCAAGGCCTGGCTCAACACCAAATACGTGATGAATACCACTTGCCGCTTGTTGTGCACCTAAGCCCAGTGACGTTGCAAGACCAAACAAGGTCGCAAGAACGGCCAAGATATCCACGATATGACCAGCCCAGCCCCACGCGCGATCACCCAGAAGCGGGTAGAAGATCGAGCGCATAGACAGCGGTAATCCTTTGTTGTAGGCAAAGAATGCTAAAGAAAGTGCTACAACACCGTAAATTGCCCATGGGTGAAGCCCCCAGTGGAACATCGTCGCACCCAGTGCCAATCTCGCTGCTTCTGGTGTATTTGCTTCAACACCGAGTGGCGTCTCATACCAACCAGTGAAGTAAGCGACAGGTTCTGCGACACTCCAGAACATTAAACCGATACCCATACCAGCCGCAAATAGCATTGCAAGCCATGACATGAACGAGTAATCGGCAACAGCGTCTTTACCACCTAGGCGGATTTTACCCATTGGCGAAACGATAAGTGCCAAACAGAAAATAACGAAAATATTACCTGCAATAATGAACAACCAATCGAATGAACCAATGATCTTCCATTTCAGCCCATCAAGTGCCGTCTTTGCGGTATGTGCATCTAGAACTAATGCAGCGACAAGAAACAGCGCAATTAAACCTGCACTAATACCAAAAACTGGGTTATGAACATCAAAACCCCATTTTTGAACGTTGTCTTGACCTACCGTATAGTCGGTACTATCGATACTGTACTTATCTATACCCTTTGTCATCGTTCCTCTCTATTTTTGTACTGTTTTTACGTACCAAACAAAAAAATCTTTCGAACACGATACGTTTTACATTCCGTGAAGGCGCAAGATCCTATCATTTGACACGTTTTTGTCTATCTTTTTGCTATGAAAAAATCCAATAACTTACTTTTCACTCAGCAATTTCCGCCTTTAAAAGGATAAACCACTAGAGCAATAGTTAGACCACAAACATTTATTGCTATAATAATTTTAGGTCTTCTTATTTTGTCTACACGACGCGACAAAATGAAATTGGAGACACTACTTAAAATTGTAGTGGTAATTTTTGATTCCACCCCTTTAAATAAGGGCGCATTTAAGTTAGTGTCGCCTCGATAAATGTTCCCTACAGACTGGATGAATAAATTGGAAAAGTACGAAGAAGTATTGGTCTCGATTCGTCAGATCATCCGCGCTATTGATTTACATTCTAAAAAGCTGAGCAAAGAGTCTGGATTGACCGCTCCACAGTTGATTTTGATGCGTGCTATCAATGAGTTAGATAACGTAACGATTAAACAGTTGTCTAGCCACACTAACATGAGCCAAGCGACCGCAACGACCATTCTAGATAGACTAGAACGAGGCCAGTTTGTTGAGCGTCAACGCAGTGTTCAAGACAAGCGTAAAGTGCATGCTGTACTTACGAGCAAAGGCCAAGAAGCCCTAAAGCAAGCACCAACGCCATTGCAGGAACACTTCATCAATCGATTCCAAAAATTGGAAGAATGGGAGCAGTCTCTGCTGCTATCTTCCGTTCAGCGCATCTCAACAATGATGAATGCAGAGGATATCGATGTCGCTCCAATGCTCGAGCTTGGCAGCATTACAAAAGTCGATTAATTTCGCTCTCACGTGCTCGCTTTTTGCGGGCACTACTCTCCTACTCCGTTAACCCTGTTTCAAACGCATATTTCGCTAGCTCTGCCGTCGAATGTAAATCCAACTTGTGCTTAATGTTATGGCGATGCGTTTCTACCGTTCGGTAGCTAATGTTAAGTAGTGTGGCTATTTTCTTACTGCTGTTTCCTTGAGCAACTAATTTAAGCACCGCCTCTTCCCTGCGGCTGAGTGGATTCGTTTTTTGAGTGGCTGGCACCACCTCTTGGGTAAAAAGCGTTTGTGTGACAGACTCGCAGAAATACGTTGAACCTTGATTCACCGTTTTTATTGCTTGCACCATTTTCTCGGCCGAGATTTCCTTGAGCATGTACCCTACTGCGCCAGCTTGCATGACCTTCATGATGTATTCACGGTTATCGTGCATGGTCAGCATAAGTATTTTGCTCTCTGGTCGCTCTTCTTTAATTACCCCTGTCGCTTCAATACCGTTCATTATCGGCATGCTAATGTCCATCAAGATGACATCAGGCTGAAGGTGCTTTGCGACTTCAATCGCTTCCAGCCCATTGCTTGCCGTACCGACCACTTCAATGTCAGGCTCTAACTCCAAGCGAGCCATGAAGCCATCTAAGACCACTTGATGATCATCAACAATCACCACACTAATCGGTTTATCCATAAACTAATTCATCCAAATTAAGCAGCACGGTAATCTCTGTTCCTAAACCAAGCTCACTCATCAGTTCAAACTCACCACCAATGAACTCTACACGCTCTTGCATGTTCCTTAACCCAATCCCTTGTTGGTGCACTGCTTGGTTAACCACAAAGCCAACACCGTCGTCACGTATGAGTAATTGCAGCATATTGCCCATTTTTTGCAAAGTAACCGTCACTTTTTTCGCTCTTGCGTGTTTTTCGATGTTGCTCAAAGACTCTTGAGCAACACGATACAAGGTCGTCGCGACCTCCGACGTCAGTTTGTACTGCTGAGTATCAAAATTACTCTCGATATCAATCCCAGAGTGAGAGTGAAAGTCTTGCAGTAAAGTGGTCAGTGCCGCCTCTAAGCCGATATCATCAAGGGCGCTAGGGCGAAGTTGATGAGAAATATGCCTTACTTCATTTATCGCGGTGACCAATGAGCGTTGCGATTTATCTAAGTGGGATTTGAGTTTTTCGTCTTCCAGTCTATGACTCATTAAATCCAAATGACATTTACTAGAAACTAACAGCTGGTTGATTCCATCATGCAACTCTCTCGCTAGATGCTTTTTCTCATCCTCTTGAAACATGACGGTTTTATGTGCCAACTCTTTAAGGTTTTTATCGGCAAGACGGTGTTCATGCAGATTAATCGCTAAAGTGAGAACGATAATTACAGCAACGGTCACCGCTAAGATCACGACGACCGAGAAAAAAGTCGTTTCGATATTTTTGTTCACCGCAGCACGCATATTGGCGACTTCTTGACTGACGTCCTCAATATAGAGCCCTGTTCCTATCATCCATTCCCACTTATCGAGCCATGCGGCGTAGCTAAGCTTTGGGACGACCTCACCCGTAGATGGCTTTTGCCACAGGTACTGATGAAATCCACCACCTGATTGAGCTTGATACAACAAAGCTTCGATTAGACGATCGCCATTCTCGTCTTCAAGATAGAGTAAGTTCTCCCCGACTAGCTCTGGAAGAACAGGATGTACAAGGTTGGTGCCGTATTTATCGTAAGCAAAAAAGTAGCCGTCTGCTCCGTAGCTTAAACGGTTTAAAATCGCTTTCACGCGTGTTTTAGCAACGCCCTCTTCTAAGGTTGGATCGTTGTAAATATAAGAAATGGAGTCAAAGGCGACGTCGACCGTGTCTTTGAGCGCCGCCTCTTTTGATTGGATCAGGTTTTGATGAAAGATCTCTACCTCCCTTTTGCCAAGAGTCTTGGTTTGATAGATAGAAATCCAACTGATACTCGCTGACACCAATACCACGGGTATCAATGTCAGCAGAATTAACTTTGCTTTGAGAGGCATCCCTTTCCTCCATGAAACGCTGCTTTACAGCTCACTATCTTAGCAGCACAAATAACTCTACTTCGTCCGCCTAGACATAAATAGCAGCTTAACAACTTGTCTCAAAAGGTAAAAACTCTCAGTTCACAAAATCTCTTTTATTATCGAGTGATCAACTCATGCCATAAAAGCCTGGGAAAAACAGCAAAGAAGCCAACACGACAATTTGAATCGCGATAAACGGCATCACACCTTTGTAAATATCTCGCGTAGTGACACCTGCTGGTGCGACGCCTTTTAGATAGAACAAACTAAAACCAAATGGCGGTGTTAGGAATGATGTCTGTAAGTTCATTGCGATAAGAATCGCAAACCACGTCATGTTGATACCCATCAACTCAGCGACCGGCGCAATAATTGGCACGATGATAAAGCAGATTTCAACGAAGTCGATAAAGAAGCCTAAAATCAGAATCACCACCATGGTAATGATGAGGAAGCCCCACTTTTCTCCAGGCAGTTCTAGCATCCACTCTTCGACTAGATAATCACCGCCAGTGTAGGTAAATGCCATTGAGAAGGCGGTTGCCCCTAGCAAAATAGCAAAGACCATTGCGGTTACTTTAACGGTTTCTTTCGATGCATCATAAATCATCGACCAACTAAACTGCTTATACAGTAACGACAGAACTATCGCACCAGCGCCGCCCAGAGCCGCTGACTCTGTTGGCGTTGCAATCCCTGCAAAGATTGAGCCCAATACCACAATTATCAGTGCTAGTGGCGGTAAAACGGCTTTCAGCGCGGTGAACACTTCTTGCTTTCGACTGATCGACTCATCGCGCTCTATCGCCTGTGCGGCTTGAGGGTTCAACTTCGCGTAGATGAGAATGTAGATCACATAGGCGCCAACAAGTGTAATACCGGGCCAAATCGCAGCTTGAAATAGGTCCCCTACCGGTACGCCAAGTACATCCCCTAACAAGATCAACACGATAGAAGGTGGGATAATTTGGCCCAACGTGCCAGACGCACAAATAGTCCCACACGCTAAACCTTTGTCGTAATTGTATTTAAGCATCACAGGCAATGAGATCAACCCCATCGCAACAACTGATGCGCCGACTACGCCCGTTGACGCGGCAAGTAATGCGCCAACTAATACTGTCGAAATAGCAATACCACCACGGACGCCGCCAAACAGACGTCCCATCGACTCAAGCAGTTGCTCTGCAAGCTTCGTCTTCTGAAGTACTAGTCCCATGAAGACAAACAATGGTACGGCCATTAGCACCGTATTTTCCATAATGGATTGAATACGATATGGCATGAAAGCAAACATCTCGATGCCTTCAGCCCAAACACCAAAAATCAGTGCAATACCGCCAAAAGTAAAGGCAACGGGGAATCCCAATAAAAGCGCAAAGAGCGCGACAAAAAACATCACTATACCGATCATAATGACTTCCTTTTACGACTTACCGTTATTACCGGCATAGATAAGATGAGGGTTAACAATCTTGTTGATCGAATGCAGCAGCAGTCCAATGCCACTAACTGCCATAAAGAAAAATGACAGCGGAATCATCGCTTTGATGATCCAACGATATGGCAATCCGCCTGGATCACCAGACGTCTCGCCTAGCGCGTAACTTTCTTTGGCGAAATCGATACCAAACCAAGCCACCAGTAGGCAAAAAGGGAATAAGAAAAATAGCGTGCCTATGATGTCGATGATGGATTGTGCTTTGTAAGATAAGCGTTCATAAAAAATGTCGACGCGAACATGGCCACCAGACTTAATCGCGTAAGGCACACCAAGCAGAAATACGGCGGAGAATAGATGCCATTCCATTTCTTGGAATGCAATGGATACATCGTTGAATACATATCGCATCACAACGTCGTAAACCACATTCACCAACAATAAAATAAACAGGATGCTGGACAACCATCCGAGAAAATCGCTAAAGCGGTTAAATAATCGCTCAATATAAATAAGACTTCTCATTCCGAACTCCGTGGAACGTTTGGATACGCTCCGCTATGGTGCGGAGCATTCATTATGAAGTTTCTTGGGCTTCGTTCGCAGGCTAAACCTCTCGGCGTCGCCTGCGTCATAACGTTATTGTTGAGCTTGACTGTTTAAGTAAGCTCGGTGTGAAATGTCTGACCAAGGTCGAACTTGATTCATGTAGTTCGCTTGCGACTCTTGAATCTCTTTCGCCAAAGCATCTTTTTCTGCATGTTCTTTCAACAAACGATCGTTTGCTTCTCGCAACGCAGCTACTACTTCAGGCGGGAAGTCTTTGACTTCAACATTTGGGTATTCAGATTTGATAGATGCCCAGTTTTTGCCACTTTCGTGTTTCGATTGCGTGTACATATCGTAAGCGGCGGTTTTCATTGCTACTTGTAAAATCGCTTTTAGGTCATCAGGTAGACGGTTCCAAGTACGCTTATTAACAAGGAACTGAAGCTCAGTTGCTGGCTCATGCCAACCTGTGTAGTAGTATGGCGCGATTTTGTGGAAGCCCATGCGCAAGTCCAATGATGGACCAACCCACTCCAAGGCATCAATTGTGCGACGCTCTAGAGAGGTATATAGCTCACCAGGGGCGATATTCGTTGGTTTTGCACCTAACTCTGCCAAAATCTCACCAGCAAAACCCGGGATACGCATTTTCAAACCCTGCAAATCCTCGACGGACTTGATCTCTTTCTGGAACCACCCGCCCATCTGAGTATCGGTATTACCGCCAGGGAAAGACATCAAATTATGTGGAGAGTACACCTTCTCCATCAGCTCCATACCACCGCCGTAGTAAAACCACGCATACTGCTCAGTTGGTAACATACCGAAAGGCATAGAAGTGAAGTAAAGTGTGTTTGGAACCTTGCCCTTCCAGTAGTAAGACGCCGAGTGGCCCATGTCGTATTGGCCAGACTTAACCATATCAAACACCCCAAAAGGCGCTTTGTGCTTGTTTGCGGAATCAATACGGATTTGTAGACGCCCGTTGGACATCTCCTCTGCCATTTTTGCCATGTTTTTTGTCGCATCACCAAAAATAGGGAAGTTAGGTCCCCAAGTTTCAGCAAGCTTTAAACGATAGACTTTTTCAGCAGCATTTGCAGAAGTCACAACGAATGTCATCGCGGCAACGACAGCGGTTGTTTTGAGCACTCGTTTTAAAGATTTTTGGATTAGACTCATCGTTCACGTCCTTTATCACCAAGGTTATTGTTGTCATCCATTTCATTAGGATTGGCTGTATTCGGTATAAAAGATGTAACAATGTTGTCGAATGCGAAATGGGCATGAACACGGAAGCGAGTAATTCATCAATAAGACATTAGCCTTAGGTATTACGTATAACTACGTAGGACAGCCGTTATGCAACAAGTTTAACTATCATAAAATTAATGAGTTAATCTTCCTGTAACGAGGCAAAAAGAAAAATGATACGTACGTACTTCTCTGCCAAAAAATTTACATAGTATTTAAGAAAATGTGACAAAGCACTTATTGGCAGCGTTAAAATCAATTCCTAATAGATTATTTTCAATACGAAGATAAAAAAATACCCCGGCATTGGCCGAGGTATTCAAGCTAGAACGGTAGCGGTAATTAAACTGCTTTGTAGATAACTTTGTTACCTGCTAACTGCTCTTTTTGAACTAGGTTTTCTTCAAGAAGCTTCTTCAGTGCGCCAGTAGCCCATGATGCCGCTTTAGTATCTTCTTGACCTGCAGCTAGACCAATGCCTTTAGGATTGATACCTTCAGCATTTGCTACAACGATGTCTAATACTTGTTGTTGCTTAGGAGTAAGGGCAACATCAACTGTTTTCACTGCAGCTACTTTTTTCTCAGCTACTACTTTCTCCGCAACAGCTTTTTCAGCAACAGAAGGTGCTACTGCTTTTTCGGCAACAGGCTTCACTGCTTTAGGTGCTGCAGCTAAGTTTGCTACTGTCGCTTTAATGCGTTTTTGCAGTTTCATCTGCACTTTACGCTTATGAGCAAGTCTCATTGAATATTTCTCCAGTTCACTGCATCTCAGCAGGGATGAAAATTTGAAGCGCGTTTTATACCAAAATTCACAAGCAATTTGTAGGTTTTAGCGGCGAAACGCGATGAAAAATGCGCTCAAAGCATAGAACGTCTACTATTTAATCAGATATTTTATGAACGGATTTATTGAATACTGGGTATAAAAACAGAGGTTTCTTTTATTTCAAATGCAAGTCAATGCACATTTAGTCATCCACGCATTTTTGATCAAGTATTCGATGAGGTTATAAGCATGGAAACGCTGCACCTAACAAATTCACATTTCAAACCCGACTCCCCTATCAACAGAATACTTTTGTTGCTCGTTGCACTGATAACCCTGTTTTTGGTTGTCATTTCTCCGGGATGGAAGCAAGCCATGTTGTCGGTCATTTTGATGTCTGCAATTGTTGGTTTCGCCATCTTGATGATCAAAAAAAGCCAAGTCACTTTTACGCTGACAGCTTCTCACTTCCAACAACATCTTTTTAAAGGCGGATGGGTCGTCCGATGGCGAAATATTGAGTCAATAGGGATTTGTAGCTACCAGCAGGAAGGGTGGCATCAGCCGCTACCTTGGATTGGTATTCGTCTAAAACACTACTCACCTTATTTGGATTCGATCTGCCCTCGTATAGCGACAGAAATTCTCCTTAGCCAACGCGCACTACTTTATTTAGGTGCGAAGCAAAATCAGTGTGAAGATAAGTTTGAAGATATGGTGCTTGATCCTAAGCCATACATAAACAGCAATGGGATTGAGTATAAAGGCTTACTGGCGATGCTCGCCAACCGTATGAAATATCAAAGAGGATTTTACGGCTACGATCTGTTTATATCAGCCAGTGACCTAGATCGTGAAGCAGAGGATTTTGTGGGACTGACTCGGCGATACTTAGCTGCCGCCGAGCCAGAATAATGCTTACTACACGCGCTTTTAGTAAAGCGGCATCTCGTCAGCAACGAACGGGTTAGTTTTACGTTCGTGACCGAAAGTCGATTGAGGGCCGTGACCAGGGACAAACGTGACATCATTGCCTAAAGGCCACAATTTCTCTTTGATAGAGCTAATCAAGGTATTGAAATCACCTTGTGGGAAGTCAGTTCGGCCAATGCTACCGTTAAACAATACGTCGCCCACAAACGCCAATCGCGCTTCTTCACTATAAAGAACAACGTGACCAGGGGTATGACCTGGTGTGTGGAATACCTTTAATACTTGATTACCAAACGTGACAGTGTCACCCTCATTTAACCATTGATGCGGTTCAAAGGCTTCAGTCAATGGGAAACCAAACATTTGGCTTTGCCCTTCTAGACCTTGTAACCAAAAATTATCCGCTTTATGAGGACCAATGATCTCAGTACCACCAAGCATTGCAGCCAGCGGCTCTGTTCCGCCAACATGATCTAGGTGACCATGAGTTAGCACCAAGTTGACGATCTCGATGCCAAGCTCTTTAATGAGCATAGCAAGTTGCTTTTCGTCACCGCCTGGGTCAATAACGATGCCTTTCATCGTTTCATCACACCACACGATAGAACAGTTTTGAGAAAAAGATGTCACTGGGACAACTTGGTATTTCAGAGCCATAGAAAACCTATTACCAAACAAATTTGCGTTAAAACTGGCGCAACTATGACACTAACCCCATGCGACTTCAAGACCTGCTGAGGCTTGCTATTGACTTACCAAGAACGCACAGCACCTGTATCGATATGGACAAAGTTACTACTTGGATAATACCCAACACCACCAGCTTTCAAGCTAATTGCTGCATCGCGTACAGTAGACAATTTCACTCCATCAAGACGGAAGTCTATGGCCTTACCTTCCATATGAAGACTTTTCTTTGCCACTCCGCTAGCCCCTTTGCGCAGGGACGCATTGGTCAAAGGCGAACGGTAACCAGAAATTACAATGACTTCTGCATCTGTACCGATCAGCTTTTGAATCTGGCTGATTTGATCGAACAAGCGTCGATCCATCGGATGAACTTCGTTTCGACGGTGATCACGACAAAACTCATTCAGCTTTTCTAGTTCATCATCAAGATAGCGTTTACCATCGAAATAGCATGTTTCGAGGAGCTCTCCAGTATTAAGGTTGTTCATCGCCAACTCACGTGGCTCGTCAGGGAATGAAGCCCATGAAATCGATGGCAAGGCAGATGCCAATACCACGCCACCAGCGGTCATTTTAAGGAAATCTCGGCGGGAAAAATTACGACTTACCATTTCAAAAATAATGCTCAACAACTAAACAAGTCGCGGACATTACCCAAACACCTTTGTCACGTCAAATGCATAAATCGCTCCACCCTAATTTTAAGATGTGGTGATTGACGCTTAATTATTGAGCAAACAGAAGATTCTTAGTTTTGTAAATTTTACTTAAAGATTTCAACTACGGTGATCGTATTTATAGATATCATCTCGGTAGTAAAGTGTTCCCTCTTCTAGCCATGCGGTTTGATAAATAATGTGCACTTGGATGCGTTCTCCTAAAGGAACCGACGTGTTAGAGCGACGCGTACTTTCCCGTTTTTTCGCTAGGCGTTCTTCTAATCCCTGAGTTTTGAATAAGAGCTCCGCCAGTTGGTCGGCATGTTCAACGCGGACACACCCGGAACTGAATGCGCGTCTATCTCGTTCGAACAAGTTTTTACTTGGCGTATCATGCAAATAGATAGCTTGGGGGTTTGGCATATTAAACTTATACAATCCCAATGCATTGTGTAAGCCCGATGCTTGCCGCATACGATAAGGAAATGTTCTCGGATTCACCGTCGCCCAATTGATGGTTGTAGGGTCAATAATTTCGTTTGACGTCCAAGACCGGATGATTTGAATGTTGTGGTTAATCAAATACATCGGATTACGTTTCACTTTAGGAATGATGTCTTTCACCATTATGGTCCATGGCACATTCCATGTGGGGTTGAGAATGACGGAGTCAAGAGTCCCCGACATGATTGGTGTTTTTCTTGAGGCTCTGCCAACCACAACTTTAGACTCGAACAACGGTTGACCATCGTGCCAATACGTTACTTCGTATCCAGGTACATTTACAAAGACAACATTATCTCTGTCTTTGGACCAAATCCTTGAACGTTCTGAGTTCAGCGCCAATAGATGCAATCGTTCTTGAGGAGAAAAGTTGATCCATCGAATGGTATTCGGGCCAATCACCCCATCCTCTTTCAAGCCATGAATACGCTGAAACTCTTTCACCGCTAACTCTAATTCTTCATCATACTGTTGGGTCGTGATATCTAAATACGATACATCTATACCAACCACTTCCATACGCTCAATCAGAAGCGGTTTATTTTCTAATTGGTCACCGACACGGGCAAGGCCCGCTTGTTCATAGATTGGATATTGATACTGAGCGTGCTCGGATAAAGAGGAGTAAGCGGAATAAAAAGCTTCGTCCGTTTGTAAAGGAGAGCGAAGGCTTGCTAAGAATTGACCAAGTTTGCCAACCGTAATTTCGTTACTCAGTACGGACAAAGTATCGATACTAGGAGCAGGTAAAATCACGTGGGTTTTGTTAGCAAATAACCAGTTGATGCCTTCTTCAGGGAGCTGCTCGAGATAACTGAGATACATCAACAGTGAATCTGTCATCACCAAATCAAAGTCGAGGTTATCTCCCTGCCATCGAACTTGGTTTATACGATGGAGTTGATTCTCGAATTCGTCCGTGACGCCTGCAAGAGCAACCAGGTTTACTTGAAAAAGAAACTGCTCAATATCGCTTTCATTTTCCCAGTTCAAACGGTAATTGGTACTTTGATAAAGCTGGTCAATCACCTCTGGATAATGGATCATTTTTTCGACAGACAGCTTTTGTACCGCTCCCTCTTGCTCTGTTTGTGCAGAAGCTTCGAGAGAAACGACGGTAGAAAAGCTGCAAAACGGCACCATAAGTGCCGTCATGATTAAAACCCTAGCAAACACTGAAACGATCCTTGCGCTACTTGCCATAATGAAAAGTATGGCAAATATCTCACAGCTTGCAGGTTTAAAATTAAGAATCTGATGTCGAAATTAACATCAAGTTTCTTTATCTACTTAGGTTCAAACAATCTTTGACCAATGGTTATCCCATTGAACACCACTAAAAGAAGCGCTTTTATGTGCCGTTGGCCTTTGCTCAATCACTTTGCCAGCACCAGAGCTGACCCTGAATTCCTTTCCATATGTCACCACTCCCGATGCATCTGGCAAAGCACTTAACTCAACCAACTTACCTGTAGCTTTAGACCATATCCCATAACAACTGCCTGGAGGAGAAGTCGCAAGGATCCATTCATCCGTCGCCGCGATACTCGCGACATAGTGATTAAATCTCGCCCACTCTTCGGGTTCCGCATGCAAAGATTGCATCTCACCACCACGAGTGTGCATCGCAAGTAAAGCTGGGTATTCATCCGGCTCTCCACGATATTGCTGACCACACAGTACCGTCTCTGCACCATCATGCGCTAAATGACGGATGCTCAACTTATGATCTGGTAAAGAGACTTGATCCAACAGCTCACCTCCTTGTGAAAGGTAACTCAGGCTTGGTCTCATGCTATCTAGATTGAGCGGTTCACGGCCGTTGGTGTGTACGCCACCGACGCCAATCGCTAATGCGCCATCAGGCATCATGATCACTTCATGAGGGCCGAGGCCAAAACCTGTTAACTCATCGATCTTTTGATATTGCTTTTGCACATCATAAACACCGATGATCCCACGGCTTGTGCCCCTTTCCCCTTCTGTAGCAAATAGCAACGTGCCGTCACGGGAGTAAACACCATGACCATAGAAATGGCGATCCGGTTTTGCTAGCTGCAGCTTGATCATCTGCTCTGAGCGATAATCAAACACCATGAAGAAAGTTCCTGGTCGACGACCAAAGACCACTGCGTGACCTTGTGGGTTGGTCGCCACACCATGACCACGCTCAGGAATCGGCAACGAAGATAGCGGCATACCATGCTCATCGGCCACTACCGCTGCGTATTTATCTCGGCCGATGATTGAGCAGCCAATCAACGCTGGTTGACGTGAACGTGTTGAAGCACAACCAAATGGCATCATAGGTGCGGCCGTACCAAAGAGAGCAGCTTTAAGTAAGGTTCGGCGGGTTTGATCAGTCACCATCGGTTGCATTAAATCCTATAACTACGCCAAGCTCGATCGCCACTTCTTCGTGAATCAAGTACTTCAATTGCTCTAGCTTGTTGTATTGAGCGAGTACCATGCGGTAACCTTCTTTACTTTGTAAAGCCGTGAACAAACTCTTATCTTCCGGCCATGTTTCCAACGCCATTTCAAACTGGTGAACAACACGGTCTGCGAGATCTGCATGGCCTTGCTCTCTTAGTAAAGTATCTAGACCATTACCGTTGGCAAGATACAGCGCTTCCATTGCTTCAAGGTTTGCTTTTAAGTTTGAAAGCGACGTCTCTGAACGCCAAGATTCAGAAAAGTAAGGACGAGGCTGACCAATTTTAGCTAACGGTCTGCTCAGCTTTTTCATACTGTAGTCAAGCTGATTCGAGAGCAGTGAAATGTACTCAGATTCCCATTCCGTCATCTCTAGCGATTTCCAAGGGTTCTCTGCCCAAGAGTCCGCGATGATCTGCGCTTTGTTATCGAGGTTTTCTGCAATCGAAACACCCGTCGCACAGGTATTGGTGTTGCTAGATAAGGTCGACGCTTTATCGTAAAGCAGCCATTCCAATGCCCCTAAACCTTGCACGGTGACACTTTGGGTGGAGATATCTTCTGCACTCCAAGCTTGATCAGATTTCGTCAGTACAGACATTTTACGACCAGTGGTGTTCTTTTTATCTGGCCAAAACTGAACATTCCAGCTTTGCTCCAACGCCGTAGCAGGGCCACGTTCTTGACCTTGTAATGCCATCCACGCAAGCATCGTTTGATGCAATTGCTGTTTTACTTGTGCATCATCTTTCGACTCTGATGCGCAGTAATCTGCGAAGCGTTGTTCGAGTTCTGTGGTTTGCGCTAAAAACGTCTGAGCTGATTGAAACTCAACCTCGTACACGCTTTGAGAAATATGACTTGTACTCTCAGGCTTGGCTGAGCTCGAACCGACGGTCGATTGGCAACCAACCAAACTTAACGTTGCGGCAATCGCACTCATTAACAGTGTTTTTTTCATGGTTGCTTCCTTATAGAGAATTCAGAAACGCAATCAATGCATCACGTTCTTTTTTGTTCAGTGCTAGCACGTTTTGTTTGGCCGTTTCAGCTTCGCCGCCGTGCCACAACACCGCTTCCATCAGGTTACGGGCGCGGCCATCATGTAAGAAGTAACTATGCCCGTTTACTTCTTCGGTATAACCAATGCCCCATAGGGGTGCCGTTCGCCATTCACGGCCGTTTGCTAAGTACTCAGGACGGTTATCGGCTAAACCTTCACCCATGTCATGCAGAAGCATGTCTGTATATGGATGGATAAGCTGCTCAGAAAGCGCTGGTAACCCTGGTCGCTTCGCCGTTTTGACACTGGCCTTATGGCAACTTTCACAGCCAGATGCAGCAAAGATTTTCTGACCGAGTTTCACGCTAGGATCGTTCATATTTCGGCGAATAGGTACGGCTAAGTGCTGGCTGTAAAACTCAACGAAGTCGAGAATATTTTCACTCACTTCTGGTTTACCGCCATTTGGCATGTCGTCACAAATACTTTGTTTCGAGGTACAGTTTTCATTGGGGAATAAATGGCTCGTCAGACCCACATCACCATTGAATGCTGCTGCATTTTGCTGCATTAACGTCGGTTGTCCGGCTTTCCAGCCAAAACGACCAATCGAGAAGTCGTCCTTCTCAATATCCCAAACTTTGTTTACTTTACCTGAGATACCGTCTTTATTTGCATCTTGTGCATCAGCCCATGCAAGTAGCGTTTCGTCAGGAATACTCTCTAACAAACCAAGGCCGATCATTGGCGGTGCAACACGCGCTGAAAATTCCGTATCAGGGTGCATATCGCCGTAACCTAGATCGGTAATATTCAAATGAGGTTTTCTTAGTGTCACCGTCGTGCCATCTTTAAACTTCACTGGCACATCGGTGTACGTGATTTCGATTTTTCCTTCTGGCGTTTGATCTTGCAGGGCAAAGTCTTGGAGCTGGCCGCCATAAGTCGGCTCAGGTATAACGCCGTCTCTGATGTACGCTGTTTTTTGTTCTGACGTCATCGCAGGGATGCTCAAACGCACTAACATGGACACCGCATGCAAATCATTTTGCTCTGGAGGATGACCACGACCATCTTTGATGTGGCAGTTTTGACAACCATTTGTATTGAAAAGAGGTCCCAAACCATCTCTGGCATCGGTAGACGCTGGCGCTTGTACCCAAGGGTTGCGGAAAAAACTATTGCCTACGCTAAAATCAAGACGTTTACTCATAGGAAGGTTCGCGGCAGGAAGAGAATACGCGTTGGCGCCTTCTTTTTTGACGCTCGTTTGTCCACCAGATTTCACATCATACGCGATAGCAGTAGAAGAAAAGATCACGGCCAAGGCCGAAATTAAGTAAGGCTTCATATCATTGCTCTAAAACACAACAAGAGGGGTGGGATAACAGCGAGTTAAAACGGTAAAGGGCTCAAACGAGCCCTTTCAATTATTTTTTGTACTTTGATTAAAACTCGTGGTCTGCAGTATCAGGGCTTAGGCTATCAATGCCAATGATACCCGCAGCACGTTCAATTGAACCGGTTTGAGCAACCAATGACATGATGGTGTCATTCACTAACGTGTTGCCTTGTGCATTACCCGCTGCAATTAACTGGTCGAAGTGTTGGTTGTTCTTCTCTGCAGACGTAACCAATTTACCAACTTGATTACGCGTAACATCAAACTGCTTCTGGATCTCTTTAGCTGCTTGTTTGTCTTTTTGAGCCACTAGGTCAGCAATACTCGGACCAGAAAGCAATGTGCCGTCTTCACGCTTGTAAAGACCTGTGTAAACGTTATAGATGCCCTGCTCGTTGTAGTAATGAGAGTTGTGCGTATTGTCTGAGAAACAATCGTGCTCATCTTCTGTCGAGTTTGCTTCCAACGCCACCTTCATGCGCTCACCAGCAAGCTCACCCAAAGACAATGACCCCATACCGAACAACATTTTACGTAGGCCATTATCCGCAGAATCATTAAGAAGCGTTTCACGGTAGTTGCCTTTCACTTCCGCAGACCATTGTTTTTCCATCCATTCAAGGTCTTGAACCAGTAGATCGGCTGCCGCTTTTAGGTACTCACCACGACGGTCACAGTGACCATTCGTACACTCAGAACCGACAACGAAGTCCGTGTAAGCGCGCTGACCTGCGCCTGCGTTTGTGCCGTTTAGGTCTTGACCCCAAAGTAAGAATTCAATCGCGTGGTAACCTGACGCAACGTTTGCCTCAGAACCACCTACTTCGTTGAGATCCGCTAGCAATTCTGGAGTAATTTTTGAAACGTCTAGTTTAGAAGCACCAATCTGTAAACTGGTGTTTGCGATGATGTTTGCAGCAGCGCCTTCGTTACCGAGTTCATATTGGTAATCTGTCGCTACGTAGTCAATTAGGCCTTCATCAAGTGGCCATGCATTTAACTGCCCTTCCCAGTCATCAACAATCGCGTTACCAAAACGGAATACTTCAGATTGTTGGTACGGAACGCGAGAGTCTAGCCACGCTTGTTTTACTTCTTCAAGCTTATCCGCTGATGGCGATTTTAGGAATTTGTCGATTTTTACGTCGAGCGTTTTCGCCGTTGTCACTGAGTCAGCAAAGACTGCATGTGCAACGTCTGCATAATGTTCAACGACTTGTTGTTTCGTTACTTGGGCAGCAACGGTAGAACCACTGGCAATGAGGAGTGATGCAGCAATAGATTGGACTAAAACTGTTTTTGCATTCATCTGAAGCATCCTTGTTGAGCAATTTATTTGTTTTATTCGTAGTGCTAATTATTCTTATTTGCACTATTAGTCACGAGATAATACAAATTTACAATTTATTTTCAACTCTAGATACAAAAAAAGCCTCATCATTGTGAGGCTTTTAACATGCAAAACTGATAATTTAATAAATAAATCAGAACTTTAGATTGTGCTTACCATGAGAAACTTTTGCTTTTAGGTAGCTTTCATTACCATCTTTAATATGTGCAGATGTATTGACAACCTCAACAATCTCGATGCCGTATTCTGCTAATTCACGGATTTTCTTAGGGTTGTTGGTCACAAGGCGAATTTTACTTACACCTAATGCTTCGAGCATTTGCGCTGCTTCAGTGAAATCACGAAGGTCATCGTCAAAACCCAAATGGTTGTTTGCTTCATAGGTGTTCATACCTTGGCTTTGCAAACGGTACGCATCAATCTTATTGTATAGACCAATACCACGACCTTCCTGACGTAGGTATAAAATAATACCGCCAGATTCGCCCATGCGTTGAATGGTTTCTTCTAATTGCTCGCCGCAATCACAGCGGGATGAGTGAAAAACATCACCAGTAAGACATTCTGAATGCATACGCACCAAAGGCGTTTCTTGCGTTTGATCCGCTTGCCTAAAGATAACTGCCACATGCTCTTTATCTGTCTTCAGGCCACGAAAAGACAGGATTTCAGCATCGATATTACTTTTAGCCCCGACTTTAAAATCTACTCTGGCACGTACTTCCGCCATATCTATACTCACTCGATTTATTGCTTGATGCGCTTGATGCGTTTTCGTTATTGCATTCATGGGATTCACTCATTGCTCTTCAACTATGGGGATTGATACCGCATTTTTCAATATAGAGATCACAATTGAGAGCAGTTATCCCCTAAAGACAGCCAAAGAGAACAACTCCCCGCGCTGACGAATTGTTATAGTATAACAATTTTGAAAAACTACAATAAAAAACCCCAGACAAATTTTGTCTGGGGTTGATAATGAGTTATATGTAGGTGTGATGATTTAATGTGTTTGGCTACGTTTCCAAACCGTAAGCTCTATCCATACCGCTTCGAGTTCTTGAATTTCTTCTTCGGTTAATACGGCAAGAGACGATGTAACTTGAGGCAGTTTCGAGGTTTGCAATGCACGAATCTGCGAATAAAAGTCTTTTTTTAACTGTAATATAACTGAATCCACTGCGTGCACCTACTTAGTTCTTTTATTACTTCTCCAGCTCAAATCGTTGATTTTCTTTATACTGGAATCTTCATAAATTCGGAAAAATGATAACATTCTGTTTGTTATCTGCACGATTTATTTCCCATAGTGGAATAGTGGTCACATTATTGACGCTTTATCATTTTGATCGAAAATAGGATAAAAAAGATCAAAAGTAATAGAGGAAAGATCCACAACGCCGCTGTCGAATAATTAAATGGTGGCTGATACAAAACGATATTCCCATATCTCTGAACCAAATAATCTTTTACCTCTTGATCCGTACTTCCTTCGTTTACCATCGAGTACACTTTCAATCTTAAATCTTTAGCGGCTTGTGCATTAGATTCAACAAGGTTTTGGTTTTGACATTGTGGGCATCGCAAAGCCTTGGCTAATGCATTTGCTCTTTGTTGCAGTTCAACGGAATGAAATTCAAACAGATCAACATGCTGCGTAATTTGCTCTGCTTTGACCCAAGAAGAACACAAAGAAAACAAAACAATAATGAAGTAAGCATATTTAAAGTGAGACATTAAAATACCCCGAAAATAACGAGTTCCATTTGTCTATTGTTAACTTACCTCTATATTTGATCAAAACATTGCCATTTTGATCAATTAAGTAAGTTTCAGGTGTTCCTATTACACCAAGTTCAACCGCCAGTTGCCCATTAGGATCGGATATAACTTCGGTATATGGATTGTGTGAAGAGCTCAAATAGCGTTTAGCCGCGCTCTCTTTATCTCGATAGTTAAGACCAACGATGGGCACACCTTGTCGAGCTAAGTTGAGCAAATCATCATGTTCTTGTTTACAAACCCCACACCAAGACGCCCAAACATTCAATAGCACATAACCTTGATTTTCTAGTACTGCATCGGTGATTCGATTGCCTGAAATAAGTGAGTAAGCGGTAAAATCCGGGATAGATAACACACGATTTTGTTGTATCTCCACGTTTGGTCTATCGGATAATGCCATTGTCGCGGTGACAACAAAAATCGCAACTAACAATATGAGAACGATCAGTTTAAGCGTATTTTTCGATCTCATTACCTTTTCCCTTTCGATTCGTCATACTCCCCAAAGCACTTATTACGATTAAAGCGCCACCAAACCATATCCACCAGATGCCCGCGCGATATTGCACTTTAATTGCGTAGGCGCTGTTGTCGAGCTTGTCACCCAAAGTGATGTAGTAGTCTCCATGCCATAGTGATCGAATAGCGGGCTCGGTCATATTCATCACGCGCACAGGGTAATGCCGTTTCTCGGGTTGAAAGTTCAGCGCCTTACCGCTCTCCAAATAAAGATCAACACTCCCCTGTTCTGCGGTGTAGTTCGGCCCAACTAACCATTCAATCCCGTGGTAATCAACGGTGATACCCGCTTTTTGATACGAGCTACCAGGCCCTGCCCGTAAGTTGTATTCATACGAATAGTCACTATTAAATACTGCCCCGCTTGCAGCCAACGCAAAGCCAACATGAGCAAGAAACATAGGCATTAATTTGCTCTTGTTTTCTGCACAAAACAGCAATAGCACATGAGAAACCACTACCCACGTCGCTAATACCAGAGTAATCAAAGTCGTTATATGAAGCTCTTTAGTAGCAAAAACGAAAATAGCGCTAACCGCAATAACATGAATACCGACAAACCCAATGGTTTTAACGGCATGAGGACTGGCTCCTTTCGTCCACTTCAACACGGGCATAAAGGCGAGAAAGGTCAGAGCAAGTAATGTAAGGGGAAAAACGAGGCTGTTAAAGTAAGGTGCCCCAACGGATATATTACCCAAGCCAAGCAGTTGATAAAGCATTGGGTAAAAGGTACCGAGGAAAACAATCGCCATACAAACAACGAGAAGTCCAATAGCGATGTATACCATGTAGGCACGACTTATTAACGAATCGAGCGTAAAACGAGGAATATGTAGCCCTCGCACAATGAGCACACCAAAAGTGACAACCACCAAAACGCTGAGAACAGCAAGAAGTACTACACCTTTGGTTGGATCAACCGCAAACGCGTGTACTGAGGTTAATACACCTGATCTCACCACAAATGTGCCGAGAATACTCAAACTGAACGTCGCAAAAGCCAATGCGTAGGTGCTCCAAATTGCTCCTTTATTACGCTTCGACAACACACCACTATGCAGTAATGCAGTACCCATTAACCAAGGCAGCAAAGACGCATTTTCTACCGGGTCCCAAAACCACCACCCGCCCCAACCTAATTCATTGTATGCCCACCAAGCACCGATCAAAATTCCAATTGTTAGCGTACCCCAAGCAAAGAAAGCGGCACTACGGGCAACACCATACCATTCATTTATAGGTCGTTTCGCTAATAACGCAGCTAAAGCGAACGCCAGTATCGCGGCATAACCAACGTAACCCAAATACAACAGCGGCGGATGAATAATAAGCCCGATATCTTGCAACATCGGATTGAGATCTCGTCCCTCCAACGCTAGCGTCTGAGCATACTCAAAAGGATTGGACGTGGTGAGGGTAAACCAAGCGAAAATAGCAATAAGTAAGTTCATGATACCCAAGCAATCGCCTGTATATTGAGTGCAAACTGGCGACTTGATAGCAATAAAAGAGGCCCATAAGCTCAACGTAACCACCCAAAACAACATAGACCCTTGATGGCCGCCCCAAGCAGCTGCAATCTTAAACGCGATAGGTAACTGGCTGTTCGAGTGTGTAACCACATACTCAAGCGCAAAATTATCCTGAATAAAACAGACTATCAAAAGCGCCAAACAAACTAAGGAGGCTAAGCTGATAATATGAGACGTTGCGGTTTGGTGTGGCAACACTCCCTTCTTCCGCAGCGTAAAGCAAACCCAATGCAGCAGCGTCGCACATGTCGATGCGACAGCCACCAATATCAACAAAAAGAAACCGAGCTCAGCCTCCATTTTGCCTCCTTACACGATGGTCATTTGACCGGCATAGAGAATGAAAGTACGCAGCATGAGTACGCCAACCAAACTCAACGTTGTGACCGCAAAAACGTAACTTCCCCTATGACGAACTTCAGAAGGCGTCAACCAATTAAGAGTCAAAGGCGTTATCATGCCGATGAGCACCACCCCAACCCAGAACCACTGAGCCCAGAACCCACTCGAAATGGCATTCCAAGCCGCGGCTTCATTTTGCCCGCCACTAAAGATAAGCCCAGTAAAGAATGTCACTAAGACAAACAGCTCAAACAATACTACTGGGCGTTCAAATCCGTGTACCCAAGACACACTTGGGCTGCTGGTCGACTCTTCAAACACCAAGATGCCGAACATCAAACATGCTGCTGCGCCAGATGACAAACTAGAGAATAGGAATAAGATTGGCAGTACTGGATTGTTTAGCATTGGGTAAGTCTTCAATGCAGACAATAAAAAGCCGGTGTATGCCGCAAGCACGATGGCTAAGAAGCCCAAGAATAATTCAATTGCGTTGTTGGCTTTCCCTGCTTTAATCAAGATGCCATCGGCAAAATCCAATAATTTACTCGGCAACTTTCCTTCGCAGAAGCTGATGATTTGATGACGGAAGATAACGCCGATCCAAACAAACAGCACTAGCATGTACACTTGGAACAAGACAACGCCCATCGACATCACGGAAGTCGGGTTGTAGTAAATCATGATCTTCCAAAACTCAAGCGGTTTAGTTAAGTGGAAAATCAAAATCACTAAGCCAGAAATAATGCCAAATGGCGCTAGCCAAGCCATTGCTTTTATAATGCCATTGTTTGCGGGATCACCTTCAATCACTTTGCGTTTTAAATAGATAGAAATCATCACCGCACCTGCTGACATCCCAGCGAGGAATAAGTAAATCGCAATAATCCAATCCCAGACTAACGAGTCAAAGTGGAATGCACTTTCGAAGCCGTTCATGATGACACCTCCCCTTTACTATGCGGAATTTTGTACAGTTTAGGCTGCGTACCTAAATGCGATTTATCGCGATAGACAACATGGCTTTCGATAGCTTTGCTCACCTCGCTAGCTGGGTCATTTAAATCACCAAAGATGAGTGCTTTTGTTGGGCAAGATTCCACGCAAGCTGGCTGCTTACCTTGCGCCAGGTTGGTATCGCGGCAGAAGTTGCATTTATCCGCAGAGTGATCGACTAGATTAAAGAAGCGCACTTGGTAAGGACAAGCAGCAAGGCAATAACCACATCCGACACATTTCTCTTTGTGTACATCCACAATGCCCGTCGCTTCATCTTTGTATGCTGCGCCTGTTGGGCACACATAGACACATGGTGGATTATCACAGTGCTGACAGGATTCGCGAGTAAACTGGTATTCCACATCTGGGAATTCGCCAATCGGTTCACTGCGATGAATTTTAAGTCGCGTCACGCCTTCAGGGACTTTATTTACTTCGCGACAAGCATCGGTACAAGCGGTACAGCCAATGCAGGCATTTTCATCATGAACCATACCCATGCGCTTCGCTTGTTCACTGTTGCTGGCATAAAGAGAGGAGCTAACAACGGAAGTGCCCGCAACGCCTGTAGTTAAAATCAACGCACCGCTGCTAGCTAAAAAGTTTCTTCTCGAACATTTCATGCTATCTCTCCTCTTCTTTGGCAAGTTCAGGTTCGACGGCAAATTCAGAGTGACAATCCACACACTGCTTAATCAGCTGTTTTCTGTCATAAGACAAAGCTTTGGTTTTTGCGGCATGAACATCATGACAGTTTGAACAAGTGAGATTCTTGGCGTGCACATCGTGCGTCCAATGCTTTTCTCTTAACTTAAGTGGCGCGTGACAATCCACACACTGGCTATTAGCTTTGAGAATCAAGCTTGGGTCAAGGGACACTTTGTCGTGCACCGCTTTCGATTGCGCAGCAGAAAACTTAATCACATCGGGTGCACCTTCACGGTGATCAGGGCCGATGTTGCTGTGACAGTTAGTGCAATTGAGCTGCTTACCTTGACTCAATAACGCTTGCGAATCATGCGATAGATTCAGAGTATCTTTAGCATCCTTATGACATTGAAGACATTTATAGTCTCGGTCACGGATCAACTCGACTTGATGACGCTCAGCTTGAGCACCTTCAACTGGCTCTGAAGAAGTCGCATGGGCGGCGGTGAAAAAACCATAGATGGCAAAGATGAAGAGAAATTTCAGCATTGTCTCTATGGTCAATTTTATATTGCCCATATTTTTCTTTCCTTAGCTCGATAATAATTGATAACTGTTATCAACTATTATTTGAGCAACAATTAATTTCCTCTGAAGATATTTTTACACCTTCAAATGACATCAATTCTTATTTTGGAAAGCCACAACGCTAAACCTGTATTTATAATACCTCTATAATTCCTAAGAGGTAGAATCACATGTTCAAAAAGCGACCTTAATCACCTTATTTTTAGAGTGGTTATACCCATAACACGCTGTGATTAAAGGGGATTACAACATACCACTTTAGGGGTATATGAACTTAAACATGATTAAGATCACTAGCATAAATTGATCTAAAACAAGGCCAATTTCGGTCACTATTTCATCTATTCAATTCACTATTAATATTAACGATAGATCTCCGATTCTTATTTGGAATAGCTCCTCACAACGCTGCTAATAAAAACGAATATGGAGATAACACCGTGAGCATAAAACACTGGATGAGCGCACCTATCGCGGTTGCGACCTTATTCGCCAGCCAATTATTTTTGGTTGGTGCTCCTTTGGCGGCAGAGGATACTGGTCTCATAGAGCCTCGCAATGATACCTTTGAACAAAACCATCCTGACCAATATCACTCTTGGAAAGCCACATCGGAAAGCGAGCATATTGAAGATGCCTTAAGTGAAGACCCAAACATGGTGATCTTGTGGGCCGGTTATGGTTTTGCTAAAGACTACAACAAAGCGCGCGGTCACTTTTACGCGCTTGATGATGTGAGGCAAACCCTCAGAACTGGCGCACCAGCAGACGAAAACTCCGGGCCAATGCCGATGGCTTGTTGGAGTTGTAAAAGCCCAGATGTCGCCCGCGTAATTGAAGAGCGAGGTGAAGACGGCTATTTTGAAGGTAAATGGGCGCGCTTGGGCTCAGAAATCGTCAACCCTATCGGTTGTTCCGACTGTCACAATACGGGTTCTGAAGCCTTCAAGAAAGGCGAACCCGCACTGGCACTGACTCGCCCATACGTCGAGCGTGCTTTTGACACCATCGGCAAAAATTTTGACCAACAATCTCGCTTAGATAAACAAGCGTCAGTCTGCGCTCAATGTCATGTCGAGTACTACTTCACAGGTCCGACTAAAGCAGTCAAATTCCCATGGGACATGGGGACCAACGTCGCTGATATGGAGAAATACTACGACGCGTTGAACTTTAAAGATTGGACGCACGCCGTTTCTAAAGCACCAATGCTTAAGGCGCAACACCCAGGTTTCGAAACTTGGAGAGCGGGTATTCATGGCAAAAACAAAGTGGTGTGTGTGGACTGTCACATGCCTAAAGTAACCAAAGAAGACGGTACGGTATACACTGACCACAAAGTGGGTAACCCGTTTGATCGTTTTGAAGACACCTGTGCGCAATGCCATACTCAAACCAAAGAGCAGCTACAAGGCATCGTTTCGACTCGCAAAGCGCAAGTACTAAACATGAAGCTAACCGCCGAGAAGCAAATTGTGGCAGCGCACTTTGAAGCTGGTGCAGCATGGGAAGCAGGGGCAACAGAAGAAGAGATGCAACCTATCCTACAAGATATTCGCCATGCACAATGGCGTTGGGACTACGCGATTGCTTCTCACGGTGTTCACATGCATGCTCCTGAGGTAGCACTTGAAGTACTCGGTACCGCAGTTGATCGCGCTGCTGACGCTCGTACTAAGTTAGTTCGTTTACTGGCAACAAAAGGTATTACTGACCCAGTTCAAATTCCAGATATCTCGACCAAAGCAAAAGCGCAACAAGCACTAGGTATGGATATGGAAAAGATGAACGCAGACAAGAAACACTTCCTAGAAACGGTGGCACCAGAATGGGATAAAGCAGCTGCTGAGCGCGAAGCAACGTACTGAACAGTATCGATTATACTAGGTTAAATGGATAAAACGAAGGGCGCACGTTGCGCCCTTTTTGTTTGATAGAAGGCAGAGGAAAACAGATTAGCGACGAGGAAGTCTCGGCCTAGGCTGAATATGTGGACGTGTTTTAGGCATCTGCACATTTGGGCGTGTAACTGGGCGCTGGATCTTCGTTTCCGGCAATGCTTTTCTTTGTTGAAGCTTTTCTGCCACGGCTTTGTCTTGTAAAGCCGTAGGCTCGATGCGCTCGGGGCGGTTCTCCCACTTGGTTTGAATCTCCTGCTTTTGCTCGTCAGGCAGCGATTGCCAATGATCGTCAAGCTGTCGCTTCATGTTATCGATATTGGCGGACATATCATCGTCTTTCCAATCTTCGACTTTGTCTTTGATGGATTGCTGTTGCTCTTCATCCAAGCCATTCCACCACTCTTCTAGTTTCTCTTTGTATTCATCGTCGTTGTCGCAACAACCCGGATAGTAATAAATCCAGTAGTCGTCATGATCGTACCACCAAGGGTCGTAATAACCGGAAGAGTAATAAACCGTAGATGAGGTGCCAGAATGTTCGGAAGAGCTACAACCCACTAATACGGAGCCGCACAGCACCACAAATATTCCGAACGCTTTATTCTTCATTCGTCCCCCACCTTTCTTCTATTACTTATTAGAGTCTACGCCTACAACAGCTCTTTCGCTTTATTGATCGAGTTAATAATTTGTACTCGATCTAAGCTTGGATCGTTCGAGTCGAGTAATAGCACCCAAGTATCAATGGCTTCCTGAAAGCGGAATGACAGAAAATGATCATTGGCAATCAACGACAAAGCCGCTTCATTATGCGGTTCTATCTGCAAAGCTTGTTCTAGAAGCAAACTGACTTCTTGCGTCATTGATTGCTGGTGAATGTAGTATAAGGTCGTCGCTTTCGCAGCAAGTTGCGTGGCACCGACTGGCTCAGTCAGTTGGATGGCATAATCAAAACAAATCAGCGCGCCATCCAGTTCTCCCTCTAGCAGGTAGCCCTGCCCTAGCTGAAACCACAATTCGGCATTGTTTGGGTCTTCACGCAATTGGTCTTGAATTTCCTGCATGATATCGCGAGCAGTCATCATTCGAGAGACTTCAGCTTGAATAGGTTGTGGAGGAGATTGACGCAACAATAAGAAGCTAGCGCTGGTTAACACTAGTACCAAAGCACAAAAACCGAACCATTGTGCCGCTCTTACTCTTGAAGCGCTGAGCGATAATACGACGACGAATAATCCCATCAAAGTGATGGCAATGAAAAACCAAACAGACATAACGCGCTCCCTAGACAAACTGAGTATTAGTGTACTGGTTTAATGCTTGTATTGCGTTGATAGAGGTACAAAAAAGCCGAGCAACTGAGGCTCGGCTTTTTACATTAGAATAGTGACGAAAGATTACTCTTCGTTACCTTCCTCTGCATCATCAGCGGCTGGCGCTTCTGGAGTATCTTGCTGCGTATTTTCGTCTGTTGACTCTAACGCTTCTGCTTCTTCACCAGCAGGCAGCTCTTCTTCATCAACTTCTTCAATACGTTGCAAACCAACAACAGATTCGTCTTCCGCAGTACGGATAAGCGTTACACCTTGCGTGTTACGACCAACCTGGCTAACTTCACCCACACGAGTACGTACTAGTGTACCAGCGTCGGTGATCATCATCATTTCATCACCTTCAACAACCTGGATAGCACCAACTACCGGGCCGTTTCGCTCAGAAACTTTGATAGAAACGACACCTTGAGTGCCACGACCTTTTGTCGGGTACTCACTCAGCGCTGTACGTTTACCGTAACCGTTTTCTGTAACTGTTAGGATGTCGCCTTCGTGCGAAGGAACGATAAGTGATACAACTTGGTCATTTTCAGCCAGTTTCATACCACGAACACCAGAGGCGGTACGACCCATAGGACGAACACCTTTAAACTTGATCTCTGGCTGACCATTCTCATCAAGAACTGGCTTACCATTTTCGTCAAGTACTGGAATTTCTTCTGCTTCTTTAAAGCGAACCACTTTACCCGCTTTAGAGAACAGCATGATTTCGTTTTCGCCGTTAGTGATATCCACACCGATTAACGAATCGTCTTCACGTAGGTTTACCGCAATCAGACCATTTGAACGAACATTTGCAAATTGGTTCAACGGCGTTTTCTTAACCGTACCGTCACCTGTTGCCATGAAGATGAATTTGTCTTCAGAGAATTCATCAACACGCAGAATCGCGGTAATACGCTCACCTTCTTCTAGTGGAAGGATGTTCACAATTGGCTTACCACGAGCAGTGCGGCTCGCTAGAGGCAATTGGTAAACTTTCAGACGGTATGTTTTACCGCGAGTAGAGAAACACAAGATGTTATCGTGGGTATTCGCCACTAGAAGACGCTCGATATGGTCTTCATCTTTCATCTTGGTCGCACTCTTACCTTTACCACCACGGCGCTGTGACTCGTAGTCGCTCAGTACTTGGTACTTAACGTAACCACCGTGCGATAGAGTAACCACAACGTCTTCACGTGCGATCAGCTCTTCCATGTCGATATCATGGCTCGCAGCTGTGATTTCTGTACGACGATCATCACCAAAGCCGTCACGAACCGCTTCAAGTTCTTCGCGGATCACTTCCATCAAACGCTCAGTGCTTGCAAGGATATGCATGAGTTCAGCGATTTCTTCTAGAAGTGTTTTGTATTCGCCAAGAATCTTCTCGTGTTCTAGACCTGTTAGTTTATGTAAACGTAGATCTAGAATTGCTTGTGCTTGTTGCTCAGTCAGGAAGTACTGACCATCGCGGATACCATATTGAGGCTCTAGCCACTCAGGGCGTGCTGCATCAGTACCAGCACGCTCTAGCATTGCTGAAACGTTGCCTAAATCCCAACCACGAGCGATAAGGCCAGCTTTTGCTTCAGCAGGAGTCGGCGCCTTACGAATTAGGTCGATGATTTCATCGATGTTCGCTAGTGCAAGTGCTAAACCTTCAAGGATATGAGCACGTTCACGCGCTTTACGTAGTTCGAAAATAGTACGACGAGTCACAACTTCACGACGGTGATCAACGAAGCACTTCAACATATCTTTCAGGTTGAATAGCTGTGGTTGGCCATTGTTTAGGGCCACCATGTTGATACCGAAAGTGGTTTGCAACTGAGTCTGAGCGTATAGGTTGTTTAGAACCACTTCGCCCACAGCGTCGCGCTTACATTCAATAACAATACGCATACCGTCTTTATCTGACTCGTCGCGCAGTGCACTGATGCCTTCAACTTTCTTATCTTTAACTAGCTCAGCGATCTTTTCGATCAAGCGAGCTTTGTTTACCTGGTATGGGATCTCAGTGACGACGATGGTTTCTTTACCATTCTTCTCCACTTCGATGTCCGCTTTCGAACGCATGTAGATTTTGCCGCGACCTGTTTTGTACGCGTCTACAATGCCTTTACGACCGCTGATCAGCGCCGCCGTTGGGAAATCAGGACCAGGAATGTAATCCATTAGTTCATCAATAGTGATTTCTTCATTATTGATGTATGCAAGACAGCCATCGATCACTTCGCCAAGGTTATGAGGCGGGATGTTGGTTGCCATACCTACTGCGATACCAGAAGCACCGTTAACCAATAGGTTTGGAATTTTAGTTGGAAGAACCGCTGGGATCTGCTCAGTACCGTCGTAGTTTGGTACGTAGTCTACGGTCTCTTTGTCTAGGTCAGCCAATAGTTCGTGGGCAATTTTTGCCATTCGAACTTCGGTGTAACGCATTGCCGCAGCAGAGTCGCCATCGATAGAGCCAAAGTTACCTTGACCATCGACCAGCATGTAACGAAGCGAGAACGGTTGAGCCATACGTACGATTGTGTCGTACACAGCACTATCACCGTGTGGGTGATATTTACCGATTACGTCGCCGACAACACGGGCTGATTTTTTATATGGTTTGTTCCAATCGTTGCCTAGTACGTTCATCGCGAATAAAACGCGGCGGTGTACTGGTTTTAGGCCATCACGCACATCTGGAAGAGCACGACCCACGATGACTGACATCGCATAGTCTAGATATGAACCTCTAAGCTCATCTTCAATGTTTACGGGCGTGATCTCTTTAGCTAAATCGCTCATAGAGCCATTATCCCTCTATTATCTGATCGTAATTACGATACGTGTAAGGTGCAAAAATATAACACACAATTCATCACTTCGGCATCACTTTCCCTCTCCTTTTATCAGGTTGTGAGCTTGGTTATGAATCAAATGTCGAGAATTTGCACACTCATCCCATATCTTTCTGATTAGTGGTTATATTTCGGTCAACATTGAGCAAAATCGGACTCTGTACGTATAAAACCAAGGTGAAATCGTTAATCCCAATATATCCACACAATGTCAAAAATGCAGGTTTTAGAGTATTGTCACTGGCACTAGTTCAAGGGTGAACCGAAAATAATGCAAGCGTTTTCAAAGTTACAGAAACCTGTTGTTGCCGCGCCAGTGAGCTCTGTCATGTCCCTTCACTAAGCACATCGAGGTTGTTTGGTTATAAAACGTTGGAGTATACTGACGCCCTCTAAAGGACTCAGATTGAATGCAATAAAACCAATTATGACTAAAGCACAAAACGTCGACCCAAGTGAAATTAAGAAATTCGAGGACATGGCTTCTCGATGGTGGGATTTAGAAGGCGAGTTTAAGCCACTTCACCAAATTAACCCACTTCGTTTGAACTATGTACTTGAAAAAGCAAATGGCTTGTTTGGCAAGCGAGCACTTGATGTCGGCTGTGGTGGTGGCATTCTTGCTGAAAGCATGGCGAAAGAAGGCGCTATTGTGACTGGACTTGATATGGGCAAAGAACCTTTAGAAGTCGCGCGACTACATGCATTAGAAACCGGTACTCAACTGACCTACATTCAGAGCACAATAGAAGACCACGCTATAGAAAACGCAGGGACTTACGATGTCGTGACTTGTATGGAGATGCTTGAACACGTTCCAGATCCTCTCTCCGTTATCCGCTCTTGTGCTGCGCTAGTCAAACCTGGTGGTCACGTGTTTTTCTCAACCTTGAACCGAAACATCAAGTCATACTTGTTTGCTATTGTCGGTGCAGAGAAGCTTCTTAAGATTGTTCCTGAGGGGACTCACGAGCACGAGAAGTTTATCAAGCCTGCCGAAATGATGAAGATGATAGACCAAACTGACCTAACGGAAATGGGCATTACGGGCCTGCATTACAACCCTCTTAATGACAGTTACAAACTCGGCCGTAATGTAGATGTAAACTACATCGTTCATACTAAAAAATACTGAACGCCGTTATGTTAAAAAATGCGTTTTGTGATTGACATTTTTTGTAGAAAATGAATCGAAAGCGGTAGCACAAAGTTGCCGCTTTTTTTGTCTTTTTATGCCTAAAATTCGTGCTCTAGATTCCATTTTAACCAACCTATTTTTCGTAGATAAAAACGGCCAAAGATCAAGGAAAATATTTTTGCATGCGGTTATTTCTAAACCGATCTCAAAACCGTGCTTTTAACCATTCAAGTCTGCCCTTTTCTCATCGGTTAGTGTTCACTTACTGATTTTTTTCATTTTGTCAGTTATCCACAAGTCATCCCCGATCTGTACCTTGATAAATCAGTGTAATAGCACTATCTTGTAACCCGCAAACAATTGAACCCCTATATGTTGTGTTTAAGCGACAATATATAGATAGACTTTGATCACAAAGCCGCCGCAAGCTTTACTCATATTGCACATAAACAAACAAAAATACGGCTTTTATCAGTTTTCTTAGGGAAATAAAGCAGAATGAACCAACAACTTACCGTCACCAAGCGTGATGGCCGTAAAGAAAGTATCGATCTGGATAAAATCCACCGCGTTATCACTTGGGCTGCAGAAGGTCTAGATAATGTTTCGGTTTCTCAAGTAGAACTTCGCGCTCACATCCAGTTTTACGACGGCATCACAACGACAGATATTCACGAGACAATCATCAAGTCTGCGGCAGACCTGATCTCTGAAGAGACTCCGGATTACCAATACCTAGCTGCTCGCCTAGCGGTATTCCATCTGCGTAAAAAAGCGTATGGCCAATACGAGCCACCAACGCTTCATGATCACGTGTCTCGCCTCGTCGATATGGGTAAGTACGATCAACATATTCTAGAAGACTACACAAAAGCAGAACTCGACGAACTTGATGCGTACATCGACCATAAACGCGACCTAAACTTCTCATACGCGGCAGTTAAGCAGCTAGAGGGCAAGTACTTCGTACAAAACCGTGTAACGGGCCAAATTTACGAAAGTGCTCAGTTCTTATATATCCTTGTAGCAGCGTGCCTATTTGCGAAATATCCAAAAGCAACGCGTCTTGATTACATCAAGCGTTTCTACGATGCGACATCGACATTTAAGATTTCTCTACCTACGCCAATTATGTCTGGCGTACGTACCCCTACTCGCCAGTTCAGCTCATGTGTTCTGATTGAGTGTGGCGACAGTCTTGATTCTATCAACGCAACAGCAAGCTCGATTGTTCGTTACGTATCTCAGCGCGCTGGTATTGGTATCAACGCTGGTCGTATCCGTGCATTAGGTTCAGAGATTCGCGGTGGTGAAGCGTTCCACACTGGCTGTATCCCGTTCTACAAATACTTCCAAACCGCAGTAAAATGTTGTTCGCAAGGTGGTGTTCGTGGTGGCGCAGCGACTGTATTCTACCCAATGTGGCACGGCGAAGCTCGCTCTCTAATGGTGCTTAAAAACAACCGTGGTGTTGAAGAGAACCGTGTTCGTCACATGGACTACGGTGTTCAGTTAAACAAACTGATGTACCAACGTTTAGTTGAGGGTGGCAACATCACACTATTCTCACCTTCAGACGTACCGGGTCTATACGACGCATTCTTCGAAAACCAAGAAGAGTTTGAGCGTCTATACGTGAAGTACGAGAACGATCCTTCAATCAAGAAAGAAACGGTTAAAGCGATTGAAATGTTCACTCTGCTAATGCAAGAGCGTGCATCAACAGGTCGTATCTACATTCAGAACGTGGACCACTGTAATACTCACAGCCCATTTGATTCTGAAGTAGCGCCAGTTCGTCAATCGAACCTATGTCTAGAAATCGCACTGCCAACGAAGCCATTAACTAACGTTGAAGATGACTCGGGCGAGATCGCACTATGTACGCTTTCTGCCTTCAACCTTGGTGCTATCAAGTCTCTAGATGATTTCGAAGAGCTATCTGATCTTGTTGTTCGTGCGCTAGATGCACTGCTTGATTATCAAGATTACCCTCTACCAGCGGCATACAAATCGACGATGAACCGTCGTACGCTAGGTGTTGGTGTGATCAACTTCGCTTACTACTTAGCGAAGCATGGCGTGAAATACTCTGACGGTAGCGCAAATGGCCTGACTCACCGTACGTTCGAAGCAATGCAGTACTACCTACTAAAAGCATCGGTAGAACTGGCGAAAGAGCAAGGCAAGTGCCCTTCATTCGACGAAACGAACTACGCGAAAGGCTTACTGCCGATTGATACGTACAAGAAAGATATCGACCTAATTTGTGACGAAGCGCTGCACTACGACTGGGACAGCCTACGTAAAGAAATTATGGAGCACGGCCTACGTAACTCAACACTGACTGCGCTAATGCCTTCTGAGACCTCTTCTCAGATTTCAAACGCAACTAACGGTATTGAGCCACCACGTGGTTATGTTTCAGTAAAAGCTTCGAAAGACGGTATTCTGAAGCAAGTTGTACCTGAGTTCACTGAACTTAAAGACAACTATGAACTGCTTTGGAACATCGGTTCGAACGACGGTTACCTACATCTTGTGGGTATTATGCAGAAGTTTGTTGACCAAGCTATCTCTGCTAATACTAACTACGACCCGTCACGTTACGAGACTGGCAAGGTACCAATGAAGAAACTACTTCAAGACCTGCTAACAGCGTACAAGTTTGGTGTGAAAACGCTTTACTACCATAACACTCGTGATGGCGCAAAAGATGAACAGAAAGACGCTGTTCAACCACAAGATGACGATTGTGCTGGCGGCGGTTGTAAGATTTAATCTACCCGCACCTAACACTCCGTAAAGACAGACTATCGATAACCTCCCCTTATGGGGAGGTTTAAAAGGAATTGAGGCATTATGGCTTACAGTACTTTTAACCAAAAAAAGAATGACCAATTGAAGGAACCAATGTTCCTAGGTCAATCAGTAAACGTTGCACGCTACGACCAACAAAAGTTTGAGATTTTCGAAAAGCTTATCGAGAAACAACTTTCTTTCTTCTGGCGTCCAGAAGAAGTAGACGTATCTAGCGACCGTATCGATTACAACAAACTGCCAGATCACGAGAAGCACATCTTCATCTCTAACTTGAAGTACCAAACGCTTCTAGACTCTATCCAAGGTCGTAGCCCTAACGTGGCACTGCTGCCGCTTGTGTCTCTGCCGGAACTAGAGACTTGGATTGAGACTTGGTCTTTCTCTGAAACGATTCACTCTCGTTCTTACACGCACATTATTCGTAACATCGTGAACGACCCTGCTGTGGTATTTGATGATATCGTTGAGAACGAGCACATCCTGAAGCGTGCAAAAGACATCGCGCACTACTACGACGATTTGATTCAAGCGACGAATGATTACCATCGCTACGGTGAAGGTGAGCATGTCCTTAACGGTGAAACGGTTAAGGTTAGTCTGTACGATCTGAAGAAGAAACTGTACATCTGTCTGATGTCTGTTAACGCACTAGAAGCCATCCGTTTCTACGTTAGTTTCGCATGTTCATTCGCTTTCGCTGAGCGTGAGCTAATGGAAGGTAACGCGAAAATCATTAAGCTGATTGCACGTGATGAAGCGCTTCACCTGAACGGTACGCAACACATGATCAACCTGCTACGTAACGGTCAGGATGATTTCACTTTCATGCAAATCGCAGAAGAAGCAAAACAAGACTGTTTTGACCTATTCAAAGAAGCGGCTGAGCAAGAAAAAGAGTGGGCAGAGTATCTATTCAAAGATGGCTCGATGATCGGTCTAAACAAAGACATCCTAAGCCAATATGTTGAATACATCACCAACATCCGTATGCAAGCAGTAGGTCTACCTGCAGCTTATCCAGAGGCAACAACCAACCCAATCCCATGGATTAACGCTTGGTTGTCTTCAGATAATGTTCAAGTTGCGCCTCAAGAAGCGGAAATTTCTTCTTACCTTGTGGGTCAAATTGACAATGAAGTTCGCGCAGACGACTTCGAAGGATTCGAGCTGTAATGGCAACACTCAAAATCAACAAACTCATCAGTATTGAATCCAACCCTTCCAATACAATTTTGGAAACAATGGAGCAAGCTGGCTTATTACCAGAATACAACTGTCGTGATGGGCACTGTGGCGCTTGTCGCTGCAAGTTGGAATCTGGTGAAGTGGAGTATGTTGGTTTTGCCATGGCTTACACGCAAAGTGATGAGATATTACCTTGTATTTGTAAAGCAAAATCGGATTTGTCACTCAGTGGCGTTAACTACGCGATGAAAGAAAAGCAGCGCGCATAACGTGACTCGACGGTATAAAACGCAAAAGCCAAGGTGATTACCTTGGCTTTTTTGTATCTACGTGTTTTATCTCTCAGGCTGTTATAGGTCTCTGGTTATAAAGCACTACCTGGGAGATGCATCTCTTTAACTTTCTCTAAAAATGCATAATGTGCAAACATCGGTTTACGTTCTAGGTAACGACGCAACAAGTCTAGTGCTGCCGTGCTGATCACTTTAACTTGATCATTGCGCTGATACTTTTTCGAGAGTTTATATAACGCTCCCCACTCGCCTGACGGTGTCGATAAAGCGACGGAAAAAACACCCTCTTCAATATCGCCAGTGACGAGTGATAAATCCGTCCCACACTTCTCTCGCGTCGCTCCTGCCAGAGCAAACGTTTCTGCTAATGGGTCTCCGCTGTTGCTCATCGCTTGAGTCTGGCTTGGTAGTACCCAACCATGTCCAAGTTGCCTTTCAGCTTTTTCATCACTATTTAACCAATAAGTTAAGTATCCACCACTGCTTTTTTCGGAAACCGACACGGTTAACTCTTTATCCACCAACAGCTGGCCAACATTTTCAACCATAGGTAAATCAATACTAACGGTATTGCTTTCAAGATGCTTATTGATCATCTGTACCAACTTCAAACGCTGTTCAAGCTGGTCAGAAGGGCCAAAGAGTTTCACTTCAATAAAAGGTAAGTAAGAGCGATAACCAAGCTCATACCCTTGAGGAAGTTTTAGCTGATCAAGCTTGTCCGAGATGCCGGATTCGGAAAGGCCAAACGTATAGATTCGACTACAACATGAACCTTGCACCTCTGGAAAAGCTCTTCTCAGATCAGGCAAAATTTGCGTCTCTGCCATAAGCTTAAATTCACTTGGCACACCCGGCGTAAAATAAAAAATGGCATCATTAATCAGCATCTTGAAACCACAGGCCGTGCCTATCGGGTTATCCAGAATCTCAGCCGTTTCTGGTAGCATGGCTTGTTTTAAATTACTGTCTGGCATTGGGATGCCACGTCGAGCATACAAACTTTCTAGATGCTGCAACCACTCTTTGAAAAGCACGAGTTTACACTCAGCAGCTCTCGCTGCGGCGGCCGCACTCATATCATCGGTCGTTGGCCCTAAACCACCATTCACGATCACCACGTCATTGTTGAAGCTCAACATTAAAAACTCTTCAACCAAGCTCAACAGGCTATCACCAACCGTTGAACGCTTTGTTAAGCCAAATCCATGTTGATAAAACAGGCTAGACAACCATGCCGCATTCGTATCAACAATATCACCGTGGAGCACTTCCTCACCGGTACTAAGCATTGCTATTTTCACAACTGACTCCTGAACATAAGCACAATCCTATTATTCGTTATAGTGCTTATTTTTCTTTTTATTTGGACGAATCTCGACGAGATATATTGGGACTAAATAAGGATCAAGTATTTAAATGGTTGATGTTTTGAGGGATAATTGCGAGCCCGATCATCACACCATCAACTCGGAGACCTTTGTGTCAAAATCATCCATGTTCAAGAAAACTCTAACTGGCCTTTGCTTGACTTCGTCAGCGCTTGCGCACGCAAGTCAGTACGATATGACCAGTCATACGGAGTTTTCTTACACACCTGATTGCTTGTCAGGTTACTGCGAAACGACGACTCTGTACACCTTCGAGTCTCAAAATCGCGGTCTTATGTTTGAACAGAATAATGATGATTCATTAAATCTTGATGCAGGGCTTCAGCCTAAACATCTCATTATCCCTCAAGATAAAGACTGGGATTACCTCATGGGTCAAACCTACACCATTCTTGGCCTGAGTATCGCAACCGTTGGTATGATGACTTTCCTTCCAGAAAGCATCACTAAGTGGGACGAAGAAGACCGAGACATGAGTAAGCTGGGTCAAAAATGGAAAGATAATGTCTCTGACGGGCCTGTTTGGGATCGTGATGAACATGTCCTCAACTACATCATGCATCCTTATTTTGGCGGCGTTTACTACACAGCCGCACGCCACGCTGGCTATAACGAGTTTCAGTCATTCTTGTACTCCGCAACCATGTCAACGTTCTTTTGGGAGTACGGAGTAGAAGCATTTGCAGAAGTGCCATCTTGGCAGGATATTTTTATCACTCCATTCTTTGGTGCTGTGGTTGGCGAAATGATGCTCACTGCTGAGCAAGATATTGTAGCAAACGGCGGCGAAGTCATGGGCTCTGAAACCGTCGGTGATGTATCACTCTTCTTCCTAAACCCTGTTGGGCATATCCATTATTGGGTAACCGATGCGTGGGGCGGTAGTGCAGAGCTACAATTTAATTCATCACCTTGGTTTGGTAATCAAGACGTCGCAAAATTCGCAATGGACGCAGGCGCCAACTACGACAGCCAATTTTACGGTGTCGAACTAAAAGTAACATTTTAGCTTTGACTTGAGTTGAGTTGATACTCAGTAGAAAAGCAGCCTTATGATGGCTGCTTTTTTGTGCCCTAAACATCGTTTTAATTATTTGCTTCACGAATTAGTGTCAAAAATTGACTTTCATCAAACATAACCCTCCCCTAGCACCTACACTAAATAAAAGGATTTATTCCAATAACTTAAGTAGCACGTTTATTCGTACTGCGTCCAAACCTTATTCCAGGAGGGGACATTATGAACACCGTATTTATTGTTAATTTTGTCGGACAAGCGTCACCCGCAACCATCAAAGAACTCGCAGCAATCACTCATGAAAATGGCGGTAAATGGCTGATAAGCAAAGTAAACTTTATCGAAGATCAAGTTGCAGGTGTCATCAAAGTAGAGCTTCCAAGAGAAAATGCCGACATCGTTAAAGAGGCGTTCTCTTCATGTCAAACTCTTGTGGTTAGGTTCGTTGACTCGGATCCTCACTCGCATCGTGAAGACACTATCTTTCAGCTTCGCTTAGATGCCAACGATAGAGCAGGTATTGTGAATGAAATTACTCACGTTCTCGATAATCAAGGCATTTCAATTCTAGATATGGATTGCCAACGCGTATTCATTGCAGGCGGCGGTGGGGTAAGCTCCAGCTTATTCAGCGCAAAAATGGCGATTAAATTGCCTAGCGAGCTAGAGATAGAGGACGTGGCTAATGAGTTAGAATCTCTGAGTGAAGACACTCGTGTAATTGTAGAAAGCTAACTGCATACCTTTAACGCTTCCCCAATAAAAAAGAGCAGCAATTCAGCTGCTCTTTGTCGTTCTAATACTCAATACGTTTTATTTCACCGACCACTGAGACAGTGAACGTTTGAAATCAGAGTAGTCAAATTCATTCAGTTTTTGAATGTCACCATTCGAGCGTTCACAGTAAACTGAAGGCATACGTAGACCGTTGAACCAGTTCAGTTTCACCATGGTGTAACCTGCACTATCTAGAATGTGCAGACGCTGTCCGATCTCGAGAGGCTGTTCGAAGTTCGCCACGCAAAACTGGTCACCAGCTAAACAAGAGCACGATCCAATCACGTATTCATGTTCACCGTTTTCAGATGCTTCAAGAATGGACGCTGGTTCGTTGTAGATAAGTGTATCCAAACGGTGAGCTTCTGTTGCTGAATCGACAATCGCCGTCTTCTTCACGTTCTCCACAATATCAACCACTGTTACAACAAGATCGGTTGTCTTAGTGATGATCGCTTCACCCGGCTCTAGATACATTTGTACGCCGTGTTTCTCTGAGAATGCTTTAAGCGCTAAACCCAACTTCTCGATGTCGTATCCCGGCCATGTGAAGAAAACGCCGCCACCCATGCTTACCCAGTCCAGCTTATCTAGGTACTCACCAAACTGCTCTGAAATAGCATCGAGTAAGCCGATAAACGCATCCACGTCTTTGTTCTCACAGTTCATGTGGAACATTACGCCATCAATACCATCAAAAATTTCCGGTTTGATGTGATCAGCCTGAACACCAAGACGAGAGAATTGACGAGCTGGGTTTGCTAAGTCTTGCCCTGCGTAGCTCACACCTGGGTTTAGTCGCAAGCCAATCGATGCTTTACCTTCGACAATATGACGATAAGCCGCTAGCTGTGACTGAGAGTTAAAGATCATCTTGTCACAGATGTCCGCCACGTCGCGAACGTCATCTTCGCTGTAACCCACACTGTATGCGTGTGTCTCACCACCGAACGTTTCGTAGCCAAGCTTCACTTCAAACGGGCCAGAGCTGGTTGTTCCGTCTAGGTAAGGCTTGATGATGTCGAATACACCCCATGTTGAGAAGCACTTCAGTGCTAATACAAGCTTCACACCAGAGATGTCTTTTAGCTGTTTTGCTTTCTCTAGGTTCTCAATCAGCTTGTCTTCATTGATCATGAAGTATGGCGTTTTTAGTTCGTTTTGTTGCATTTTGATACCTTACGTCCCTTCGCCTTAGCAAAGGCACTATAAAATCGAACAAAGCCGACGCAAGTGCATCGGCTTAAACGTACAAATAAGAGTCGCTAAATTCTTACTTCAATTTATGGATAACAGGTTGTCCTGGCTCCAGTTCTTGAACATGCCAATCTAGACCAATCGATGGCATGGTTTCTAGGAATGGGTCTGGATCTAGCTGCTCCATGTTGAACACGCCTTTGTCTGCCCACTTACCACGGAAAAACTGCAAAGCCGCGGTGATCGCAGGTACGCCAGTGGTGTATGAGATAGCTTGGTGTTCAACATCTTCGTATGCAACTTCGTGATCTGCGTTGTTGTAGATAAATACGCTGCGATCTTTACCGTCTTTCTTACCTTGTACCCAAGTACCGATACACGTTAAGCCTGTATAACCTGGTGCGAGAGATGTTGGGTCCGGCAGTAGCGCTTTCAATACGTGTAGAGGTTGGACTACCGTGCCGTCGTGCAGCGTCAGTGGGTCTGGGCTGAGTAGACCAATATCGCGCATTACGTTGAAATAGTTCAGGTAACGGTCACCGAACCCCATCCAAAACTCAATGCGTTTCGCCGGGATGAACTCTTGCATAGATCGAACTTCGTCGTGCGCCATTGAGTACACTTTATGTGAACCACAGTTCGGGAATTCAAACTCAAGCATACGTGAGTGACAAGGTACTTGTTTCCACTCGCCGTTTTCCCAGTAGAAGGAATCACCTTGAATCTCAAGCATGTTCGTTTCTGGGTCAAAGTTAGTTGCGAACTTCTTACCGTGGTCACCTGCGTTTACATCCATTACGTCGATAGTATCGATTTCATCGAACAGATGTTTCACCGCGTATGCAGCAAACACCGATACTACGCCCGGATCGAAACCGGCACCAAGAATACCTGTGATACCCGCCTCTTCAAACTTCTCACGGTAGCCCCACTGCCAATCGTAAGCTTGAGGTACTTGTTGGCCTTCAGAGCACAAGTCAACCGCAACAGATGTATCAAGGTATGACACTTTAGCTTGGTAACATGCTTCCATAATAGATATGTTCACCCAAGGAGGACCCGCATTGATCACTAAGTCAGGCTGCACTTCTTTAATTAAAGCAACTAAAGAATCTACGTCGTCCGCGTTTACCGCACGAGCTTCTAGTTTCTTAGTTGAATCTTTCAGATTGTTTTTCTTCTGAATCGATTCGATGATTTTCTCACACTTACCTACGGTACGTGATGCGATTGTGATATCACCCAGAACGTCGTTGTTTTGTGCTGCTTTATGTGCAACTACCCAGCCAACGCCGCCTGCACCAATCTGTAGAATTGCCATAGTTTTCCGTTACCTTTGTTAAACTAGCTCTGCCGCTAGCGTATTGATTTTTGAGAGCAAAGATTCAAAGTCCGCCGTCGTCAGACACGGGTTCAAAATCGTAAATTTCAATGCAGTTTTATCGTCGACAATGGTTTCACCCAATACCGCGATACCACGTGTTAACGCTTCTAAGCGCAACGTTTTATTCAGTTCATCAAGATCCGCTGATTCATGTGTCGCGCGGAACAGAACCGTAGATAGCGATGGTTCAGCCAACAACTCAAAGTGTTTGTTATCTCGAATCATATCCGCAACTTCAAGCGTCTGATCAAGCAAATGATCGTACATATCGCCTAGGGCTTTTGGCCCCACGCTTTGCATCGTCATAAACACTTTTAGCGCATCAAAACGCTTAGTTGTAGCAATAGACTTATCCACTAAGTTCGGCAGTTCGTCGTGTTCGCGGTTCAAATAGTCTGCGTGATGAAGCAGGAATTTAAAGTTAGACTTGTCATTCACCAACAGCGCGCCACAACTGATGGTTTGGTAAAACAACTTGTGGAAGTCTACGCTGATGGAGTGTGCACGCTCACAACCTTTCAGACGGGCTTTTTGGCTACTTAGAATCAGAGCTCCACCGTATGCACCGTCGACGTGCATCCACATGTCATGTTTCGCTGCCATATCGGCGATAAAGTCTAGGTCATCAATAGCACCGTGATCCGTTGTGCCCGCTGTGCTGACAATTGCAAATGGGATCAAACCTTCTGCTTTTGCCTGATTTAGAACTTCGTCTAACTTAGTGACATCCATCGTTCCATCGGCATTAGCATCGACGGTCATAACCGCTTTTTCACCCAATCCCATCCAAGACGCTGATTTTTGAACCGTGAAGTGGGATTTTTTCGAACATACAATACGCAGCTTGTCTGCGTATTCAGGAAGTCCAAGCTTTTGAATTGAGTGTGCACTGAGTTTGTCAGCAATCCAATCACGCGCAAGCATCAAACCCATTTGATTACTTTGCGTGCCGCCGCTCGTGAAGATACCGTCCGCTTTTTCACCTAACTCGTATTTATCGCATAGCCAGTTCACAACTTTCTGTTCAACATAAGTCGCTGATGAAGCTTGATCCCATGAGTCCATTGATTGGTTCAAAGCCGCAATCATTGCCTCTGCGGCAATAGCAGGCATCAACGGTGGAGTATGAAGGTGAGCGATACAATCTGGATGTTGAGTAAAAATCGCGTTTTTTGCGACCAACTCGGCAGCATCATCAATAACCGTTTTGAGAGGCGCATTTTTATTGTCAAGATCAACAGCATGGATCGCTGCTTCCAATGCTTTTGGATCCATACCTGAGTATGGTGCAGCAACCTGTTCAAACACTGATTTCATTGCTGTCGTAGTGTGATTCATCACCGAAGCAAACTCATTGCTGCCCAACTCTCCAGTGTGGATGAAATGCTTCTTCCATTCATCTTGTGGCTGAGTTTCGATGTGACTACCGCCGGCTGCTAAAATCGCGTCTTCAAATACACGTAAAGCAAAGTCGATTTGCTCAAACGAGATGATAAGAGGAGGAAGGAAGCGAATTACTGCACCTTCACGTCCGCCTTTCTCAACGATCAAGCCACGCTCAAGTGCTGCGCGTTGAATGGAAAGAGTGAGTTCACTATCCGCTTGAGGTTCGCCAAATTTATTGAGCTCGCCGTTTGGATTTTTAATCTCCACACCAAGCATCAAACCTTTGCCACGTACTTCTGCGATACAGTTCACGCGCTTTTGAATGCTTTCAAGACCATAGCGCAAATACTGGCCCGCAATATTGGCATGCTCAACCAGATTGTCACGCTGGATGATTTCTAATGCTTTCGCACCAGAGACCATGGCTAACTGATTGCCACGAAACGTACCTGTGTGTTCGCCCGGCTTCCAAGTATCATGCTGCTTGTTGATAACCAATAGCGACATTGGTAAGCCACCGCCAATAGCTTTTGATAAACACAGGATATCTGGAACAATGCCCGACTCTTCAAATGCGAAATTGTAGCCAGTTTTACCAACACCACACTGGATCTCATCGAAGATTAGTAAGATACCGTGTTCATCACAAATACGACGTAACTCTCGCAGCCAGAATGCTGGCGCAGGAACAACACCACCCTCACCTTGCACTGGCTCAACGACGATCGCAGCAGGCTTCATAATGCCCGATTCATCATCGTTTAAAAGACGATCGATATAGCGAATGCTTGCTTTCGCACCTTCATCACCGCCAAGCCCAAATGGACAACGCAGATTGTATGGGAAAGGCATAAAGTGCACGTCTGACATTAAACCAGTTCGACGCGCTTTCGTACCTAAGTTGCCCATCATGCCCATTGTGCCGTTAGTCATACCATGATATGCGCCACGAAAAGCAAACATGGTGTTGCGACCAGTAGTCTGCTTTGCGAGTTTGATCGCGGCTTCAACTGCATCGGCTCCAGACGGACCACAAAATTGGATAACGCTGTTCTCACTTAACTCTTGAGGAAGAAAAGATTTAACAGATTGAATAAACGTCGTTTTTGCTGATGTTGCAATATCTAGCGTCTGATATGGCAGACCCGAATCTAATTGCTCTTTCAGAGCTTGGTTGATTTCAGGATGGTTATACCCCAAAGCTAGAGTGCCCGCCCCCGCAAGGCAGTCTAAAAAGATCTGTCCACGTGTATCTTCAACCAAGCAACCAAAAGCTTGTTTGATTGCGATTGGCAAGCGACGTGGATAAGAACGTACTTCAGATTCATGCTCAGCCTGATCAATCAATACTTGATCTGGCGTTAAGTCATACGTTCCCTCAACGATAGGAACCTGAGACGAAAAAATGTTTGCGATATTGCTATCGACTTCAAAGGCAGTGCTCATACTACATAATCCCTTGAATTATAATAATTCTATATCCTGTATTAATAATCATTGGAATGAAGTTACAGGAGGTGTGTATACCCCTCCGCATTTGTCAGTGCAAAATGACAAATACAGATCATCTGCCACGATATTCGTGACTTTATATGTAAAAGGGATTAATCAAGGTTCCGTAATGCACCCGTTTTGTAAAACAGGACATTTCGGCAGTATGAAGCTGATTAGTGTGTGTTTATTCAAAGGTTTCAATGTTGGGTTTCCCATTAATATGCCGCTTTTACAGCATTAGTATCCCGTCTATCGACAAAAGGCTTTGCCGATACCTACCCTACGCAGTGTCACAATCAGCTTGAATGGTCACTACGCGTATCCCCCAGAGATCAAACGTTGTTAATTACGCTCCGAGATTGCGCGCGAATTTATCACAAAATAAAATCTTCTGGCAACGATTTTTCATATTAGTAACAGTGACGCAAATCACAACAAAGTTCCCCCTAGTGATATTTGTACATTCATACTCATCTACAACGCTTTTCTTCTTTTCTCAAATACCTGTTATTTAAACAAATATCCTTACAATATCAGCGCCATGAACCAAAAACCAAAACGGTTTATGAACATACCACTCTCTAATCGTAGAACATTATTTTCAGTATCCAAGGTATTTAACAGAGCTAGTATTTACGTTACTGCTCAGCCTAAAGCGATGAGTCTTTATTCACAGAACTTTGATTGACTAAACTTAAACTAGCTGGATGGGTATGGCCATGAAGTGACGTTGCTATGACTAAAATTAACAAGAAGTTAAGTTAGTAAGCTGAAGGAGCTCAGTGCTTAACGAAATCCATCACAGAGAAGAAATTTAAGATTTGAAGAAATACAAAAAAGGCCCAACATTTTCATGCTGGGCCTTAAATCTGGAGCGACACACGAGGTTCGAACTCGTGACCTCAACCTTGGCAAGGTTGCGCTCTACCAACTGAGCTAGTGTCGCGTTTAATATGAGATGGTGCCCCGGGCCGGACTTGAACCGGCACAACGCGAACGTCGAGGGATTTTAAATCCCTTGTGTCTACCAATTCCACCACCAGGGCACACAAATATTCTTTGTGATGCCTTTACAGAAAAGTAAAACACCATCTGATACCGCTAACGCCATATCAATAAAATTTGGAGCGACACACGAGGTTCGAACTCGTGACCTCAACCTTGGCAAGGTTGCGCTCTACCAACTGAGCTAGTGTCGCATTTATTCTCGAAAGCCATTCACTCTCAAAAGAATAATGGAGGCGCCTCCCGGAGTCGAACCGAGGTCCACGGATTTGCAATCCGCTGCATAGCCACTCTGCCAAGGCGCCTCATCTGTGAATAAAGCTAAGCTTTTTTCACCACCCTACTGAGCTGTGCTCTCTTGGGTACGGGATGCATTCTACGGATTCGAGCGATCGAGTCAATACTATTTTTATTTTTTTAAATCGTTTGACTAGAATTTGTGCGAAAGACGGTAGATTGCTTAGTTTTAATACTAAAAATCGCTTAAATACACTTGTTTATCATAAAACTTTGGCTACGCCTTACACTGATGGCCGTGCGTTACGTGTATTGAAGCGTTAATAATCAGGAGGCTCGCTTCTCTGAGACTCTCCAAGGGCGAAAACAAGACTTAGATCACATATGGAACTCTATCGAAGCAAAAGCCCCAGATACAAATTTCAAGCATGACCGTTAGCAAGCATTGAAAAACGTGAGAAGCAAAGAAATGCTGTAGATTATCTTAGATACAAAAAAGCAGGCTATTAAGCCTGCTTTCTAATATCAGAATTTAATGATGCTCTTCATTCAACAGATCGTCTTTCGCAGCTGCTAAATATTGAATCATTGACCAGTACGTCAAGAAAGTTGCCACGTACAAGGCCGCAAAGCCTAGCCAAACCATCCATTCATCGTAACGCCATATCAACACCCATAAGGCGAACATTTGCGAAACAGTTTTTACTTTGCCAACCCAAGATACCGCAACACTCGCTCGCTTACCGATTTCAGCCATCCACTCTCGCAATGCTGAGATAATGATTTCTCGCGCGATCATCGTTACCGCAGGAATGGTCACCCAAATTGAATGATAATGTTCCGTGATTAAAATCAATGCCGTTGCCACTAGCACTTTATCAGCAACAGGATCAATAAACGCACCAAAACGAGAAGTTTGGCCAAGTTTACGGGCCAACATACCATCAAGCCAGTCAGTAAAACCCGCTACCCAAAACACCATTGCTGCTGCAAAAGGTGCCCATGAATAAGGCAGATAAAAGACAACCACAAAAACAGGGATTAGGAACAGTCTAAGAAGAGACAGAATGTTCGGGATATTCAAACGCATTTTATTATTCTCTTACACATTGCGGCTTAATGTTGCGCGATTTTCCTTATTGTTTCAATGCTTGGAAAATAATTTCTGCTAAAGAGTGACTTATTCCCGGTACTTTGGCGATTTCTTCGACACTTGCACGTTTAAGTTCTTGTAACCCACCCATGTACTTGAGTAACGCCTGACGTCGTTTAGGGCCGATTCCCTCAATCCCTTCAAGTGCACTAGTACGTCTGGTTTTACCTCGCTTAGCACGATGCCCCGCTATAGCATGGTTATGGCTTTCATCACGAATATGTTGAATAAGGTGCAGCGCTGGAGCATCGCTTGGTAAATGAAACTCGTCCCCATCGACTGTAATCAGCGTTTCTAAGCCTGGTTTGCGAGTGACCCCTTTAGCAATACCAATCATGATGGGACGCTTTGGCCAATCACCCCAATATTGCGAAATGATGTCATGCGCACGATTTAACTGGCCTTTACCACCATCGATAAAGATGATGTCGGGAATTTTCTCTACGTCCAATTGCTTCGAATAACGGCGCTCCAACGCTTGTCCCATTGCAGCGTAATCGTCACCACCGGTAATCCCAGTGATGTTATAGCGACGATACTCCTGCTTAACGGGGCCTTCGTTGTTGAACACCACACACGATGCAATCGTACTTTCCCCCATGGTATGGGAGATATCAAAACACTCCATTCGAGCAATACACTCCAACTTCAATGTTTCGCGAAGCGCATGAAAACGCTGATTAATCGTCATCTTGTGATTGATTTTGGTGGTAATCGCCGTTAGTGCATTCGTGTTCGAAAGCTTGAGATACCTTGCTCGAGAGCCAGTTGGCGAGGTATGGAAATGAACCTTACGACCTGCCACTTCACTTAACGCTTTCTGTATTGGCGCAATATCTTCTGCCAACTCTTGATTCAAAATAATACGAGAAGGAATCGTGCGCGCTTCGTTATGGCTCAAATAGTATTGAGTCAGAAAACTATCGAACACTTCCTGCTGGCTTGTATTATGTGGGATTTTCGGAAAATGGCTACGGCTACCAAGCACTTTACCTTGGCGTATCATCAGGATATGAATACACGCAATACCATTCTCCTGAGCAAACCCTAGTACATCCATATCATCCATGCTGTCTTCTGAGACGTACTGCTGCTCTTGAACACGTCTAATCGCTTGGATTTGATCGCGAAATTTAGCGGCATCTTCAAAGCGCAATTGCTGACTGGCAACTTCCATTTTCTCGATCAGTTGTTTGAGTACTTGCTGGTCTTTGCCTTGCAAAAACATACGCACAAAGCTAACCAACTCTGCGTATTCTTCATCAGAAATGATGGTATCAACGCATGGCCCTGCACAACGGCCAATTTGGTACATCAAACATGGACGCGTTCGGTTGGAATAGACAGTGTCTTCACACTGGCGCACAGGAAATATCTTTTGCAGCAAATGCAATGTTTCTCTTACTGCACCAGAATCTGGGTAGGGGCCAAAATATTCACCTTTGCGCTTCTTGGCGCCACGGTGGATAGAAAGCCGTGGGTGCTTATGACCGCTAATAAAGATATAAGGGTAAGACTTATCATCTCGCAGCAAAACATTGTATTTCGGTAAATACTGCTTGATGTAGTTATGCTCTAAGATGAGCGCTTCTGTCTCAGTGTGAGTCACTGTGACGTCAATTTTGGCGATATTACTGACAAGCGCGCGAGTTTTCTCACTGTCTACTTTTTTTCGAAAGTAGCTTGAAAGGCGCTTTTTTAGGTCTTTGGCTTTACCTACATAGATTACAACAGCTTCGGCGTTGTACATTCTGTAAACGCCGGGCTGATGAGTTACTGTCTTGAGAAAGGAAGCCGAATCGAAGGGAGGATTCACACTAAAGGGTCTCGGTGTCCAGCATTCCGTGGCGAATCGCTAAGTGAGTTAACTCAACGTCACCATTAATGTCCAATTTACTAAAGAGTCGGTAGCGATAGCTGTTGACTGTCTTTGGACTTAAATTAAGTTGCTCAGAAATATCCGTTACCTTTTGGCCTTTGGTGATCATAAGCATGATCTGCAATTCACGTTCGGATAAGTCTTTAAAAGGGTTCTCAGAGGCTGGAGAAAATTGACTCAATGCCATCTGCTGCGCAATCTCTGGTGAGATGTAACGCTGCCCACTATTAACTACACGAATCGCATTCACCATTTCATCAGGGCCAGCACCTTTGGTTAAATAACCAGACGCACCTGCCTGCATCACCTTGGTTGGAAACGGGTTTTCTGTATGAACGGTAAGTACGATGATTTTCACATCAGGATTCACGCGAAGAATTTTTTTAGTGGCTTCCAAGCCACCAATTCCTGGCATGTTCATGTCCATTAAAACGACGTCAGCATGATTACTGCGACACCATTTTACTGCATCTTCACCGCTGTCAGCTTCTCCTGCTACGTTCATTCCACGGACGTCTTCAATAATACGTCGTATCCCTGTGCGAACCAGCTCGTGATCATCTACAAGGAAAACATTTATCAAACTTGTATCTCCACACTTTGTATTGGTTCTGCACCCACATAACCATTATTTGTTAAATGTGGATATCAGTATGACTGCCTATATACTAACGTAATCGACAAAAAATTGCTTTCTATGAATATGTGCTGAAACGCAAACTTTAGCAAGAACTTATTCATAAACCACTCTATTATTTTAGAGCGTGATGAGCAGAACCGAAATCTAAGAAAAGACAATTAACAACATTAAGTACAATAAATCAAGTAACTAGGTTTCATATTGCCCAGAGAAACACGCTATAACTTAAAATGACACTGCCACTCTTGCACCAAAGGCTAACTTGTAATCACTAATTCCAGCAAAAATTTGAACCGTTTTCTTTACTGGTTATTTTTACAGTTCTTAATGTTAAACTAGCGTTCTTCAAGTTTTCTAAGGTTTCTCACATTTGAATATCCAACAAGGCTTTCTGCTTACTCGACAGGCACGAGACATCAAAGGTCAAACTCAAATCGAGCTGTGGCTTTCGACAGAAGCAGGTCCTACTCAGTTACTTATTAATGGTGAGAAGCCAGTATTTTTCATCGCTCAGAAACACTCAGAGCAAGCAAAAACACTCGCGCGAGAAAAAAACATACCCGTCGACATCCGCCTTTTGGATCTCAAAACGTTTGAACATACGCCTCTTGCTGCCTGCTATACCAATGTAACCAGAGACGCTCTCACACTTAAAGACACGTTCGCTCAAAATGATATCACCACTTACGAAAGTGATATTCGCCTCGCCGATCGCTACCTCATGGAGCGTTTTATTAAAGGCAGTATTGAGTTTACAGGCAATGTGACTCGTACCAATGGCTACCAACGCGTCCAGAACGCAAAATGCCGTGCGGGGCAATATGAGCCGAAGTTAAACGTTGTCTCGTTAGATCTAGAATGCTCTGAGAAAGGCATTCTTTACTCCATCGGGTTAGACAGCGTCATGGATTCCCGCGTTATCATGATCGGAGAACCAGAACCTTCGGATACACCGATACAATGGGTCCAGGATGAAAAGGCGCTTCTAGAAGCACTCATCGATTGGTTTAAAAAATTCGACCCCGATGTCATTGTCGGTTGGAATGTCATTGATTTTGACTTTCGTCTGTTACACAAACGAGCAGAATGGCACAACATGAAGCTAATGCTTGGTAGAGCAGACCAAGCCAGCTTTTTTAGAAGTTCATCTCAAAGCCAACAAGGGTTTATCTCCATTCCAGGGCGAGTTGTAATGGACGGTATCGATACGTTAAAAACGGCGACTTATCACTTTCGGTCTTGGTCATTAGAGTCTGTATCTCAAGAACTCTTGGGGGAAGGTAAAGAAATCCACAACGTTCATGACCGTATGGATGAAATCAATCGTATGTACCGCTCCGACAAACCATCGCTGGCTAAATATAACTTACAAGACTGCGTGTTGGTGAACAAGATTTTCAATCACACTCACCTGCTCGACTTTGCAATAGAGCGTTCTCGGCTCACTGGCGTAGAACTGGATCGTGTCGGCGGCTCGGTAGCGGCATTCACAAACCTATACATGCCTCAGATACACCGAGCAGGCTACGTTGCCCCGAACCTACACCCTGAAAATTGGATTGCGAGCCCCGGCGGTTACGTGATGGACTCCATCCCTAACCTATATGATTCTGTTTTAGTATTGGATTTTAAGAGTCTATACCCATCGATTATTCGCTCTTTCTTGATTGATCCTATGGGTTTGGTTGAGGGGTTATTACTCGATATTGGTAAAGAAGATGATCAGGCAGTACCTGGCTTTCGCGGTGGTCAGTTCCATCGTACGAAACACTTTTTGCCAGAAATGATTGAAAAGCTTTGGGCGGCACGTGATGTCGCGAAAAAGAACAATGAAAAAGCTTTTTCTCAGGCAATCAAAATCATCATGAACTCCTTTTATGGCGTACTGGGCTCATCGGGATGTCGTTTCTTTGATACTCGATTAGCTTCTAGTATTACCATGCGCGGACATGAGATCATGAAGCAAACTAAAGTGCTGATTGAGGAACAAGGCTATCAAGTGATTTACGGCGATACGGATTCCACATTTGTGTCGTTGAATCGACCATACAGTCAAGTAGAAGCCGACGCTATTGGAAATCAATTAGTTGATTACATCAACTCTTGGTGGCAAGAACATCTGCGCTCTGAGTACAACCTAACATCTATGTTGGAAATTGAATATGAAACCCACTATCGCAGATTCCTTATGCCAACGATTCGTGGCGCAGAAACTGGCTCGAAAAAGCGCTATGCGGGTTTAATCGGTGAAGGAGAGCAAGAGCGGATTGTATTTAAAGGGTTAGAAAGCGCCCGTACTGACTGGACCTCATTAGCACAGAAATTTCAAAATACACTCTATAGCATGATTTTCCATGGTGAAGACCCAAGCGACTATGTCCGAGAGATGGTTGAGAAAACTAACAACGGTGAATTTGATGAACAGTTAGTGTATCAAAAGCGACTGCGCAGAAAACTGCATGAGTATCAGAAGAACGTCCCGCCACAAGTGCGTGCAGCTCGTTTAGCGGATGAGATAAATGCCAAGCTTGGACGCCCATTACAGTATCAAAACAAAGGACGAATTGAATACATTATAACCGTGAACGGTCCTGAACCTTATGAGTACCTCAATAGCCCGATTGATTATCAACATTACATTGATAAACAACTCAAACCCGTTGCAGATGCGATTCTCCCTTTCATTGGGACGGATTTTGACAGGCTTTCAGCACCACAAATGGGGTTGTTTTAACCGATACGAAACTCTGTTTTCTGGTACTGTTTGACTAACCAATCACCAAACGCATCAATTAGCCCGATAACAGAACGCTTGGGAATACCCCGGCCAGAAAGTAAAATTTCTAGCCGCTCGATCTCAAGCTGCTTTTCAGGATGATAAGTTAAGAATACCTTGCCACATTGTATAGGGTCATCAAACCAACGTTTATCTCGATACATCACCAAAGAGTATGACGCTCTTAGTAACTTTTTAGCAATCACGCGCTGGGCGGCCACCTGCTCTTCTATCGTCTTCGCTTGTACGATTTTTTTGCGATACACCGTAATCCAATCTTCCACATCCATATTCCAGTGCTTAGCAATTTCCCAACTTGGAACGTAATCACCAAAACAGTCTGCCAGATCATCACCATAGACGCAGACACAGCAATGCTTAAGCATAAAGCCCCAAGTGAAAATACTATCTAAATTAGCTACTTCGCTCACTAAGGCTGTACGGACCGATACACCATTAACTTGAGGGTAACTCTGCTGCGCACGCCACTTAATTGTGTTGAGCAAAGTCGCGCGATTGTGCTCAAAAGACGATTTAGTAACGACAACCAGGTCTAAGTTCGACCTCCCAGCGACCGCTGTTTTGCGAGCGACGCTACCATACACATAAACGCTGTGTAAGTTTTGCCCCAGTCCACCTTTGAGACAAGCGGTGACTTCTCTAATTAAAGGCGCAAACTCTGGTTGAAATGGTTGTTTAGGATCGATAACAGGCAGAGACATGACTTAAAACGTGATCTCAGATGGTTCAAGAAGTTGAGCTATATGTTCTCTTAGCCGACTCACTGAATCAAGTCCATTCAGGTGTTTAGTCATGGGAGTAACAACAAATTTCTGCAATGAATTTTAATGCTAGGCGGCTAACTTAGCGCTATAATCACCGAGTTTTGCTTAATAAGTATGAATAGGAATATACAATGCCAAAGGCAAGTGAAATCAAAAAAGGCTTCGCAATCGAGTCTAATGGTAAAACTCTTCTAGTTAAAGACATCGAAGTAACGACTCCTGGCGGTCGTGGCGGCGCTAAAATCTACAAAATGCGTTGTACAGATCTAAACACGGGCGCACGTGTAGATGAGCGTTACAAGTCTGATGACGTTGTTGAAACGGTAGAAATGAACAAACGTGCAGTTGTGTACTCATACGCTGACGGCGATGAGCACATCTTCATGGATAACGAAGACTACTCACAATACACATTCAAGCACAATGAAGTTGAAGACGACATGCTGTTCATCAACGAAGATACACAAGGTATCCACATTATCCTTGTTAACGGTGCTGCTGTGGGTATTGAACTACCATCTTCTGTTGAGCTAGTGATTGAAGAAACTGACCCGTCAATCAAAGGTGCTTCTGCATCTGCTCGTACTAAACCAGCACGCTTCGCTTCAGGTCTTGTCATCCAGGTTCCTGAGTACATTGCAACTGGTGACCGTGTTATCATTAACACAGCTGAACGTAAATACATGAGCCGAGCATAAGCATGTCTGATTTGATTTCTTACGACGACGTCATCGACGCAGCGTACGACATTTTCCTTGAAATGGCTCCAGATAATCTAGAGCCTGCTGACGTGATTCTGTTTACTGCGCAATTTGAAGATCGTGGTGCCGCAGAACTTGTTGAAACTGGTGATGACTGGGTTGAACATGTTGGCTTCGAGATCGACAAAGAAGTATATGCAGAGGTTCGTATCGGCCTAGTAAATGAGGAAAATGACGTTCTTGATGACGTATTTGCTCGTATGCTAATCAGCCGAGACCCTGAACATAAGTTCTGCCATATGCTTTGGAAACGCGATTAACGTTTCTTCATCATGATAAAAAATACCAGCCTAGCGCTGGTATTTTTTTATCTGCTGTTTTTGTTTAGCTGCGATATTTGTTTATCCAAACACCCTTCTCTATATCGGCTTTAGATCCTTTCGCTATGTAACAGATAAGAAAAAGGCTTGCCAAGTTGGCAAGCCTTTCTGATGTTTTGCTATCGATTAACGATGCTTGTTACGTGCACCTTGATCACCAGCGGTCTTCTTCGGCTTACGACGAGAAGGGTTGTTGCTGCGACCTTTTGGCGTGTTAACACGCTCTTCATGGCGCTTAACTGCGCGACGAATTTTTTGGCTGCGTGCACGCTCACGTTTGCGTGACGTGTTGTCTTTGTTCAGATCAAGCATGGTTTCTTTCTCTGGACGAAGCTCTACAAGCTCACGCAAGTAGTTTACTTCTTTCAGGTCAAGCTCCATCCAACCGCCACGAGGCAGTTTCTTGTCTAAGAAAATGTCGCCGTAACGAACACGTTTCAGACGACTAACGGTACACTCTTGCGATTCCCATAGTCGACGAACTTCGCGGTTACGACCTTCGTTGATAACAACGTAAAACGTGTGGTTCATGCCTTCACCACCCGCGTAAACAACATCTTCAAAGCGAGCTAAACCGTCTTCCAGTTCAACACCTTTTACTAGATTACGAACTTTCTGTTCAGTTACTTCACCGAACACACGTACTAGGTATTCACGTTCAACTTGGCGGCTTGGGTGCATTAAGCGGTTCGCCAGTTCACCATCCGTTGTGAAAAGCAGAAGACCAGAAGTGTTCGCATCCAGACGACCAACTGAAATCCAACGAGAGCCACGAATTTTTGGCAGACGATCAAAAACAGTACGACGACCTTCTGGATCGTGACGAGTACACAGTTCACCCTCGGGTTTGTAGTACGCAAGTACACGACAAATCACTTCTTCTTGAATCTTTGCAGAGACAATGTGACCATCGATACGAACTACGCTGCTCTCGTCTTCAAGTCTTTCACCAAGCTTAGCGACTACACCGTTCACGCTAACGCGACCAGATTTAATTAACGATTCAATCTCACGACGAGAACCGTGACCAGCACGTGCTAATACTTTTTGTAACTTTTCGCTCATTTATCTACCTATGTGTCGTCTTCACAGACGTCTAGACCAGGATTGGTCTGTATTTTGCTAATTACCCATTTCAGTGGGATTTTTCGGTCCGACATTATACGTAACTTTCTCAGTTAATGTAAGCTAAATCGGCGCCATTCTCCACACCCGAAATTCACTTTAGAACGTCGAAAATATTTACTCTATTCTGCAACTTTTTTCCTACTTAATACTGATTTTGCCCAGCGAGAATCCCACTAATATCGGTCTTCCCGAGCCACTTTAACCGTGCAGTACCTGATAAAATTGTCAGGGTTACAACAATAACCACTTGGGGTGTGTTTACTGTTCGTATTGCTAGAAAGCAACGAAGAATAAGCCGTCCCTGTTTGCTGCTAAGTAATACCAATCATCGTGGATAAATGAGCACTCATAGCAAGAAAGAAGCATCGGTAAGTCACTATTTACTATTAAAAATGACACTAACGTTATCGTGTATTTTAACTAGCTAGATTAGCTCTGCATTTTCGGCGATTGGCATAAATCAGACAAAAAGGAATAGAACAATGTCTATGCTAAATCTAGACCTAAATTGGATTTTTGGGACATCTCAAGATGACGATATGACCGGTACAAAAGGGTCTGAAACAACCGATATTTTCTTCGGCTTCTGTGGTGATGATAAGTTCGTAGGATACGGAGGCAATGATGTTGTCTTCGGGGGCTGGGGAGACGATACCTTGCTCGGTGGCCGAGGGAACGACTTTGTTTCTGGCGGCTTTGGCAACGACTTCCTATCGGGCGGATTAGGAAATGACAAGCTCTTTGGTGGTTGTGGCGATGATACAATTTTTGATTACTCAGGCAACAACTACTTGAGTGGGGGTTGGGGTAACGACACGCTCGTCGTTGGCGATGGTGAATCAGTACTGAGCGGCGGCTGTGGAGACGACACTTTCGTGCTTACAAACCGCCTGGCTATTGGTGTACCTGATCAGCCAGTATCTTCCAACGATATTGATGTCAAAGCCGACATTGTCGATTTTAATATTTTCCATGACAAACTTGTCTTTGATATGGGCCGAGACACTGATAACGATGGCATTCGAGATACGTTCTTGGATTCAGCGGATGATCTGACTTTATCTTACAATGAGTGTGGCTGGGCAGTATTCTCAAGTGATGAATACAATGTTGAAGTGACACTAAACGGTGTGAGCTCTGCATACATCAACTATGCTGAACAAAATGGTATCGACATTTTCGATTTCGCTTAATCTCAATCAGCGAAGTTCGCTGAGATACTCAATAATAAGAAACTAAAATAGGAGGCGCGATGCCTCCTATTTTGTTTGACGATGGTGTACGTCTATTAGTCGAATTATTCGAATGGTGCCGGGTCACCTGATCCCAAACGCACCACAACAGGTTCACCTTCGCTAAAGTCAATGACGGTCGTAGGTTGTTCACCTAAGTAACCGCCATTAAGAATCACATCAACCGCATGTTCTAGTTTATCGCGAATATCTTCCGGATCAGACTCTGTTACGTCACTGCCAGGTAGGATCAACGACGTAGACATCATCGGTTCACCTAATGCTTCCAACAAATCCAAGGCAATTTGATTGTCTGGAACACGGATACCGATGGTCTTACGTTTTGCATTCATCAAACGACGCGGCACTTCTTTCGTGCCTTTGAAGATGAAGGTGTAAGGACCTGGTGTGTTGTTTTTCAGTAGTCGGAATGCAGAGTTATCTACTCGCGCATATAGAGAAAGCTCCGACAAATCACGACACAATAAAGTAAAGTTATGCTTATCATCCAGACGACGGATCTGACAGATTCGTTCCAGTGCCTGTTTGTTCTCCAACTGACAGCCAAGTGCGTACCCTGAATCGGTAGGGTACACCACAACGCCGCCGTTACGAATGATTGCTACTGCTTGATTAATCAAGCGAGCCTGTGGGTTTTCTGGGTGAACGTAAAAAAACTGGCTCATTGTAATTCCTCATTATCGAGCCTCTCGGCTCTATATTCTTATGTGGAGCTTGAATGCCGCCTTGTTGTGCTTTATCAAGTGACTTCAAGATTAAAAGTGTTGTTCAGTTGCAACGAAAAGGAAAGCCACATTGAGACGCAATATATACACTTTCCAGTTGTTTGACGCTGAAACCCACACCTTGAGGTTACTTTGATATATCCAACGAAGGATCAATACCCCAATCTTTCCAAACTGGTTCGACGCCAGCAGGCAACCAAAGGTTCCTTCCTAGCTCCATCCAAGGGGATGGATAGTGAAAATCACTGCCTTGAGACGCTAATAGTTTGTATTGTATAGCATAATCAGCCAAGTTGCGCCTTTCTTGTTGCGCTTGCTGTGGCTGTGCAACTTCCATCGCATCGCCGTTTGCTTCTACAAACGCTGCTAGAAGACGCTTAATCCACTTCGCTGTCAACTTATATCTTCCAGGATGCGCTAATACCGCCAAACCACCAGCAGCATGGATAGCATCAACCGCATCTTTCATCGAGCACCAATTCGGTGGTACATAACCTGGGTTATTACGCGTTAGGTATTTTTTAAACACCATTTGCATGGTTTTTGCGTAACCATTATCCACCAACCATTTCGCGAAGTGCGCTCTCGTAACAGGCGCATCACCGGCGATCTGCCTTACTTCTTCGAGCACACCTTCCCGAGTTGCTTTTTGTAGTCGCTCTGCAATCAACTCTGACCTTGTTATGCGGTGCTGCTTCTGCTGCTCGATGAGGGCGGATAATTGTTCATTTTCCGGATCGATATTCAAACCGACAACATGAATGTCTTTGTTTTGCCAGACAGTCGATATCTCAATGCCGTTGATGATTTTGATCGGCAAATTATTGTCTTGAACGTGTTGCTTGGCTAACACCAAGCCGTCAACCGTATCGTGATCAGTGATCGCCAAAACCTCGATATCAAAACTCAGCGCCCTTTCCACTAAATCTTTAGGCTCTAACCGACCGTCCGATGCAGTGGTGTGACTATGTAAATCAATTCTCATATTTTTATCGTTTTAATGCTGTTTTGGGGTTGACTTTTTACTCTCGCACCAGTTAACTAGTACACAAATACAAAGTACGTAATTTAAGGTTCACCATGTTACAAGAATTTAACCAAAACCAAAAAGCGAAAGTTGCGGTTTGTCTTAATAAGACAAACTCATCAGATCTTGCTTGGTGGCGCACTTGGACTAGTTCTTGGTGGGCAAACGTATACTTCTAGTTTATAGAACCAAACGTTGTAAAGCCCGCTACTTAAGCGGGCTTTTTTGTTTTGTTGCTCATTTCACATTCAACTGACTAAACATTAATCGAATATGGCTAACTCTAGATTGGGAGAACGTTTGCTTTATGCGACTATGTACGGCAGGAAGATTTAGACAGCTACAAGGAGGTCTTGTGAATAAGGCCATAGAAATCAAGAAACTTGGATGCCTAGAAGTATTAAAGACTTCGGTTCCTTACACTCAAGACCCAACACGTTTGTTCCATACCATTTGTGAGAACAAAAGAGATAGCTTACTGCTCGAATCCGCTGAAATTGATTCGAAACAGAATCTAAAATCACTTTTAATCGTCGATTCAGCAGTGCGCATCGTTTGTTACGGCCACACTGTAAACATGCAGGCGTTAACCAACAACGGTAAAAACCTACTGTCTCACCTAAACCAGAACATCCGTGGTGACCTTGAAAGTAAGTTCGATGGCGAAACGCTGACTTTGGAGTTTAGCCAGCCATGCGACACGTTAGATGAGGACTCTCGACTACGTGAAGCTTCTTCTTTTGACGCACTACGTTTAGTGCAACACAGCTTCGATATTTCACAGCAAGACAAACACGCTATTTTCCTTGGCGGTCTGTTTGCCTACGACTTAGTCGCAAACTTCGAGCCGCTTGGTAATGCAGAAGCAACCAATCAATGTCCAGATTACGTTTTCTACGTCGCCGAAACACTGCTGGTTGTCGACCATCAAACGGAATCTTGCCAGCTTCAAGCGACGTTGTTTGTTGACGGTTCAGAGAAAACAGCGTTAGAGACTCGTATTGCAGAAATCTGTGCACAATGCGCAGCGCCAAAACTGCTGCCAAATGCAGAGCAAATAACAGATGTAACGGTAGAGCCTAGCGTGTCTGAAGCAGACTTCTGCCAAACTGTTCGCGACTTAAAAGAGTTCGTAGTGAAAGGCGATGTGTTCCAAGTTGTACCATCTCGCCGATTCACTCTACCTTGCCCTTCTCCACTCGCGGCTTACAAAGAACTGAAACAAAGTAACCCAAGCCCTTACATGTTCTACATGCAAGATGAGCTGTTCACTTTGTTTGGCGCATCACCAGAAAGCGCGCTTAAGTACGAAACCGACACCAACCAAATTGAAATCTACCCAATTGCAGGCACACGTCGCCGTGGTAAACGCCCGAATGGAGAGATCGATTTCGACCTAGATAGCCGCATCGAACTTGAACTGCGCACCGACATGAAAGAAAACGCAGAACACATGATGTTGGTTGACTTAGCACGTAACGACGTCGCTCGTATTGCTCAAGCTGGCACTCGCCACGTAGCAGACCTACTAAAAGTCGACCGCTACAGCCACGTAATGCACTTAGTATCTCGTGTGGTTGGTCAACTGCGTGAAGACCTAGACGCCCTGCACGCATACCAAGCTTGTATGAACATGGGCACGCTCACTGGCGCACCAAAGATTCGTGCAATGCAGTTGATTCGCGATGTAGAAGGCGCACGACGCGGTAGCTACGGCGGTGCTGTGGGTTACCTTACCGGCGAAGGTACACTCGACACATGTATCGTCATTCGCTCAGCTTACGTTGAGAACGGCATTGCTCAAGTTCAAGCAGGCGCAGGCGTTGTGTTCGACTCTGACCCACAAGCGGAAGCAGACGAAACGCGCGGTAAAGCACAAGCGGTAATCTCTGCTATTCAAGCAGCGCATTCTCAACCTACGAACAAGGAGTAGCAGACATGGCGAACATCGTATTCATCGATAACTTTGACTCGTTCACCTACAACCTTGTGGATCAATTCCGCTCGCTAGGTCACTCAGTCAAGATTTACCGAAACAACATCCCAGCAGAAACCATCGAACAAGCGGTAAACGAGCTTGAAAACCCAGTGGTTCTGCTATCGCCAGGCCCTGGTGCACCGTCAGAGGCAGGCTCAATGCCAGAACTTATCCTACGCATGAAAGGCAAAGTTCCGATGATCGGTATTTGTCTTGGTCACCAAGCGATTGTTGAAGCGTACGGCGGCACCGTCGCTGGCGCGGGTGAAATCATTCACGGTAAGGTCTCTATGATGGAGCATCAAAACCATGCGATTTACCAAAACCTACCATCACCACTTGCGATTGCACGCTACCACTCGCTGGTTGCGACCAAGATTCCTGAGAGTCTAACCATCACGGCAGAAGTGGATGACTTGGTGATGTCTGTTGTACATGAAGAAGATAAAGTTTGCGGGTTCCAGTTCCACCCGGAATCTATTATGACGACCTACGGAGCGACACTGTTGGCCAATGCCATTGAATGGGCACTTGAAGAACAAACTTCAGCGAACCCACTCACTGCTTAAAAAGCACTTGGCACATAAGAAATTTAGGAGAGGAAATATGGAAGCAATCATCAACCCTATTATTACCAAACTGTACGAGCAAGAATCGCTTACTCAGGAAGAGAGCCAACAGCTATTCGACATCATTATCCGTGGAGAACTAGACCCAATTTTAATGGCGTCAGCACTGACTGCACTAAAAATCAAAGGCGAGACACCGGATGAAATTGCGGGTGCGGCAAAAGCACTGCTGGCAAACGCAAACCCATTTCCTCGCCCAGATTACGATTTCGCAGATATCGTAGGTACCGGCGGTGACGGCCACAACACCATCAATATCTCAACCACTGCGGCGTTTGTTGCTGCAGCATGTGGTCTAAAAGTAGCAAAACACGGCAACCGCAGCGTTTCAAGCAAATCGGGGTCTTCTGACCTTCTTGATTCATTTGGTATCAACCTAGCTATGAGCGCAGAAGATACACGCAAAGCGGTCGACGATATCGGTGTTGCTTTCCTATTTGCACCTCAATACCACGGTGGTGTGCGTCATGCGATGCCAGTGCGTCAAACCATGAAAACACGCACCATCTTTAACATTCTTGGCCCACTGATTAACCCTGCTCGTCCTAACATCGAATTGATGGGCGTTTATAGTGAAAAACTGGTTCGTCCTATCGCAGAAACCATGCTACAAATGGGTATGAAGCGCGCCGCTGTAGTACACGGCAGTGGCTTGGATGAAGTGGCGATTCACGGTGAAACAACCGTTGCCGAAATCAAAGACGGTAAGATCACAGAATACAAACTAACGCCTGCAGACTTCGGTTTAGATGCGCACCCGCTAGAAGCGATCAAAGGCGGTGATCCTGAAGAAAACAAAGCGATTATTACCAATATCCTGACGGGTAAAGGTACAGACGCACAATTGGGCGCAGTGGCGGTGAACGTTGCTCTGCTAATGCGTCTATTCGGCCACGAAGATTTAAAAGCCAACACGCAACAAGCGATTGAGGCAATGAATTCAGGCAAGGCGTACCAATTGGTACAACAACTTGCCGCACACGCTTAAGGAATTGAAGAAGATGACTGACTTCAACACTCAGCAAGCTGACAACCTGTCTGAACACGTTTCTAAGAAAGAAGCAGAAATGGCAGAAGTACTGGCAAAAATTGTCCGCGACAAATATCAGTGGGTAGCAGACCGTAAGGTGTCTCAACCGCTAAGCACCTTTCAGTCTGATTTGCTGCCATCGGACCGCAGCTTCTACGATGCACTGAGTGGCGAAAAGACAGCATTCATCACCGAATGTAAGAAGGCATCTCCTTCCAAAGGTTTGATTCGTGATCACTTCGACTTGGATTACATTGCATCGGTTTACAACAACCATGCTGATGCAATTTCAGTATTAACAGACGAGAAATACTTCCAAGGTAACTTCGACTTCCTTCCTCAAGTGCGTGGTCAAGTCAAACAGCCAGTTCTGTGCAAAGACTTCATGGTAGATACCTACCAAGTTTACCTAGCGCGTCATTACAGTGCTGATGCTGTCTTGCTAATGCTGTCTGTCCTCAATGATGAAGAGTACAAAGCGCTAGAAGAAGCGGCACACAGCTTAAACATGGGTATTCTGACCGAAGTAAGCAACGAAGAAGAGCTTCATCGTGCCGTTAAGCTAGGCGCACGCGTTATCGGCATCAATAACCGTAACCTTCGCGACCTAAGTACTGATTTGAATCGTACTAAAGAACTGGCACCGACAATTCGCGAATTAGCACCAAACGCGACCGTGATTTCAGAGTCTGGCATTTATACGCATCAACAAGTTCGTGACTTAGCGGAATACGCAGACGGCTTCTTAATTGGTAGTTCGCTGATGGCGGAAGACAACCTAGAGCTTGCAGTACGCAAAGTCACGTTGGGTGAAAACAAAGTCTGTGGCTTAACGCATCCAGATGACGCAGCAAAAGCATATCAAGTTGGTGCGGTATTTGGTGGCCTGATTTTTGTCGAGAAGTCGAAGCGTGCGGTTGACCTTGAGGGTGCTCGCTTAACCATGAGCGGTGCTCCACTGAATTACGTTGGCGTTTTCCAAAATCACGATATCGATTTTGTTGCTTCTGTCGTGACCTCTTTGGGTTTAAAAGCAGTTCAGCTGCACGGTCAAGAAGACCAAGCTTACGTAAACCAACTCAAAGCCGAACTGCCAACAACAGTAGAAATTTGGAAAGCTTACGGCGTGACTGATGCGAAGCCAGAACTACTTGCAGACCACATTGACCGCCATCTATTAGATGCTCAAGTTGGCACCCAAACTGGCGGAACTGGTCAAGTGTTCGACTGGTCACTGATCGGTGACCCAAGTCAAATTATGCTAGCAGGCGGACTGTCGCCAGAAAATGCTCAACAAGCAGCGACACTAGGTTGCTTGGGGTTAGATTTAAACTCTGGTGTAGAAAGTGCACCAGGCAAAAAAGATTCACAGAAGTTGCTCTCGGCATTCACCGCCATTCGCAACTACTAAAGCTGTATTTCAGCTAAAAAATTTAAAGCTATTCGTAGCGAAAAATACGAGAAGGAATATAACGATGGCAAAACTGAATGCCTACTTTGGCGAATACGGCGGTCAGTACGTTCCGCAAATTCTAGTTCCAGCACTGGAGCAACTAGAGCAAGCGTTTATCGACGCGCAAGAAGATCCAGAATTCCGCAGCGAATTCATGACGCTTCTTCAAGAGTATGCGGGCCGTCCAACGGCTTTGACTCTAACTCGTAACCTAACCAAAGGTACGAAAACCAAACTGTACCTAAAACGTGAAGATCTGCTTCACGGTGGCGCGCACAAGACCAACCAAGTGTTGGGTCAAGCGCTACTTGCGAAACGCATGGGTAAAAACGAAATCATCGCAGAAACCGGCGCAGGTCAACACGGCGTAGCAACCGCACTAGCGTGTGCACTACTTGGCCTTAAGTGTCGCGTTTACATGGGAGCAAAAGACGTTGAGCGTCAGAGCCCAAACGTATTCCGTATGAAGCTAATGGGCGCGGAAGTCATTCCGGTTCACTCAGGTTCAGCGACACTTAAAGACGCATGTAACGAAGCACTACGCGACTGGTCTGCAACTTATGAAGACGCGCACTACCTACTAGGTACAGCAGCAGGTCCTCACCCATTCCCAACGATCGTTCGTGATTTCCAGAGAATGATTGGTGAAGAAACGAAGAATCAGATTTTGGCACGTGAAGGTCGTCTTCCTGATGCAGTTATCGCGTGTGTGGGCGGTGGTTCAAACGCTATCGGTATGTTTGCTGACTTCATCGAAGAAGAAAGCGTTCGCCTCATTGGTGTTGAGCCAGCAGGTAAAGGTATCGATACTGACCAACACGGTGCACCACTTAAACATGGCAAAACGGGCATCTTCTTTGGTATGAAAGCGCCATTGATGCAAGATCTAAACGGCCAAGTTGAGGAGTCTTACTCTGTATCTGCGGGTCTTGATTTCCCTTCAGTTGGTCCGCAGCACGCACACCTAAACGCAATTGGCCGTGCAGAATACGACAACGTAACTGACGACGAAGCGCTCGAGGCATTCCAAGAACTGGCTCGCAGCGAAGGGATCATCCCAGCTCTAGAGTCTTCTCACGCTCTAGCTCATGCATTGCGCATGGCTCGTGAGAATCCTGAGAAAGAACAACTATTGGTCGTAAACCTATCTGGTCGTGGTGACAAAGACATCTTCACCGTACACGCCATCCTAGAAGAAAAAGGAGTGATTTAATGAGCCGTTATGAGAAGATGTTTGCGCGCCTAAACGAAAAAAAACAAGGCGCATTTGTACCGTTCGTAACGGTTTGCGATCCAAACGCAGAACAATCTTACAAGATCATGGAAACCCTCGTTGAGTCTGGCGCAGACGCCCTTGAACTTGGTATTCCATTTTCAGATCCGCTTGCAGATGGCCCAACCATCCAAGGCGCTAACATTCGTGCGCTAGATTCAGGCGCTACACCAGATATCTGCTTTGAACAAATTGGTAAGATTCGTGCTAAATACCCAGATCTGCCTATTGGCCTTCTGATGTACGCGAACTTAGTTTACTCACGCGGTGTCGAAAACTTCTACGAGCGCTGTGCAAAAGCAGGCATCGATTCTGTTTTGATTGCAGACGTACCAACCAATGAAAGTGCAGAGTTTGTTGCAGCAGCAGAGAAGTTTGGTATTCACCCAATCTTCATCGCACCGCCAACGGCAAGTGACGAAACACTGAAGCAAGTATCAGAACTGGGTGGTGGCTACACTTACTTGCTTTCTCGTGCTGGCGTGACAGGCGCAGAAACCAAAGCAAACATGCCAGTTGGTCACATGTTAGATAGATTAAATCAGTTCGATGCACCACCAGCGCTGCTTGGCTTCGGTATTTCTGAACCAGCACAGGTGAAACAAGCAATAGAGTCTGGCGCAGCAGGGGCCATCTCCGGCTCAGCTGTGGTGAAAATCATTGAAGCGAATGTCGAGCAGCCACAAATTATGCTCGATAAACTTGGTGATTTTGTGTCAGCGATGAAAGCTGCCACTCAGAAATAATTTCCATTTGATGTAACGCTATAGCGCCCGCTTAACATTCTGTTTAGCGGGCGTTTTCTTGTATGGCGTTTATACCATATCATTTTTTATTCAACGCCCGCACTTTCCAAACCAATCTAAAGCAGAGCAATCAAAGAGTGATAAACTTTGCCACTTAACCAGCACAAATAATAACTAGAGCAGGATGCAGTAAGGTTGCACATGGAAGAAGTCAAAGCATTATTAGCCAAATGTCCTGTATTATCAGGGCTGCCCGAGGAAGGACTTAGTGAAGCAGCACAAATAGCTAAAGTTCGCTGTTTCGACGAAAAAGCACTGATTTGCAATAAAGGGGAACCTCAATCTTCTCTTATGGTCATTGCACAGGGTGCCGTACGAATTAATTCGATGAGTTCAAAAGGCAAAGAAGTCACATTAATGATTTTCGAGGCAGGAGGCTGGTTTGGAGACAATGTTTTTTCTCCCGGCATGCCCCGTATTTTTGGCGCAACCGCGCATTCGGGCGTGACCTTACTGGAACTACCTGGTGATAAATTTCGCCAATTACTCGCCAAATATCCTCAAAGTTACCCTACGATTCTCGACTTACTTAGCCGCCGCTTATGGTCTGCCATTTCTGTTATCGAAGATGATGCGATTAGAGGAATCGAAGAGCGGATTGCAAGAAGGTTGCTGTTGCTTGCTGAATACCAACACAACCAAGCTATCAATACTCAGCCGTGTGTCGTGAGAGTGACTAGAGAGCATATCGCCAACATGATGGGGCTAACTCGTCAAAGTGTTCATAAAGTACTAAAAAACTTAGAGAGTATTGGGATGCTAGAACTGAAATATGGTTCAGTGACCATTACCAATCCAAAACGCTTAGAAGCGCACATAAAACAACTCGAACAATAGAGTAAACAGATAGTTCATATGTACACGCTAGCGAGAGATTGCCATCTTCTGTTCCTTAGTAACCAGGCGCACAACACCACTCGCTCTAGGCAAGTGGCGCTGTGACGAGAAGTTCATTGAATTGACTAAGCCACATTCAATTCAGATTTCAATTCACGCTTTAAAATCTTTCCTGTCGCACTCATCGGGAGATGCTCACGAATTTCAACATAACGAGGGTATTTAAAAGAGGCTAACTGCTCTTTGCCCCACTTTTGTAATGTTTCCGCGTCAATGTACTCTCCCGGTTTAAGCACAACGTAAGCCTTTATCTCTTCGCCATACTCTTCATTTGGAATCCCTATCACCGCTACCATTAAGATTGCAGGATGAGTCATAAACACTTCTTCAATTTCTCTAGGGTAAACGTTAAATCCACCTCGAATGATCAGATCTTTCATTCTATCGACGATAAATAGATTACCTGAACTGTCAAAACGGCCAACATCACCAGTATGGAACCAGCCATTTTGTAGCGCGGATTCAGTGACTTCCGGGCGGTCAAGGTATCCCTTCATAACATTATGCCCACGCACAACAATCTCACCTTCTTCACCGATCGGTAGCGCATTGCCTTCAATGTCGACAACTTTTACTTCAACGCCTTGAATCGCTTGACCTACCGATCCTGGTATACGTTCCTGATCTAAATGATTAAAACATGCAATAGGACTTGTTTCTGATAACCCGTATCCTTCAAGAATTGGGACATTAAATTGTTCCTCAAAGGATCTAAAGATTTCGGTTGGCAACGGGGCTCCACCGCTGATAGCAACACGTAGTGAGGATGTATCAAATTGGTGCTGGACATGAAGCAAGCCGATATACATCGTTGGCACTCCAGCAAACAACGTCACTTTGTGTTTTTCCATCAGCTCAAGAACATGTTTAGGCTCAAACCTAGGCACTAACACCAAGGTTGCCCCGCCCAAAACACTGGCATTTAAGTGGACGGTTTGACCAAAGGTATGAAATAAAGGCAAAGTTACTAAGTGAATATCATCGGCCTGGCTGCCCATAATGTTTTGTGCCACCAGAGCATTCATTATGATGTTCTGCTGCGTCAGTTCAGCTCCTTTTGGTAAGCCTGTCGTCCCTGATGTATACAAAATAACACAAGTATCATCCGCATTACGCGGTACATAATCTGACAATGGTTCTGCATCCGCTATAAACGCATTGAGAGTTGGCACACCATTCCATTCGTTTTCACTTTGAGATTGAGTCATCACGACCATATTTTCACATATATCAGCCTGCTCAAACGCTTTAACCCCCTCTTTTGCCATTGGCAGTTCTGCTGTCCCTTCAAAACAGAAGTAAAACTTCGCTTTTGAATCTTCTAAGTGATACTTAATTTCTCGCGCTTTCAAAAGCACATTTAATGGGACAGCAACCCCGCCAGCTTTTTGTATCGCATAATAAACAAACGCGAAAAAAGGAATGTTTGGGCATGAGAGCGCAATACGATCGCCCGGAACGACCCCTTTGTTGATTAAAGATGCCGCGATCTTTCCGGTAATCGCATCAAACTGCGCATAAGTTATCTCGACATCACCACATATCAACGCCGTCTTATCTGGTTTACTCGCAGCATTTCTTTGTAATGCAGCAGCAAGATTCATCATAATCGCTTCACCTCTTACTTGTTGATTTTCGTTTTATCGGCTCGGGAGCATTAGCAGAGAGAGCACTCCCCTACACTAAAATGTTGGCACTTAATATTTGTCTCGCCCATTTCTGATTAACATTATGTTTACAATGCAATCAAAACTAAGAATGTAAAACAATTAACATTTCACAAAGCTAATTGGTAAAAGTGTGAGCTTGAAAGAACTTAATTGTTATAAATATCAATCCAAGTCACGCAAGACGCAGACTACGCTCGCAAACACAAAACTCATCTCAGTTAACAAAAAATAAACAAGAAAAAGAAATAAACAAAAACAATTACACAGCTAATAGGCATAACAAAAATCAATAGCAAACGTTTGCTATTGAACAAAACTTTATCGTTCGTCAATAAAATATCGATTAATCCATCAATAATACCTTGCTGCATATTGCCAATTGTAAACGATAAGTGTAAAAAGCAAGGCGAGATAATTATCCATAAAACCATTTATGGTTAGTGGGTAATTTTAGGATTTTACATTTTATTAGCACAGAGGTTATGGAAGTGTTAAAAGAAAAGAGTTTGCTAAACAACATTGGCGTACAAGTCGTAATCGCCATGATCGTGGGCACAGCCGTTGGTGCCATGATGGGTCATGATGCGACGGTGTTCGCTCCTTTAGGTGCTATCTTTATCAACTTAATCAAAATGTTGGTTATTCCTTTGGTCGCTGTAGCCTTGATTTCTGGCGCAGCTGGTCTTGGGAACAGCCAGTCAGCAGGCAAAGTTGGCATCGTCACTCTAGGTTATTTCGGTTTAACATCCGCCCTAGCCGTTGCGCTTGCACTATTTATGGGTGAAGTATTCCAACCAGGCATGGGGATCGACGTCTCTGGCGTTGAAGGCATGTTCTCAGCAGAATACGCTTCAAAAGGTGAATTACCTACTTTCTGGGCAACCATCACTGGTATGATCCCAACCAACGTTTTCCAATCACTAAATGAAGCAAACATCCTACAGATCCTCGTTTTCTGTATGTTCTTTGGTATTGCAATTTCTAAGCAAGCAAAAGAGCGTCGTGAGCCAATCATTAATGGTGTTAACTGCATCGTTGACGCAATGGTTTGGATGATCAACAAAGTGATGATCATTGCCCCTATCGGCGTGTTCGGTCTAATGGCAGAAGCAGTCGGTACATTCGGTTTTGGCGCACTAATGGTGGTATTCAAACTGTTCGTTGTTTACGTTGCCGCAATCCTAATCTTCGGTTTCGTTGTTTACCCAGCAATGGTGCATATTTTCACCAAGACATCAGCGAAGAAGTTCCTGTCTTCAATGAAAAAGCCACAAGCTGTTGCGCTTTCAACGGCCTCTTCTATGGCAACACTGCCTGTCACAATGGACACCTGCGAAAAAGAACTGGGCGTAAAAAATTCAACCGCGTCATTTGTTCTGCCTCTAGGCGCAACGATCAACATGTCAGGTAATGCGATTTACTATGGCTTGGTTGCTATCTTCTTTGCTCAACTGTTCAATATCGACCTAGGTATGGGCGCTTACATTGCAATTATCGTAACGTCTACATTGGGTGCGGTTGGTCAAGCGGGTGTTCCTGGTCCTTCTTTCCTAGTGGTTGCCGTACTTCTTGCCGCTGGCATTCCAATTGAAGGTCTACCACTGCTATTCGCTCTTGACCGTATTTTCGATATGATTCGTACAGCACTAAACATCACAGGTGATGCAGCATGTGCAGTTATCGTTGATGCGCTAATTGAAGAGGAAGCGGCAGAAGCTGAGCTTAAAAAGCAAGAAGCTTAGTCCTTTCTCGAATGAACTAAAAACCGCTCACTATGAGCGGTTTTTTTGTCTTTTCTTGCATTACGTAACTATATAAATAGAAACCAATAGCATAAATTTATCAAAATGATATAAACCATTACAAAATATAAAAAACGTCAGAACTAGGTTATATCATGAGTCTTAAGCTGTCTTTGGAGCCCCTCGCCAGTACAGATTTGCCGATCGAGTCAAAACAACAGGCGCTGGTTGACACGGTTCTTCTTACTCTTACACCGCAAGAAAGGTCTTCTCTTTTTCAACAAGTTGCTTTGTATAGAATAAAGCTTCTTAAATCCCTCTTTCCTAAATACGCATCTAAGAGTCTGTCCGTACTGTTTGAATTAATAGATTATCGAGATTTAGTACAGCAGTATCCAACGCCTTTCTCCGAAGAGGCGCTCTTAATTGAACAAATTGCCGCAGATTGTTACCCGCATTGGATGGTTTTCTGGTGTGAATGTGAGATTGCTGCGATCAAGCAAAAGCACCCTTTAAATGAAGCGACAAGACCAACTCAGCTCTCGTTTGACGACCGCGACTATTCAAGCATATTGATCGAAGATATTGCCGAATGTGACCTAAAGGTAACACTGCCGAATCACGCTGCATTAATGCCGATTTCCGAAGCAATCACACTGAGCAACCTTGAGCTCTTCGTCCAAACTGAACAATGGTTTGAGATATTGCCTCTATTATCACTCTCGCAGAAAGGTCAACACTTTGTGCTATTGTTCAAGCAGTCATCTACACCAATCATGGTTTCCTCCGCTTTGGTGCAAAACTGGCACCAAAGAAATACCTGGCTCAGCTATTCATCACCATTTAGTAGTGAGCAATGGCAGTTTTGCCTTCCTGATTATGGCTACATTACTCTTAATCAATTAGGCCTTTTGGGAGGTAACGATCTAACTCGCCAACGGACTCTTATTGAATTTGATGCGCAGTTCCAATCTCACTTGAAAAACACTGAAGCGGTTTGCGAAGTGCTGCGTCTGACAGTGGGTGGCAACATCCAACAAAAACTGTACTTTTTGTATTTGGCACAAAAAGCATTGATGAGTGAGCTATATAAAGCAGGCTATAAGCTCAGCTTTACCATTATTGAACAAATATTTATGTTAAATTTCTATCAATCTATTGATTTAGAGGCCTACTTTCACTCAGGATACCGCGACATTAACGGTGACGGTACCAAGACATACCGCGGTTTCTGGAATTTAGGTATGATGGTTGAAGCATTTCAAGACATACAGTTTCGCGACTACAAACACCGCGTACGAACAAAAAGAATTGATGAAAAGGTGAATGAACATGCTTGATATTCATCTTCACGGCCTTTTTTATCCAAAAGCAATGACGCTATACGCCACTGTACTGGTGGTGTTCGCTTGGTTGTTATATTACTGCTATCGCCTAAAACAGAAGAGTGAAACGATTTTAGGCTCGCATCATGCGCCGTACATTGCTTATTCTAGTTGCATCATCGTTTGGATCAGCAGCAACGCATACTTCCATACCAACTTATTGCCGGAGTTGGGCTCCGCTGGCGGTATTTTTATGGCGAAGTTGGCGAACTTGGCGTCATTCTTTGCCTTTGCATTCGCGTTCTATTTTTCTTGCCAGCTAGCGGCTGATATCAAAAAAACTGCGGTCAAAGCCTGGCAAAAAATCGTCTTTGTGGCACTAGCAACGTACTCGCTTTACATCAACTTAGTACCAAACCTTACTGTCGAAAATGTCACCATTAGCGGTCCAAGCCAGTTCGTGATCGAGTTTGGTCCCCATACCTCATATTTCTTTATTAGTTTGCTGACATTTGTGGTATTAACCCTGCTGAACTTGATTACCATGCGAGCGAACAGCAGCAAACTCACGCTGGCAAAAAGTAACTATATGATAGCCGGCATTTTGGTCTTCATGTTATCAACTGCAGTGATACACCTTGGAATGACTTACTTCCTTGGTGACTTTTCCTTAACCTGGTTACCACCAGCACTTTCAATTAGTGAAATGTTGTTTGTAGGCTATGCCCTGCTTACCTCTCGCTTTTATAGCGCTAAATACCTTACATACTTAACCGTTAGCGCGCTGTTTGTCTGTGCCATTTTCGTCCTCCCGCTGGGCGCAATATTTATTCCTATCTCGGAAGATAACCAATGGCTTGTAGCGGTGCCTTTATGCGCACTCATCGGTATCACTTGGCACTTGCTTTACAAACGCGTCAGTCGTTTCGCGTCCTATTTTATTTATGGGAAACGACATACACCCGTTCAACAAATTCTTGGATTAGAAGAGGAATTTAAACGCTCAATAGATGATGCAATGCGCCAGTTAGCAGCGTTACTGAATATACCAAATAATAAATTGCAGCTCGTCACCAGCAGTTACACCGAAACGTTTTATGAAGATTATCTGCCGTCAAGCAAGTCTGTTCTCGTGCTTGATGAACTGTCTGAAGAAATTGATTATGCCTCCTCGTCTAAAGGCTCAATGCGCAAGCTCTACGAACGTATGCGATCCAGCAATACGGCGCTCGTAATGCCTCTTTTTGGTCGTGGAAAGTCCGTTACGCACTTACTGATTTCTTCACACAAAATGGATAATAAGCTGTTTTCTAATGAAGAAATTTCAGCATTGCAAACCTTATTAGTTCGCATCCAGAGCACCATAGAGGCCGATAGAAAAGTACGCCAAAGCCGTGCGCTCGCTAACTCTATTGCGCATGAAATGCGTAACCCTCTCGCTCAAGTGCAATTACGATTTGAAGCTTTAAAACAGCATATCGAATCAAACGCTTCACTTGAGACGTTAAAGAGTGAGATTGATAAAGGAGAAGCAGCGATTCAGCGTGGTCGCCAACTTATCGACATTATTTTGCGAGAAGTCAGCGACAGCTCACCTGAGCACGAACCCTTAACTATTACGTCTATACATAAAGCTGTCGATCAAGCGGTCAGCCGTTATGGCTTTGAAAACGATCAAATAATTGAAAGGATCAATCTGCCCCAAGAGCACGATTTTGTCGCGAAATTAAACGAAACTCTGTTTAACTTTGTCATTTTCAATTTGATTCGCAATGCTATCTACTATTTTGATTCTTATCCCGATAGTCAAATTGAGATTCGTAGCCAAACGGGGGCCTACGAAAACATTCTGGTCTTCCGAGATAGTGGCCCTGGCATAGATAGCAGTATCTTACACAAGATATTTGACGACTTCTTCTCGTATCAAAAAAGTGGCGGCAGTGGCCTTGGCTTGGGCTACTGTCAACGCGTTATGCGCTCTTTTGGCGGACGAATTGAGTGCCAGTCTGAATTAGGCGAATTTACTGAGTTCTACTTGTATTTCCCGGTCGTCCCAAACGCACCCAAACCAGAGACGTTGAGAACACCGGACTTCAATGGCTGGAAAGTAAATGCACCACATTCTGAACCTCGCACAGACCAACACGTACAAGTAAGTAACGATGCACCAACAGTGCTCATTGTTGATGACAAAGAGGTGCAGCGTACTTTGGTTCAAATGTACTTAAAAAGGCTGGGAGTCAACAGCTTACAAGCAAATAATGGCTCTTCTGCGGTGGAGCTATTTCAGTCGCACAAGATTGATTTGGTGCTTATGGATGTACAGATGCCAGTGATGAATGGATTTGACGCAAGCCAACGAATTAAGCAAATTGCGTCTTCCGTTCCGATCATCGCACTATCTGGAGAGTCTGGAGCCAAAGAGCTGGAGCTCATTGCGAAACTCATGGATGACAGACTTGAAAAGCCAACCACGTTAAATGCGCTCCAAACCGTCATCAAGCGCTGGTTGCAACATGAGAGTTTTGCTACTTCCAACACTTTCTAATTTGCGAAGATAAAACTGGCACTAGATGTGCATTACTGAAGTAAATCGAATTATCCAGAGGGTCAAGCAAGCTGCAAATGGTTAGCGGATGAGCTTGATAAGGAGATCGCCATGTTACTTCATCGACACACATACTACGGCTTGATTCATCATGGAATCAAAGCACTACTACTCGATCGCTTAGGCCACTATACAGAAGAAGAATACCATCAGTATTTGAGCCTAATGACCGGCAAATCCACTTGCTTTACGATGTCTCTCGAAGAGCTTGAAGCAACCGTTGATAACCTGTTACGTGAAGGCTATTTAGAAGATGTCAAAACGCTTATTTCTCAATATCAACGTGTTGCTTAAATCTTAAATTCTATCAACTCAATTGCCGCTTTATCGCGGCAATTTTTATGCCTTCGATTTACTACTTCATCTTTGCGAAATGTTGCTTGTTGTATCATTCAGTCAGGGGATTACTTCTCTTACCTCTAACCTTGACGGTATTCACATCTTGTCAGATTCCGTTAGACTGTCTTCAATTCACTAATTAGGTAGATTTTCCCACCATGAAGCAAATCCTAGATTTTATCCCACTCATCGTCTTCTTTGCTTTGTACAAGATGTACGACATCTACGCAGCAACAGGAGCGCTGATCGTTGCAACGGCAATTCAGCTTGTCGTCACCTATGCTCTGTATAAAAAAGTCGAGAAAATGCAGCTAATTACGTTCGTTATCGTGACGATATTTGGCAGCATGACCCTTTTCTTCCACGACGACAATTTCATAAAATGGAAAGTCACCATCATTTATGTGATTCTAGCTATCGGTTTAGCAGCGAGTCACGCAATGGGTAAATCGGCCATCAAAGGCATGTTGGGCAAAGAAATTTCGCTACCTGATGCTATTTGGGCGAAGATCAACTGGGCTTGGGTCGGCTTCTTCTCATTCTTTGCTGGTCTGAACATTTATATCGCTTACGAGCTACCACTGGATGTTTGGGTCAACTTCAAAGTATTCGGAATGTTGATTGCGACATTTGCCTACATGATTGCGACTGGCTTCTACATTTACAAACACATGCCAAAAGAACAAAAAAATAACTCATCCGATGTGTCGATTGATGATTAAAAACTCAGTTTTGCTATAATCCGCGCACTTTGCAGCGACCTTCGGGTCGCTGTTTTGCTCCATGTATCACTAAACCGATCAAACGGCATACCGGAATCAGACCATTCTTGCTGCTGTAAACCAACTTTCTCTGGTCCGGTGTCTGTGGTTTTTTAAGGACCTTTGGTTCTAGGTATTTACTATGTTGGCGCTTAGTTTGAGCGCCTTTAAGATTTAGGATGTCACAATGAGTCAAGAAATTAGCTCTCCGAAAGGTCAACTACTGCTTCGTACCCTTGCAATGCCTGCCGATACTAATGCCAATGGCGATATTTTTGGTGGTTGGATTATGTCTCAGCTCGACCTAGCAGGTGCGATTCTGGCCAAAGAGATCTCTTCTGGTCGCGTTGTTACCGTTTCAGTGTCCAGCATTACCTTCAAGAAGCCTGTAGGTGTTGGCGATGTCGTTTGCTGCTATGGCGAATGCACTAAGATTGGTCGCACCTCAATGAGTGTCGATCTGGAAGTATGGGTCAAGCCGGTAAAAGCACACGGTGTCGGCGAGCGCTTCATGGTTTGTGATGCGACTTTCAACTACGTAGCCATTGACAGTGAAGGCAAACCACGCCCGGTTCAGAATTAGTCAACCTACAGCGCTAACTGTTAGAAAGGATCTCACATTTTCTGTTGTTCACTTGTGAGAGACACAAAAAAGGCGTTAAATTAACACTTTACCCTACCAATTAAGGAACTATGCTATGTGGTATGTCATCTTTTCTCAGGACGTCGAGAACTCGCTGGAAAAACGCATGAGCGTTCGCCCGCAACACTTGGAGCGCTTACAAAAGCTTCAAGACGAAGGTCGCCTTCTTACTGCTGGCCCTATGCCTGCGATAGACTCTGACAACCCAGGAGAAGCTGGATTTACGGGCTCGACTGTCATCGCTGAGTTCGCCTCTCTAGAAGACGCTAAAGCGTGGGCAGAAGCCGATCCTTACGTAGCGGCTGGTGTTTACGATAATGTAATCGTGAAACCGTTCAAAAAAGTGTTTTAATTTATGAAAAAATTACTGTGTCTTTTCTTGGCATTTGGTGCGTTAGCGGGCTGTTCATCTACCGATGATAATCAACGCCAGCTTGAGCTATTGGCATCAAACCGAGCGGGAGTCTTGTCCGCAGGTCTCCCTTTGGAATACGGTCCACTGCAGATAATGCGTGTCTCATCCAACAAAAATGTTGTTGAAATGATGATGATTTATAACGATGACGCACTCGGTGCAAAGCCGTTAAATCAAGTACTGAATACCAGTATCTACACCTATTGCAATAACCCGGAAGTTCGTAAGCAAATTGATATGGGCTTAATGTACCGTATTAAAGTGCGTAACTCTCGCGGTCAGTTGATGGCAGATGAGTTGGTTTCCGCGCAAACTTGTACTCAAATGAAATAGTCACAGTGAGTGCGTTGTTTTCGATACGAGCAATTCATCCGCTATTGCGGGATAGTATAACGACGAAAATGAACGGCTAAGAATAGAAAAACGGAGACAACGGTCTCCGTTTTTATTTGCTAAAAAGGTGCCTTACGCCAGCTCAGCACGAAGTTTCTTCGCCGCTGACACGAGGTTCGCCAATGCCGCTTCTGTCTCTGCCCAGTTACGTGTTTTCAGACCACAGTCTGGGTTCACCCACAAACGTTGTACCGGAATCTTTTCTGCCGCTTTCTTGATTAAGCCTTCAATCCACTCTTCCGTCGGAATGTTTGGTGAGTGAATGTCATAAACACCTGGACCGATTTCATTCGGGTAATTGAACTCTTCAAACGCTTTAAGCAGTTCCATATTTGAGCGTGACGTTTCAATGGTAATCACATCCGCATCGAGCGCCGCGACTGAATCAATGATTTCATTGAACTCGCTGTAACACATGTGAGTGTGAATCTGAGTCTCTGGTTTTGCACTCGCTGCCGAGATCTTAAATGCATCCACCGCCCATTCTAAATACGCTTTGTGATCGCGCTTTTTCAACGGCAGACCTTCACGAATCGCAGGCTCATCGATTTGAATGATATTGATGCCTGCATCTTGCAGATCAGAAACCTCATCACGCAGTGCCAGTGCCAGTTGCTGGGCGATTTCTTGACGTGTGATGTCTTCACGCGGGAATGTCCAACATAAAATCGTTACCGGGCCCGTCAGCATACCTTTCATCTGCTTGCTGGTTAGCGATTGTGCGTACGTCGACCATTCCACCGTAATCGGCTTTTCACGCTCAATGTCAGCAACCACAATGGCTGGTTTCACACAGCGAGAGCCATAACTCTGTACCCAACCAAACTTCGTCGTTTGGAAGCCCGCCAAATTCTCCGCGAAGTATTCCACCATGTCGTTACGTTCTGCTTCACCATGCACAAGTACATCTAGGTCGAGCGCTTCTTGGCGTTTTACGGCATCCGCAATGTGTCCTTTAAGTGCTTGGATATAGTCGGACTCAGATAACTGACCAGTACGATAAGCACTGCGCTGAACACGAATTTCACCCGTTTGAGGGAAAGAACCGATTGTCGTGGTTGGCAACAGAGGCAAGCCCAATACTTCAGCTTGATGCGCAGCACGCTCCGCGTAAGGTGCGCTGCGCTCGGCAAGTGACGCAGTAATACTGTTTAAACGAGCTTGAACTTGTGGCTTATTCACATGCGTTGCCGTTTTACGTGCTTTGATTGGCTGGCTGTAGGTATCACAAGCGAGAATCGCATCTTGATCGCCATCGAGTGCTCGGCCAAGCAAGGCGACTTCTGTTACTTTTTGTTTTGCGAACGCAAACCAGCTTTTCACTTCTTCACTCAGTTCTGTTTCCAGTTCCAGATCAACCGGGCTATGTAGCAAAGAGCATGAGCTCGCAACCCAAAGGTTGTCGCCCAGTTTTTCTTTTACTGGCTGTAGGCGTTCAAGTTGCGCACTCAAATCCGAGCGCCACACGTTACGACCGTTGACCACGCCAGCAGACAGCACCCAACCCTCCGGTAGTTTGGCAACCACGTCGTCAAGCTGCTGAGGCGCGGCAGATAAATCGATATGTAAACCATCCACTGGTAGCTTTACAATTTTGTCTAGCGTATCGCTTATAGAGTCAAAGTATGTCGTTAGCAGCACTTTTACATCGCTTCGAATCACTTGGTACGCTAGCTTGAACGCATCAGCCCACTTACTTTCAAGCTCTAGTGACAAAATTGGCTCATCAATCTGAACCCACTCAACACCTTGACTCGCGAGCTTTGCCAAAATAGCTTGGTAAGCCGTAAGCAATCGTGGCAGTAGCGTCAGGCGATCGAACCCTTCTTCTACCTCTTTACCTAAGTAAAGATAACTGACTGGGCCAAGCAAAACTGGCTTCACTTTATGCCCAGCTTGGGTTGCGTCGTTGATTTCTTCAAACAGTTGAGGCCAACTCACTTCAAATGTATCGTCCTTGCTGAATTCAGGTACGATGTAGTGGTAGTTTGTGTTGAACCATTTAGTCATATCCGATGCTGCTGCGCCCGCACAGCCGCAACCAGCTTGAGATTGACCGCGACCCACTTTGAATAGCGTATCCAAATCAGGGAAACCGTCTGCGTGACGTTTTGGCACGTGACCCAGTAACAACGTGGTCGTCAGTACATGATCGTACCAAGCAAAATCGCCAGCGGTGGTAAAACTCAAGCCAGCATCTGTTTGCGTTTGCCAGTTTTTAGCGCGCAGATCTGCTCCAACCTTTTTAAGCTCTGCTTGATCAATTTCTCCGCGCCAGTATTTTTCCTGAGCGAATTTTAATTCTCGTTTTTCACCGATGCGTGGATAACCTAGTACGTGCGTTGTTGTAGCCATGTCCCTATTCCTTTTTCAATCTTGTTCAATTTGTTTGGGTCAGAGTATCTTTCGTCATAAAAGATGTCTGGATGGCTAAACTATCGCTCTCATCTGCGGTTTGAACAACGTCCATTTATTCAACTTGTTTATTAAAAAAATTCATCATGAGGCGACATGATTCGCAAATAAACACAACAAATAGACGTCTAGACGTTTACATATCCATTTTTTGTCGTTAAGTTATTTATACGATTGCTATTCTGTTCATAGCGAGCAACAAAGGATGAAAGGAATTCATGATAGAGCTAAAACATTTGCGGACACTCACTTCGCTTCGAGACACCGGCTCTCTAACCGCGACGGCGACCGCGTTGCATCTCACTCAATCAGCCTTGTCTCACCAGATCAAAGATTTAGAGGCGCGGATTGGGGGACAATTATTCCTTAGAAAAACTCGTCCGGTAAAGTTCACTTCAGAGGGAGAAATCCTATTGCGTCTTGCGGAAGATATTCTTCCCAAACTCGCAAGAGCAGAAAATGATTTGGCAAGCTTGAAAGAAGACGTCAATGGTCGGTTGCATATGGCGATTGAATGTCACTCATGTTTCCAATGGCTCATGCCTGCTCTTAGGGAATATCAACTTGCCTGGCCTAGCGTAACACTGGATTTTTCATCAGGTTTTGGCTTTGAACCACTTCCTGCACTGTTAGCTGGCGAGTTGGATCTCGTTATCACGTCAGATATTCAACCTCGTTCTGAAGTGCATTATGAACCTTTATTCGACTTTGAAATGCGCTTAATTACCGCGACCAACCACCCACTGGCGGAAAAAGAAGTTATTGATCCGCAAGATCTCGCAGATCAAACCATGCTCTCTTATCCGGTTCAAAAACAAAGGCTAGACGTCGTAAAACACTTCTTGCAGCCAGCGGGTGTAGAGCCCGCCAAATGGAAGCAAGCCGACAATACTCTGATGTTAGTGCAAATGGTCTCCGCAGGATTAGGGGTTGCAGCACTGCCAAATTGGGCGATTTCTGAATTTTCTCGCCAAGGGCTTATTACCAGTAAACCTTTTGGCCAAGGCTTATGGCGTCGCTTATTTGCTGCAACGCGTCACTCAGAGAAAGATAAACGTTACTTACAAGCCTTTTTCGCAACCGCAAGGCTACAATGTAAAAGCCACCTTGACGGAATCAAGATGGCTTAGGAATATGAATTAAGAAGGTTTAGCGTTGATATGCTTTAAATTGGTTGGTCAATGGATCGTACTGATAACCAAGCATATCAAGCTTGCCTACTACGGACTCTACATCCATTTCATACACCGATACTAACTCGTCAAAACTGTCGCACTCTAAACGTAGCTTTTCATTGACGATACCTAGCAAAATAATGCTATCCAAATTACCTACATTGCTTAAATCCATCGCGACTCTCCTCTTCGACAAGGTATATAAACAAGCGTAGACGTAATCACGTGAATTTAAAGTGAGCGCGATCCAAAACGTTAGTGCCTTATACTCAAGCAACCTAGAAAGGACTTGAGTACAAGCAGTATTGATCTGTTTCTCGACTCGAGATTAAGCCGCCAGAGAGAATAAACCTTGTAGGCTCGTCATTGACGCGAGCGCGAGCAACAGGGCGACGCTCAGTTGAACCTTTTCCGGTTTTTTATGTGTGAAGATATGCCAGCACCAAACAATGATTGAAGAAATGAGCATGGCTAAAGACAATAAAATTGGTTGTGTTGCGGCGCTCAATGTCGCTTCATTTAACTGGTAAGAAGCAAATAGAGTTGCGATCACCAGCAGCATTCCAGACACAATGCCCGTAACGGGCAAAATGCGGTGAAATGCCTGCAATCTGCTACGAGCGATAGTCAGAAGCAATTGAGAAAATGACGCCCCAAGGAAAAATATCATTATTGCCATCGCAATAGACGCAGGCCAGCTTGGCTGTTCAAATGCTTGAATACTTACATACGCAAAAGCCAAACCATTCGCTAAATGCATCGCCCAAAGAGGGCCTTTTTCACGCGTTTTCTTGGTTTGAACCTGAGAGTAGAAATAGAAAATAGCGAACACGATCATAAATGCTTCAATGCGAAGAGAAGCAACCGCGAGCCACAATAACGCCACTGCTGGCAACATTTTATGAAGACGGCCTCTCTGACCCGGACAAATATCGCCCTTGATGAGAAGCAAAGTCAGTAGCGCTTGCGCGCCAAATAGCATCGGAGGAAAAGTAACCAGCAATTGTTGAATCATGTTAAATGCACGCTTAAAAGTCATTTTGGGGTGGCGATAATATCAAATCACCTATCGTCAAACCACCGAAAGTCTATCCCCAAATGTACTAGAACAGCGAGACTTTTTATTCAACAAGAAGCGAGATACTTCAACGCATCTTCTTGAGTTAACACGCCTCTGTATTCTTCTTTTTCATCACATAAAACCCACGGGAAGCGAATGCCTGTTTTGATTAGTTCTCGAATAGCAGCAACAGATAAGTGCGCATTGACGAGCACAAATTCCGTGCTCATTACCTGGTTCACTGGGCGTTTCCAAATCCAATTTTCTCGCTCAGTCTCTAATTCGGTCCCCATGGAAGGCGTTAAGTGTAAGTTAACTTGCTCTTTGGTAACTAAACCAACACAGCGCTTTTCGTTAATGACAACCAACGGCGAACTTGGACTTAAATTCATATATTCCACCGCCAACGATAATGGTTCCCCGGGATCAAGGTGCCTTACCTCTTCATGGCTCAGTGATTGCAATACATCATCTTGTTTTGGTTTGACAGCAACACCCGAAAACAAATGTTCGTAACTTTCCGCTTTCTCCATCAAATCGACAGGCCGAGCACGAGAGAACAAAAAGCCTTGCATGTAATCCACACCTATTTCAGCCAATGTTTGAAGCTCCTGTTCTGACTCCACGCCCTCGGCAACCACTTTTACATTCATTTGCTGAGCAAGATCAGTGACCATTTTGACAATATTATAACTGGTATTGCCATGCTGAATATTCTTAACGAATTTTCGGTCGATTTTCAGTAAATCAAACTGCCCTTTCTCTAGGTAAGAAAAAGAAGAATACCCTGTACCGAAGTCATCAATCGCAATTTTAATGCCCTCTTTGCGCACTTGCTCTAGCGCTTGCGTATGCTCTTCGTCTTGCTCAAAATACGCTGTTTCCGTCAGCTCAATCGTGACTCGTTTAGGATCGACACCACTGGCTTTAATTAGGTCATGCGAACGCTGAAGAACCTGGAGCGAATCCAATTTAGTATTCAGTGAGCGATTGATGGTTAACCCTATTTCCTCGCCATATATGTCTTGCAAGCGCGGAAAGTGCTTGAGCGCGGCTTGACAAACCTCATCATCCAGAGCCGCAATCAACTCTAAATCTTCAATAACAGTAATCATCTCTTGAGTACTATAGGCATCACTTTCATGATAAAAGCGCGCTAAGGCCTCGAACTTAACGACTTTACCAGTTCGGCTGTCAATGATTGGTTGAAAATGAACATCCACCAGCCCACTGTCTATTTGCGCTTCCAAAAACGCCTCTAAATGCTGGCGTTTTACTAACTCAGAATGAAGCTCACTATTATAAAAATTAAAATAGCCACCTTCTCCAGAAAGTGAGGACAACATCGCCTGGGCTGCATGCGCTAACGCTTGCTTTGGCCTGTTTGTATCATAGCCGAGGATTGACACACCCGTTTGTCCCTCGACGATAGTGGTATGCATTTTTGTTCCCATTTCATTCCTAAGCTCAGTGAAGAACCCTTTCATTGCAATTTGAATCAAACGTAAAGGACTTAGCCATTGACAGTGAGGAGTTTGTAAACAGACAACAAACACATCCCTAGAAAGTTGACCCGCTATACTGGTGTAGCGGCTTCGCATAATAAAATCGGCGAAGCCTAGTTGCTGTTCAAGTAAGCATTTTTCAGAAAAATTTGGTCTGAGAGTCATGACGATATTGAGTTCTTTACTCCCACTTTCGTTCGCCAAATTAGCTAATTGCAGTTCGAACTCTTCTCTAGAAGGCAAAAAAGCTGACCAATCATGTTGTTGTTCACAGCGATTTTTCATCCACAACAAGGAAGCCGAAATGTCAGTAGAGAAGCCGAGATAAAGAATCCGTCCAGAATGAAATGTTAGCCGATAGATACAAAGATGATGCGCCTGATTACTACCATTTGCAGTTCTACTCAATAAATTACCGCTCCAGTATCCTTCATCATCAATATGTTGCCAGAGCTGGTCGTAAAACGCCTGACTATGGTGAGATGTGCTAAAGATATAGGTTTTAAGTCCAACCAAATCACGGTTTTGATAACCCATTTGCAATTCAAAGGCACGGTTACAACCTAAGATTCGGGTGTCTTCGTCCGCGACTAAAACCCCTACGTTCGGTAAATCAAATATCGTTTCGAGAATTTTCGCTAACTCTTCGCAGCCAGTGATCGTCAATTGCGGGATGATAGAGCCTTGAACAATACGCTCATTGAGCTTTTCAAAGCTAATTGTGACATGTATTAAGCGAGCTTCATTAAGCATCATGCAACAAGAAAAACGACCTTGCCCACCTAGGAGCTCCACTTCTAAAATTCGTTGCCTTAGTGTTTTCTGTTGCCCCATCAGCATGTGCTCAAACAAATCATCTAAGCAGGTGACTGGCGTATTTAACCCAAAAGCATTTGCCATTCCTAGCTGGTCGCATTCGAACTCGCGAGTATCAATCTTGTAAGACCATTCAATCACTGGAGTCGGATTGGATGTCGATTGCACTTTTTCATGTGCTATTGTTGTTGAGTCACTCATTCCCTAGCCCCCTTTTTAATTAGCCTCATGCTCAAGGTTCGTAGTCAACGTGCCTTATTCCATTTGGGACCTGCTGATCCTCTTGTAAAATAGATTCTGGCAACGTAAGCCAATCGACTTAGAACCTTTTCAGAGCTTGTTCGGCTTTTTGCATTTTCCTATGCATTAATTTGATTATAGGCGTTGTTTTTAATAAGCACACCATTGCTTATTGGTTGTATTAACATTGCGACATTTTTCACGACTCGACCTATAACCATGAGGCTTTCAAGGTGATATTAGACATAAAATCGCCGATATAGCCTTGATATTTTTGCAAACCAAATAAAACTCGATGAACTAAGCTTGAATAGATGAGTTTGGTATAGATACCTGATCCTCAAATCGCTATAATTCGCGCTCCCTGGAACAGAGAGCAAAATATGACCAATAACATCACTCCTATTCATGAGTACAAAAAATACTGGGCAGAGTGTTTTGGTACGGCACCTTTCTTGCCGACCAGTCGCAAAGAAATGGACGCCCTAGGATGGGATAGCTGTGACATTATCATCGTAACCGGTGACGCTTACGTAGATCACCCAAGCTTTGGTATGGCTATCATTGGCCGTCTGCTAGAAGCGCAGGGTTTCCGTGTCGGTATCATTGCTCAACCAGAATGGCAAAACAAAGATGCGTTCATGCAGCTTGGTAAGCCAAATCTGTTCTTCGGGATCACTGCGGGTAACATGGACTCCATGATCAACCGTTACACCGCGGATAAAAAACTTCGTCACGATGACGCGTACACACCAAACAACGAAGGTGGCAAACGCCCAGACCGCGCGACTTTGGTTTACTCTCAGCGTTGTCGTGAAGCCTATAAAGAAGTGCCTATTGTTTTAGGTGGTATCGAAGCCAGCCTACGCCGTGTTGCGCACTACGATTACTGGTCAGACAAAGTTCGCCGTTCGGTACTGTTTGATGCAAAAGCAGACATCCTACTTTTCGGTAACGCAGAACGCGCACTTGTAGAAGTGGCGCATCGCATCGCAAATGGTGAAGACATCAGCACCATGACCAATATTCGTGGTACTGCCGTGAACTTGCCAGCCGCGCCAGAAGGCTACACGGTTATCGATTCTTCTCGCATTGAAAAACCTCGTAAAGAAGCGTTCGTACCAAAGAACCCATACGAAGTAGAAACTCAGTGTGAAACTAAAAAAGATGAGCCAGTTGCACAACCAATCACGATTCGCCCATCACGCCACGATGCTGCGACAACTGCGGTTCGCTTACCTTCGTTCGAAAAGCTAAGAAACGATCGCATTCTTTATGCTCATGCAAGTCGTGTATTGCATTTAGAAACGAACCCGTACTCAGGTCGAGCGTTACTTCAAAGCCATGGTGATCGTGAACTTTGGGTAAACCAAGCCCCAATCCCATTGACGACCGAAGAGATGGACTTTGTGTTTGGTCTGCCTTACGCGCGTGTTCCTCATCCTATGTACGGCAAAGCAAAAATTCCAGCGTATGACATGATCAAAACGTCTGTGAACATCATGCGTGGTTGTTTTGGTGGCTGTTCTTTCTGTTCAATTACCGAGCATGAAGGTCGAATTATTCAAAACCGCTCGAAAGAATCGATCATCAATGAGATTGAAGAAATTCGCGACAAAGTTCCGGGCTTTACCGGCACAATTTCCGATCTTGGTGGCCCGACTGCAAACATGTACCGCCTAGGTTGTAAAGATCCAAAAGCGGAAGCGAACTGTCGTCGTCCTTCTTGTGTATTCCCGGGCATCTGTAACAAGCTAAATACAGACCACAAACACACCATCGATCTATACCGCGAAGCGCGTAAAGTTGAAGGCGTGAAGAAAGTGATGGTCGCATCTGGCGTACGTTACGACCTTGCGATTGAATCACCAGAATACGTGAAAGAGCTCGTAACTCATCACGTAGGTGGTTACTTGAAGATTGCACCGGAACATACAGAGAAAGGCCCTCTTGATCTGATGATGAAACCTGGCATGGGCACGTATGATCGCTTTAAAGAGATGTTCGAGAAGTACAGCGCAGAAGCGGGTAAGAAGCAGTACTTAATCCCTTACTTTATCTCTGCGCACCCAGGCACAGAAGACGAAGACATGCTGAACCTTGCTCTGTGGCTGAAGAAAAACAACTTCGAGTGTGACCAAGTACAAAACTTCTACCCTTCGCCAATGTGTAACGCAACGTCGATGTACTACTCAGAGACAAACCCTCTGAAACGAGTGAAGTATAAAAAACGTGAAGATGTACCTGTAGCAAAAGGTGAGCGTCAACGTCGCCTACATAAAGCGCTGTTGCGTTACCACGATCCAGCAAACTGGCCAATGATCCGAGAAGCCCTAATCAGTATGGGTAAAAAACATTTGATTGGTGACAAACAAGGCTGTCTCGTTCCTGCGGAAGACATTGAAGCACAAACACCTGCACAACGTCGTAAATCTGGTCGTCACGGGGCAAACCGCTTTGCAACCAAACATACCAAAAACCAACCGGGCTTCGGTGGTCATTTGAACAAACGCTCTGAAGGCGGTTCAAAAGATGGTAAACCATCTGGCAACCGTAACGGTTCTGGCAAAGCACAAGGTGGTCAACGCCCTGCTAGCAACGGCCAACGCCCCAGCGGCAACGGTGCAAACCGCCCGGCAGGCAGCAAGCCGCAAGGTCAAGGTCGCCCACAAGGACAAGGCAAACCAGCTGGTCAACGTAAACCAAAGCGTCGTTAATTCTTCAGCACTTAAATACTAGAAAGGGCTCCAGAGGTAACTCTGGAGCCCTTTTGTTTTGTCGGCTCATTGAGGTATCACTCACAACTCAAACTTTGATTCAATCAATACAAAAAATGGTAAACACCAACCAACTTATTGGAAAAACAAACAATTATTTGATTGAATCAAAACAACACAAAACTAACTCATTGATTTTTAATTACTTTATTTTGGTGCGATATTTGCGTAATAGAGTAAAACTCTTAAACATGGGCTAACGATGAGTAATCCACTTCCCCCAAAAACTTCTATGTTCTGGTATGACAACAGCTATACCTATGAGGAGGCCGTTCAGGCATTTGAAAGCGATGGTACGCTGAAATCGCTGAATATCGTTCCAACCACGGAATCCGATGATCTTGCTGGCTCACCCCCAGAGCGCAGTATGTTTTGGGAGGGAGAAACAAAAAAAATCGATCCGCCACCGCCGTCAGAACCAGAACCTCTCAATTTAAAAAACGAGAAAGAACCAACAGAGGCTTTACCGGTACACTTCATCCCTGTTCGCTACGCCATCGATCAGCTAGAAACGGAAGAGACACAACCTTTTGGTTTGCCTGAAGAATGGAAAGGCCAAGGCCCAGCCAAACTCAATACCGTTGGCTACACCTTGCGTCAGCTTCGCGATGGTTGGTTGTATGTCTATGATGCAATCAACAAAAGCCTAGACGAATACGAAATCAAAGGAACGCAATTCACGCTCTACAAGCTGGGAGAGTCGGAAAGCCCAGAGTCCGAACAGCGTGGCACACCAGAAGGGGCAAAACCTTTTCTTACTTACGAAGATGGGAGCGTGCTGTCGATTTGTTACTCTGAACACCGTTGGACATGGAACATGTTCATGCGCGTCCTTAACAATCCAAGTAATCATATCGATCGCATGCAGACTGTTGTTCTGTCTGCAAACGAGAATCAGCACAACATTGCACCAATCGATAAGTTAACTCAAGTGGCTGATATTGAATCTTCTGCCGTTGATGATGGGCGTTTTGCAGATTCTGGCATCGCCACCAAAGCAGATGAAGATGGTTCTGTCTTTAAACCTGTTGCTGTCGAAAGTAATTTAACCTCTGCGATTCCAGAAGAAGAGTCGGGTTACTTCATCGCGATAAAAGATTACGCCGCAGACATTCAAGATATGTCTCTGCATTTTGTTGGTGCTGCAAGCCCTTACCGTCTTTTCACTGACCAGTTTTCAAACCAGTGGAACTTGATGCAGACCGCCATGCAATTGTGCATGTTCGGGGCAAGTGACGAGATAGACATGCCAGCTAGCGTTAAGCGTAACAGTGAAGAGCTGTCGTTTTATACCGACATGGCAGAATATTATGACTCCTCGAGTCAACTCGATTTGGCAGAGCAGAACAAAAGCTCAGTCCAGTCCGGCTATCCTGCCAAATTTTCCGCTGGAGCGATTGAATCACACCAACATACCCAAAGTGACATTGCCAAAGCAATACAGGACAAATATCGAATTTCTGCGAGCCGATTTGGTAAATACGAACAATGGATAGCGACTGAGCGCTGGCGCAAGCAGCTCAACTGGAAGCAAATGCTGAGCGAAATGCAAGAGCTGTCAGAACAAAAAGAAACCATGCTAGCCCAAGTTGTCTCGGTAAAAAGGGACTTTATTGCTGTAATGGAATCTTTGACGCCGCATCATCTCGAGAGAACCTTCGACCTATACAGCGAAGATACGCAGTACAGCTTGTACCAACTCCATAAACAAGCCGTTGAGTCATTTACTTTGGTGGTGCAAGAAGAAGACCGCCAATGGGCAGAAAGCCAATGGGAGAAACCAACCAGCTTACTCGCACTCTACACTTCCGGATTTAGTCGTAGCCTCTTTAAACAAGTGGAGAAGTTAATTCCTGAACAAGTTTCAAATCAGGTAGGTGAAGTAGACGTCGCCAAAATTGTTCCAGACACTGAAAGCTCAGACAAACAATTTATGGACTACGTTTCGGCAGCAAGTAACCGTGTGGGTATGTATGCAAAAGTAATGGACTTTATTTCTAACCCAAATACTGCAGAAACCGAGTTTTTAAGAGATATAGCAAAAGGATTCGATGGGCTAGATACCATATTCAAAGCGACGAACAGCGCTTTATTGAAGGGGGTAATAGAGGTTGGCGTTAGCCTAACAGCCCAAGCGTCGATCTTAATGATATCTCTATTGTCAAAACCGTTCACCCGAACAAGTTTTTACCTAAGAGCAGCCGTTGTAGAGCGCTTGTCGATAGATACTCCAATCAATGTCAATAAAGGCTACGCTCAAAATTTTGGTACTTGGAAGTCCGACCATGATAAAAAACTCATCGCATCTAACCAAAACAAGGATGTGTTAGCAGCCTTCAACAAGGGTGATAAAACTATATCAAACACGCAGTATAAGAAGGCTCTACAGCAACAGCGGCACCTTCAAAAAAGCTTAGCCGTTGCGACGTTTGAATACCCACAGTACGTAGAACTTCCAGATGACGTACTTAAGGCAACAATTCAAATGCGTAAAGACATATGGGACAACAGATTAAACAATCTTAATCAACGGTTTGAAGATGTGGGTGGTTTAGGCTTCTTAGCTCTGATTTTCAACTGCCTTGCACTTGCTGATGCAATGAACAGTATTCAAGATACAGGGTTAATGTCACAAGATGATTTCTTAGATGTTCAACAAAAGCTGTTTTACACGGCCGGAGCTTGGACAGGTATCCGTACAGGTAAGTTCTGGGATAGTGTGAAGGGTGACCCTAAGTTAAGAGCCCATTCATACAAAGTATTAAAGGAGTTAGTGAGTCAAAACGTCGAAGGTTTTGAAAACTTGATCCTTGATGACTTAAAGCTATTCAATAAATGGCTCGCGATTACAGGGGCTTTAGGTGCGCTAGCTTCAGGTATAGAGGCTTACCGTTCTTGGCAACGAGAAGATGAGTTGTATGGTCGAGAGTTAGTGTTTCAAAGGTTGAGTACAGCTAGTTTAGGCGTAACAAGCGCTATCGCCACGTTGCAATTTGGAGGCACATTAACAGGATGGCTCTCACCTAACATAACATTTGGTGCTCCAGTTATGGCTGCTTTAGTTGCAGTAACGATTATTACTTTAGTTGCCAATCACGTTCTGAGTAAAGTAAAACAAGATGATTACCAAAAGTGGTTAGATAAACTGCCTTGGGGTTATCACCCTGCTCGCACTCAGTGGAGCCAATCTGCAAGCTTGCCTGAAAGAGAAAAGCATAATTCAGCATTGGTGCAGCAAGCGCTGTTTGACTTACAATCTATTATTCAGCAGCCTACGGTATACCATCAGCCTATTGAAAAAGTACAGGCTTATCCAGGCTATACACATCGTGAGTTAGTTGGTTTGGAAGTGCATGTTCAGCTTCCACAACGAGCTGCAACGAATGGTATTATGGTGAGTACTAACACCAAAGCAACAGAAGATGATTTGACGTCCGGCTCCTGGCATCAAAACGCAGATTTAGTCACGCTACAAACTCAAGACCAAACGAGCAAAGAATTACTGGTGTACAAGGTAACATTGCCAATTAAAGAGGCCGATCAATACCTTGCTATGCAAGTCGCTTACGATGTGGAAGATGATGCCCCAGCTAAGCGTGAGTATTGGTTCCAAAACGGCGTAAAACAGAGTGCAACTTATGGCTCGATTTCAGACAATACCAAACAAGACATCATTAAAAAAACACTCACCCCCGTTGTTAGCACATTAGTTTTTCAGGAGTAACCCTTGGCATATTCACCATTTTATATCACCCCAGAAGAGTTGGCGGTTTATCAAGAGGCGCAAGAGCAAGAAATTCTCACAGGGAACAATTTAACAACGTGGCGTAAGTACGATATTGAAGAGCCAAGTCGATACCTTTATTTGTTCATTTCGATTGTAGCAATGTTACCGATAATTGTATTTTTCTACTTCCTTGGCTTTTGGTCTCGAGGATGGGTTAATGATGCCATATCGGTACTTATCACATTTTTTGTGTACTCGTTAAGCTACTACATGTATGGACGAGACTATCGCTATGACTATATTTTTTCAGATAAAGGCTTTGTGATGAAAAAGCGTCGCAATATGCCTAAATGGATAAATACCGCCGCGCAAGCTGTTGGCTGGATAGGTGCAGTAGTATGTGTGGTAATGGTAGCGGTGGTAGGCCCGATGGCGTTAGCGGGAGCTGGAGCCCTTATTTTATTCTCATTCGGTATGTTAAAACGTCAGCCTGATGAACCAACAGAAGTGAGAGTGGGCGAACGAGAAGATTGGCTTTTTGCGGACTACAACAAGAAAAGAAAAGTAATTAAGTTCTTTTTTAAGTATGACAGGTGCGAATACCAAGATACTGCTCAGGAGGTTACTTTTCGCTCACAGGGGCGATTCTATTGTTACATTTTCTTTAAAACTGAAGCGGACTTAGAATCCATGGTCACACAACTTTCAAATATCTACAAACTGGATTGTAAAGAGGTCAATGATCATAAAAAGCTGTTTGAAGCGAAGCCTGAACCTAGACTTTTTACGACTCCTGCTTGTTATCGAGAATACCCTACCAATGAAGTGTTTGATTTAAGGGATGCGAAAGCGCCTCTCCCAGAGTGTAAGTATCTTTACAACGGCAAGTGGCAAACCGAATCAGAAATCGAGCGCTTAAAAGCGGCTAGTGAACAGCAAGCAACTCCCGCTTCATAGTTTGCAGCAAGCATTAAAAAAGGCTCCAGAGGTAACTCTGGAGCCTTTTGTTTTGTGAGAAATAAACGTTTTAAGTTGGGTTAAACTCTTTCACTTACTTGATTAAGACAACTTGAACTTGCTCAACTCACCGTGAAGATCTCTCGATTTTACTGTCAGTTCATTGCTGATCGCTACCGAAGATGACATAGTATCCATCACTTCCATCGCCGTATCATTAATCACAACCACATTACGGTTGATCTCTTCTGACACCGAGCTTTGCTCTTCTGCCGCTGAAGCGATCTGATTATTCATATCATTAATCACTTCAATAGCTTGGTTGATTTCGGCCAACGCCAACTGCGCTGCTTGTGTTTCTTCTTTAGTATCCACCGCTTGCTTCTGGCTTTGCTCCATTAACAGGACGATTGATTGCGTTTCTTGCTCCAAACGAGCCAACATTGCACGAATTTCTTCTGTCGAGCCTTGTGTGCGCGTTGCAAGGTTGCGGACTTCATCGGCTACCACAGCAAAACCACGCCCCGCCTCACCAGCACGCGCAGCTTCAATCGCAGCGTTCAGAGCCAACAAGTTGGTTTGATCGGCAATGCCACCAATCTCACTCAGAATACCCTGAATCGCCGTGCTTGAAGCCACCAAATTCTGCGTCTGGTGCTGTGCATCATTCACTTGCGAAGCGAGGTTATCCACTGCGCTTGCAGCATTGTCCATACGCGACATGCCATTCGCACTATTGCTTTGAACTTGGCTTGCCGCCGCCGCTGCTTGTACCGCAGAATTTGCCACTTCTTGTGCGGTTGCGCTCATCTCATTAATCGCCGTTGCTAGCGAGTTGACTTCGTTCACTTGAACGTTCAGTTGATCTCTCGAAGCCGCCGCGCGAGATTGGCCTTCACTTGCGTTTTTATCAACTTGGTCTGCCGTCGCCATTACGGTTAAAAGCATTTCCTGAATGCGAGCGAGGAAGGTATTAAACCAGTGCGCCAGCTGTGCGGTTTCGTCCTTACCTTTCACCTCAATGCGGTAAGTTAGGTCGCCCTCGCCTTGTGCTGCGTCTTTAAAACGCTCCACTAAGTTAGTTAACACTTTGCCCAACGAGGTCGCGATCATCGTCATCACAACAATACCAATCAGAGCCGCAATAATCCCTGCCCACACTCCCTTTTCAAGAGCTTCTGCACTTTGTTCTTCACTCCATCGCTCGTAGTCATCCACGTTCTTTTTAAGGAAGCTACTGGGAACCGACACCATAACGATCCAAGGCGCATCGCTGGTTTCAATTGCAGTAATCGCATACTCATCCCCGCCAAACGTCACAAGGCCTGCGCCTTTTTGTTTCGCAATGGATTGAATACGAGCCCATTGAGACGCCAATTCATGAGAGACTTTCTTGCCCACTTGATCCGCTTGGCTGCTGTTCGCCAGTGTGATGCCTTTCCACGAAGAAATCAGAATACGGCCTTGTCCATCAAACAAGTCGCTCGCGTAATCTTCACTTTGGCTTTGTAACTCGTTCAATGACAAATCAAAACCGAGAGAGCCAATGATCTCGCCACGTAACTTGATTGGTTGGCTGATGGTCGTGATCAGTTCTTGTTTGCCGCGAACCGGATACATGTATGGTTCCATCACGAACGTTTTGCCCGTTTCGTAAGGCATCAAGTGCCAATCGTCTTTACGCTCACCGTTGTTGTTTAATTCAGTATTACTAAAGCTATCCATCGCCACAACATCAAAACTGTTGTGCGAATTTGGCGAAAAGAATGGCGCTAAGTAGCCTTCGCTATTAAAGCCAAGGCTTTTGTCTTGAATCGTTGGCTCAACCCACGATGGCTTTTCCCACACCATGTAACCAGCAAACACAGCTTTGTTCTGAGCTTCTAGCGACACAATAAACTGTTTAACAATAATGTCTGGCGTCGCGGCCGTCTCTGCGCTTAATTCGATAATTGAACGCGCTTGCTTTAGGTTCGCCAACACTGGCTCTAACTGGTTGGAAATATTCAGCCCTTGCTGAATCGCCGTATTGCTCAGGTCGGTCGTGGTGGCTTCGGTCAGTTGAGATTTTACTTTTGTAGTGATTTGTTCATTCACTTGCGTGAACGCATTGGTTGTCATACCCATTGCAATCAATAGAGTGAAGGCCATTGCCCCACCCGCACTGACAGCAATTCGAGTGCGTATACTGTTAAACATGATAGCCTCACAAATTGATTTTTATCTGGCATTAAGCATTGGAAGGATCATGGATTTTAAACAAGTAAAGTTAATGGAAGGCTTTCATTTATGAACAGAGCAAGAACAGAAATGTAGTTTTATTAATAAAAATAAAATAATGCAGATTTTCGCTTATACATGAAGCCATTGATTTAATTGAATTATCTCAAAAAGTAGAATCTAAGTGTTTGTATTTAAAAGCAATAACCACAATCAAAAAGGGGACTTAAGAGAAGTAAGAACTTTTTCTATGAGTGAGTCAGTAAAAATCAGCAATTACTAACAATGTGCTCAATATCACATAAATAATTTAGTATCTTCATGTTTTATATAGAGTTAACAGAATCAAACAATCTGCCTCATTTATACACCAAGAAAAATTGATAGATATGAACAAAAGGTCGTAGATTTACTTGGATAATAAGACGGTATTTAAGCTAGACATTGAAAACCGATACAAAGGTGAGAAAATCATGTCGACAACTTTTTCACACCTATAGTGAATAATGTTCGTTAAGATCAGCATTCGAATTTATCGAGATTGGATAAGAATAAATGAAACGTGTACTTTTGATAGAAGATAATCGTGAAATAGCGGGAATGTTGTTCGATTATTTTGAGTGTGCTGGCATGCAACTGGATTATGCCGACAACGGTGAGCTAGGCTTAAAACTGGCGATGGATAATGCGTTTGACATCATTTTGCTCGACCTCATGCTGCCGCGCATGGATGGCCTAACACTGTGCAACAAGCTGCGTGAAGCGGGTAATAACACTCCGGTGTTGATGTTGACAGCACTTGATAGCCGAGACGACATGCTCAAAGGCTTCCAACACGGCGCCGACGACTACCTCACCAAACCGTTTGATCTCGATATTCTTGAAGCACGCATGACTGCATTGATTAAACGCTACCGCGGTACGGTTGCATCAACCAAACTCCAGTATGGCGAAGTGTCTATCGATCAAAAAACGCATCAAGCCTACCGTCAAGATAAGCTGCTGGCGTTGAATCCAACCACGTACACGATTCTAGAAATGCTGGTGAAAAACGCGCCAGAAGTGGTCACACGTGAGGAGATTGCTTTCCGATTATGGCAAGAAGATGAGCCAAATAACGATGTGTTGCGTAGCCATATTTATCAATTGCGTGGGCAGCTCGACAAACCATTCAAAGAGCACGTTTTGAAAACTATTCCAAAAGTCGGCTTCCGATTGGAGCCCGGGGCATGATTCGCCGCTTATTTAACAATACACAAAGCTTAACCGGACGCCTTGAACTCTTCTTCCTTCTAGTGTCGGTTGTGATTGGCTTGCTATGCTTCGCATTGGTTAGCGGAGCGCTATTATGGTCGGAAGATCGCGTCGGTGAACGACGTATTATGATCGATAAAAAAGAGGCGATTGAGCACTTTCGAAACCATCCTGATAGCGGAATCATCAAACTAGATTTACTGACAACGGCATACAACGACATCAATCTCGTCCCTGAGCTCTATCAACCCTTCATCCAAGATAAAAAGTACTTTCTCGCTGAAGTTGCTGACGAACCAGACACTCGCATGATTTACATGAGCACCTACACGCAAGATGGAGAGGAACATCCTATTATTCTGATCTCTCTGATTGATGAGATAGAAATTACATCTAACGAGTTCATGTTTGTTCTCGTTATGGTGCTGGCGGTTGTCATCGGGTTACTTTTGATTTTTGGCAGCCTATTATCGAGACTTTCTCTGCGTCTCATTGAACCTGTCAGTGCCCTAAAAACACAACTGGACCGACATCAAGGTGACACTACACAAAAATTTGTTGTCCCTGAAGGCTCTGCAAATGAATTCCAAACGCTCGCAAATCAGCTTAATGAATATCGACATCAAATCAATCAAGTGATTAAACGTGAACAAGCTTTTGCACGATATGCCAGCCATGAACTGAGAACACCGCTCACAGTGATGAAAGGCTCAAGCAGCTTGCTAGCCAGAAGTCCAAGTACATCGTTTCAAGAACGTCAGATTGGCCGTATTCAAGATGCCACTTTGCAGATGTCGACCATGGTTGATGCTTTGTTGGGTTTGGTGCGATATGAACGCAACACAGACGACAGCCCCGTTCGAACCATATCAGAGCAAGAACTTCACAACATCGTTGCTCTTAGCCAAGCGCAAGCCGATGAAAAATCGCTGGAATTTAATGTACAAATATTGGGGCATCCGCAAACCAAAGCGACCACTGCAGTTCTTAACATTACGTTGAGTAACTTAATTCGCAACGGCATTGCAGCCACGTCAGCGGGAACAATTCATATCACCATGACCGATACCACGCTGTCGGTGAGAGATGAAGGCGAAGGTTTCTCTTCCGTGCCAGATGCCGAAGGCCATGGTTTGGGGCTAATGATTGTGGACGACTTATGCCGACGCTATGGCTGGCAATTCACTATTGATACACATCCTGAGGGGGGATGTGAGGCAGTGATTGACCTTTCGTCAGAGCATCATGAGGCTTGCTCAGAGTAACTTCCTCAGCACTAGATTCAATCAAGAGGTATCTCATTTACTCAGTATCAAAACGGGCAGTTCGATACCTCTTTCTTATTCGATTGAATGAAATCTTATGCAGCAAGCGCAACTAGTCGTTCGAATGTTTGCGATGCCGACTCCGACGCTTCGCACACAGAAAACACATCTTCGATAAAGTACTTCAACGCTCTGGATTCAATGGCTCTGATTGCAGCTTGCTGCTCGTCCGATAAATAGCCGTAAATGCTCGCCGCGCCAAAGTCACCGAAGATCATCTCCCCTTGCTCGTTCACCAACGTATTGTGCGCATACAAATCACCATGACACACCTTGTTGTCGTGTAGGTGATTAAATACGTCCACCATCTGCTCAACAATAGAATTCATTTGCTCGACTGTCAGCGTAAACCCTTGTGGGAACGTATCTCGGGTGCAGGTTTCCAACGTTGGTGGCAAACCTAAGTTGTAGTAACTGTTTGGAATTAGCTCCATCACCAAAGCAAGCTCTTTACCGTCATCCACTTGCGCGATGGATTTCACTAGGTTGTTGTGATGCCCAGCTTGCAAACACGCTTCAAGTTCATCATGAGGATAGCCGTCACTGGTGACCTCGCCCTTGAACACTTTTACCGCAACTTCTCTCGGGAAGTTGTATTGAGCGTCAATCCAGTTAGCATGAGAAATCACGCCACTTGCCCCTTGGCCGAGAACATGATTAAGCGAGTAACTGTTTGTGGTCACTTTCGGCACACTGTTTAGCAAAGATGGGTGTTTGCAGAATGGATTACCTGCAAAAGCAAACCATGCCAATTTAGGTAGCTTCATCAACACATCCGGAAAGTGCTCTAGCTGGTTCGCCGAGAGACGAATCAGTTCCAAATCAACTAAGTTTTCCATGCTACTTGGCAGTCGTTTGATGCGATTCCCCGCCAGTGCAAGCTTTCTTAAGCGCGGTCTTTCACCCAGACTGTTTGGTAGCGTTTCAATCTCGTTGTCAGTCAGGATCAGCCAACGTAACTGACTTGGTAGTGAGGCTTCACTCACCACTTTGATCTTGTTGGTTTTAAATCCAACCATCTCAAGGTTTGGCAGCTTGCCCAATACCTCAGGTAAATGGGTGAACTGATTATTGGAAGCAAAAATGATTTTTAGTTTGGTCAACTGTTCCAGCTCTTGTGGCAAATCTGACAGTGCGTTGCTGGATAAATCTAACACTTCAAGCGAGTCTGCAAGCTCTAAAATTTCCATAGGGAACTCAGTTAGCCCTTCCGCCAACTTCAGTTGTTTAATTCCTACTAATTGTCCTTTTTTTAATTGTTCTAGAGTCTGCAAACCAAGCCTTCTGATTGAATGGAAATAGGCGGCGTAGTGTACGTTGCTTGAGGTAGAAAGGCGAGTCATGGGATGGAATACCATGGAATCAAAGCAACCAAAGGATAGAAGTGAAACCATTGCAATGGTATTACAGCAGCAGTGAGCACGAGTAAAAACATCAGGAACAACCGAAATGGTTGTACTGAAACACAGACTTTTTATCTGGGTTTAATGGCGTTACACTACGCGCCCTTTTTAAATGGCAAAGGTGACACGGTTTATTCCGTCAGCATCGACATGAAACTCTCAGAAAGTCCTATCACCCAACATAGCTTTAATGGGCGCAAATTTTTCCTTAAACGTGACGACATGCTCCACTCCCACTTTTCTGGGAACAAAGCACGTAAGTTTATGACGTTAATGGAAGAGCAAAATCCCGACATCACCACGTTAATAAGCTTTGGCTCCGCTCAATCCAATGCCATGTACTCGCTAGCGGCTCTCGCCCAGATTAAAGGTTGGGCATTTGAGTTTTATGTTCATCACATTCCATCTTGGCTAAAAAGCTCCCCCATCGGAAACTATCGCGGCGCTCTCGATTTGGGTATGAAAATCACCGCCATGCAAGACATCGGTAGCGAACTCCACCCTAGTGAATACATCCACCAGGTACGAAGATTAGATGAGTCGACATTGCTTATTCCAGAGGGTGGACGTTCCCACCTCGCTGAAGCTGGCATCAAACAGTTAGCACGAGAAATTCTTGATTGGACGCGATTGAGAGGTAAAGAGCAGTTTACCGTCGCCCTGCCATCAGGCACCGGCACGACGGCTTTATATCTTCATAAACATTTAAGCCCACACGGCATAGAAGTGCTAACTTGCCCTTGCGCAGGCGATGCAGATTACTTAGCTGATCAGTTCTACCAGCTCGGTGAAAACAGCCACCCAACCATTTTAACCGTGCGCAACAAACACCATTTTGGTCGCTTGTACGAAGAAGATTACATCACATGGAAAGCACTCTTTGAACAAACCGACCTCGAATTTGACCTGTTATACGACCCATATATGTGGCAATGCCTCACCCCTTGGTTGGAAGAGAACACAGATAAAACAGTGATTTATATTCACCAAGGCGGGTTACTTGGCAACGAGTCAATGTTGCCAAGATATCAACGAGAATTTGAATAGCGTGTTCAAATAAAGTTGTTGCTGATTACAGTGATTCCACTATTTGATGAGCGCCAGAATTTCTTTGAATTCAGGTGCTCGGCAATCTTCGACCATTTCATACAAACACATTTCTAGCCCAGTGAGCACCACACCGTTAGCGGTTAGCTTCGCAAGAGCGAGCGCTTTATTGGCAGCGGTTCGGGAAGATACACAATCCGTGACTAATTCAACGCGATAACCGGACTGACGCAGAGAAACCGCGGTTTGATAGACGCAAATGTGGGATTCAATACCGCAAACCAACCAGGTATCAACTTTCGCGTTCTCCACCGCGACCTTAAACGTCGACTCTTTACAGCCATCAAACGTGTACTTGGTAATAGGTAAATGCGTGCTTTCAAGCACTTCACGAATCGGCTCCGCGGTTGGGCCCAACCTTTCTGGATTCTGTTCTAGCCACAGAACAGGCAAATCTAGTGCTTTGGCACCCTTTACCAGTTTCGCGATATTTTCAATCAGTGCGTCGCTTTCATGCATTAATGTAGCGAGTTTGCCCTGAACATCCACCACAATCAGGCCCGTGTTTCCTTTCGATAACATTTCCATCTCCTATCTTGTGCGACCACAAACCATACTCAACAAGTTGAGCAACAGTTAATGTATCAGAACCCTTTCATGTTAGAGCAATAAAACCTAGAAAGATGACCTTCGCTCACACATTTGCCCTTAGTTAAGGGTGGTTTGAACTGACTATTTAAATTTCTCTCGAATTAGTTCAATCAAGGCTTTGACTTTATTGGGCAGAAATAAGGCCGAGGGATAAATCAGAGTAAGATGCTGCTTCGGATGCGCGAATTGAGGCAGCACCTCGACCAACAAACCATCTCGCAATGCAGGCTTAGAATGAATTTGAGGAATAAACGCGATGCCGTTTCCTGCTATCGCCATCGAGCGCAGCAAGTTGAGGTCGTCCGAGCGCAACGCCACATGCAGATCTGAATCGAGCAAATCGGCATTGTAACGATTAGTTAAAAGGCGATGCTGCTTAAGATCTTCCACCGTTTTTACTGGCGGATGCGATTCTAGATAGGCTTTTGACGCAACAAAGTGACTACGATAAGGCAAAAGACTGAACTGCACATAGCTGTCATCGGTGACTTTGACTACGCTAGGAAGAAGCTGCAAATCAAATGATTGACGCTTGAGATCGACACTCTCTTGATGGTTTTCAATCTCGACCGAAATCTCCGGATACCGCGTTGTGTACTCGGTGATGATCGCGTTAAACGCGGCAGAGCTCATCAATGCGGAAGGAATGGCTAAACGCACCTTGCCCGTCAGCTCTTGTTGATATTCATGCATGGCATTTAAACCTTGCTGAATATGGTCAATAGGCTGCCCCACCAACTCAAACAAGCGTTTTCCATGCTCCGTTAACTCAATGCTGCGTGTTGTGCGAATCAAAAGCTGTACCCCGAGCGATTTCTCTAATTCTTGCAGGCGACGACTCACTTTTGAGCGTTGTAGTTGATTCGCCTCTGCCGCTGCACTTATACCGCCGTGAACCACCGTCTGAGTGAATAGGTAAATATCATCAAAACTAACGTTCATTGTCCTATTTTTAGGTCATTTATGTTCGTATTATCATTCTACTGAATTGTGAGTGACTTCTCTATAATCCGCTATCCAATATGTTTAACGGAACTTGTAATGACGGCTGACCAAAAATTCAAACACTGGATGCGAACTTTGATTGTCCTGTTCATCGTACTATTTTTGTACATTATCATTGCTGACCGCCACGCCCCCTTAACGACCGAAGGACGAGTGCAAGGATACGTTGTCCAAGTCGCGCCCGAGGTATCTGGTAAAGTGACCGACGTTCTCATCGAGAATAACCAGTCCGTTCAAAAAGGCGATGTGTTGTTTACGATTGATGATCGTAAATACAAGATAGCACTTGAACAGGCGGAGCTGTCTCTACAATCCGCTTATGAAAAAGAAGCAACGCTGTATTCTCAACGCGAAGCCGCTCTTGCCAATATTGCCCGCGCACAAGCGACATTTGATAATGCACACCGCGAGTACACCCGCTTACTGACACTATCGAAGCAGAAAGTCATCTCTCAATCGACACTCGATAATGCCTTTGCCCAAAATCAGGTATCACGTGCAGCGCTTAAAGCGGAAAGACAAAACTTAAAAGTCATTGAGGCGCAATTAGGCGTTCAAAAAGGTCAAAGCACCGCCGTTCGAATTGCCAAAAACGGCATCGAAAAGGCGCAACTTGATTTGGCAAATACCGCGGTACTCGCTCCCAGTGATGGTGTCGTGACCAACCTGCAACTAGAAGCTGGCACGATGGCAAACACCAACATGCCATTGCTGACATTTGTACCAACAGGATCACTCTGGGTAGCCGCTGATTTTCGTGAAAAGTCCGTCGCGAACGTAGACAAGACTTTCCACGCCTTGGTCACATTTGATGCCAACCCAGGTTCGGTGTACGACTTTGATTTAGCTAGCCGCGATTACGGTGTAGCAGCCGCACAACAAACGCCTAATGGCGCACTAACCAAAGTGGAAGTCAACAACCGCTGGGTACGTGATGCGCAGCGTACACGAGTGAACCTAACCAGCAGCGAAGAGTTACCACCAGCACTGTTTGTCGGCTCTCGCGCTACCATTGTTTTGTACCCAGACAACAGCATTTTCTGGCAGTTGATGGCGCAAGCACAGATTCACCTCGCAAGCTGGTTCCACTTCATTTACTAGGCGGCGACAATGAAAACCTTACGAATTTGGTTCGGCTGCTCTTTAGGGCTTGCGCTAAGCATGGTCTTCGGTTGGTCTTACGGATTTTTTGCCATCATGATGCCGCTGTTTATATTGGGCAGAATGGACCACTTTAATCTTTCGGCTTTATTGATCGTGTTTTTCTCTGCGGTGTGGACAACCATACAAGCCACATTTTTGCTGGAATACTTGCAGTTTCATCCAACATTAATGACCGTTGCCGTCGGAATTATGATGCTGTTCAAGTGCATTGCAATGATGAACCAGAAAACCTATTTGTTTGGTTACATGGGGTTGTTGGTGGGTTCAATTGTGTTGAACTTTGCCAGCTATAACTTCATGGATATTGAAGAGTTCAACGTCAACATGTGGGTGATGGCGTTCAGCAATATTTTTGTTTGCGCATTCGCGTATTGGTTGTTCCCGGAGCCAAAATCCCCCGCCGAGCACATTGAGATGTCGACCCCAGTGAAAAGCGATATTGACTACATCAGCCAAGTTGCCATGGGTTGGGTAGTGGCGATGGCGGCATTTATCGTATTCCAAGTAGCGGACTTATATGACTCGTTATCCGCACAAGCTTCCATTTTGATCATCCTAACCCCAATGACTTTAGCGGGCTCGCTCGCCATGGCAAAAATTCGCATCATCGGCACCGCACTAGGCTGCATCGCAGGGATGGCTGTTCAGCTGATATTGGGCAGTTGGTATGGGCATGGGCTACTCTTTTGGCTCGCCTTTACCATTGCGATGGGGCCATTCTGCTTGTGGCTCACCAAGGGGCAAATTAAAGCGGCTATCGCGTTTTCTGCCATGTCTGCCCTATCGGTTCCGCTGACGACCTCATTGGTGCCAGAACAAAAAGACGCGTTCTTTTCGATCTTGTACCGTTTCAGCTCGATTTTCGTCGCGGTTCTGCTCACCGCGATGGTGATGTGGGTGGTGCATCACTGGATTCGTGTGATGTTGCTAAAGCATCCTGAGATGAGGAATGTGGAGTTGAATTAAGCCTTGGCCGAGGACTGAAAACGGGAAATGTATGCCGCTCACTTTACTGCGAGCGGCATTTTTATTTAAAACGGTCATCCTAAACATCGAGGAACGAGCGTGATTCAGGATCTACCCACCGAGAGCTTTGAAGTTCCTAGCTTATCGCCATCTCCCAGCGAGTTGTTAGCAGATTCCTAGTCTCGTCTAGACTCGCTGGAATGACCCAACTTTGAATACAAGCCAAATAGTTGGGTACGTGAGTAACGTATCTCTTAACAACCGTCATACTGAACAACGAGGGACGAGGTGATTCAGGAGCTACCCACCGAGTGCTGTGAAGTTCTAAGGTTATCGCCATTTCCTAGCGAGCTGTAATCAGATTCCTAGTCTCGTCTAGACTCGCTGGAATGACCCTAACTTTAGTTTATGGTGTCGAGCCCAAGTCTTAATATCAACCCACCAACTCTTTACGAATGATCTCCGCGCCCGCACTTAGCGCATTAAGCTTAGCGGTCGATACTTCGCGAGACAAAGGCGCCATACCACAGTTGGTACATGGGTAAAGCTTGTCGGCATCAACGTATTTCAATGCCTCTCGCAGTGTGTTCGCCACTTCTTCTGGCGTTTCAATTTCGTTGGTTGCAACGTCAATCGCACCAACCATCACTTTCTTACCGCGAATCAACTCAAGCAACTCAATAGGCACTCGCGAGTTATGACACTCAAGCGAGATAATATCGATATTCGATTGCTGCAATTTAGGGAATACTTCTTCGTATTGTCGCCATTCAGTGCCTAGCGTTTGCTTCCAATCTGTGTTCGCTTTGATGCCGTAGCCATAGCAGATATGCACCGCCGTTTCACATTTCAGCCCTTCAATCGCACGCTCTAAACATGCAATGCCCCACTCGTTCACATCATCGAAGAACACATTGAACGCAGGCTCATCAAACTGAATGATGTCGACACCTGCCGCTTCAAGCTCTTTCGCTTCTTGATTGAGGATCTTTGCAAATTCCCAAGCCAGCTTTTCACGGCTACCGTAATGATCATCATAAAGCGTGTCGATCATCGTCATAGGGCCTGGCAGCGCCCACTTGATAGGTTGCTTAGTTTGCTGACGCAAGAACTTGGCATCTTCAACAAACACGGGCTTTGTGCGGCTTACTGGGCCAACCACAGTCGGAACACTTGCTTCATAACGGTTGCGAATGGTCACCGTTTTACGGTTTTCAAAATCTACGCCGCTTAAATGCTCAATAAAGGTCGTCACAAAATGTTGGCGAGTTTGCTCGCCATCACTGACGATATCAACGCCTGCCAGTTCTTGTTCTTGCAAAGCGATACGTAGCGCATCGCGTTTGCCATCAATCAGTTCTTCACCTTGCAGTTTCCACGGTGACCAAAGTTTTTCTGGTTCGGCCAGCCAAGAAGGTTTCGGTAAGCTGCCAGCCGTTGAAGTCGGTAATAGTGTTTTCATCGTCATTCCTTTCTAGATTCTCGTTGTCGATTACGCGTAGTTTGCAGACCATTGTTCAAGCACAGATTGATAAGGTTTGATGAAATGCTCCTCGGCAAATTTCCCTTGTTCAACTGCCAGTTGGCTGCGCTCTTCTCGGTCGTAAACGATTTGAGTTAGCGAGTGGTCTAGGTTTTTTAGGTTTGGCTGGTAGCAATTACCGGCAACCGCATTGGCATTATAAATTTCTGGTCGGTAAATCTTCTGGAATGTCTCCATCGTGCTTATCGTGCTGATAAGCTCTAGGTTTGAATAGTCGTTCAACAAGTCACCGAAGAAGTAGAATGCCAACGGTGCAACGCTGTTTGGCGGCATAAAGTAGCGCACCTGTAAGCCCATCTTCTTGAAGTACTGCTCCGTCAACGAAGATTCGTTCGGCTGATATTCAAAGCCCAAAACAGGATGTTGGTTTTCAGTACGTCGGTATACTTTGTTGTCCGATACGCTCAGACAAATCACTGGCAACTTTTTGAAATGCTGTTTATAAGACTCAGAATTAACGAAAGCTTTGAACAGTTTGCCATGCAAATCACCGAAGTTCGCTGGGATGCTGAACTGTGGCTGGTTTTTGTTGTGGTCCAACAGCAAAACGCTAAAGTCGTAATCACGCACATATGAAGAGAAGTTGTTACCCACAATGCCTTCGATGAGCTCGTTAGTGTTGTGGTCAACAATGTTAGTTTTGAGCACTTCAATCGAAGGGAAGGCTTCGCCACTGCCTTGGATATCCATATCAACAGAGATGATTTCAAGCTCAACAGAGTAGCGGTCACCTTGCGCGTTATCCCAATATGCCAAGGCATTAAAACGATTGTCGATCATTCGGAGTGCATTGCGCAGATTCTCTCGGCGGTAGTTTCCTCGAGCCAGATTAGCAAAGTTGGTAGTGATTCGCGTGTTGTCTGATGGTTGGTAATTCTCATCAAAGCGAATGCTTTTGATAGCAAATGTGAAATCGTTATTCATCGTGAGTTGGTATCCTATTTCCTTAGATAAAGCAGACTTTTCCTAACTCTGTGCATGGGGACATTTTTGTTTTTTGGTTTTCCCAATAGTTAGGTTCAACAGCACTTACGACGAACAGTTCGTTCTAAAAATGACGGTCGCAGTGCCTAACACCAGAGCAGTCCTTTTTTTATACTTGCTTCACGAGTTGAGTAATATTGGTATTGTTTCACATTGAACATGAAAGAAATTCATAGTGGGAGTTCCAACCCTGATGGAACTACCGTAGATACTGTTTTTCATTTACATCAATACACATACCTTGGCGAGCATAGTAAATTAAGAAACTGGTAAGGGGTTAACAGTACGTAAACCAGTTTTAAGCCTAAAAAACGCATTATATAAACAAGACGCTAACTGGAATATAGGACAGCGTAGCTTAAATAGCACTTTTCACATTCAATCATTTATTCAAGCATTCGTTTAATCAGAAGTACCTTACATTTAATGTTTTCGGAAACATTATTATTTAATTATATTATTTATTTCTTTTCCTGTATTTGCCATCTCAAACGTAAAGTTTCATTTTTCTGTTGTAAAAGCACATATAACCTCATACACGAATATGACAACTTCATTGATGAGCTTTGTCACCCAACTATTACATGAAGCTCGAAAAAACCAATAATAAAACAAACATAAGCCACTGTTTTAATTTAAATTAAATTCAGGAAGCTGTAATGACCACATAACGACACTTTACTTAGTTTGGCATAACAAAAACCTCAACAATAACATGGTTAATACTTATAAATTTCACTTCTATCAATAAAGAAATTTAAACATAACATTAGAAAATAAAAATTAAGTAATAACTTAAAAAGGTAAGACTTAATAACTACATTCTTATTTATTATAGTTGAGTAATGAATTTAAAAACTATGAGACATTAATCCCACGAATCTATACTTTTCCTTTTTTTATTAAAATACAAGATGCAATATTTCACCGCTCAATTATTGAGCACCAATTAATAACCAGTCCATAATTATAAAACACCCATAGAGTTATTGTTAAAACCCAATAATAACCTTTATGGGCTGACTAATAGGAAAAAACAATGGAAAAACAGCATCTTTCCGCGAGTATTATCGCGCTCGCATTACTTGGTTCTCTAGCTCCAGCACATGCTGAAGATACATTAAAAGCTTACACTTCGACCTTGCTACAGCTCGATGATAGCGATGCACGCTCGAAGAAAATCCGCTTAATTTACTCCTTAGAAAATGTCTGGAATCAATCTTTGCTGCCGAATGGAGCTAAGGAAGCCAAGTTGCTTCTAAACGGAGGTTCTGGTTTCGACATGACTAATGTACCGAATAAAGAGCAGATCTATGGTTTTGCCACCGGTGGAGACTACCGTTACACAATCCCAACAGCCTTTAAACTGGCACTGAGTTATTTAAATGGTGCCCCTTTACGTCATATGAGCCATGCTCCAGAAAACACTATTGCAACAGCATCCGTAAGTGAGTCTCTGGACTTTAATCTTGGCTTCAGTGCTTCTGATTCTCCAAATATTAGCGGTGGTATCTCCTGGAGCAACCGCGTAACTTACGATCAACCAGAATTTCAGACGGTGGCTGATTTTGATCAGACCAATGAGAGCATTAATTGGCTTATCGAAAACCAAACTATCCGCCACAATACTCCACCTAAAGACTGGTTATTGTACCGTTGGACCAGCTGTGACATGGGCAACCTAATTGACTATAGCGAATTACCTGTCGTGATGCGCTCTGACTTTAAACCGCAAGTCGGTGTTGTATATCGAAAAAATGATATTCAAGATGGCCTAGATACGTCAGAAGTCAAGCTGGTTGCAGGTTGGCGAAAAACCAATTACTACTTTGGTCGTGACTGGTGTAGCTGGTATACCACCCCAGAAAATACCTGGAAGAAAAATCGTGATAGCAGTCAATGGACAGAGACTAGCCGAGCCGTAACTATCTCTTGGAATGACGCGCTCTACCACTAACTTATTAGCCTGCGGCCACGGAATGAATAAGTGGCCGCCGTATTTACTAATGAAATAAACGGTAAGACATGACAAGTAATAAAAAACTCTTGACTGGATCGGCGCTAGCACTTGGTGCAGTACTCGCCATATTTCTAATTAATTCAAATAACAAGAATACCCAGACCGAACCTGTTGCAAGCCTAGACGAGCAAATCAAGACAGAAGATGCTGCGACAATGAATGTCCCCCCTCCTGAGAGCGATGCTGCTCAAGAGGTGGTTACCGTTCCAACACGACAAAATAACAATGACGCCTCTTCCGACGTCATTTCATCTACACCTTGGATATCTGCTCCATTAAATGAATTGAGCAATGAACTGTACGATTTTATTGAAGCTGAACAGGTGAGTTACATCAGTACAACCGACTATCCATTCGACGAGCAAAAGCAAAAACAATTACGAACATTAGCGAAGCAAGGGGTTCCTATCTTGTTTGACAACACGGAGTCATCCTATTTGGATAGCTACGGTGTCAGCGAAACCAAAGTCGTTTCAGAGTATTTTGGCACAGCGTCAGAAGGTGATGTCATCATTGCTACCGGAGTGCAGAATGAAGATGGCAGCATTCATTATCTTGTTTTGCCTTTGAAGGGCAAAGATCTCAACGATAACAGTAAATTGATTGAGGACACTAAGCTCGCAATCACTCTACTTAAAGAACAGAAGCATGACTTGATAAAAGAGAGACAAGGCGAGCATAGCGAATAAAAATAAAGGAAGATAGCTTCTCCTATTCCATGGCTATCTTCCTTAAAATAACTCCAGTCTCAATCAAGAAAAATTCATTTATCTTCCCTCCGGCACCCTATCCGAAATCACCATGCCATCTTTGATGGTGATGATGCGTTTGGTGCGCTCTGCTAGGGCGTTATCGTGCGTCACGATGATCAAGGTTCTGCCTTCGGCGTGGAGTTGATTGAACAAGGCTTCAATCTCTGCGCCGGATTTTGAATCCAATGCACCCGTTGGTTCATCCGCTAAGATGATTTGCGGATCGTTGACCAAGGCTCTTGCAATCGCAACTCTCTGCTTTTGACCACCAGAAAGCTGGTTTGGTTTATGGTCTAAACGATCCCCTAGCCCGACTTGCTCTAGCAATTTAGCGGCGCGCTGGCGACGTTCCTTGGCTTTGATGCCAGAGTAAACCAACGGCAGTGCCACGTTATCAAGCGCCGTCGCGTATTCCAATAAGTTAAAGCTTTGGAAGACAAAACCGATCTTTTGGTTACGAATGCCAGCCAGCTCATTCGCACTTAAACTTGCGACGTTTTGGCCGCCAAGTTGGTACTCGCCATCGGTGGGCTTATCTAAACAGCCGAGCATGTTCATCAACGTTGATTTGCCTGAACCGGACGGGCCAAGAATCGAAAGAAACTCGCCTTGATTAATGGTTAAGTCAACGCCGTCTAGCGCGCGAACTTCCGCCTCCCCGCTTGAGTAGTATTTACAGATGTTGGTCAGCTCAACAAGCGACTTGTTCGACATGTTCTCTCCAGAGTTATTGTTGTTATTCACTTTGTAGCGCCTCCAACGGGCTGACTTTTGCGGCTCGGTTTGCAGGTAACCATGCAGATGCCACACCAATGATCACTAAGGTGAGGATGACAATCGCGACAACGACCCACGACAACTCAGGGACAGGTTTACCCAGTTGTTCATAAAAGGCATTGCCCTCTAAAGGAATGGAACTGATGGCAGACACCAGCGCGTACGTCACGCCTAAGCCAAGCGCGCCCCCCATCATCATTGTCAATAAAGACTGCACTAAATAGTGCATGCGAATGGCCGTTGGAGTTGCACCGACTGCCATGCGCACGCCGATATCACGCGTAGATCGCTTTACGGTGGCATACATCACATTGGCGATGCCAACGCCAGCAACAGCTAACGTCACGAAGCCGATAATGCCAAGAAAACTCTGCAAACCTATCAGAAACTGCTGCATACTCTTTTGTTTAAGGAACATATCATCGACTTGGACGACCTGTTCATCACTGACACTTGCCCCGTGCTTACGGGCAATCACTTGCCTGATCGTCTTTGCTAAGGCTTCTCGGTCTACATCGGCTTGTGGTTGCACATTGATGCCACCAATTTCACCGTTGACATGAAATCGCGTCCACGTCGCTAACGGCACAAAGCTGGAATAGTTGATAAGATCCCCCAGTTCTATTTGAGCGCTGTTTTTCTCCAATACGCCCACAACGGTGAACTCCTCATTGCCGATTTTTACCTTTTTCCCCACAGGGTTGACTTGCAATGTGACTGTCGCAAACCAACTAAAGTCCTCATTCGGGTTGAATAAGTCGGCTGCCAGTTCATAACCCAGTACAACGACTTTGCGCGTCTCTTTTTGATCGAGTGGATTTAACCATCGCCCCCCCGCCATCGGCACCAAATTGGTCATGGATTGAAACTCGCTCGTGACCGCTAACGGCTCTTGCCACGAGCTTCTGTCACCAACGGTGATACGCTCTTTCCACTTCGCAGTTGGCGCAACGCTTTTTACATCGGGTAACGCTCGAACGACCTCTGAATCGTCCATTTTTAATGTCAGAAACTTGCCTTGGTGAAAAGCACCGTGGTCGACGGTGGCCATCCCTCCGGTCAAATAGATCAAGTTGCCGTTACCATTTTGTGCGGTTTTCAATACGCCCTGACGAATGCCCTCACCTACCGCCAACATAGCAGCGATACAGAGGGTCGCCCACGCTACAGCCAGAATGGTCAAACCCAATCTCAACTTTTCTGCGGCCATTTCTTGGAAAATTTGTCTCATCGGTAACAACATGACTAGGCCCTCGCATTCAAAGCAATGACTGGTGTGAGACGTGATGCTCGCCTTGCTGGGAAATACGATGCCATCAATGCCAAGATAAGCGTCACAAGTAAGGACCAAGCAATGGAATCTGGCGTGATCACAGGTAAACCCATCCATTCCGGTAATGCCATGCTGCTTAGGACAGATACCACTGCATACGAAAACATCAGACCTAATGCCGTGCCCACGGCTACCAAAATAAGCCCTTCAAGAATAAACTGACTGAGTATGGATTTTTGAGTCGCCCCGATCGCTAAACGCACACCGATTTCACGCGTGCGCTCCGTGACAGATAAAAACATGATGTTGGCAACGCCAAGCGCACCGACCGCCATGGTCATCGCACCGCTCGCTCCGAGAAAAATCTGAATGCCACGTAAAATTCCACTGATGACCGCCGCACCTTCACTAAAATCGGGTAATTCGATCGCATCTTTATCACTTGGGTCAAAATGAAGCTGTTTGGCGAAAAAGTTCACGATATTTTGTCGAAACGACGGTGCATCCATCCCGTCTCTCGGCTTCATCAATACCATCCAAGGTTTCGCATCCCACAAATCGCGGTACGTTGTTTGAGGAATGAAAACCGTGCGGCTATCGCCGAATGAAATGCCAGTGTCCTCACCAACGGTTATCCCAATCACCAAAAACGGAATGCCGTTGATTTTGAGCCTATCCCCGATTTGGATTCCGCCCATTTGCGCAATTTGATCGCCTAACACCGCCACGCGAGTGTGGTTGTCCATATCACTTGGTGACAGATTTCTCGAACCGGATTGCAGCTTGCGTTGCATTAAAGGAAAGTAAGACGTATCAATACCGCTGACCGTACTCGATAAGTTCTGTCCTTTGAGATTGGTGATATTCGCATCCCATTTGGCGTAAACGCTCGACGCCTGTTGCACGAAGCCCGACTGTTTGATCATGTCGACTTTTTCTTGTGGAATATCAATTTGTCGTCTTGAAGGTAACCCTTGCCACGGTTTACTGGTACTCGACGGAAACACCACTTGCACATTGTTGATCATAAAGGAAAACGACTGGGTCTGATGGCGATAAAAGCCTTCGCCAAGTGCGATTAACACCACCACAGAGATCACGCCCCAAGCAATCGCGATAATGGCCAGCACGCTCTTCATGCGGTGCGCCATCAACGTTTGCCAAGTTTGCTGCAACAGGCTGCTCATGAATGAAAAGCCCGAGAGATCAACGCCATGGTATCGTCATCGAGTTTCCCTGCGGTTTGCAGTAAGCCGATTCTCTTACGCCAGTAGCTGTACAAGTTGGTTTGTAGACTGTTTTTCGCCTCAAACAAGCTGTTGTGTGCGCTGATAACTTCCGACACTTCAAGCAGGCCAGCGTCGTAAAGTTTCTCTTTGCTTTGCAACACTCTGGCGCGCGACTCAACCAGCTCGTTCGCTATCAAAACTTGATTCCAGTTGATATCGACCTGCGTAAACTGCTGAACAACTCGTTTCTGAATATCAATTTCCACTCTACGCATATCTTGCTTGGCGCTTAAAATGTTCAACGATGCTTCGTCCACTTTCGCTCGCACTGCACCATTGAGGTCAATCGGCAAACTCAAACTAATCCCAGCGTTAAACTCGCCGTTTGAACGATTGTCACCATCGCTGTAGCCCACACTGCCTTTGACGGTCGGGTAGTATCCACCTTTAGCTGAATCTTTCGCGAACTCGCTCGCTTTCACCATCTGCGCCGCCACCAACAGCTCTGGACTGCTGTCTTTCGCCAGCTTTAGCCATTGCTCCTGGGAGTCCACCAACATCGGCGGCTGAATCAAAGAATCCGTTCGAATTTGGTCGACACTCTCCGGCATTTGATTGATTAACGCCGCAAGCTCTGCTTTTTTCACTTCGAGATCGGCTTTTGCATTGAGGATACTTGCTTGCTCAGAGACTTGATTCGCTCGCATCTCTTCAACATCAACCGACTTCACTTTGCCTGCTCGATAGCGTTTCTCGATGATGTTGAGAAGTTCCTTCCCCTCCTCCAGCTTGGACTGCGCCAATTTGAGGTCGCCCTGTGCGCTTGCCACATCTAGGTAAGCGGTGAGCAACTTCTGCGCAAGCTCGTTATGTGATTGAGATAGCTCTAACTGTGCTTTGAGATAATTGGCATTCGCTTGATCCAGTTCCGACCACAAACTGCTATCCCAAATAGTTTGAGATAAGGTAGCGCCGTAACTGTTGGAATGGCTTGAGGACTCATTCCAATCCGCTGACGCACTGGCACTTAAACCCGGCAATAACGCACTGCGGCTACTCTGTACGCCAACCTCGCCAAGCTGGACGCCGATTTTCGCTTTTTCGTAATTTGGATCGTTCTGCTTTGCTTGTTGCCAAGCTTGTTCAATAGAAATTGCGTAGGTCGGCAAACTGAGCGTGGCAGCCAACAATGCAAAGGCGATTTTTGATCGTTGCAGCTTAACCATGCGTCGCTCCCATCATGCTGTTGTCGATGACCTCTTCATCAAGCTCCACGCCATCAAGCACTTCGACATTGATGCCATCTGACAGACCGAGTTTCACAGGTTGTTTATGAAACCCTTGTTCTGAGCTGTCGGGGATCAGAACATTCGGTGCGTCACCATCAAATTGCAGAGCGCGCTCCGGTAGAGTGAGCACATTTTCAGACTTCTTCAGAATGATTTGAGCCGTCGATGAAAAACCAGAACGAAGCAACACATCTTGTGGGATCTTGAGTTCTCCCACTTCAACCTCAAAACCGTTATCAAAACTTTTTGCCGAAGCATTGCCCTCTGGTGAGTTGAGGTTCTCAGATTGAATCGCCACTTTGGTTAGCACACCAGAAATCGCCACATCAGGATAAGGCGCCACCGTCAACATAACGGGCATTCCCGGAGACAACTGCGCAGCATCATGCTCACTGACGCTACCTTTAAAAATCAGACTGTTCATGTCGGCCAATGACATCATTTCAGTCGCTGCTTGGCTTGATTGAGTCGAGATGATCGGCTCTCCGACCTCAACTTTCTGGTTGAGTACCGTGCCATCAATTGGCGCGTAGATCGTCGACGTTAAACGCGCATCACCGATAGACGCCTCACCACTGCGGATGAGTTCGAGATTCTGGCGCTTTTGCAATACGTCCGCTTGCGCAGATTTGACTGCCGAGCGCGCACTTACGTATTCGTCGTAGTTACTTGGAATAATGTCCTGCTTGACCAAGCTTTCTAAGTTGGACAGTTTTTGTTTGGCGGATTCCAGATCGGCTTCACTACGCATGAGTTCTGCCGATGCATCCGTTAATGCTTGGGGGGTTGGGTTTGGACGCACTTTGATCAGCGGCTGGCCTTGCTTCACCTTTTCACCAACTTTCGCGTAAATTTCACCGACGATACCGTCGATTTGTGACTTGATAGACACAGAGTGTGCAGGGACAATTTTACCAACAGCCACAGCTTGCTTTTCAATCGTGCCTTTTTCCACAATCAATGTAGGCAGCAATTCTGGTTGAGCAGCAGATTGGAGATAGAAATACGTACCACCGCCGAGCAGCACGATGCTCACAGCGGAGACAAGCCAACGTTTCGTCATTATTTATTCCAACAATTATTGGGTAGTCTAATGACTACTCCTAAAACACAAAGTTGAAGGAATAATATCCTGCTTTAATAGCGGTTTGGTTGTCACAGTTGGTATGGTTTTGTCAGTCGCCTCTGACAATCAAAGATTAAAAAATCTCGACGAATCACTCAGCAAAGACGCAGTCTACGATGGCGACTAACAAGCTCTGTAACCGCTCGTTTCAACCGCCACCCATTTCATTCTGAACAATGTGCAAAATGACGCTACTCTATATCCTCCAATCGCATATCCATACAGTCTTGCGCCTCACGTCCTAAAGCAGGAAAAACCGCATGCGCTTTTAAAATGCCTTGGCTGATAAAGCCACATTTCTCCAACACACGAATACTCGCGTGGTTGCCAATATGCGGGCAGTGCGAATGCGCGTTATACCCAAGCTTTGCAGGTAAACAACGCCAAGTTTGCAGGCTTGGGTTGCATAGCCTTTTCCCTGATAGCGAGCAGAAATACCAAAATGGATTTCGCTGCTGTCTTGCTCAGGTATCAGCACCAGACAACCAATAGGAGTTTGAGAAGTGAGTTCTTCAATAGCGAAGACAAATCGCCCACCTTTTTCTAGGTGCTTTGATATTGAGCTCAGTGCGCCTGCCAGCATGTCGTCACTTAAAAAGGCTTGGAATGCATTCCCTGTCATTATGGCTAGGTCAAACTTCTTACCTAACGAAAACTGGGTTGCGTCGAGATGAAGAAAACGTAAGTTACTCCTACTTTTGGCTTTGTCCTTTGCGTGTTTGAGCATCCCTTCAGAAATATCAATGCCAATGGCTTCGTTGAGTTGCTCAGAGACTGGAATCGTGACAATGCCGGAACCACAACAGACATCCAGTACACTTCGAGCATTGGTTTCTTCGATTAACCTTGTGATGAAAGCAATGTCGTAATGGTAATGCTGCTCGTATTGGGCATCGTATTCAATGCCCGACCCGAACTCGGTTAAATCTTGTGTTTTCAAAAACAGTCCTTGTTTGTTACTTATTTCAGCGGTGTGACTTTTTCAGCTCTAGCATCAAGTATCGACACACATAACCAACACCAGATACGTAACCAATCACATTTTCTAAGGAAACCACTTCCAACCCCGCCTGCTGACAGAGTTGTTCAACTTCACTTTCGGTATATGCCGTATGCACGACCGATCCACTATAAGTATTTCGAGGCAAATCTTGTCCATCCGGATCGTGGTATTGAAAGCTGATAAAACATCGTCCATTCGCACTTAGCTTACGCGAAATGCACTCCAGCAGTTGTTGAGGCTCTGCTAGAAACTCAGTAAAACCAAGTGCGGTGATAAGGTCGAAGGTTTGCTCAAACAAAGGGGAAAATGGCTCATCGAGGTTATGCACCGCGACGCTTTGATAGAGGTTAGTTTGGCGCGCTTTATCAACCATTTTGGACGAGATGTCTAAGCCATGGATGGTGAGATCTGGATAGTGATTTTTTACGACATGACCGATACTGCCTGTCGCACAGGCTAGGTCGAGTGCCGAGCCTTGCTCGATGGGAAAGGTTTTTAACTTCCCAGAAATCCAACGTGGGCCGACGTAATGGCTGTCATCCACCAACTTTTGATAGCGCTCCGACACATCATCATACATTTTTGCTACGTTCATCGTTTCCTCCTTGATAACCATAACGATGCTCGAATGTAACACGTAATATGCACCTAAGCACTTATTAAATAGCTAATTTTTTATGAAACGTAACCGACTGGTTATTCAGCGCTAACCAGTAGAAATAGATGAAATTTTGAAAAGTATTGGCCTGTGATTCCGATGGGATTTTTAAGTGCATAAAGAGAAAATATGTCCTGATAATCTGTCTTAGATTATTCAACTAATCTTATTTCCATCATTCTATTCGCTGTATATAAAAACAATATTTAAATTAACATAACAAACCTATCGCTTATTATTTTTCATTTAAATAATGATTCTTATTGTTAATATCACTCTATAATTAAAGTGCTCAAATTCTCATGTTGTATTAACTTGAGGTTTAATTTATGAAACTAACTCCTTATTTAACTGCTGTTGTTTCGGTCAGCTGCGCTTTTGGCGCATTCGCAGCCGATGATTCAAAAGCACTTTTAGAAGATGCACTGAGTGCTGCACCACCGACTATTCGCGATAAAGTAACAGTGATGGACTGGAACAATAATGTTCTGCAAGAAGGTTCTAGCCAATACACTTGCTTCCCAACGCCTCCTCAATTGGAAGGCACAGCGCCAATGTGTATGGATGGTCCTTGGATGGAGTGGGCAGACGCTTGGATGAACAAAAAACCTTTCCAAGCCAAAGCATTAGGTATTTCTTACATGTTAGCGGGTGATGGCGGTGCCAGTAACACCGACCCATTTGCAGAAGGGATGACGGACGATAATCAATGGATTGTGGAAGGACCACACTTGATGATTATTACGCCAGACCAAGCGTTGCTCGACTCTCTACCAACCGATCCAAGTTATGGTGGCCCATACGTGATGTGGAAAGGCACTCCATACGCACACATTATGATTCCCGTTGGAGCGAGAAAATAAAAAGAAAAAATCCGATATTCAGTATTTTGAATATCGGATTTTTATTTCGTTATCGAGCCAACCAAATTCTCGCCAATATTCCTATCGGCGTTGTGATGCCTGTCGTAATAGAGGTCACTTCACCATTTCTTAAAATATAAATGGTTGGAGTCACGCTAATTTTCCATTCACGCATAATATCGCTTGAAGGATCGTTTATGTTTTCAAAACGATATTCTTTTGCCTGCATAAACTGCGCCACGCGCTCATTCGGTCCCGATGAGCCAGAAACGCCAACTACGGCATAGTCATCACTCAGCCAGCTCACGCTTGGACTTACAAATTTACAAGCGGGACACCAAGTCGCCCAAAAGTAAACAACGACAGGTTGTTCATGACTTTGCGCGATTGCATCGAAATATTCACCATCGCTCAATACGGAGCTCAATGGTGGTGCCTCCTGTTTAGGAATATCTTTAGTGCGATACCAATCCATCACGATGGAAATGACGGTGACAATGAGCACCATCTGTACGATTTGAATGAGCCAATATCGGAATGTTCTACGCTGCTTTGTCGAACTCATTGAATGGTTCCCCCACTCGCTTGTTTCACCGCGCTTAAAACAACATCATCAGTCAGAATCACAGGTAACGGGATACCTTGTGGCGCCGCCGGGCCATAGACGATGTTAAACGGCACACCGTAACGCCCATGAGCTCGTAAAAAGTCCGTTACCGAGCCGTCCGGATGTGTCCAATCCCCTTTTAACGTCGCCACATTAGGACTTTGAAGCAAAGAATAAACCGGGTCTTGCCATAAAACGCCGATCTTGTTCGCTTTACACGTGACACACCAATCCGCAGTCACATCAACAAACACCACTCGCCCATTATTGACGTGCTCTTCAATCGCTGAATTAGAAAGCTTCTGCCACGCTAAGTCCTCAGGAAGCGGTGTCGCCCATTGATTTGCGGTGACACTGCCAAGTAGCAGCCCGCCAGCAATTAAGATAAGCGATGCAGAACCGGATACCACGAGTGCTTTATCGCCATGAACGCGTTTAACGCGAATCATCAGAACAATAAACGCGACTAAACCGACGAGAATGACCCAAAACACTGGTAAGTGATTGGCCATCAAAGACAGTAGCCAAACGCTGGTGGCCAACATCATCACACCAAATACGTTTTTGACCACGTTCATCCACTGACCCGGCTTCGGCAATTTAAGCGCAATGCTTGGGAAAATTGCCACCATAATCCAAGGCAACGCCATCCCCAACGCTAAGGCGGTGAAAATTGCAAACAGCGTAACTACATCCGCACCCAAAGCAAACGCCACGGCTGTTCCTAGGAAAGGCGCAGAACACGGCGTAGCAAGCAAGGTTGCAAACATCCCTTGCACATAGTGTCCAGCTAACGAGTTGTCGCCTTTCGACGCGAGCCATGTACTGGTGCCAGACGAAAGACGGATTTGAAACAGTCCTAGCATGTTGGCGCCAAACAAACCTGTTACCAGAACCATCAATCCTAAAAACCAAGGGCTTTGGAACTGAACGCCCCAGCCAATGGCACTACCTGTCAGTTTGAGCGCCAAAATAAAGCCAGCGAGAATCCAAAACGACGTTAAGATGCCAAGTGAAGACGCAACAAACTGAGCGCGGATTTGACGACGCTCGATACCTTGAGCGGCAACAATACTACTGAGCTTCATCCCCAAAACCGGAAGAACGCAAGGCATGATGTTGAGAATCAAACCACCTAGCAACGCGAACAGAAAAATACTCACTAAAGACGTGCTCGGCAGTGGGTCTACTATCGCCTCAGCTATTGCTTGAGTGGTTTCTTCTGCCAACAAGTTGGCGTCTTTGATGGTCACAAACAGCGACTGATCACTTAACTCCACATCGCCTAACCAAGTATCCACCAAATAGCTCGCGGTAACGGTATTTCCCTCTTGATGTATACCTTCAAGCTTGAAGCTATAGTCTCGCGTTGCCTCATCGACACCGTCCACCAACACTTGTGGTTGGTTCCAACCTTGAGTGTTCGTGAGCTTGATTTGCAACTTCGATTGGTTTGCATCCCAACTTGCTTGAGTGACATCAATAAACGGCGATGGCTGGGGCACATTGCTCACCGCTTGGGCGTAACTGAACATCACCTGCTCGTCGATTTGCAGCTCAGAAGGCAGGAAGGTCAGTTGAATTTGATAGTCCGTCAACACACAGATGGTGGTGCAGGAAGAGAGCGTGAGCACTGCATCAATCGTGACGGGTTTCGACATATTGTCGATATGCAGCGTCATTGGGAACAAAGTGTCACCTTTGTAACCGAGAGTCTCAATGCCCAATAACTCGAACTTTTGCGGATATGGCCATTGCCAATCAACCTTGCTCAGGTTTTGCGAGTTTTGCCAATCTATCGATGGCGCGACACCACCCTCGCCCGGCGATCGCCAATAAGTTTTCCAGTCTCCGGTTAACTTGACATCCAAATAACCTGTAAGTGTTTTGGCTTGCGGATCTTGCTGACCAGTCAAAACAAAACGCGTTTGCACAGGCGGATGCTGTGGATTGGTCATCCATCCCGTGTCGGTAGTTTGCGCCGAGAGATTAAGAGAGAACAAACCCAACACCAACGCCATAAAGAATATGGACGCGAGTTGAGTCAGTTTGGTAGTTTGATTCATAGTAATTCCTAATAATAAAAACAAAATGTGTTAAATCGCTGACGTTATTGGTCAGAAAACACGTTTTTATTCTTGGAATACACAGAAAGTCAGATGGACTCGATACTTACGACCTATCGGCTCCGTCCAATATTGTGCGCGAATATAAGCGCAGCACATCCAAATAGCCGACGCCAAAAGACCGACAAACAGAACAACAATAAATGCATCGATCTGATGTTGAGAAAATTGAATTAACTTTTCAGACAATTCGCATTTGCTAGTTTCTTTAGCATCAATCGACTTGACGCTCGAACCCTCATCAGTAAGTGAAACAGCAGGCGATACCGTCTCGTACTTCATAGAGCATGACGATGCAAAACCTGAATTTTGCATCAGACACACGACAACCACCCAGCCAATAATCGCTAGTAGCCATTTCACCCGTTTATGTGGTGTGTGATGTCGTTTAGTCAATAAACTCATAAGAATTCAGATAAAGTAGGAACGAAGAAGATAATACGCGAGTCGTCATAAAGCTCAAGTTGTATCCACAAATAACATTAAGAAGCTTCACTCACTAAGCTCTAATCTAGCTTGCCATAAATATATGCCAACTCTGCGACGGTTTTCGCTGAGAACTTTTTCAATAGGTTAGCGCGGTGTACTTCAACCGTGCGCATTGCAATGCAAAGTTCGTCAGCAATTCGAATGTTGCGCTTGCCTGCAATGATCAAACGTAAAATGTCTTTTTCTCTGGGAGTGAGCGATTCATACGCCGATTTTGCCGCCGCCATATCAAGGTTTGCAGCCGACTGCGCTTGTCCCTGCAAAATGGCTTGTGCCAACTCATCGCCTTTGACTGGCTTTTGGAAAAAATTGACCGCGCCAGCTTGTAATGCATCGACCGCCATCGGGACATCACCATGCCCCGTCAGGTAAATAACGGCCAAGGGACTGTTGGCTTGATTTAAAATTTGATGGACTTGCTGACCACGAAGATTTGGCATTCGACTATCAAGAATGATACACCCCGCTTGCTGAACGTCCACCTCATCGAGGAAAGACTGCCCATCAGCAAAAGTGGTGACGTTGAAGTCATGTTCTTCCAACATAAAAGCGAGCGAGTCACGCACCGATTCATCATCATCGACTACAAAAACAGGTAGCTGCTTTTCACCGCTGCTCATTGAATGCTCCTATGCCTAGTTCAGATTAGTTTTGATATGGAAACACGAGCTCAACCAAACAGCCATGTGGCGCTGTCGAGCTGATGAGAAACTCGCCACCATGCATTTCCATTACATCACGACAAATGGCTAACCCCAGCCCGAGCCCCTCTTCTTTGCTACTCACAAACGCTTGAGTCGGATTCTCTTTCTGCAACCCTGTGCCGTTGTCCAATACTCGAATGGAAAGTTGATTGACTTGGTAGTCACTATGCAGGGTAATTTTACCTTGATAACCTGACGAGTGATATTTCTCTTGGAACAAAGTACACGCATCAATCGCGTTACTGATCACATTAACTAAAACCTGTTGAACGCCCACAGCGTCGACAAGTACCGGACGGACGTTCCCTTCTATACTGGTCACAATCGAAATATTTTGCTTCTGCATTCGAAAATGGAGCAACTCAATCGTGTCATCAATGAGTAGTTGAAGGTCGCACGGCGCTTTGTCGACACTACGCTTGCGGATCAACGTTCTTAAGCGCTGAATAATTGCATCGGCTCGTTCAACTTGCCCCTGTATTTTCTCAAGCACTGGGACAATATCTTCATGAGGGCGCTTTTTGGCCAAGCGAAGTAAACCGCCTTCACTATAATTGCGAATAGCTGCCAATGGCTGATTGAGTTCATGAGCAAGACTAGTGCCGATTTCTCCGACAATCGCGACCCTTTGTGAATGTTCTAACTGTTCACTTTTCTCTTTTAATCGTAACGATGTCTGCTCCAACGCTTGCTTACTCTTACTAAATCGATACTCAAGCCAAAAGTGGTACGCGTTCAACACAATCACAAACATGAACAGCGCCCATGCCCATTCTTGATGACTACGCAGCCAGCGCAGCGCCTCACTCCACCAAGGTTGTTGCAACGGATGGAGGTCTAGCGCCTGATAAAGTTTGTCGATGCTCAGCAAGCTGACGGGTGACGTCCAACCTGACGCGCCTGCCGCAATAATCGCAGGGTGATCTGGCGGCATAGCAAGCAAGACTTGCGCAATCTGTTTGGCGAGCTGAGCTGAGCCACGCTCTGTTTTAGCAAATGACCAGTTTGGATATAACGGCGTAGAAACAGCGCACGAAGAATGTTCATTTAGCTGTTGATTTAGGACTCGAAAATCACCTTGCTGTAACAGACCTTCATTTTGCATCTGTTCCAATAAACAAGCAGGGACGACAGCGGCTTCCACATTGCCATCACGCAATTGATACAGGTTGGCGTCAATAGGAAAGCCAAGGTAACGGACATCAGCAAAGAAATCGTTCGGATTAAGACCCATTTCCAAGATTTGATAGCGCATCGTTAGATAACCACCAAAGGCTTTTTCTGATACTGCCGCAACGGGAAGCCCTGAGACATCTTGCAATGTTTGATGGCTTGAATTGGCTCGAACCACCAGCACCGAACCAATGCCGTAGTTCGAATTTTGCGGCACTCGGCTGGTTAGCGTTACCATCCACGATAGCGCGTATTGCCTGCCCAATCGCACGGCTTGACCGGGGTTAGTTAAGATGAAATCCATCGTCTGAAACTTCACCGCTTGGCCCATTTCATCCAAGTTAAGGGGATGAAGAACAAAATGCACATCGGAAATTTGCTGATTGAGCCAATCAATGGTCGGTTGCCATCTCTGCTCAGCATAAAGATGACCGCGTATCGCTAACACGCCCACTTCGACTTTCTGCTTGGCCTCTGGCTGCACTGCCTTTTGCTCTTGCAGATCTGCTTGTTCAGAAACAGCGCCCTGAGCTAAAGATGCAAAGGCAACCAAGCAAACAATCCAAAGCTGAAGCCACAGTGCTTTTTTCATGATGAGTCGAATCGTTCCTTCGAAAATAATGAAGCAAGAATAACAGCTACCTTCCCTAAACCACATTTGTTTTAGATCAAGTTTGATCTGGGTATGTGGAAATCCACAATATAAGCCTCGCGGTGCATTTCTCACAATGGAATCAGTCAATTCAAATACAACAAAAAAGCAGGTGAGTTATGGATTCCACCAAACGTCGCTTTCTCAGCGCGGTCACAGCTGGAGCCGCGTTAATTCCAGTCGCGGGTATTGGCACGGCAACCGCGGGAAACATTATTCGCAATAACCAGTCCGCCGATCGAAAAGGACAAGTGGGGAAACGTTATGCCATGGTGGTGGATTTACGAAAGTGCGTCGGATGCCAGGCTTGCACCGTGGGTTGCAGCATTGAAAACCAAGCACCTATCGGTCAGTTCCGAACCACAGTAAAGCAGTACGAAGTCACGCTGGATGATGGCTCTACAACCACACGAGAAGCGAAAGCCTTTATGCTGCCTCGCCTTTGTAACCACTGCGAAAACCCACCCTGCGTGGCTGTGTGTCCGGTTCAAGCGACCTTTCAGCGCGAAGATGGCATCGTCATGGTGGATAACAGTCGCTGTGTCGCCTGCGCGTATTGCGTACAAGCCTGCCCTTACGATGCGCGTTTTATCAATGAGGACACCCTCACCGCAGATAAATGTACCTTCTGTGCTCACCGTCTAGAACAAGGTCTATTGCCTGCCTGCGTGGAAACCTGTGTTGGCGGTGCACGTGTAATTGGTGATTTGAATGATCCATCAAGTGAAGTCCGCCGCTTAATTGCGAAGCACCAAGACGACATCAAAGTGCTAAAACCCAATGAAGAGACCAAGCCACACGTGTTTTACATCGGCATGGATGAACGCTTCACCAGCCATATCGACGGGCAGCCAGCTATTTATGACCCACAAGGAGAGCACGCATGAACATCACCGAAGTGTTAGTCCAACCTCAAGCGATGGCTTGGCTACCGTGGGCGGTGCAGTATTTCTTCTACATCGGTTCGGCTTATGCTGCCGCTATTTTATTCCTAATCGCCCTATTATTTGAAAAACACACCAGCCACAGACTGCGCGCTGCGCTTGTGCTGACGCTGGCCATCGGCGCCATCGTGGGGCCATTAGCGTTAACTGGTGATTTACACCAACCGGGACGCGCTTGGCATTTTTACGCGCACATCACGCCGTGGTCATGGATGTCTTTAGGGTCGCTTTTCTTGCCTGTTTTCTCAGGTTTAGCGGCAATAACCGCATGGCTGTATCTCCGCCAGGATCTGATCAAATTACGTGATCAGCCAGGGAAAGTACTGCCTCTAATTTCAAAGCTGTCACTGGGTGAATGGGTGCTCTCTCGTAGAGCCATGCTTATGGTGTCTGCCATCACTGTGCTATCAGGCATCACCATTGCAGTCTATACAGGCGCTGAAATTGCGGTCGTTAAATCACGCTCGTTATGGCACCAACCAGCATCACCGATTCTTTGGTTTGTTACTGCTTTTATGGGCGCGGTTGGCTTCTCTCTGCTGATTTGGCTCTTGCTGCCTAGTCAGTCAAAGACGCTAACATCTGGCGATACTAATTTACTAAAAAAATCGGTGGTTACCAGCGGTGTATTAACGCTGATACTGCTACCCATTTGGGCATCCAACAATTCCGCATTTTCGCTCTATTCCAGCGCGCAATGGATACAAAATATAGCTCTGCTCACTTTGGTTATTTTAGGCAGCATCATCTTCGCGCTTATGACGATGAGAAACGCCAAATCGTCAACAACGTCTCGTATGCATCGTGTCATGGGCACGTTTTGTCTGTCGTTGATCACGTTGGCAAGTGCGTGGCTGATTCGCTGGTTTACCATCATGGAAGTACAAACCATCGCCAAGTTCGATGCAGGGCTGTATCCATACCAACTCACTATGGATGGAAATGGCTGGATAGGCATTATCGGCATGCTCGGATTATGGCTTGCACTGGCATTGCTCGGATCAGAGCTGGTTCAACCAAAACGAAATATAGAAGCAAAAGCATCATCACTCACCTTAACTGAACGCTAATCAAAGAGGATTTCATTATGGATAACAAACGCCGTCAGTTTTTGAAATCAGGCATTGCAGTGGGTGGGCTTGGCGCATTCGCTGCGGGTTACGCCACCACCACCAAACATATGGTCGAAGGTGCGCTCGAAGGCACCGCAGGAGAAAAAACGCGTGATATTCACCACGGTAACTCGCTTGAACCAGAATACACGGTCAACAACAAAGGCAACCTGATCCCGAATCCAAATCAGCGCGTTGCGCCATCCATGTGCTTTGGTTGTTGGTCACTGTGCGGGTTGCGTGTACGCATTGATAACCGCAACGACGAGATCTTGCGTATCAGTGGCAACCCATATCACCCGCTGTCTCATCAGCAACACATTCCTTTCGAAACGCCAGTCAAAGATGCTTATTTGAGTTTGGCAGGAGAAGCGGGCCTTGACGGCCGTTCCACCGCCTGTGCAAGAGGAAACGGGATGCTAGAAATTCGCAACAGCCCGTACCGCATTACTCAGCCGCTGAAACGAGTTGGCAAACGCGGCGAAGGAAAATGGGTTCCCATCAGCTACGAGCAATTGATAGAAGAAGTCGTTGAAGGTGGTGATTTATTTGGTGAAGGCCATGTTGATGGCTTACGCGACATTCGCGATTTAACAACGCCCGTTGATCCTGAAAACCCAGAATATGGACCGAAAGCCAACCAATTGTTAATGACCAACGCTGGTAACGAAGGCCGAGACGACATTTTCAAACGCTTCGCGTTCAATAGCTATGGTACGCGTAACTTTGGGCATCATGGCTCTTACTGCGGCTACGCATTTCGTGCTGGCAGCGGTGCATTTATGAATGATTTGGATAAATTTGCCCATTTAAAACCAGACTTCGATAATGCCGAATACATCATCTTTATTGGTATGTCGCCTGCTCAAGCTGGCAACCCTTTTAAGCGTCAGGCGCGTCAACTCGCCAATGCGCGAACAGAAGGTAGCTTGGAATACACCATCATCACGCCAAGTTTGCCTGCGGGGTCATCGAGCTTGGCGGCCGGTGACAACAACCGCTGGGTACCAATCAAACCAGGCACCGACTCTGCCCTCGTGCTTGGCATGATCCAGTGGATCATCGAAAACCAACGCTACAACAAAACCTTCTTAGCCCAACCGGGGGCGAACGCAATGAAACGAGCTGGCACCGCGCACTGGTGTAATGCTACGCATCTCGTGATAAGCGATGAGCAGCACCCGAGAAACGGCACGTTTTTACGCGCGTCGGATCTGAATCTGCCATTCGAGGGCGAAGCGTTGTCTGACTCCGACCCGTACGTCATCGTGGATGATCAAAGCGGCGAATTTGGTGTTCATACCCAAGCTGAGGAAGCGACACTGTTTGTCGATAAAACGGTTTCGCTTGCATCAGGCAAAGTGCGCGTAAAGTCGTCTCTACAAAGACTCAAAGAAGAGGCGTTTAAATACAGCCTTGAGTTCTACAGCCAACAATGTGAAATCCCTGTCGAACAAATTGTTGAACTAGCAAAACGCTTCACCAGTCACGGAACCAAAGCGGTGGTCGATACCCACGGCGGCAACATGCACACCAATGGGTTCTATAACTCGTTTACCATCATGATGCTCAATGCGTTGATTGGTAACATCAACATGAAAGGCGGCGCGATGGCCAAAGCGGGTGGCTACCCAACTTCCGCTGCGGGTCCTCGTTACGACTTCACCAAGTTTGCTGGCAAAGTCGGCCCGAAAGGCGTCTTTTTATCGCGCAGTAAATTCCCATACCACAAAACCAGCGAATACAAACGTCGCGTTGAGGCAGGAAAATCCCCTTACCCAACTCGCGCACCTTGGTATCCGTTTGCCGCGCCACTGCTGACAGAACACCTATCTGCGGCTATTGATGGTTATCCATATCGCGTTAAAGCGTGGATCAACCACATGGCGAACCCGATGTATGGTGTACCCGGTTTGAAAACACTACTGGAAGACAAGCTTAAAGATCCAAAGCAGCTCGGTTTGATTGTGTCTGTTGATGCATTCATTAACGAAACCACCGCGTTGTCGGATTACATTGTGCCAGACACCGTGACTTACGAAAGCTGGGGCATGGCAACGCCTTGGCACGATGTTCCAGTGAAAACCGTCACCGCTCGTTGGCCGATTGTGGAAGCGAGAACACAGAAAACCGCCGACGGCCGCTCGATTTGCTTAGAGAACTTTCTGATTGATGTCGCTAAGAAAATGCAACTAGGCGGCTTTGGTGACAACGCGATTCAAGATGCGCAAGGGAATTGGCACGCTCTCCACAGCGCTGAAGATTTCTACTTACGTTCCGCGGCAAACTTGGCGTATGTGAAAGGCGGCGTGCCTGAAGTTTCGGCAGAAGACATTGCGTGGTCCGGCCTAGAGCGTTTAATGCCAGCCATGCAGAAGACGCTGACAGCGGATGAGATGAAACGTGTGGCGTTTATTTTTGCTCGCGGTGGACGCTTTGAAAATGCAACCGAAGCGTATCAAGGTGAGCAAATGAAGCACAAATGGACACGACCAGTTGCGATATGGAATGAACGTGTCGGCAGCGCAAGAAACACCATGACCGGTGATTTCTACACCGGTTGCCCAACATGGCATCCACAAAAAATGGCCGACGGCACACCAATGGAAGACCAGTTCCCAAGCTCAGAATGGCCTTTCAGCCTGACTAACTTTAAATCCAACATTCACAGTGCGGTATCCAACCTATCGCCAAGGTTGAACTCGATAAAAGGCGTAAACCCAGTGTACATCCATCCAATCGATGCCGAACGCGCAGGCATTAAAACGGGTGATGAGTTTGTTATCGAGACTCCATCTGCAAGCACCAAAGCACTTGCGATGATAGTCAGCGGGATTCGCCCTGGCACACTAGGATTTGAACATGGGTTTGGTCATACCGAGCTAGGACAACGCTCGCACTGGATCGGCGATAAACAGCAACCCGTAAAAACTCGCAGCCAAGATGGTGTCAACATTAACGACATCGGATTAATTGACCCAACCCGAGAAGGGAAAGGCGTGTTGTTAGACTGGGTGGTAGGGGCCGCGGCTCGTCAATCATTACCAGCCAAAATCCGCAAAGCTTAGTAGACAACCAAACCTGAAGAGCTGCCATTTAGCAGCTCTTCACATCCTCTAAATATGTGGAAATCCACAATACCTTTCCTTATTGACAAGGCCGACAATATCGTCCCAGTGACTACCAAGTAGCACTTGGACATATTAATAAGAATTAAAGTGAGTCAGCATGTCAAAGATTCTTCCAGTGGTGACAGCCTATTTGCTAGCCACCACTATGGGCGCAAGCGCCTCGTCTATTCCGGAAAAAGCCAGCGTGTGTAGTGGTTGTCACGGCCAAGATGGTATGGGACAGCCAAATATCGCTCCGATGATCGCTGGTTTAAACGCGAATTATCTCAACACTCAAATCGAACTATTCCTTAGTGGTGAACGCCAAAATGTGGTCATGCAAGGCATGGCGAAGGAGCTTAGCGATCCTGCCGTTCGTAAAGAAGTCATGGATTACTTTGCTAACCTTCCAAGCTACGAGTTCACTAACCCAGAGCAACGCGGCGACCAAGCCGACATTCGTAACCCGTATCGTAAATTAATCTTCCAAGGTGATTGGGATAGAAACATTCCAGCTTGCGCGACTTGTCATGGAGCCAGCGGAATGGGCGTCGACAAATTCCCTCGCCTCGCAAGCCAACATGCTGATTACTTAAAAACGCAATTGATGGAATGGAAAAACGACACTCGCAGTGGTGACCCGCTCAATATGATGGGTACTATCGCGAAAAATCTCACTGACGAAGAGATTGAAAACCTTTCCTACTACTTTGCCTCATTACGTTACTAGGAGCAGTCATGAAACGTTTCTATTCTTTGTTCGCATTGCCTCTCATCTCTGCTGCTACTTTGGCCAACGAGCCACTGCCGGATCGTCAAACTGAACTGCCCGCGGTGAAAAAAGAGAATCACGGTGAATACTTAAAACCGCGTGATCTAGGCACCATTCCAAATACCGAATTTGGTGAGCAAGTAAAACGTGGTTATTCCCTATTTGTTAACTCGCAACAAATGCGCGGAAAATACGTTGGCAACGAACAAAACTGTGTGAATTGCCATATGGAAGCAGGACGAAAAGCCAACGCTGCACCTCTATGGGCGGCATACATGGCCTACCCTGCTTATCGCAAGAAAAACGATCGCGTAAACAGCTATGCTGACCGTATCCAGGGTTGTTTCGAATATTCCATGAACGGTAAAGCTCCCGCTTACGATTCGCCAGAAATTGTTGCCCTTAGTGCTTACGCCTACTGGTTGGCGATGGGCGGCTTGCTCGACAAACATGGTATGACGGATGAACCAATTCCGGAGCTAGACGCAAAAGCGTTGCAAGTTGGTGGAAAAGCAAAAGACTTCCCGCTGCCAGAAGCCATCGCGCAAGCATTACCAATTGAAGAACGAGGTAATGTCTCTGGACGTGGCTACCCAAAAATCGCCGCCCCTGAGCAAGAACCATCACCAGAGCGAGGGGCATTAGTCTACGAAAAGAACTGCGAAACTTGCCATCGCGCCGACGGTTCAGGCATAAAAGGCACCGACGGCCATTCTTACATTCCACCACTTTGGGGCGAATATGCGTATAACTGGGGTGCAGGTATGCACCGTATTAACACCGCGGCCTATTTTATTTACGAAAACATGCCGCTTGGGAAAAGTGTCCAGTTAAGCAAACAAGAAGCGTGGGATGTCGCGGCATACGTCAATAGCCACGAGCGTCCACAAGATCCACGATTTAAAGGCAACGTGGCCGCAAACGCAGAGAGATATCACCAACATCAAGGCTATTACGGAAAAACAATTAGTGGTAAGCAAGTCGGCTCGAATGCTTTCAAGAGCGGTACCGTCGAGTAAAAGACAACCATTCATCTTAAATACCAGTGCTCCCTGCTCAGGCTCTCTGGGCAGGGTTGTTTTACTCTCCTGAAGCAATCACTGCCCCCTCCAAACCAGCAACGTTAAGTGGTTTTCGGCTTCCAACATACCAATCTTCGCAGTAAAATAATGCGCCAAACGCGACTTTGTTTATATCTTAGAGCTTCCATATACTATGATGCCAAAAGTAAGAAACTCGTAAACTCCTGAATCAAAACAAGCGTGTCTAATAAAAAAAGAGTATTCTTAGGACAAATGAATCCAAAACCTACCCGATGAGTATTCAACCTAATTCCCGTCAGTTAATTTCATGCGAAGAATGCGGCCTTGTTGTTCGTATTCCCGATATCGATCAAGGGCAAAAAGCTCAATGTCCTCGATGCGCACATTCTCTGACAAAAGTGAATGCTAAGCCCTATCAAAGCGTGATCGCCATTTCATCGGCATGTTTGATCATGTTGGTGTTAAGTATCTCTTTTCCTTTTATGTCGTTCAGTGTGCAAGGGCTATCGCAAGAAATCACCTTATTGCATGCAGCCAAAATGCTGGCTGAATTTCAAAATGTACTTTTAGGTGTGTTGCTTCTCGCAACGGTCGTCGTATTGCCTGCTATCTATGTCGGTCTCATTCTCTTTCTTCATCTCGAAGCATTAAAAGCGCGTAAACATACGCCATCCAAAAAACAGCAACGAATGGCGAAAGTTTTATGTCGCCTTCTGTTTCGAGTCGAACCCTGGCTGATGGTCGATGTATTCTTGATTGGCGTATTAGTCAGCTTAATTAAAATCGCTTCTCTGGCAGACATTGGAATGGGGACTTCATTCTGGGCGTTCTGCGTTTATACCGTACTGGTAGTCAAATGTATTTCTATGGTTGACAAAAGCTGGCTCTGGGGACACTTCATTCCAGCCATCGTGCTGCCCGATGTAAATGAGGGCGATACGCACCATAACCACAACCATATTGGTTGCCATACGTGTCACCAACTCAACCCAATTGAAGCGAAAAAGCACCAATACTGCATTCGTTGTAAAAGCCCTATTCATAAATACAACCCAGCAGATAATTTACAAAAAGCTTGGGCGCTTTTGTTTGCGTCAGTCATTTTCTATATACCCGCGAACCTTTATCCAATGATGTATACCGTAAGCCTTGGACATTCAGAAGGTTCAACTATCATGGAAGGGGTAATACTGCTTTGGCATTTAGGTTCTTACCCTATTGCGATGGTAATTTTCTTTGCTAGCGTATTCATTCCAATGGCGAAAATGCTGGCACTCGCGTGGCTGTATTACAATGCGCAAAAAGCGCGATACCTTCCTCCCAAAGAAAGTATTTCACGCTTAAAGATATACCGCTTAACTGAGTTTATTGGTCGCTGGTCCATGATCGATATCTTTGTCGTTGCCATCTTAGTTGCACTGGTTCAGTTGCAAAACTTAATGGCGATTTATCCAGGCCCTGCTGCGCTCTCTTTCGCGGCAGTGGTCATTTTCACTATGCTTTCTGCAATGATATTTGACTCACGTTTGTTGTGGCAGTTGCCACAAAACGAAGTGCAGGAGCCGATTTCTGACAACTTAAACGAGAAAGCCAAATATGAGTGATGAGAACAACGTAACCGCTCAAATAAAACCGCAAAAGCAGATTTCTGCGATCTGGATTGTCCCGATCCTTGCGCTAGCCATGGGAGCGTGGATGCTGTTCCAATACATCAACAGTACAGGCCCACAAATTACTCTCCAACTGCCAACCGCAGATGGGATTGAGGTTGGTAAAACCGAGATCCGAGCACTGAATGTTAAAGTCGGTCTGATTACCGAAGTCACTCTCAGTGAAAACTACGATCACATCATCGCTAAGGCTCAGATGAATAAAGACGCGAAGCGCATGCTGCGAGATGACACCATGTTCTGGGTGGTGAAGCCTCGTATTGGCCGTGATGGTGTTTCAGGTTTAGAGACCTTGCTCTCTGGCGCTTACATCCAACTTCAGCCGGGTAAATCTAAAGTAGAAAAGGAGTACTTTACAGTATTAGATGTACCACCAGTCGCTTCTCCTGATGCAGAAGGCCTGCGTCTTGTATTAACGCACCGCGAAGCTGGCAAACTAGGTGTTGGTGACCCGGTTATTTATAAAGGCTTTACCGTTGGTCGTGTAGAGAAAACCAGCTTTGATGTTGATACTCGCAAGGCGCTGTATCAACTCTTTATTTTCAAACCTTATGACAGCTTAGTGCGCACTCGTACTAAGTTTTGGCTGAATTCTGGTGTTGATTTACAGCTCAATGCCGAAGGGTTTGAAGTTAAGTTTGGCTCGCTAGAGAGCATGCTAACGGGTGGCGTTACCTTCGATACCGTTCCAGGTCTTGAGTCCGGTGAACAACTCACAGAAGACATGGTTAATTTCCGCTTGTACGATGATATTAAGCAGCTGAGAGAGGGTATGTACGATGACTACATTGAGTTCGTCATGTTATTTGATGAATCGGTACGTGGCTTAAAAGCGAATGCGCCTGTTGAGTACCGCGGTCTTCGTATCGGTACCGTGACGAGAGTACCGATGCGTTTACCAACACCAGAAGAAAACTTCTCTGCGAAAAAAATTCCAGTTTTGGTGCGCGTTGAGCTCGGTCGAGTGTACGGAGATTTAGAATCCCAATCTTTATCTATGTTCAAAGAAAAGTTGAAGGAAGAGTTTGCTCGCGGTCTCCGTGGCACCTTAAAGACTGGTAACTTGTTAACTGGCGCGCTTTATATTGATGCAGACTTTTATCCTAATGATGATCAGTACGTTCCAAGTGAATATGAAGGTTTAGATGTATTTCCAACCATGCGTGGTGGTTTTGCCCAAGTTCAGCGCCAAGTTAATGACTTCCTAAATAAGATTAACAGCTTACCAATGGAAGAAACGCTTAACTCTCTCAATGCAACGTTAAAAACGTCGGAAAAGACGTTGGCGTCAGCAGAACGTGTCGCGGACAGTATTGATAAACTTTTAAATCAAAAAGAGACGCAAGAGATCCCAACAGATATTCGCCAAAGCTTGCAGCAGTTGCAAAAAACACTCGATGGTTATGGACCAAACTCAACCATGTACAATGAAATGGAAGCCACGCTCAAAGAACTAGAAAGCGTGATGACAGAGTTTAAACCCGTACTTAAACAGCTAAACGAAAAGCCAAACTCTCTCGTGTTTGGAGAAGATGAAATCAGTGACCCAATCCCAGTTAAAGGCCAAAACTAATGAAACGAGTATTCTTTTTGTCTATCGCGCTATTTGTCGGTCTAACGGGTTGCAGTAGCGCTCCAGAAACTAAAGGGGCTTTGTACCTTCTACCTAAGGCGGAACCAATGACGCTGAGCTCTTCTGATATCTCACAGCGCCCTACTTTAGTTGTTCGTCCAGTAAAACTGGCAAGTTATTTAAACGACAGTGGTATCGTTTACCGAACCTCTGAGACTCAAGTTATCCAGGCAAGAAACAATCAATGGGCGCATAGTATTTCCGAGCAAATCACTCAGAGAGTCGTCACAGAACTACGCCACAAACAGACTCATTACTGGCCGACTGAAATGAACAACCTGTTGGATCAAAATGATGAAGCCAAACTACAGCTTACGTTAAATAAATTTAATGGTAGCTACAAAGGCAATATCGAAATTGAGGGGGAATGGTTACTCATTAATGCTGAAGGTAAGGTAGAAAACAGTGCACCAATACAAATCTCTCAGCCTCTACAGGACGAAGGCTATGGAGCACTTGTCGACGCACTATCCGTCGGGTTGGAAGAACTGACTTCGGACATTGCCAAAAAAATCTAAGATCGATGTTAATTACAGGGAAGCAAGTTGCTTCCCTTTTTTGTGCTGCGAGAAGTTTTCCGATCGAAATAGATGTAGATAATCAAGCGAGACAAATTGATCTTAGTCAGACTGCAATCCGTTCTTTGGTGCTACTCTACGGCAAAATATAAAGCCCCATCCTATGACCTTATGTAGAGGTCTTGTTGATAAGGTTCTTGAGTAGCAATGTCGATTAACATTTCCGATTTAACCACCGCCCTAAATAAGGTGGAGCATATTCATAAAGTTCAGCTTGAAAATGTGCATCAGTTCTTTAAAGCAAACGAAGCTTTCTCGGTAAAAACGTTCAGCCAACTTATATCTAGTGACTCACTTGATGAGCGATTTAAAACCATCGACAAGGCCTTCTCTTTGCTTGGTGATGTGAAAACCTACCTTTTAGAAGCGTCTTACTTAGTTAAGTAAAAATCAAAAAGCCCCTGTAACTTAATTACCGGGGCTTTCATTTGTATCGCCGCTAAGTTGTGGAGTTACAACTTGTAGCGATCATCAATAACCGTTGTCTCTGGGAAGGTTTTACCCTCGTCCATCGCTTCCTCAGTCTCTTCTTTTACTTTGGTATCGATCCAGAAATTACCAATATCCATTGGATGAAGCACCCATTCTGTCGCTTTTGTCATGCCATCTTTAGGAATTTTAACCCAGCGCCAATGTGCAACTCGAGAATAAGGCACCATGTATCCAGGAACGATGATATTCGCTTTGCTGACATAGTTTTGGATTTGATGCGATAAATCGTAACGCTTCTCCTGATCAAACTCAGAGTCATAAGCTTCAATCAACTTGTCCAACTCAGGGCTGCTGTAGTTGGTGTGAGCATTCGTTTGTGGTCGATTCGCATTATCAGAGTGCAGGTATTCCCAATACGCAGGAATCTCACCAGAACCCATATTCAAGAACGCTAACTGATGCTTTTTCTCAAGAATGTATTTAAACGCAGATGAACCATCCACCAAGTTTAACGTGAACTCTAGACCAGCAAGTTTCGCTTGCTCTTTCAAGTACGCAATACGCGGTGTCCAAGAGTTGTATCCATAGGTGATAGCAAAGCTCAAGCGTTGGCCCTTGTCGTTGACACGAATACCATCTGCGCCAACTTTGTCAAAGCCCGCTTTTTCGAAATGTTTAACCGCCGCATCGGCATCAAACTTAGGCGGTGTATTGTTAGGATCATCGTATTCGCCATGACCAAAGCCGAGTCCATGTGGTTTACGTGAATAATCTCCACGCATGATATTTTCAATCATGCCGTCATAGTCAGTGGCTGCCATAACGCCTTTGCGAACTTCTAGGTCATCCAACATCGGCATCGCGGTGTTCATCCAAAGGCCACCAGCGCCTTGTGGTGCTTCGTTAAAGCCCCAGTACTTTTGGATATAGCCTTTTTTGTACACATCACTATCGGTTTTGTCATGCCAAAAGCTTGGTAGCACCATCTCAAAGTAGTCCAAGTTGCCTTTCTCAAAGTGCTTCATGGCAATATCAGGATCGCGAATCACCTTAATGCGGACTTTTTCTACGTTGTAGCGGTTTTTATAGTAGCGGTTGTTATACCCCCACCAATCTTCACCGACGTGTTTGAATGTCACGCTCTTACCTTTCTTCACTTTATCAATGTAGTAAGGCGCCGCAGTTGGCTCAGATTTAAAGTTGAACTTTCTGACGAAGTTATCAGGCATGCCATCGTTATTTGCGTCCTTTTCTCCTTCAAAGAAGTGTTCCGGACGAGGCTGAAAACCATTACTCGGCATGTTAATCATAACCATGAGCGAGTCATGACTTTGAGCTACAGCGAGATTGACTTTGATGGTGTAGTCGTCAATTTTTTCAACACCAACAACGCTGTTCGTGAAGAAGTCGTTGTACCACGGGTCGATAATGTCTTTTGACGTGTAGTACTTCATCATAAAGACGTAATCATCTGCCGTAATTTTTTCACCATCTGACCACTCGGCCGTTTCATCAAGCTTAAAGAATACGGTTTTGTTGTCCTCTCCAAATGCCCATGACTTAGCAAGTTGGGGGATCCATTTACCAGTATTTGGATGACGCTGAGCAAGCTTTGGTGAACCATCCATTAAATATTGGCGCAAGCCGGAGTTCGCATCTGGACCAACACTTCGTAATGTCTGAGGAAAGCTCTGAATGTAAGTACGATAAGTACCACCTCGTACCGCTTCTTCAGAGGCGAACAGAGGTTCATTGTTATTTGAAATCCATTCTATATCAGCAGGTAGCTCTGCCGCACTCAGTTGAAAACTGGCAGCGGTCAGTGTTGCAAGTACTGAAAATGGCAGTTTTTTAGTCATGTTTCTTCCTTGTTGTGTTTGCGATTAAGGTCGTAGCAAGGAAGACGGAGTGTGAAAGCTGCAAATAGAAAATACGCAGATAGGAAATAATAGGAGCGTAATATGAAGTGACTTCCTGCCAGCTTCTATATTAATTTCAAAGAGTTTCACTAGGTCATCCTAGACCTTACAACGCAGTGAATGCATCCTCGCCATAGTATTCTTTAGGCTTTTGTAACGCAAGTCATCAATAATACATGGTCGCATTTTCTATGCATCACAGTGAGTCATGTTACAAAAGTGTGATCGATACAGTACCAAGCCCTACTTTTCTCATAATAAACCGTAGAACCTTTATCCGAATAAGCTCCCCCCCTACACCAATTAAAGCAAGCAAGTAAGCGAGCAGATATAACTGGTTAAAATGAGCAGTTACTTACTACGGTTGGTATTTTTATTAGATACAAAAAAGGTGAGGCATCACAGCCTCACCTTTCTTTATACAATACAAGACTGTGCTTACATACTAGACAAGCTATCATTGATCGATTTCAACACTGCAGCAGGATCCACAGCTTGAGTAATTGGACGCCCAATAACAAGATAGTCAGAGCCTGACTGAATAGCCTCTACTGGTGTCATGATACGGCGCTGGTCACCTTGCTCAGAGCCAGCAGGTCGGATTCCTGGTGTAACTAACTTAAAGTCTTGACCAAGTTCGCTCTTAAGCAATGAAGACTCTTGAGCTGAACATACGACACCATCTAAACCAGCGTTTTTGGTCAATGTCGCCAGACGAATAACTTGATCCTGAGGCGCAATGTTCAAACCAATACCCACTAAATCACTTTGTTCCATACTGGTTAGTACCGTTACTCCAATCAGAAGTGGGCGATCTTTACCGTATGGCTCAAGAATTTCACGTGATGCCGTCATCATGCGCTCACCACCGCTCGCATGCACATTCACCATCCAAACCCCTAATTCCGCGGCTGCGCGGACCGCCTTAGAACACGTATTTGGAATATCGTGAAATTTCAAATCCAAGAAGACTGAGAAACCACGTTTGTGGAGTTCACGTACGAAATCAGGACCAAATAGCGTAAACATTTCCTTGCCAACTTTTAGGCGACATGACGCAGGATCAATTCTATCTACAAACGCAAGTGCGTCTGCTTGGTTATCATAATCCAGTGCGACAATAACTTTTTGGTCGATCATTTCATCTCCTAACTATTTTGGTTCTTATTAAATAAAAAGTTAAAAAAATGCAGCGGACAGAAACTCTGTCAGCTGCATTAAAATTATTCACCATCCAATCCGCGGATTGGCTTGATCGTCCCCCACCCTTTACAGGATGGGCAGTGCCAATAAAGGGAATGAGTAGAAAACCCACACTTCCGGCATCGGTAGTGTGGTTTCACTTTTAACTGTTCACCCACCATCGCTTGTAGCGTCGATAGACTGTCCTTCGCGCGACCGTCTTCTGCTTCAGCAATGTGGTAGTCAATTAATCGATAAAAGCCCTTCATGGTTGGATTTTTCAGCAGCTGTTTGGTCAGCAGCTCTTGTGCAGCCCCGACGTTCTCGTGGTGAGCAACCAACTGAGCCAACATTAACTCGGCTGATACGCCTGCTTTCTTATCAATACAAGCTCGCAGAAACTCTACAAGTTCATCTTCCTGGCCCAAATGATGGTAGCACTCTGCAATGGTTGGTAAGACATCGCTGATAAAGTCTTTGTCTTGCTCAAGCACACCCGTCAGGTATTTTATCGTGTGTTTATAATCTTCGGACTCTAGATAAATTCGTCCCAAAGCAATACTCGCTCGAACACACTTTGGGTCTTCTGCTAGGGCTTTTTTAAAGTGCTGTATTGCCTTATTAGTATTACCATCGGCTTGGTCGAGCATGGCAATTTCACACCAAAAATGAGCAATATTCGCACGCATTCTGGAGCGTTTATTACCCAACTTAGCCAATTGATTAGCGTAATAAATTGCTTTTTCCCATTCACGTGTTTGTTGGTAAATGGTTACCAATTGCTGAAGGGCCGCTTCTTTGTAATCTGGCTCTTCGACTAACTGTTCGAAGATTTTCTCTGCACGATCGAGAAAACCAGAGACCATGTAATCTTTCGCCAACTGTTGAAGTGCAAGATTCTTTTGATCCAGTGTTAAGCCAGAGCGAGAAATGAGATTTTGGTGAATTCGGATTGCACGGTCGACTTCGCCACGAGACCGGAATAGGTTACCCAACGCAAGGTGAGTATCGATGGTCTCGTTATCAACTTGGAGCAATTCAATAAAGTGATCGACAGCCTTATCTGATTGGTCAGAGAGCAGCAGATTAAGACCCGTCATATACTGACGAGAGATTTGATGAGATTGCTTCTGCTTGTCTTGCTGAGCGCTGCGATGCCCCATATACCAGCCATACGCAGCAGCTATAGGCAACAACAAGAAGAGTAGTTCAAGCATTAAAGTTAAGCCTTATCCTTATGCCTGTTTTTCGATGGCTGGCTTATCAGCAGGTTTGTTTGCATCTGTAGGTTCGTACTTTTTCAGTTTTTTCTTTAAACGACGAACTTGTAGCTGAGTTTTCAGCTGGATACTACCAAAGATAACCCACGCTAAAGCAAAGCCAACCACAAATACCACACCTAATAGTGTAGATAAGTGGAACTCTCCTTTGGCTAGAAGATAGTTAAAAGTCACGAGCTCTTGGTTTTGGGAACCTAACGCCAATGCAATTAAAAAGAGAGCTAAAACAGCAACGATTTTTATAATTTTCATTTACATCACCCTTCTAGGAGTAAATCGGTAAGATTATGCAGGAAAATGCTTCTTCAGACTACGTATATTAGCAATAATCTATACCCAAGTAACCTCAAGATGCTTAGTTTGTAGACACGCCTAGAAGTTAAAGTTACTTGGGTGTAGAAAGCTGCAAAGAAAACAGCCAGAATCAACAGCTCGCTTCGTAAACTGCTTGGATACATTACAAAAAAGCGGCATACACAAACGTATGCCGCTTTTTTCAAACTAATAAGAGTGCGTTAGCCAATATTTACACGCTCACGAAGCTCTTTACCAGGTTTGAAATGTGGAACGTATTTACCTTCCAATTCCACTTTATCGCCCGTTTTAGGGTTACGACCTACGCGAGGCTCGCGGTAATGAAGAGAAAAACTACCAAAGCCGCGGATCTCGATACGGTCACCGCTCTCTAGCGTAGAGGCCATGTGCTCTAAAATATCTTTTACAGCATCCTCTACCTCTTTCGCTGATAAGTGTGTTTGCTCAGCGCAGAGTCTTTCAATCAGTTCAGACTTAGTCATAGTTGCCCTCTTTGAGTATCTTTATCACTTATTATAGTAAGTAATACTAATTCCAACAAACACTTGCTGACAATTCTAGACAAATTTTATGCAAAATGCGCAATGAAGAAATGCCTTTTATTAAGATAGTTTACCGTCATTAGTATTACTACTTAAATATGCTCAAATATAAAAAAGGAGCCTTGCGGCTCCTTTTTTGCTTAAGCGAGTATATTATTCGCCTTTAGCAGCTTTGAAAGCGTCAGCCATTGCGTTACCGAATGCATTGTCATCTTGCTTGTTGATAGATGCCATTGCTTCTTGCTCGTCAGCTTCGTCTTTAGCTTTGATAGATAGGTTGATTACGCGGTTCTTACGGTCTACACCTGTGAACTTCGCTTCAACAACATCACCAGCGCTTAGGATTAGAGAAGCATCTTCTACGCGATCGCGAGATACTTCAGAAGCACGGATGTAACCTTCAACGCCTTCTGCGATTTCAACAGTAGCGCCTTTAGCGTCAACAGCAGTTACAGTAGCGTTAACTAGAACACCTTTCTTGTTGTCAGCAACGTAAGCATTGAATGGGTCGTTTTCCATTTGCTTGATGCCTAGAGAGATGCGCTCACGCTCAGCGTCTACTGCTAGAACAACTGCAGAGATCTCGTCGCCTTTCTTGTACTCACGTACAGCTTCTTCGCCAGCAACATTCCAAGAAATGTCAGATAGGTGAACTAGACCGTCGATGCCGCCTTCTAGACCGATGAAGATACCGAAGTCAGTGATAGACTTGATCTTACCAGTAACTTTGTCGCCTTTAGCTTGTGCTTCAGCGAATGACTGCCATGGGTTAGCTTTACACTGTTTCAGACCTAGAGAGATACGACGACGTTCTTCGTCGATTTCAAGAACCATAACCTCAACTTCGTCGCCAACATTAACAACTTTAGAAGGGTGGATGTTCTTGTTAGTCCAATCCATTTCTGAAACGTGAACTAGACCTTCAACGCCTTCTTCGATTTCAACGAAGCAGCCGTAGTCAGTTAGGTTAGTTACGCGACCAGTTAGTTTGTGACCTTCTGGGTAACGCTTAGCGATTGCTACCCATGGATCTTCGCCTAGTTGCTTAAGACCTAGTGATACGCGAGTACGCTCACGGTCGAACTTAAGAACTTTAACTTGGATCTCGTCACCAACGTTAACGATTTCAGATGGGTGCTTAACGCGCTTCCAAGCCATATCAGTGATATGTAGAAGACCGTCAACGCCACCTAGGTCAACGAACGCACCGTAGTCAGTAAGGTTCTTAACGATACCTTTAACTTCAGAACCTTCTTGTAGAGTTTCTAGAAGCTCGTCACGCTCAACGCTGTTTTCAGATTCGATAACAGCACGACGTGAAACAACTACGTTGTTACGTTTTTGGTCAAGTTTGATAACTTTGAACTCTAGCTCTTTGTTTTCTAGGTGAGCAGTGTCGCGGATTGGACGTACGTCTACTAGAGAGCCAGGAAGGAAAGCACGGATACCGTTTAGTTCAACAGTGAAACCGCCTTTAACTTTACCGTTGATGATACCAACAACAGTTTCAGCTTCTTCGTAAGCTTTCTCAAGTACGATCCAAGCTTCGTGACGCTTAGCTTTCTCACGAGAAAGTTGAGTTTCACCGAAACCATCTTCAACAGCGTCTAGAGCTACGTCTACTTCAGCGCCAACTTCAACTTCAAGTTCGCCAGCAGCGTTCTTGAACTGTTCAGCAGGGATAGCAGATTCAGACTTAAGACCAGCGTCAACAAGAACGAAACCGTTCTCGATAGCTACTACAGTACCTTTAACGATGCTGCCTTGTTGGAATTCTGTTTCGTTTAGAAACTCTTCAAAGAGTTGAGCAAAAGATTCAGTCATTTAATTAATCTTCAATAAATTAAACTTCCACGGGTATCCTACCGCATGGGGTTATTAAATTCGCCAGTCATCATCCTTGCGACCAACGCTCTTAGTCTAGCCGAGTATCATTACTCAGCTAGCTTCGATTCGATATATTGTAGTGCCTTTTCTACTACTTCGTCGATAGTCATCGACGTAGAATCTAGCACAAGCGCATCCTCAGCAGGGCGTAGTGGCGCCACTGGGCGGTTACGATCTCGGTCGTCACGCTCTTGGATCTCGCTTAAAAGGTCAGCAAATTTAACATCTAACCCTTTCTCTTGCAACTGTTTAAGGCGTCGATTTGCACGCTCTTCTGCGCTCGCATCAAGGAAGATTTTCGCTTGTGCACTTGGGAATACAATTGTGCCCATATCACGACCATCAGCCACTAGGCCCGGAGCGGCCTCAAATGCACGCTGACGACGTAATAATGCTTCACGAACACGTGGCAGAGCCGCAACTTTAGATGCTGCCATACCCGTTTCTTCTTTGCGAAGCTCCCCTGACACATCTTCGCCTTCTAGAACGACCTTAACTAAGTCACCCTCTGCGATAAATTGAACGTCTAGGTGTGTTGCCAGTGGGACAAGTGCGTCTTCTGACTCTGTGTCGACACCGTGATGAATCGCAGCGAGTGCAAGTACACGATAAATTGCGCCAGAATCTAAGAGTTGGAAACCCAACTTTTTCGCCAGCAACATACATAAAGTGCCTTTACCTGCACCACTAGGTCCATCTACGGTTACAACCGGAGTTTGAGAGGACATGTTCTTCTCCACCTATAGTTTCTTTTCAGCAATTTGCTCGGTTTTCGAGGCGCGCATTATACGGGTAATCGCCCTTTGGAGCGAGGAAAAATGTCGTGTAAAGCATTACACCTAATGCGCAATTGGATTCATCAATAAACATAAGGTTCAACAAAAACGGCGAGAGCTTCCACCCTCGCCGTTTTAAATGTCATGATCTTAGGTTCGATTAAACAATCGGTTTTTGACCACGCTCAGCTAACTTTAAGATCACGCTGTCAACAACTTTGCCCGCGACACCTGCTAGCTTGTCTGCCAGTTTTTTCTTCTGTACATAATGCACAGAAAGTACGGTTTTATCTTTGCATGCCGCAACAACGATATCATCAGATGTACTAATATCATCCACCAAACCAAGCTCTTTCGCTTGTGTACCGAACCAGTGCTCACCTGTGGCTACTTTGTCTAGGTCCAAACTAGGACGACGCTCGCGAATGAAGTCTTTAAACAAGACATGTGTTTCTTCAAGCTCTTGCTTAAACTTATCGCGCGCTTTATCGGTATTCTCACCAAACATCGTTAGCGTGCGTTTATATTCACCCGCGGTTAGTTGTTCGTACTCAATGTCATGTTTCTTCAACAGTTTGTTGAAGTTAGGAATTTGTGCGATAACGCCAATAGAACCCACAATTGCAAACGGTGCAGAAACAATCTTATCTGCGACACATGCCATCATGTAACCGCCACTTGCCGCAACTTTGTCAACAGAGATGGTCAGAGGAAGACCCGCAGCTTTGATTCGGTCCAGTTGAGAAGAGGCAAGGCCGTAACCATGAACCATACCACCGCCAGATTCTAAACGAAGTAATACTTCATCACCTTCACGTGCGACAGCCAAAATAGCAGTGATCTCTTCACGTAGAGACGCAACTTCTTTTGCATCTATACTACCGTTGAAATCAAGAACGAATAGGTGTGGTTCACGCTTGCTATCTAATGAACCGTCTTTGCTCGCTTGTTTGATCTCTTTTTCACGAGATTTGTTTTTCTCTTTCTCTTCTTTCTTGACCGCTTTATCTCGAGCTTTGATGAAAGCATCGTCGTGCAAATGATGTTCTAACTGCTCAACAGATTGTTTGTGTTGCTCTGAAAGGTTGGTAATCTCTAACTCCCCTTTCGCCGCACCCGATTTGCCACCAGCCGATTTTGCAATAATGAGCAGAACAATTATCGCAGCAACCACCGTGATAATTTGGGCCAGAAACAGACCATAATCTAATAAAAATTCCAACGAGAGCTCCTTTATCTCATTTCAGATGACGTTAGTATGTTACGCAGAAACATCAGCGAGAAGGCAGCGCGGTTTGTAACCACTTGTTCTGATTGATAGCATACCTAACGAAAGTTCTGGAATTGGTATAACACATGAATTGGTGTATTGTAACCATCTTGTCACGATTACCAAGATTTTCCATTGAGAAACAGGCGTTTTTTAGCGTCAATTAACTATCATGGACCCTCTTACAATAATAAGGATTTATCGCCGTGAACTACTCCGTTTCAGCTGATGCTCTAAAAGGTAAAGTCATTCTTGTTACTGGCGCTGGTAATGGCATCGGCCGTCAAGCCGCGCTTTCTTATGCCGAGCACGGTGCAACTGTTATTCTCTTGGGTAGAAATGTGCAAAACCTTGAATCTATCTATGATGAGATTGAAGCCGCTGGCTACCCACAAGCTGCTATCATTCCTCTGGATCTCAAGGGCGCAACTAAGCAAAATTACATTGATATGGCAGAGACAATCGAAGGACAGTTTGGTCGTTTGGATGGCCTATTACACAACGCAGGTGTCTTGAGTTCGCTGTGTCCATTTGATCAAATCAAAGAGGAAGATTTCGACGATATCATGCAGATCAACGTGAAAGCAGAAGTGTTAATGACTCAAGCACTACTGCCTGTGATGCGTAAATCAGAAGCTGGGCGTATTATCTTTACCTCTTCGACCGTCGGCCACTCGGGTCGCGCTTTCTGGGGGCCATACGCTATCTCTAAATTTGCCGTAGAAGGCATGATGCAAGTTTTGGCTGACGAGCTGAGTGATACGCCGATCCGTGTTAACGCAATTAACCCTGGTGCAACTCGTACTCGCATGCGTGAAAAAGCATACCCGGGTGAAGATGCAAATACTCTCAAAACGCCATTGGATCTCATGCCGCTATATTTGCACTTAATGGATCCAGCGGTTACCGATGTGAATGGTCAGTGCATCGACGCTCAACCGAAGCGTAAATAACGAATTCAGGTTACCTCACATAATCGATTGAAAAGGCAGCAAACGCTGCCTTTTTTCATTTCTCTCTTCATAAAAATCTTGCGACTTTCTGTCATAGAAATATACTGCACATATATACAGGTATTTATTATGCACGATATTATTCAGCACTTAAAAAGCCAGCACCTTGTTTGGCAAGCAAATTTAACGAAAACAGATCCTCAGCAGTTGCGGACTAGTTCCGGGTTTTCTGAATTAGATGATTTGCTCGGCGGAGGCTTTCCACCTCATGGCGTAGTGGAGATGGAATCTATTGGTAGTATTGGTGAATTGCGTTTGCTCGCTCCTTATTTAAAAGCCACTCAGACCAATGGTGTGACTGCATTTATTCAACCTCCCGCGTTAGTGAATTCTCTGTTCTTACACTACATCGGTTTGAATATAAACCAAGTGTGGGTCGTTAATCCAACTCACCCCAAAGATGCTCTTTGGGCTGCAGAGCAATGTCTGAAAAGTGGGGTATGCAGTAATGTTTTGTTATGGCAAGAAGAGCTTGAAATACATCAAGTGAAACGCTTACAGGTAGCGAGTGAACAAGGTACTTGCCCTCTCTTTATGCTTAAAACAGACACTATCAACCGCTTGTCTTTGCCTGTGTCACTCAGTTTAAAACTGAAAGGCGACGAGCAAGGGATTAATGTTGAAGTGCTGAAAAGGAAAGGAGGCTGGAATAGAGGTAGCGTTAGTATCGGCTTCCAACACCATTACCCGCAACTGGTGAAACCATCATCTGAAACTGTGCACTCGACTGTGGTCAATTTCCCACTGGCGAACCAAGGTTAGTGATATGGCTCTGTGGATTTACTTGCACTTCCCTCGCCTGCAGCTAGACGCATTCTTTGGTGATAACCAAGAACAACCCGTGGTGATTGTCGAAAGCCAACGTTGCCAGATTCTTCAATACAACGAGATTGCCGAACAACAAGGTATTAAGCCTGGTATGGGCTTAGGCAGTGCTGCGTCCTTGTGTCGAGATTTACAAGTGCATCCTTATCATCCACAAACCGAATTAAATAAATTACAAGAGGTAGCTCAGTGGTTGTATTTGATCACATCTGACGTTGTGTTGATGCCAAACCAAGGTATTTTGCTGCGTGCCACACCGATGCTCACCCTATATGAAGGGTTGGACAATTACTGGAATAAAGTCAGTAATCACTTAACTAAACTGCAGTTAAGCTTTCAATTTGGTTGTGGTTTTTCACCTCTGTCGGCCAAGTTAATGGCATTGGCAGGAGCGAATGTGCTTAGTGACGATAAATCTCTTATCGAACAAATGTTATTCCCATTACCGCTGCCTCTAACCGATTTATCGAGCTCTATGGTTGAAAAGCTGCACCGCGTAGGCGTTACTTCCTTAAAAGGGTTACTTGAACTGCCGTTGCAAGACATCGCACGACGCTTTGATATCGATTTGGTGAACTACGTTGGTCGACTGACTGGGCAGTTCAAGCATCCTGTCGACTTTTATCACCCTACCGAATCATTCCAAGTTTATTTAGAGCTGTTGTTTGAGATCGAAAACGTTCAGTGGATTGAAAAGCCGTTGGCCAAATTACTTCGTCAACTCGAAACCTTTCTTAAATTAAGAGATAAGGTCGCTTTTGAACTGTGTTTAACACTCCACCAGCGTGAGAAACAAGAGCAACACCTTCAACTCACTTCTGCGCAAGGTGATTACCTATGTCAGCGTTGGCAACAGTTAGCGAGTTTAAGCTTAGAATCACTCTCGCTTAATAGCCCAGTCACAGGGCTAACGTTAAAAGTCGTCCGTCAAGGTGAGTCTCTTAGTGCATCACGCGATCTCTTTGCTGGGCAAAAAGGGAACATGAATGCTTTAGAACTGCTCTCTTTACTGCAAGCTAAATTGGGGAAAAGTGCTGTGTTAAAACCCAACATCGCTTGTGATCCTAGACCAGAAAAGGCCAGTCAATATCGCCCTGCTGATGCTCCAGATGAAAAGGAGCACGCCATACCATCCATACTACGCCCCGCAATGCAATTGCCCACTCCCATTGCATTGCAAGAGCAAGTCTCTTTGGTCCACGGACCTGAGCGAATCGTTTCTGGATGGTGGGATGGTGATGAGATCATGCGTGATTACTACATTGCACACACCAAGCAAGGCCGCTGGTTATGGATATTTCGCGATCAGCACAAGCACTGGTTTCTTCATGGCTATTTTTGTTAAATCGACAGTTATTTTTGTTGGATCATTATGAGTTACGCGGAACTATTTTGTCAGTCTAACTTCTCTTTTTTGACTGGGGCTTCTCATGCAGAAGAACTGGTACTCCAAGCTGCTTTCTATCGCTATCAAGCTCTAGCTATAACGGATGAATGTTCGGTCGCGGGCGTTGTCAAAGCCCATGCGACCATCGAACAACATAAACTCGATATCAAACAAATCGTTGGAAGTATGTTTTGGTTAAATGATGAATGCCAAATCGTACTGCTTTGCCCTTGTCGCAAGGCTTATGCCGAGTTGTGTCGTATCATCACAAACGCAAGAAGACGAAGTGAAAAAGGCAACTATCAACTGTTCGAATGGGATTTGATGTCGATTCGACATTGCTTGGTATTGTGGCTGCCCACACATCAAGAGAGTGACCACTATTGGGGACGCTGGCTCAATCAACACCACGCTAATCGTTTGTGGGTAGCGATTCAGCGCCATTTGAGTAACAACGATACTGAGTACATTGCGCACTGCGAGCAGTTAGCACATGAATTTCAATTACCTATAACTGCCTGCGGAGGCGTTCTCATGCATGATGTTGAACGCTTGCCATTACAGCATGTACTTACTGCTATAAAGCATGGGTGTAGCGTCGATAACCTCGGTTTTGATCGTATTTCGAATACAGAGCGAGCGCTTCGTCCTTTTAAAAAGTTGATTCGGATTTACAAACCAGAATGGCTGGAAGAAAGTACTTACATCGCCGATTTATGCGAGTTTAAGCTCTCCGATTTAAAATACGAATATCCTACCGAGCTGATCCCAGATGGTTACACTCCCGACTCTTACTTACGTATGTTGGTCGAACGCGGTAAAAAGCTGCGTTTTCCTGAAGGCGTGCCAACAGAAGTCAATCAAACCATCGAGAATGAACTGGCGCTTATTCAAGAGCTGAAATACCACTACTACTTCCTTACTATTCACGACATCGTAATGTTCGCGAAACAGCAAGGCATTCTTTACCAAGGGCGAGGTTCCGCTGCAAACTCTGTGGTGTGTTATTGCCTGGAAATTACCGCCGTCGATCCTCGACAAATCGCTGTCTTATTCGAACGATTCATCAGTAAAGAACGTAAGGAACCGCCGGATATTGATGTGGACTTTGAACACGAGCGCCGTGAAGAAGTTATCCAATATATTTACAAAAAATATGGCCGTGAGCGTGCAGCACTTGCTGCAACAGTAATCAGCTATCGCTTTAAAAGTGCCGTGCGTGAAGTCGGTAAAGCACTAGGGATTGAAGAGACCCAATTAGATTTTTTCATTAAGAACGTTAATCGCCGAGATCGCAGCCAAGGCTGGCAAGCTCAAATTATTGAACTTGGCTTACAACCAGAATCTCTCAAAGGGCAGCAGTTTATCCAATTGGTCAACGAGATCACTGGCTTCCCACGCCATTTATCTCAGCACGTAGGTGGCTTTGTAATTTCATCTGGCCCTTTATATGAGTTGGTACCTGTAGAAAATGCCTCGATGGAAGATCGCACTATCATTCAATGGGACAAAGACGATTTAGAAAGCTTGAAGCTACTAAAAGTCGATGTGCTCGCACTCGGCATGTTAAACGCCATCAAAAAGTGCTTTCAGCTGGTCGAGAAACATCACCAGCGATCCCTCTCTATTTCCGAAATCACTCGCCGACAAGATGATCCACACGTGTACCGCATGATCCAAAAAGCCGACACGATAGGCGTATTCCAAATAGAGTCTCGTGCACAAATGAGCATGCTTCCTCGCCTAAAGCCTGCTTGTTATTACGACTTAGTGATTCAAATTGCAATTGTTCGTCCAGGCCCTATTCAGGGTGATATGGTGCATCCTTTTTTAAAACGACGAGATCACAAAGAGCCAGTCAGTTATCCATCGGAAGAAGTAAAAAGCGTTCTGGAGCGGACTATGGGCGTCCCTATTTTCCAAGAGCAAGTCATCAAGCTAGCCATGGTAGCCGCAGGGTTTAGCGGCGGCGAGGCCGATCAACTCCGTCGAGCGATGGCATCATGGAAAAAGAATGGCGATCTCGCTAAATTCAGACCAAAACTGATCAATGGTATGCAAGAGAGAGGTTATGACTTAGCGTTTGCTGAGCGCATTTTCGATCAGATTTGCGGCTTTGGTGAGTACGGCTTCCCTGAAAGTCATTCAGCGTCTTTCGCAGTGCTGGCATATTGTTCTGCATGGTTAAAATATTATTACCCAGCAGAATTTTACACTGCACTGTTGAACAGCCAACCAATGGGATTTTATAGCCCATCGCAATTAGTACAAGATGCTCGCCGACATGGAGTCGAAGTATTGCCGGTGTGCGTCAATCATTCAAAATATCAGCATCATCTCGTCTCACGCCCGAATGGCAGGCTCGGCGTGCAACTTGGTTTTCGCTTGGTGAAAGGCTTTAACGCAGAAAGTGCGCAAAGGCTTATTGAGCGCAAACCACTTAATGGTTACCGCTCGATTCAAGAAGTAAAGCAGATATTAAGAAGCCGAAGTGACATTGAATTATTGGCTTCAGCCAATGCATTTCAGATCCTATCGGGGAATCGTTATAACGCACGCTGGGCAGCAATGGATTCCTTATCTGACCTACCATTGTTTCACAAGGTCGAAGAACCCAGTGTTAGCTACCAAACTCAGCCCTCAGAATATGAAAATTTAATTGAGGATTACGCGAGCACGGGACTATCTCTTAGCCGCCACCCGATTAAATTATTAGAAGAAACGGGCAAACTCCCTCATTTTACCCGCATGAGGCAACTGGCAGAGAAACCGCATAGGTCATTGGTCACAGTGGTAGGCGTGGTAACGGGAAGACAATCTCCAGGCACCGCCGCTGGCGTGACATTTTTTACGTTAGAAGATGACACAGGCAACATTAATGTGGTCGTTTGGCAAGCGACAGCACGAGCCCAAAAGCAAGCGTATTTAGGCGCTAAAGTATTAATGGTGAAAGGCATTCTTGAAAGAGAGGGAGAAGTCACGCACGTTATTGCTGGCAAGTTGATTGATTGCACGCACTATTTGAATAATCTACAAAGTAAATCTCGCGACTTTCATTAGTACAGAGATATTAATAAGCGAGGCGTTAAAAAATCAGAGGGAGAGCTGCTCCCCCTCTGATTTCACTATATCTAATCATGCACTTTTAGAAAGCATCTGGCGTAATCGGTCTTGAGCAACTTCAACCAACAGATCTGGTTGGAATTTAGAGATAAAACGATCACAACCTACTTTTTGTACCATGGCTTCATTAAAGCTGCCGCTCAGAGAAGTGTTCAACGTAATAAACAACTTAGACATACGTGGATCTTGGCGCACTTCATGAGTCAGTTTATAACCGTCCATTTCAGGCATTTCAGCATCCGTAATCATCATCAACAGCTCTTTTTCTACGTCTTTCCCTTCATCACACCAGCGCTTTAAAACTGTTAGCGCTTCTAGTCCGTCACGACACTCGATGATATTCATACCCAATTGAGAAAGCGTATCGCGAACTTGATTACGAGCTGTAGATGAATCATCCACAATCAGAACATTACGCCCGACCATTGCTTGGGCAAGTTCTTGATCCAGAATGTCCGCTGAAATCGTGACGTCGTAATGCACGATCTCTGCTAAAACTTTTTCAACGTCAATAATTTCGACAATTTGAGAGGCATCCCCCTCTTTGATTTGCGTGATCGCCGTGAGGTAATTCGAGCGACCAGACGTGGAAGGAGGCGGCTGAATTTCAGTCCATGCCGTATTAATAATGTTTTTAACCGGACCGACTAAGAAGCCCTGCACCGTACGGTTGTACTCTGTCACGATCAAATTTTCTTCTTCCGCTTCACCACGCAAAGCTGGGAAACCTATTGCGCCACGCAAATCAATCACTGGCACCGCTTCACCTCGTAAAGAAGCGACCCCACGAATGTTGTAGTGTGAGCCATGAAGCTTGGTTAACGGTGGCAGCTTGATGACCTCTTTCACTTTGAACACATTAATCGCAAACAATTGGCGACTATTTAAAGTGAACAGCAGAAGCTCTAGTCGGTTTTCACCAACCAAGTTCGTACGCTGGTCAACCGTATTTAACACTCCGGACATACTACTACCTAAATTATGGATAATTCTTATTTTTACTCGAAATCAATACAGACACATCAACGTTCTAAACCCAAATAACCTTAAGATATTTGTTTTTCGAGCATGGCTTGAAAGTACAACGGTTTCAGCGCATTACTTCCCTTCTATTTGTATCAGACACAAAGTCACTCTAGACATTGAAAGCCACTTGGGTTTATTTACTTGAGCTTTTTAGGAAATTACATGAATGGCGCAGATATAGCAATGCAGCACAACTCAAATTCACCTTCTAATAATAGGCGATCAAAAAGGGTGAGCTGTTAAGCCTCACCCTAAATCATCTAAAAATGTATAGGCTCGACACCTAAGCACTTCATCATGTTTGAAGCAATTAGCCTTCCACAACCTTCATCAATAACTGACCATCATACAACGCTTGCTTGATCAACGCGGCACCAGGCATTGTGGCTTGCTTATAGAAACGAGATTCCACCAGCTCAAGATCTTGGTGATAAACCGGTAAACTCTGCTCTTCGATACAGCGACGCACCGCAGGATAAAGTACATCTTTTGCTTGGTTAATCACACCACCGATCAAGATCTTCTCAGGGTTAAATAAGTTGATCACAATAGCAATTGCGGAACCTAAGTAGCGTCCAAGCTTTTCAATCACATCAACTGCCAACGGATCACCGTTCGCTGCCGCTTCACAAATGCTCTCAATACTCATTTCTTCTTGTTCAGCAAGAATAGAGTCTTCGCCATCAGCAATTCGTCTTACGACTTCTTCACGAATGGCTTGAGAACTGGCAACGGTTTCCAAACAACCAATGTTGCCACAATGACAACGTTTTCCATTTGGATCGATTTGAATATGCCCAAGCTCACCAATGTTGCCGTGACGACCTTGCAAAACGCGCCCATCCAGAATGATGCCGGCACCTAAACCATGGTGAATAGAGATAAGGACGGAGTTGTCATTGTCTTGAGAATGGCCGAAAAGCTTTTCTGCTAATGCCCAAGCTCGCGTGTCATTGGCAATGAAAACTGGCAAGCCCGTTGCTTTGTATATCTCTGGTCCAAGAGCAAGATTTTCGACATTGTAATGAGGCATTTGCAGCACGACACCTTGCTCTGAATTCACAAGGCCAGGCAGCGTAATTGCAATACTGGTAACACGGTCAAGTTGATCCGCGTAAGTTTGGAAGAATTCATCAATTTCGTAGAGCAGACGCTCAAGCACATCGTCTTGGTCACGTTCGTGTATCTCGATTTTAGTATCGATCAACACATCGCCACCTAGCTCATGCAGAGCAATAGTTAAATAACCTCGCCCCAAACGCATTGACAGAAATTGCCACCCTTCGTTGTTGACCTGCAAACCGACGGCAGGTCGACCACGACTCGTCGCTTCTTGTACTGTGGTTTCATGAATCAAGTGCGCTTCAATTAATTCTCGAGTGATTTTGGTGATACTGGCAGGAGCAAGCTCACTCTGCTTGGACAAATCAATTCGAGAAATAGGACCTTTTAGGTCAATTAGTTTATATACACGACCAGCATTGACCTGTTTGATATGATCAATATGGCCCGGTTGAGCCATGTACATCTTGCACTCCGAAATTCTATAACGAGACAATTTTTTTACTTTGCGAACTAATTGTGAAGTGAATTAATAAATCCCCGTGACAAGCATCACGTATAAACCTGTTTGTTTGTGTATTCAATCAAATAACGAAGAATCTACTCCTGTTAAATTGTTTGAAAAATAACTTATTTTTATTCACTAAATTATGAAGCAACTCCTGTTACAGCAGCGCATTCTCTCCAATAGAGGCTGAAGCCTATGGAATATCTGTCTGTTTTACCGGGATTACTCTTAATGTAAACATTCTGTGCATATACTTATACTCAAGCAGCTTTAAGGTGTGGGCTCAGCAACGAGGCAGACCTTGAGAGCGATTGAGGAAAGTAAGGATAGAGTTCAAGTTACCTTTACACATACATTCATCGGAGAATCTATGACTTCCAAACTAAGACGAACAAAAATAGTCACCACGCTTGGTCCTTCAACGGATAAGGACAATGTACTTGAGGAGATCATCAAAGCCGGTGCAAACGTTGTCCGTATGAATTTCTCACATGGAACCAGTGAAGACCACATTCAACGCGCCAAAAAAGTCCGTACTATTGCGGCAAAACTTGGGCGTCAGGTCGCAATTCTTGGTGACTTGCAAGGCCCTAAAATCCGCGTATCGACCTTTAAAGACGGCCAAGTCATGTTAAATGTGGGCGATAAATTCACATTAGACAGTGATTTACCAAAAGGTGAAGGCAACCAAGAGTCCGTAGGGCTAGATTATAAAGAACTGCCGCAAGATGTGTCACCAAACGACATTCTGTTACTCGATGATGGACGCGTTCAACTGCAAGTCACCAGCGTCGAAGGCAATAAAGTGCATACCCGTGTGATTGTTGGTGGCCCACTATCTAATAATAAAGGTATCAACAAAAAAGGCGGCGGACTGTCAGCCGATGCGCTCACAGAGAAAGATAAAGCCGACATTCTTACCGCCGCAGAAATTCAAGTGGACTACCTTGCTATTTCGTTCCCACGTAACGGCGAAGACATGCATTACGCTCGACGCCTAGCCAGAGATGCAGGCCTCGAAGCCATGTTGGTGGCTAAAGTCGAACGAGCAGAAACCGTCGCGACTAATGAGTCTATTGACGATATTATTCTCGCATCCGATGTGGTGATGGTTGCACGTGGCGATCTGGGTGTAGAAATCGGCGATCCTGAACTTATTGGCGTCCAGAAAAAACTGATTCGCCGCGCACGCAGCTTAAACCGTATCGTGATTACTGCGACACAAATGATGGAGTCCATGATTACTAGCCCGATGCCAACGCGTGCCGAAGTAATGGATGTGGCCAATGCGGTTCTTGACGGCACTGACGCGGTGATGCTGTCTGGAGAGACCGCAGCAGGTAAATACCCCGTAGAAACGGTCAAATCCATGGCCGAGGTATGTGTGGGCGCAGAAAAGATGTCTGAGGCAAGCCTATCCACTTATCGTTTAGATCGCACCTTCGAAACCGCTGAAGAAACCATCGCAATGGCAACCATGTACTCTGCGAATCACATGGAAGGAATTAAAGCGATGATCTCGTTAACAGAATCTGGCAGAACAGCGTTGATGATGTCTCGCTTAAGCTCTGGCTTACCAATATTTGCCTTATCACGTAATGAATCCACGCTCAATCGAGCTGCACTATACCGAGGCGTGACACCGGTATATTTCGAGTCAAAAAGTGATGCAGGTTTACCGACAGCTCAAGCTGCGATTGCCAGCCTTAAAGAACAAGGGTTCTTGCACAAGGGTGATTTAGTCATGATCACTCAAGGCGATGTAATGGATGTCGTTGGTTCAACCAACTGCATGAGAATTCTGCAAGCATAACCTTTATACCTAACCCTATTAACCACAGAGATTAGGTACGCACACGAATGAGGCTCCGAAAACGGAGCCTCATTTATTTACACTTCACTTTGTATTTAGCTTATGTCGTTAATACAAAAGGTTATGCACTCTCTCTGCCATCAATTTCAATATTCAGTTGGTCATAGAGTTGAACCAGATTAAACCCCGCCTGAAGTCCGAGTTGATAATCATGCTCTAGTGATTCTTGGTCACTTAACAAAGAAGAAGAACGAAGCCCCTCTTTAGGCGCGATTTGTAAAATGAAAGTATCGTCAGGTGGAGCAGATATAAAGGCCTGAGTGAGCTCAAATGTTTGATAGTGAATCATCAGCATGTCGGCTAAACCTGAGTCAAAATTCTCACCGATTAAATGGCTTAAACGATACAAATTATCAGCACCGAACAACCAACGGCCTCCATTCAATAGCATTTTTCCGGCAAGCTTCGATTGATGGGCGGCATTAATTTTTTGTTGGAAGAACGAAGCCCAATCCAACTTCCATCGATTCACTTTTTGCTGCCATGATTGCTGCACCGAATTAATAGACTCTCGATACCACTCGACAGGCACATCCCCTACTTCACTTTGCGCTCTCGCTTCAATCTCCGAGAACGGTTCTGTTCGGATGACAATAATGTTGCGAGCATTCTGACGCCACGCTTCTTGAACAGGGATAGAAGCCGACACACCACCATCAACAAACTTATTGCCATTAACGTCGACAGGTCCGTGGTACAACTTAGGAATCGCGCATGTTGCTAACATGGTGTTAAACCACGTGTCACCCAAGATTGGTAAATATTGATCCGATAGCGTCTCTACATTTGTTACCGCTGCAAACGCACCTCGTCCTCCTAGTGCACTGCGGCCTAAATCAAGATCAAGCTTGTAAGGGAAATCTTGAATCCGCTCTAACGCCCACTCTAAACCCAAGTACTGCTGTTTTCGAATATAACGAAACAGATTAAAAAACTCAGGAGACGTTGTCAGTTCGGTAATAAAAGCTTTGCCCATACCGTGTTGACGACATAAGTAAGAGCATAAATTGAGTGCCCCAGCAGAGGTACCGTAGAATTCATCGAAAGGATCAAAGTTGGAAAGTAAAAATGCGTCTAATACGCCAGCGGTAAAAATCCCTCTCTGCCCTCCACCTTGCGTGACTAAAGCAGTTTTTCCATGCCTGAAATGCTCATAAACTTTGACATCAAGCTCAGTGTGGCTTTCTGTGATTATACCGCTGTTACGTATCATAGGCTCACGCCATTTTGTTAAAACGTTTGGTAAAAGTAGTTATCTTAAGCCGTTGTAATCGCAATGATACCAAACGACAAAAGTACTGAAAAAACAGTCACCACGATGATTAATGCGGATTTTAGATCGTGTTCCATAAACACCTCCTTAATATGTAACAAATTAATAACACCAGTGTGAAATATGTTCAAGATTTGCTTAATTTAGTCGCGCAATTTTGACTAACCCATCACAATTAGCTTAGTCATAATAAGGAGATAGGACATGAACCAAAAACTCAGCTGGCTGGTAGGAAGCATACTGCTCAGCACCGCGGTAAGTGCACAAGCCAATATTATCGTTACTCCATTCATAGGCTATACAGGTGGCGGTCAAGTAGAAGACGAAGGTGGCAATACATACGACCTCGATCCCGCAGTGAACTACGCAATTTCAATCGAGACGCCTTTTGAGAAAGGAAGAATTGGATTATTTTACTCCAACCAATCAACAGAACTTGAAAAGTTATCAAATTCGGCAGATATCCATTACCTGCAATTTCAAAGCAGCATGTACTACCCTGTTGCAGAAAACTGGCAAACCTATATTGGTGTTGGCTTGGGAGCCTCTTACGCAGATGTTGATTGGGTAGACAAAAAATACGGATTTTCGGCTAGCGCTTTTGCAGGGCTGGAATATGAGTTTTCAAAGAACTTTGCGTTGACAGCCCAATTGAGATGGTTGGGAACGGTCGTTGATAACGATACCTCTGGAGCCTGCACCCTACCTAATGACGGCTCAAACTGCATCATTAAGTTCGATACCGATTGGATGAATCAATTCCAATCAAATATTGGTTTTAGTTTCCGTTTCTAATTTTTTGTACACTTCACTTCGTAGGGCTCTCCGCAAAGAGTGCTGGGCGAGTCCTACACAAAGCAGATAGAAAATATCATCTAAAAATCATCGCTTAGAAAAGTAACGAAGCATTCTCTAGCGGGGTGCGCAAAAGATAGCCGTACGCCCTAGTTCATCAAAATAGTTTTAAACACCAAGTCGATTATTGGATTCTAGTCATTTGTTCCATACAACCAACCAATCCCCCACACAAAACCATAATCAAACTCAAATTTAACAAGATTAAAACCAGACAACGCACCTGAGTTAACATTTAGATTCTATTGCGCTAAGTATTATTAGAAGTTAGTCTGATTAGTGAAAACAGATAAATATTTCAGTTTTATCAAACACACATCAAAACTTTAAGATTAATAATCTACTTTCTCTCACAGTAACCAGAATATAGCTCTAGAAAATTATAATAAGCTAGAATTAAGGATAGAAAAGCTGATGGATAATAGCGGTCCTTTCTTCCAACGGTTTGCGCAAATATTACTGTGTTACGGAGAGAGCTTCATTCCTCAGGGAGTCGTATAGGAGTCAAATATGAAGCGAGAACAATGGGGATCCCGAGCGGGATTCATCTTAGCAGCAGTCGGGTCTGCTATCGGTTTGGGAAACATTTGGCGTTTTCCATACATGGCCTATGAAAACGGTGGCGGCGCATTTTTTATTCCTTACATTTTCGCCATGATCACGGCCGGTATTCCATTTATGATCCTTGAGTTCAGTATGGGACAAAAGTACCGAGGCTCAGCACCAAAAACGCTAGCGAAAATTCATTCTAAATTTGAATGGCTTGGCTGGTTCCAAGTTGGTGTTGCAGCAGTTATCGCCGTTTACTATGTTGCAGTTATCGGTTGGTCAATTTCTTACTTTGGGTTGTCGTTCACTCAAGGTTGGGGAACCGATACAAACGCATTTTTCTTTAGTGAGTACCTAAAGTTAGGTGATAACTCACCAACAGACTTAGGCAGTATTCAATGGAAGATAGCCTTATCTATGGTGATTGCTTGGGCCATTACTTATACCGCCATTGCCAAAGGCGTGAAATCAGGGATTGAGCGCGCATCTAAAATCATGATGCCAATACTATTCTTGATGGTGATTTTTTTAATCGGACGTATGGTTTTCTTGCCAGGAGCTTTGGATGGCGTTAACTACATGTTTGAACCCGATTTCAGCAAAATTTGGGATGTGAAAGTATGGGCAGCTGCGTACGGTCAGATCTTCTTTACCCTAAGCATCGGCTTCGCGATCATGCTGGCTTACTCTAGTTATCTGCCAGAAAAATCAGACATCACGAATAACGCGTTTATGACCGTGTTGATCAACTGTGGCTTCTCCATCCTAGCTGGTATTATGATCTTCTCTGTCTTGGGTTACATGGCTCAAGAACAAGGTAAACCGCTAACAGAAGTGGTATCTGCAGGCGTTGGCCTTGCTTTTGTTACTTTACCTGCGGCAATTAACTTATTACCCGCACCATATATTCTTGGTCCTCTGTTCTTCTTTGCACTGGTGGTTGCTGGTCTAAGTTCGCACATTTCTATCATGGAAGCCGTAACATCCGCCATCATCGATAAGCTAAAGTGGAGCCGAAAAAAAGCTGCAAACGTTGTAATTGGAACTGGTTTTGTGGTTTCTATGGCGTTCGCAACAAATGGCGGTCTATTGCTGCTAGACCTAGTAGACCACTTCGCAAACAACGTTGGCATTATGGTAGGCGGCTTGGTTGAGATTGTATTGATGGCGTGGCTATTGAAACGCGTGCCTGAAGTACGTAATTACGTAAATGAGCGCTCTGATTTCTCTATTGGTCAATGGTTTGAGATCTGTTTACGCTTCGTAACACCGATTATGCTCGCCATTATCTTGGCGACTAAGCTTTATGCTTTATTTACTGAAGGCTACGGTGGTTATGATCTAACTGTAGGCTGGGCACTTATCGCCGCACTATTTATCTTTGGTCTAGTGATTAACGCAGTGAATCGCAAGGAGACAGCGAAATGACAATCAGCGCAATTATTATGATGGTTATTGGTTTAGGTATCACTTGGGGCGGCGCGGCCGTTTGTATCAAGCGAGCCATGGATAAACAATAGCAGTATTGCATTCCAAACAAAAAACGCCGGTAAATACCGGCGTTTTTTTATGTTTCTTTTATTCTAGAAACTGTATTTGATGCCAACGGCACCACCAAGTTGTAAGTCAGCACCTTTGTAAAGATCTAGCTCTGGGTGTATTTGACCATAAAGATCCCAGCCGCGTGATAAATCCCAGTTCACACCGAGAGGCACACGCACGCCAAACTCATCATCCCACTCATACCAACCACCAACGCCAACATACCAGGTCACAGGCATGTTTTGATCGAATGTTCCACGTTTAGCGATGTAATCAAACGCCATACCATCGTTACCGATAATGCCGCGATACTTATTATCTAACTCAACAACAACACTCAACTGTTGATCGACAGCCATACCAACAGACAAGTTCGTTGGCTCATTTGCCGCCATTGCGGTACTAGAAACTAGTCCTGCTAATAAAATTAATTTGCTCTTCATACACGTTATCAATTATTAAAAAAACATCATGCGTTATTCAAACATAGTGGTGTTTCAATATGTCAACAATGAGTAAGCGCGATGTATGAAAAGACTGGCAAAAGTAAAGATGAGTTTAGGATCACACTCAGAAAGCACTTTAGCAATGGGAGAGGAACTAAAAAAGGAGGCCGAAGCCTCCTTTTATTCATTGTTATGAATGACGGTGATTAGCCGTGGTTACGGATCCACTCATCCATTTCAGTTTTTAGGTTGTCAGACTTAGTACCGAAGATAGCCTGAACACCACCTGCAACAACTACAACACCAGCAGCGCCAAGTTGTTTCAGTTTTTCTTGGTCAACAGCTGCTGTATCTGCAACCGCTACACGTAGGCGAGTGATACATGCGTCTAGACCAGTAATGTTAGCTTTACCACCGAACGCTGCAACCAGTTCACCACCCATGTCAGAGCCAGAAGTTGCTGCCGCACTTTCTGTTTCATCTTCACGACCAGGAGTTTTTAGGTCAAGTGCTGTGATTACGCCACGGAACACTACGTAGTAAATCACTGCGTATACTAGACCAACAGCAATCATTAGACCCATCTTCTGAGCGTTACCAGATAGAACTAGGAAGTCGATCAGACCATGAGAGAAAGAAGTACCGTGTACAAAGCCTAGAGTGTTAGAAACAATGTATGCAGAACCAGCTAGTAGAGCGTGGATACCGTATAGTAGTGGAGCAACGAATAGGAATGAGAATTCGATAGGCTCAGTAATACCAGTTAGGAATGAAGTCAGTGCAGCTGACGCCATGATACCCATTACTTTTGCGCGGTTTTCTGGTTTAGCACAGTGAGCAATTGCGATTGCTGCAGCTGGTAGACCAAACATCTTGAACATGTAACCACCCGCTAGCTGACCGAAGCCATTACCAGCAGCACGAGATGCTTCATCAGCAACTAGGTAACAAGTTAGTACGCCGTTTTGAGCTTCACCAGCAGCGTTAACACAAGAACCAGCTTCGAAGAAGAACGGTACGTTCCATACGTGGTGTAGGCCGAATGGGATTAGAGAACGCTCTACAACACCGTAGATACCGAATGCTAGTTGTGGGTTTTGGTGCGCAGCCCAATCAGAGAATGCAGAGATTGCACCGCCAATTGGTGGCCAAATTACAGAAAGGATAACACCAAGGATGATCGCTGCAAAACCAGTGATGATAGGCACTGCACGCTTACCAGCGAAGAAGCCAAGATACTCTGGAAGTTGAATTTTGAAGAAACGGTTGAATGCCCAAGCAGCCACACCACCGACAAGGATACCACCTAGTACACCTGTATCGATTTTCTCAACACCCATAACACCCGCCATTACACCTAGCGTTGCCGTCATGATGCCGTAACCAACGATTGCTGCAAGACCAGCAACACCGTCGTTATTAGTGAAGCCTAGAGCTACACCTACTGCAAATAGAAGTGCCATTTGGCCGAATACTGAACCACCAGCTTGTTCCATAAGATTAGAAACGATCTCTGGAATAAAGCTTAGATGGGCAGCACCCACACCTAATAAAATACCTGCAACTGGTAAAACTGATACTGGAAGCATCAGCGCCTTACCAACTTTTTGCAGGTTAGCAAAAAGGTTCTTAAACATGTTTATGCTCCTGATAAATTTATAAGTATTATTTGGGCACTAACGGCACACCCCCGTAGCCTAAAGGTTAGCACCCAATGAAAATGTAACCACAACTGCATTATATTTTCCGGCTCTAAATATATATTGATGACCCTCAAACTTTCCACACAGTTACGAAATTTAGTTTCAAAACAAGTCTTGGATCACACCCAAAAACAGCTGATGAAAAGGTTTGCATTGCAGTTATATTGCTGTTTTATAAAGAGTTTATTATTTATATAATTAATTTTAAGGCGTAAATAAAATACGCCCAATGTTATTTTTAGTAACAAAATTACATTTGTGATTTTTGAATGTTATTAAATCAACATTTTTAGTAAACATTAAACTCATGAGTATATCTGTTGTTTTTATCAACAAAAAAGGAGCATACGCTCCTTTTTTATGCTCTTATTGATTTTTCATCGCAAAAAAAGATTTCGGAAATTTTCGGTGGTTTTTTGTGCCACTTCAGAAAGAGAGCACGATTTGAGTTGCGCAATATAAGAAGCCACCTCGACAACATAAGCAGGTTGATTCTCTTTACCTCGGTGAGGGACTGGAGCCAAGTAAGGAGAATCTGTCTCAATGAGAAGCTTCTCTAGAGGTAGAGTCTTCACCACTTCTTTCAACTCTGTAGCTTGACGGAAAGTGACAATCCCCGAGATAGAAATATAAAACCCCAGCTCAAGTGCAGCTTCAGCAAATGGAAGATCTTCTGTAAAACAGTGGATAACACCACCACATTTCTCCGCCCCACCCTTACGCAAAATATCTAGAGTATCCGCACGTGCGTTTCTAGTATGGATAATTAAAGGTTTGTTAAGCTCCACCGCAAGATCAACGTGTTGCTCAAAACGCTCTTTCTGTAACGCTGCCGTTTCTGGCTTATAATGATAATCCAAGCCTGTTTCACCAATGGCAACGACTTTTTCATTCGATGCGTGGTGACGTAGCACGTCCATCGAAAAGTCGCTTTCAACATCAAGTGGGTGTACACCGCACGAAGCATAAACATTCTCATAAGGCTCAATCATTTCCATCATTTTAGGGAAAGAATCCTGCGTAACTCCCACAGAAAGCAGCTCGGTTACCTTTGCTTGTTTAGCTTTGTTAATAACGTCTTCCACATTGATGTGGAGATCGTCGTAATTCAATTTGTCTAAATGACAATGAGAATCTACGAACATAATACCTCTCGTGATTCAATTAACCAGTTCATTGATAGTAGCTCAAGGTTTAGACCAGGAAAGGCTTGCACCTGAGCTTTGAGGTCCATCAGCGCCTTCGCTGATGAGTACAAACCGTTGTAGTTGTTCGGCTGAAACTTTATAGCGCCAGGAAGCATTTGTGCTTCTGATACACCAAACTGCGCTTTCTGAGCGTCTGTCAGTAAATACCACGCCCAGTCTAGTGATTGCTCCGAGTGTTTAGCCATTAAAGAAGCACACTCAGAAATGTCTGAGGCAGGAGAAGACATCGCCTTAATAAAAGTGCGCTCAAAAGCCAAGTAAGCATCGAGATCGCCATTATTTAACGCATCCAATGTTTTTATCGGAGAGCCCATATTCAGTTTTAAGGCGTAAGCAGGAACTTGCTGCGCCCCTTGTTCGCGCATCCATTGCATCGCTTGTTCCGTTGACGGCGGCGCAACAACCCAGTGTTGGCAACGGCTACGAATCGTTGGAAGCAGGCGCTCCTGATTGTGGGTAACGAGCAAAAACAAGCACTTTGCCCCAGGCTCTTCTAGCGTTTTTAACAATGCATTCGATGCCGATTCATTCATAGAGTCCGCTGGCTCTATAACAAATAGGCGATAACCATTAAGCTGTGATGATTCCTGAGCAAGACGGTTGCAAGCTCGAACTTGGTCCACCGTTATCGCTTTTCCTTCTTTTTCTGGTTTGATCCAGTGTAAATCAGGGTGGTTGTGTGATTGATTTAATTGACAGCTATGACAAAAACCGCACGCTTCACTGGCGTAATTTTGGCAAAGAAGTGCTTGGCTAAAAAACTCGATAAGTTTTTCGATGCCTAAGCCTTGCTCGCTTTGCAATAAAAGCGCACCTGGTACTCTGTCCGACTCTAGCCCTACTTTGAGGTTATCCCATACTGGCTGCAACCATGGATAATCATTTAACATGAGTCACCTAAATTTAAGTTTCACTTATTATTGACGAGCTAACCACTCGTTAAGAGCGTCCCGAATATCACGCGACACGTCTTCGATCGCCTGCTCAGCGTTAATGATAATGATAGAAGGATCAGCATGAGCAATCTCCAAATAACGCTCTCGTGTACGTTCAAAGAAGCTGATATCCATCTTCTCGATACGATCGAGCTCACCACGCCCACGCGCACGCTCAAGCCCAACGCGAGGGTCGATATCCATATAGAGAGTGAAAGCAGGTTTAAAATCACCAAGCGTTGTGTCTCGAAGGTTTTTCATTAGCGACGCGTCAATCTGACGGCCACCACCTTGATAAGCCTGCGACGACATATCGTGGCGGTCACCCACCACCCACTGACCGTTCGCCAAAGCTGGTTTGATCACGTTCTCAACCAACTGGACACGTGCAGCATATAGAAGAAGCAACTCCGTCATGTCTTTAAGTTCTTCGCCTTCATGCTCTTCTTTCACCAGAGCGCGCATCTTTTCTGCTAGCGGCGTGCCTCCTGGCTCACGAGTATTTACGATATTTTCAATACCTGCCGCTTTTAGCGTATCTAAAACGGTTTTAATCGCAGTGCTTTTACCCGCGCCTTCTAGGCCTTCAACGACAATAAAGTTTGCTTTCATCATTTGTTCTTTCTTAGTTCTCTTAAATAGGCTCGAACAGCACGATTGTGCTCTGCAAGGGATTTCGAAAATACGTGTCCGCCCTTTCCACTTGCTACGAAATATAAATAGTTGCTGCTTTCTGGATTCAAAGCCGCTTCAATAGAGGCTTCACCTGCCATCGCGATTGGGGTTGGAGGTAAGCCATTGATGGTATAGGTGTTATATGGTGTCGGCGTGCGCAAATCTTTCTTACGAATATTTCCGTCGTAAGCATCACCCATACCATAAATAACCGTCGGATCCGTTTGTAAACGCATGCGTTTGTTCAATCGGTTGATAAACACAGAAGCGACGCGCTCACGCTCAGAGTCAATGGCCGTCTCTTTCTCGATGATAGACGCCAGAATCAAGGCTTCATATTTGTCTTGCAATGGCAGCTTTTCTTGACGAGCTTCCCAGTTAGCATCCAGAATCTTATTGAGTTTTCGATGCGCTCGTTTTAATAACTGGCTTTCACTTGCACCCGCCGTGTAATGGTAGGTTTCTGCTAAAAACAGTCCTTCCAGCTTTTCTCGCTCAATACCCAACTTTGCTGCCATGTCTTTTTCTGAGAGATCGGTTAAGTCATGCTCTAAATAAGGAGCACTTTTCAATTGCTCTACCCACTCAGAAAAGCGGCTGCCTTCAACAAAAGTGATCGCAAACTGGTATTCTTTTCCGGTATTCAGGTGCTCCAATGCTTGCGAAAGCGACATACCAGGCTCTAGTTGATAAGTACCCGCTCGCACTTGCAACAGGTCTGGATATAAGTGAGGTATTAAACGGATGTACTCCGATGTTTCAATTACCTCATCTTCAACTAAGGCGCGCATGACATGATGAAAGCTTGTACCACTTTCTACAGTAAACAGCTGAGGTTGTTCCAATAGAATAGGCCTTTCAACGTATTGTTTAGCCTGTGAAATTATATAAAAAACAGCTGCTGCGCCTATCACTGCGATCAGCACAACAAAAGCCAACAGTTTTTTAATCACGTAGTTAAATTCCCTTGCAGTCGTTGAGTCAATTTTCCTATCGGAAATATAGTCTTAGAGTTAGATGCCACTATGCTGCGAATTGGTGCGACACCTAATATTGAGTTACACATGAAAGCCTCGTCTGCGCTCAGCAAATCTGGAAGTATAAAACGCCCCTCGATGACTTCAATATGACTTACTTTTAGTAACTCAAGCACCTTACGACGCATTACGCCCGCAACGCCAGATAAGGTCAGCTCCGGTGTAAATGCTTTATTACCTTTAACCCAAAAAAGGTTGGCCATTGTAGTTTCAATGACATGTTTTTGCACATTTAACGTTACTGCATCTGCAAACTCGGTATCGTCGATTTCAGCCTTGGCGAGAATCTGCTCTAAACGGTTGTTGTGCTTGTGTCCAGCAAGTAAAGGTTGAATCCCGAGACGAGTCTCACAAACGCCCAAATCCACACCTTTTTCTTGCCAAGAAGAGTAATGAGAAGGGAACGCAAAATTGGAGATAGTCACGATAGGGCCTTCAATCCCATTAGGACTATACCCTCGCCCACCAATACCACGGCTAACGTGAATTTTCACCCCAGCTTGTGCGTCAGATAAAGCCGCTTTGCTTGCCCAATCACGCACAACTTGCCAGTCAGGGGAAGAGATCTTCAATACGTCAAGGCAGGACTTCATACGCTCAATGTGTTCTTGCCAGTAAACCAACTCTCCGTTTTGGGTCAGGATGGTGGTAAAACCTCCATCACCGTATTGGAATGAGCGATCACCCAGTTCTACATGCGTTTGTGGAACTCCATTTACCCAAAACATTCGCGTACCTTCAAATTAGCAGACAACAAATAAAACAAAACGGCTCAATGCTAAGCATCGAGCCGTTAGAATACAAGTTTCGCTTATCTAAATAAGGTTAGATAGTGTTACTCAGCGAACTTTTTGAAGATCAAAGAACCGTTTGTACCACCAAAGCCAAACGAGTTACAGATAGCGTATTCCATACCTTCAACTTTGCGCGCAGTGTGCGGCACAAGGTCGATGTCTAGACCTTCTTCTGGATCATCAAGGTTAATCGTTGGTGGAACGATTTGGTCAACCAAAGACATAACCGTGATAATTGCTTCAACAGAGCCTGCTGCACCTAATAGGTGACCAGTCATAGACTTAGTTGATGATACAAGTACTTGCTTCGCACCTTCTTCACCAAGAGCACGTTTCACGCCCTTGATTTCTGCAACGTCGCCAGCAGGAGTAGATGTACCGTGAGCATTCACATAACCTACTTGGGTGCCTGTGATGTTCGCGTCACGCATTGCCGCTTCCATCGCAAGTGCACCACCAGAGCCATCTTCGCTTGGAGAAGTCATGTGGTAAGCATCACCAGACATACCAAAACCAACCAGTTCTGCATAAATCTTCGCGCCACGTGCTTTCGCGTGTTCGTACTCTTCAAGCACCATCATGCCAGCACCATCGCCTAGAACGAAGCCATCACGGCCTTTATCCCATGGACGAGACGCTTTTTGAGGTTCGTCATTACGAGTAGATAGCGCTTTAGCTGCACCGAAGCCAGCCATGCCAAGAGGCGTAGACGCTTTTTCTGCGCCACCAGCAACCATCGCATCTGCATCGCCGTACGCAATCATTCGTGCAGCATGACCGATGTTATGTAGGCCAGTAGTACATGCTGTAGAAATCGCGATATTTGGACCACGAAGACCACGCATGATAGATAGGTTACCTGCAACCATATTTACGATGGTCGAAGGAACAAAAAATGGGCTAACTTTGCGAGGGCCTTTTTCTACTAATGCAGTGTGACCTGTTTCAATCAGATCTAGACCGCCAATGCCTGAGCCGATAGCAACACCAACTCGAGCCGCATTTTCTTCGGTAATTTGTAAGCCAGAGTTATCAAGAGCTTGAATACCCGCTGCAATGCCGTACTGGATGAAAAGATCCATCTTACGAGCATCTTTTTTAGACATGTACTCTGTGCAATCGAAATCTTTAACAAGACCTGCAAAACGAGTTGAGAAGTTCGTAGCATCAAAGTGCTCGATATTCACGATACCACTTTGACCTTCTAGCAGGGCTTTCCAAGATGATTCTACTGTGTTGCCTACCGGTGACAACATACCCATGCCAGTGACAACTACACGACGCTTGGACACGATATAATTCTCCGGGAATTGAATATTTCTATGAGAGGATAGAAGAAGTTAGAAAGAACACAGGCGGTCTAGGAGACCGCCTGGGAGAGCTAATTACTGAGCGCTGTTTACGTAGTCGATTGCAGCTTGAACAGTAGTGATCTTCTCAGCTTCTTCGTCAGGAATCTCAGTGTCGAATTCCTCTTCTAGAGCCATAACTAGTTCTACAGTGTCTAGAGAATCAGCACCTAGATCGTCAACGAAAGAAGCTTCGTTTTTAACTTCTGCTTCGTCTACACCTAGCTGTTCAACAATGATTTTCTTTACGCGTTCTTCGATGTTGCTCATTTTTCTTTTCCTTTACAGATTTCGCCTAATGCGATGATTCCGTAGTTTATTCGAACTATTGAAAGTTGCAAGGGGGTCCTTGCTGGTCAAACCACAAAATTAGCGAATTTAACCGAATTTCAATACATTTTTGACTTAAATCATGCACAAATCTTGCGCATAAGCATGACAAGTTCATGACAGTTAACTGCAACTATAGGCTATTTTTCACAATGTAAAATAGCTTATTTTGCACAAACTGTCTCATTAAACCATGTACATGCCACCATTTACATGCAAAGTTTCACCAGTAATGTACGCTGCTTCAGGAGAAGCAAGGAAAACTACTGCTGATGCAATTTCACGTGGGTCACCTAAACGACCAGCTGGCACGTTCGACAACGTTGCCGCACGTTGCTCATCATTTAGTGCCTTCGTCATGTCAGTTTCGATGAAACCAGGGGCAACAGTGTTCACTGTTACACCACGAGACGCAACTTCACGAGCCATTGATTTAGTAAAACCAATCACGCCCGCTTTCGCTGCTGCGTAGTTAGTTTGACCTGCGTTACCCATGGTACCAACAACAGAGCCTACGTTGATGATACGACCCGCACGTTTTTTCATCATGCCGCGTAAAACCGCTTTAGACATGCGGTAGATAGGCGTTAGGTTGGTATCGATGATGTCGTTCCACTCATCATCTTTCATACGCATCAATAGGTTATCACGAGTAATACCAGCGTTATTCACCAGAATATCGATCACACCAAATTCTTCGTTGATCGTTTTTAGTGTCGCTTCGATAGACTCGACATCAGTCACGTTAAGAGCTAGGCCTTTACCGTTATCACCAAGATACTCGCTGATAGCTGCAGCGCCACTTTCAGAAGTAGCCGTACCGATAACCGTCGCACCGCGCTCTACAAGAAGTTCCGCGATCGCGCGGCCAATACCACGGCTTGCACCGGTAACTAGCGCGATCTTACCTTCTAGATTCATCATGTTGTGTTTCCTTTTCTTATCGCAAGTTTTATCGCTTGATGGATTACTTCGCCGCGTCTAGCGACGCAACATCATTCACTGCTGCTGCAGTTAGCGTTTTCACGATACGTTTTGTTAGACCTGTTAAAACCTTACCAGGACCAAGCTCAAGAAGCTGTTCTACCCCTTGCTCGTGCATAAGCTCGACTGTTTCAGTCCAGCGAACTGGGCTATGTAGCTGACGAACAAGCGCATCTTTGATTTTTGCAGGATCTGTCTCAGCGACCACATCAACGTTGTTGATAACTGGAAGCTGTGGTGAGTTAAATTCGATAGACTCAAGAGCTACTGCAAGTTTTTCCGCTGCTGGCTTCATAAGCGCACAGTGTGATGGAACTGAAACAGGAAGAGGAAGCGCACGTTTCGCACCAGCTTCTTTACATAGCGCTCCCGCACGCTCTACTGCGTCTTTGCTACCCGCGATAACTACCTGACCAGGCGAGTTAAAGTTTACTGGAGAGACCACTTCGCCTTGCGCTGCGTCTTCACACGCTTTTGCAATCGCGTCATCAGCCAAACCGATAATCGCGTACATTGCGCCAGTACCAGCTGGTACTGCTTCTTGCATAAGTTGACCACGTAATTCAACCAGCTTGATTGCTTCTTTAAAATCAATAACACCCGCACATACAAGTGCTGAGTACTCACCTAGGCTGTGACCGGCTAGGTTTGCTGGTTGCTCTAAACCGAGCTCCTGCCATACACGCCAGATTGCAACAGATGAAGCTAGCAAAGCTGGTTGAGTGCGGAAAGTCTCGTTTAAATCTTCTGCAGGTCCATTTTGAACAAGCGCCCATAGATCGTAACCTAGTGCGTCAGATGCTTCTGCAAATGTTTGTTTTACTACGTCATATTGTTCGCCTAGTTCTGCAAGCATACCTACAGCTTGAGAACCTTGACCTGGAAATACGATAGCAAACTTGCTCATGTTGTTTTCCTTTAAGCAAAGTAAAAAGAAATAAGATGCAACAAGTGCACCTTAAATTTTGAATTCTCGTGAAACTTAGAACTTCACCAGAGCAGAGCCCCAAGTGAAACCACCACCAAACGCCTCTAGCAATAAAGTCTGCCCGCGTTTAATGCGACCATCGCGCACAGCTTCATCCAGCGCAGACGGTACTGTCGCCGCAGAAGTGTTCCCGTGTCGGTCTAATGTCACTACGACTTGGTCCAAAGACATTGAAAGCTTTTTCGCTGTTGCCGAAATAATTCGATAGTTCGCTTGATGCGGTACTAGCCAGTCTAGTTCAGACTTATGCATGTTGTTGGCTTCAAGCGTATCTTTTACTAGTTTCGATAACTGAGTGACAGCGACTTTGAATACTTCGTTACCTGCCATATGAAGCCATTTGTCAGCATCTTGACCACGCTCAGGTACAGGTAGGCTTAGTAGCTCACCGAATTGACCATCCGAGTATATGTGGGTAGAAATAATACCTGGCTCTTGGCTAGCGCCTACGACAACGGCTCCAGCACCATCACCAAATAGGATAATGGTTGAACGGTCTGTCGGATCACACGTTTTAGACAAAGCATCTGAACCAATAACAAGTACGTTTTTACACATACCCGATTTAATATGTTGGTCTGCAACAGATAATGCGTACACAAAACCAGAACAAGCAGCGGCTAAGTCAAAAGCTGGACAACCTTTAATGCCAAGCTTTGCCTGCACCTGACACGCAGATGAAGGGAAAGTATGGCTACTGCTCGTTGTGGCTACGATAATCAGGTCGATATCGTTTTTATCAATACCCGCCATATCGATAGCGTTTTCAGCTGCGTAGAATGCCATGTCCGCTACAGTCTCATTTTCTGCAGCAATTCGACGCTCTTTAATACCCGTGCGAGCAACGATCCACTCATCACTTGTATCTACCATTTTCTCTAGATCTGCGTTTGTACGCACCTGAGATGGCAGGTAGCTGCCAGTACCTAAAATTTTGCTATACATGAAGACTAATAATGCCTCTCGAGTAAAACCGCTTCCAAACGATCGCTAATACGGCTTGGTACTTGTCGTTTGACCTCGTGTACTGCCTCGCCAAGTGCATTGACAATCGCAGATACATCCGCACTTCCATGGCTTTTTATGACAATGCCGCGCAATCCTAGCAAACTTGCGCCGTTATACTGGTCGGGGTTCAGTGTTTTTAGTTCATTAAATAGCCGAGAAAACAACTTTCTAGCAATCCAACCCTTTATCGTTGACGCCATCATACTGGTTTTAATTTTTTCGATAAAAAGTTGAGCTGTTCCCTCACTGGCTTTTAAGCATACGTTGCCGACAAACCCATCACATACAATGACGTCTGCAACATCATGCAAAATTTGATTACCTTCAATATAACCAACAAAGTTAATCGCGTCGGTCTGAGAAAGCATTTCTGCGCAACGTTTGACTAAATCGTTACCTTTAATCTCTTCTGCGCCAATATTGAGTACAGCAACGCGAGGAGGACAACCTAAGTGTTCTTCTGCTAGTGCACTGCCCATTACAGCAAATTGGAACAAACTATCAGCATCGCACGATACATTCGCACCTAGATCTAGCATCCAAGTACGCTTTCCAGTAATCGTCGGTAAAGCTGAAACTAAAGCAGGACGTTCAATACCAGGAAGTAACTTAAGAATGAAACGCGATAGTGCCATTAATGCACCGGTGTTGCCACCACTAACACAAGCATCCGCCTTCTGCTCAGAAACCAAATCGATAGCCATACGCATGGAACTATTTTGGCTATTACGTAGTGCCAATGAAGGTTTTTCTGAGTTCGAGATAACTTTCTCACTATGAAGAATAGTCAAGCGGGAACTGGTCGAGGTACCGAGTTGAGATAATTGAGACGTGATCAGAGATTGATCACCTATAAGAATCACTTTTAGCTCTGGGAAATGAGACAGTGCCTGCACGGCGGCAGGCACTGTTACGCGTGGACCGAAATCCCCGCCCATTGCATCAAGTGCAACGGTAATACTTTGCAAAGGTTCAACCTTACTTGTTGATAACCTTTTGACCACGGTAGTAACCTTCAGCAGTTACGTTGTGGCGTAGGTGAGTTTCACCAGAAGTCGCGTCTACAGATAGAGCAGCTGTAGTTAGCGCATCGTGTGAACGACGCATACCGCGCTTAGAACGAGTTTTACGGTTTTTCTGTACGGCCATTGACCCTACTCCTATACTATTGGGTTAAAAACCTGAAGAAGAATCGGTTACCACACCTATTACTTTTTCAGACTTTTCAAAACGTCGAATGGATTCGGTTTTTCTTCCTCAATTTCTTCAGGAATCTCACCAAAAACCATGTTATTTGAATCAACGCTACAATCCGCTTCATCGTGCATCGCAATTTGAGGTAATGCTAAGATGAACTCGTCTTCAACCAGTTGTATAAGGTCTAATTCACCATATTCATTTAGATCTACCAAATCATAAATTTCTGGTGCTTCCTGTTCCGTTTTCTCACCGTAGTAAGGAGTAGAAAGGAATTCAACTTCGCACTCATGTGCGAATACCTCATTACAACGCTGACACTCTAAATCGACTTCGATGTTAGCTTTACCAGAGATAACAACAAGTCGCTGTTCATCCATCCCAAATGACAATGAGACTTCTGCGTCGCGTTTTACGCCTTCAGTTGTTTCCGCTAAGCGCTTGAAAAGACTAGCTTGGATGATGCCATCGTAATCCAATCGTTTCTGTGCAGCTTTTGCTGGGTCAACCGTTCGCGGTATTTTTACCTTTTGCATAGGGCGCGAATATTATCTTCCAAATCAAAATTAGTCAAAGAAAAAGGCAAAAAAGTTGTACTTTTTTACGCTTAACATACAGAGCATTAGCCAGAATCATTTTTGATCGATTATCCTATCGGAAATGCTCCCACGAATTGTAATTCAAAATGAAAAATTACCAACTGGTTTTAGCCTCAACCTCCCCTTTTCGTAAACAACTGCTTGAAAAGCTTTCACTACCGTTCATTTGTTTATCACCTGATTGCGATGAAACACCGTTTGACCAGGAAACGCCTCTTGAACTGGTGCAAAGATTGGCCCAAGAGAAAGCAACATCTTGCCAGACGGATAAAGCAAGTTTAGTTATCGGCAGTGACCAGGTTTGTGTCATTAATGGTGAAATCGTTGGCAAACCTTTAAATAGAGACAACGCAATAAATCAACTTTTGTCTCAAAGTGGAAAAGTCATCACTTTCTATACTGGTCTTGCGGTACATAACACCGTCACAAACCATACAGAAGTCGGCTTTGATTCTTTCGAAGTACACTTTAGAGATTTGACGCTTGAACAAATCGAGCGCTACGTCGACAGGGAAGAACCTTTTTACTGCGCAGGCAGCTTTAAAAGCGAAGGAATGGGAATTTGTTTGTTTAACAAATTAGTGGGGAAAGATCCGAATACACTTGTCGGGCTACCACTGATTGATTTGATTGATATGTTGCATGTTCAGGGACTCGATGTCCTTTAATCCAAAGACTATAAAAGGGAGCCACAGGCTCCCTTTTTATGTCCACGAGGAAAACATGGTTACGCGTTTCTTAAACCCGCCAACACTTTTTCTAGCTTCGGTTCCATCGGTGCGTTTATTTCCATCCACTCATCATTTGATGGGTGTTGGAACTTGATGTTTGCCGCGTGTAGGAACAAACGATCTAAACCAACTTGACCTGTGTAAGCATCAAAGCGACGGTCACCGTAGCGATCATCCCAAGCGATTGGGTGGCCCGTGTATTGTGTATGAACTCGGATTTGGTGAGTTCGACCAGTAATCGGACTCGCTTGAATCAATGTTGCTTGTTCAAACTTTTCCAAAATCTTAAAACGCGTTTCAGACGGCTTACCGTTAGGGTTAACACGAACAATACTGTTCACTTCGTTTTTAAGCAGTGGCGCGTTCACAACCTTACAACTGCTTTTCCATTGTCCCATGACAAGAGCTAAGTAAAACTTCTTCACTGTCTTTTCACGAAACTGGGCTTGCAAGTGACGAAGTGCAGAACGCTTCTTAGCAACCAGCAAGATACCTGAAGTATCACGGTCAATACGATGCACAAGTTCAAGAAAGCGAGCTTGAGGACGAAGAGCTCTAAGCGCTTCGATCGCGCCAAACTTTAAGCCACTGCCACCATGCACAGCGGTGCCAGATGGTTTGTTTAGAATTAACATATGATCATCTTCGAAGATGATCATATCTTCCAACTCTGCGACTTTGTTTAGTTTCGTACTTGGCGCGACATCGTCATCTTTTTTCTCGACTGTCACCGGTGGAATACGAACGAGATCGCCTGCTTTTAACTTGTACTCTGCTTTTATACGCTTTTTATTTACACGTACTTCACCCTTACGCACGATTCGGTAAATCATGCTTTTAGGGATGTCTTTTAATTGGTTGCGCAAAAAATTATCAATGCGCTGACCCGCCATATCTTCGTCAATGTCGACGAACTGGACTTTTGTTCTTATTTCGTTCATGGGCTGTATTGTAAACTCAATTTCGTGCGACTTCACATTATTCTTGTCGTAAAAGAAACACTTGGTGGCACATACTGGTCTAAATTTCGCCAAGCTTTTGTTTAAATTATTAAAACTCTCAATCAAGTTCTCAATTTGTTTTCTGTCTTGAACAGTTTGCACATCTCAATTGCTTATGAAACAGCCAGTTATAAATTAGAAATTTTGAGTTTAGCGGCAAATTTTCTATCGTTTGCGTGAAAGCAGATTGCTGATAGCCACGCGCACTGCTATAGTTCACAGCTGCTAAGGAAGGTTTGGTTACATTTTATTCATTACCAATCATTTATCCTCAAGCAATGTGAGTAGATCGTTGAAGGTCGAGTGCAGCATTGGCGTGAGACACATCGAATTCAACACTCTTGCCACCCTACTCCTCGCATATTCACGTTGAGTACCTACCGCCCAAATAGCGGGTCACAAGTCTACGTTTCCAACAGAAACCACAAGAGGCTTGTGATGACTGAAGTGCCCGAGAGCATCCCCTTCCAGCCGGGAGGCTGCAAAATACAAGCCATGGGATCAGGCACCGTGAAAGAGCGAAAAAACAGTGGCAAGTCGACAAGAAAGATATAAAAGAAAAGACAACGAGAATTTTCAATGAAAAGAATGTTAATTAACGCAACTCAAAAAGAAGAGTTGCGTGTCGCTCTGGTTGATGGCCAGCGACTTTTCGATCTTGATATCGAGAGTCCAGGTCATGAATCTAAAAAAGCGAATATCTACAAAGGACGTATCACACGTATCGAACCAAGCTTAGAAGCCGCATTTGTTGATTACGGCGCCGAGCGTCACGGTTTCCTCCCTCTCAAAGAAATTGCCCGCGAATATTTCCCTGAAGGTTACACCTACCAAGGTCGTCCAAGCATCAAAGAAGTGCTAACGGAAGGCCAAGAAGTTATCGTTCAAGTGGAAAAAGAAGAACGTGGAAGCAAGGGCGCAGCTCTTACTACTTTCATTTCTCTTGCTGGTAGTTACCTTGTTCTGATGCCTAACAACCCTCGTGCTGGCGGTATTTCTCGTCGAATCGAAGGTGACGAGCGTACTCAACTAAAAGCCGCATTAAGTACTTTGGAACTGCCTCAGGGCATGGGCCTAATCGTACGTACTGCTGGCGTTGGCAAGAGTGCTGAAGAACTTGAGTGGGATTTGAATGTACTACTTAACCACTGGGGTGCAATCAAAGGTGCAGCGGACTCGAACCCTGCTCCATTCTTAATCCACCAAGAAAGTAACGTTATCGTTCGTGCAATCCGTGACTATTTGCGTCGTGATATTGGCGAAATCTTAATTGACAGCAACACCATCTACGAACGTGCAAAAGAGCACATTCAATTGGTGCGCCCTGATTTCCTTAACCGCGTTAAGAAATATGAAGGCGAAGTTCCACTATTCAGCCACTACCAAATCGAAAGCCAAATTGAATCAGCTTTCCAACGTGAAGTGCGTCTGCCATCTGGTGGTTCTATTGTTATTGACCCAACCGAAGCACTAACGTCTATCGATATCAACTCTGCTCGTGCAACCAAGGGCGGCGATATTGAAGAAACAGCCCTAAACACGAACCTAGAAGCAGCCGACGAAATTGCTCGCCAGTTACGTCTACGTGACTTGGGTGGCTTAGTGGTTATCGACTTTATCGATATGACACCTGTTCGCCACCAACGAGAAGTAGAAAACCGTCTACGTGAAGCCGTTCGTCTTGATCGCGCTCGTGTACAAATCGGTCGTATTTCTCGCTTTGGTTTGTTGGAGATGTCACGTCAACGTTTAAGCCCTTCTCTAGCAGAAGCAAGCCACCACATCTGTCCTCGCTGTAGCGGTACTGGAGTCGTTCGCGACAACGAATCTCTAGCACTTTCTGTACTTCGTTTAATCGAAGAGGAAGCACTGAAAGACAATACAGCGCAAGTTCTCGCAGTTGTACCTGTGCCAATCGCTTCTTACTTGTTGAACGAAAAACGTCGTTCAGTGAACCATATCGAACGCATTCAAGAAGTGAAGATTACGGTTGTTCCAAACTCTGACATGGAAACGCCGCACTTCGAAGTTATCCGTGTTCGTGAAGGTGAAGAGTTCGATCTGATTTCTTACCTACTTCCTAAAAAACTGGAAGCAATGAAAGAAGCGGAAGGTAAAGAGCCAGCGGAAGTTGACGTAAAACCTAAACGAATCGAAGAACCTGTTCTTAAAGGCTTTGCGGCTCCTTCTCAAACGGCACCAGCACCAGCAGCTAAACCTGCCCCTGAGGCGAAGAAGAAAGAACAGAAAGTTGAACAAGAAGAAAAACCTGGACTGTTCAGCCGTTTGTTTAAAGCACTTGGTAGTTTCCTATTCGGCGGTTCTGAAGAAGTAAAAGAAGAACCGAAACCTCAGGAAGAGAAAAAGCCAAATCGCGATAATCGACGCAACAAACGTGATCGCAATGATCGTCGTCGCAATAACAACCAACGCGATAATCGTGAGAACCGCGACAATCGTGATAACCGTGATAACCGACGTCGTCGTAAGCCTCGTGATGAGCAAGCGAATGAGCAAAACGAAGCTCAACAACAAACCAATAAACAGCAAAACCGCAACCAAAAGCGTAAGCCTAAAACTCAACAAGCAGATAAAGCTCAAGAGCAAAAAGCAAATGCAAAAGTAGCGGAAAAAGGCCTGCAGCTAGCGGCAGAAGCTCGAACTGAAACAAAACCAGAAGAGAGCAAACCAAAGCAACAAAACGCGAAAGCAGAAAAAGTGAAGGAGCGTCGCCAACGTCGCAAACTGAACAAGTCTGTACGCGTTAAAGACCAAGAAGCGGTTGAGAAGAAAGCAGAAGAAACGGCGGTTAAGACTCAAGAAACGGTTGAAACCAAAGTTGAGAAGCCAACAGAAGCAGCGGTAGAAGCACAACAAGACAACAAGCAAGCAGAGTCTAAGCAACGTCGTAACCGTCGTTCGCCACGTCACCTGCGTGCAAGCGGCCAGCGCCGTCGCCGTGGTCGCGATCGCCGTCCTAACCCGTTCCGCCTGCGTAAAGGTGGTGTAGCTTCTCCTGAGATGGCTATGGGTAAAGTAATGCCACGCTACATTCCGAAACCTGCACCTAAGAAAGAAGAGCAAGTTAAGGAAGAAGCAGTAGCAGCAGTACCTACAATGCAAGGTGGCTTTGCTTGTCCAGATATGGCTATGGGTAAAGTGATTATTCGCCGCGAGCAACCTGTTGTAACAGAAGCGCCAGTTGTTGAATCAAAGGTTCAAGAAACAGTTGAAGCGAAAGTGGAAGCTCCAGTAGTAGAAGCACCTGTTGTGGAAGCAGTAATCGCAGAAAAAGCTGAATCGGCAGTAGTAGAAACAGCTTCGGTAGAGCCTATCGTTGAAACTCCTGCAACTGAACATGCTGAACCGGTTGATGCCATTGTAGAAACGGCACCAGCTGAAGAGCCTGTCGTTGAAGCGGCAAAAGAGGTTGCAGCCGAAGCGCCAGTAGCTAAACCAGAGCCTAAAGTCGAAGCCATTAAAGTTGCGGCTAAGCTAAACGCTAGCGCACCGATGACGAAAGCACCTGGCCCTCAAGAGCTACGCGAAATCACTGTTGCAGCAGCACCGTTCAAAACCGAACGTTACCAAGCTAAAGGTGCGGGTAGCCAAGTGGCTAAAAACCGCGCATCGGCAGAGATGACAAAGCCTAACTTTAACTAGGCTAAATCATTACGTTCAACTGCTTAACGGCATAAATAAATTAAAGGCTACCATCTGGTAGCCTTTTTTATCTTCATATTTTCCCAATAAATTGTTCATATAAATACCAATTCGTGATCACATTTGTACGCCATTATTCGTATCATTCTTGAACTTAATCACACTTTTCGGTAGCATGCGCCGACTCAAGTTTTCGACACCATTCTGATGCTGCTCTTTTAATACTACGGTTTACACTGCAATGCTTGATTAGAAATCAACCACTCAGTGGCTTGTGCAAATACGAATATGTGTCGGGTTTAACTCATTGCAAAGAGAACTTAAAAACAAACATGTTCGAATTTCCCCAATTTTCTAAGCACTCCGTAAAAAATGATGTGCTATCAGGCTTAACCGTTGCGCTTGCATTGGTTCCTGAAGCTGTCGCATTTGCGTTCGTCGCAGGCGTAGATCCTATGGTCGGTCTTTACGCTGCATTCATCGTTGGTCTTATTACTTCCATTTTCGGTGGTCGTCCTGGCATGATCTCTGGTGCAACAGGTGCCATGGCTGTCGTAATGGTTTCGCTTGTCGCGACTCACGGTGTCCAGTACCTATTCGCAGCCATCATGCTCGCTGGTATTCTTCAAATTGCCGCTGGTATGTTTAAATTGGGTAAGTTCATCCGTATCGTGCCTCACCCTGTGATGATCGGTTTTGTGAACGGTCTGGCTATTGTTATCTTCCTAGCTCAGTTGGGTCAGTTTAAAGCGCCAGACATCAACGGCATGCTTACTTGGCTACCACAAGACCAAATGCTACTAATGCTTGGTTTGGTTGCGCTGACTATGGCAATCATTCACTTTCTACCAAAAATCACAACAGCTGTACCCTCTTCACTTGTTGCAATCGTAACGGTGACCGCTTTAGTGGTTGGTTTGGATCTGGAAACTCGCACTGTTGTTGACTTCTTGCGTACAATGTCTGGTGATGAAGCTGCAACACTCGCAGGTTCACTGCCGACCTTCTCTATTCCGGCGGTGCCATTTACGCTAGAAACTCTACAAATCATTCTTCCATACGCGATCATTCTAGCGGCCATTGGTCTAATTGAATCTCTGCTAACGCTGACAGTTTTAGATGAGATGACGAACACTCGTGGTCAATCTAACCGCGAATGTATAGGTCAAGGTATGGCAAACATGACGTGTTCTGTGTTTGGCGCGATGGGTGGTTGTGCAATGATTGGTCAGTCGATGATCAACGTAAACTCAGGTGGTCGCGGTCGTCTATCTGGTATCGTTGCTGCTATCGCTCTATTGATGTTTATCTTATTCGCTTCTTCGTTAATTGAAATGATCCCACTCGCTGCTCTGGTTGGTGTGATGTTCATGGTTGTAATTGGTACATTCGAATGGGCAACATTTAAACTAGCGCGTCGCGTACCGAAGCAAGACTTCTTCGTTATTGTTCTTGTGACCGTTGTTACTGTTCTTACTGACCTAGCCGTTGCCGTAGCGGTTGGTGTTATTGTTTCTGCATTAATGTTTGCATGGCAACACGCTAAGCATATCTATGCCGACACGTGCTTAAACGAGGAAGGTTCAAAAGAGTACAAGATTCACGGTCCTATTTTCTTTGGTTCTGCCGCTAACTTCTTGGAGTTGTTTAACGCGCCTGAAGATCCAAAAGATGTGATTGTCGATTTTGCAGACTCTCGCGTGACGGATCACTCCGCAATTGAAGCGATTGAAACACTAGCAGAGCGTTACAACTCTCAAGGTAAAACACTACACCTTCGCCACCTAAGTCCAGATTGCCGCAAGCTTTTAGATAAAGCGGGTAGCTTGGTTGAAATTAACGTGAAGGAAGACCCAAGCTACAAAGTCGCAACCGACATTCTAGCGGGTTAACACGAATAAAAAGGGATGGGCTCAGCTCATCCCTTTTCCTATTGTCTTTAAGCCCGGCGATTATAGCTTCTTCAAAATCGCGTCTGATGCCTCTTCGATTAAATCAAGCACCAGTTCAAAGCCATCTTTTCCACCGTAATATGGGTCTGGGACTTCATCGTAATCTGACCCAGAATGACTTAAAAATAACGATACTTTGTGTCGATACTTCAACGGACAAATATCCAATAAATCGGCTAAATTTGCTTTATCTGCGGCTAATATCAGGTCAAACTTTTCAAAGTCATCAATGGTAACTTGACGCGCACGCATTCCTTTAAAAGAGTAACCTCGCTGCTTTCCTGCGGCCATTGCCCTTGAATCCGGTGGGTTTCCTGCGTGGTAGCCAATCGTACCTGCCGAATCAACCTCCACGGCAATACCCAACTCTTGAGCTTTCGCTCTTAACACTGCTTCTCCGGTTGGTGACCGACAAATGTTTCCCATACAAACAACAAGTATTTTCTTCATTTTATTCCCTGAATTATCGGTGGTTTTTCTTCACGATATGTTGGTCTATCATAGCGAGATAAATCAATGAACCCAAATTAGCTTGGGCACAGCACGAAAAGGAATTGAGGAAGTATTATGTCTATCGAAGAAAATAAAGAAGCACGCCATAAGGCTCGCCAACAAAAAGTCAAAGAACAGGTAGACGCAAAAATTGCTGCTGCTCAAGAGGAAAAAGGTCTGCTACTGATCATTACCGGAAATGGTAAAGGTAAATCGACATCAGGGTTCGGTACGATAGCACGCGCAGTAGGTCATGGTTTGAATTGTGCTGTCGCGCAGTTTATTAAAGGTACTTGGGATAATGGTGAGCGCAACCTACTTGAGAAACTCGGCGTTGAATTCCAAGTAATGGCGACCGGCTTTACATGGGAAACTCAAAACAAAGCCGCTGATACCGAAGCAGCGCAAGGCGTATGGCAAGAATGTAAGCGCATGCTCAAAGATGAATCTATCGATGTGGTTCTTTTTGACGAGCTGACGTACATGGTGAGCTACGGCTACATTGATTTAGACGAGGTCGTTGAAGCGCTGAACAACCGCCCTAAAATGCAGTCGGTTGTCATTACTGGTCGTGGCGCTCATCGCACTCTGATTGAAATGGCTGATACCGTTTCTGAAGTGAAGAATGTAAAGCATGCATTTGAGTCAGGCGTCAAAGCGCTGAAAGGTGTCGACTGGTAAAGCTCACCAGCAGAATTAAAAAAGGGTTGGCTAATGCCAACCCTTTTTGCTTTGGCTCGAATCTAATTGAATAGATTCTTTATCAAACCATCGACTGCTTCTTTGGTTTTTTCGTCTTTGATCTTGTCCGTTAGCTTCTCTACGCCACGATCGATTTCTTTCTGAGCTTTCTGCTTCAGAACATCATCAAATACGAGCTTGAATTTAGGATCCGCCCACTTACCAGACACATTGATTGGAATCGTGATATCTTTCAGCTCATCTATATCTTTGCCGCCTTGGCCTTCTAGGCTACCTACGACTGATGTGCTGATAGTAAAGTTAACAGTTTCATTGATGTAGTTTGCGGTGCCTTTACCACGAACACGGAGCAATGGAGACTGAGCTTGCATATTATCCGTTGATACGACACCTTTATTGAGCTTCAATGTCGCCGTCATCGCACTAAAATCTGTTTTCTTAACTTCATTGGTGCCTTCGACTTTTTGCCCTTTAAATTTCGCGTAGTTTTCACGAATCAATTGAGCAACGTTGATGCCATTTACCGCACCGTCAGCAAAATTGATAACAACCGTACCAGAAAGATTCTTCTTGATACCGGTAGGCGTTAGACTCTTACCGGTAACATTCACATCAATGTTACCCGTCCCTTCAAGCTTGTCGTTATCAGCGACATCAATAAGTAACGGTTGAACTTTCACGCCTTTGATTGACTTTTTCACACTGTAAGTCGCTGGTGATTGGCGTGCATCTAACTTCGCTGTCGCTGAGATTGTGCCTTGGTACAGCTTCGAACTAAATGAAGTAAGCTCAAATACGCCACGATTTACAGTGAAGCTCGTTTTTACCGCTTCCATCTTCGCATTTGCCGCTTTGAATTTGTCGATGGTAATGTCACCCTTTACATCTAACGTTTTCAACGCAGACAAATCAGGCTCAACCTCAGACCCAGCTGGAGCACTCTCGCCACCAGAAGCAGGCTTATTACCTTCGGAATCTTGCTGATCTAATCCTAAGAATTCATCAAGATCGATATTTGGGCTGTGGAGAGCAAATCGTACTTTAGGAATATCGCCAAGTGTCACATCTGCCTTACCATCTAAGGCGATAGCATTCGCTGTTAACTTCTCTAGGACAAAACTCAGGTGGTTTTTCGTTAGGTCGAAAGACAGATCAGACACCATGTCGACTGTCATCGGTGACTGAGGTAAAGCATCCCCCTCAAAAGTCGATTTAAGAGTTAACTTATCCAACTGCACTTTGCTGATAGCCTTGTCCACGCTAAGTTGACCAGCACCCTGCATATCTAACTTCATACCACCAGCGTCGCCTTTCATGGCATAAGTCAGGTTATTTACTTTATCGAATTCAAAAGTATCTAAACCGATCGTTGCCGATTCAATCTTATTGGCAGGGTCAGAGTATGTCGCATCAAAGTTGATGTTCTTTAGCGCGTAGTTTGCCAAACCTTTTTCTAGCTTAAAGTCGGCCTGACCTTTCGCTGTGAACTTTTGGTCATTCATTTCGCCCTTCACGCCAAAATCAGCCGTTGTCCAGTTGTCAAAAGCGAATTCGGAAAGGTTTAATGAGATATCATAAAGTTTGGTGTAACTACCGGCTTGCTTATCCTGCATTTCTAATGAGCCATTAGAAACCGTAACACCAGCAAGATTAATGCTCCAATCAGAGCCAGAAGGCTGCGTTTCACCATTTTGCGTAGGCGCAGTATCGCTCGCTTGCTCTGCTTGTTGTGTTTGGGCTTTCGTCAATGCATCAATATTCTTGCTGCCATCTTTCTTGGTTTCGATATAGAACTCAGCCCCATCAAGCGTGACGTTTCCAATTTCAAGCTGTTGACTAAAAAGTGGCATGACAGAGATATCTACACCAACGGTATCAACTTTGAATAAATTGGGTTTACTAAAGCCTTGTGGGTTTCGCAATTCTGTATGTCCCAACTCAAAGCCGATCGATGGGAAAAATTGCCAACTGATATCTCCTTCAATCACTAGTTCTAAACCGGTTTGCTTTTGCGCTTGCTCAACAATAAGGGGCTTAAACTGGTTAGGATTGACGAAGATGGTTAACGCTAAAATTGCGACCAAAATGACCACAATCGGTATTGCTAGAATTAAGAGCAGTTTCTTCATTTGTTTTTCCTTGCTCGAGTGTTTTTACAATTATAAGCGCAGACTCCATTTACCGCTGACAGTTCCACAAAAGCGTGAAAAATGTCTGGTTTTAACCTGCAACTGACTAATTTAAAAACAAAAAAAGAAGTGGCACTTAAGGTGCCACTTCTTCTCTTAAAAATAAAGCGATATAGCCGTCTAAAGGCTTAAGCTTTCAAAAGTCTTGCAATGTGAGCTTTTAATACATCGATTGCGATACGGTTTTTACCACCGCGAGGAACAATAATGTCCGCATATTGCTTAGAAGGTTCGATAAACTGCATGAACATCGGACGTACTGTTTGTTGATACTGCTTGAGAACAGATTCCATAGTTCGGCCTCGTTCTTCCACGTCACGCTTAACACGACGAAGCAAGCAAATATCTAACGGTGTATCCATAAATACTGTCGCGTGCATCAAATCACGAAGACGAGGGTCAGTAAGAAGAAGGATACCTTCTAGAATGATCACCTTTTTAGGCGTCATTGTGGTCGTGTTACTTGTTCTTGTGTGTTCAGTGTAGCTGTACTCAGGTACTTCTACTGCTTCACCACGTACCAATTTTTCAAGGTGCTCACACAGTAGGTCGTGGTCCAACGCACTCGGGTGATCGTAGTTCGTCTTTACTCGCTCTTCCATGCTTAGGTGGCTTTGGTCGTTGTAGTAGCAATCTTCCGTGATGACACCGATTTGATGATCGCCTACTTTCGCGCGAAGCTCATTATAAATAGTGCTCGCGATCAGACTTTTTCCAGAAGCAGAAGCGCCAGCAATACCTACGATGACGCATTGATTATTATCAGACATTAGTTTGCACCCGATGATGATTTCTAGTCACATAAAAAGATAAACTGCCTGATTATAGGGAGTTCACCCCATAGTTACTAGCTGGAATTAGGGTTTAGTCATAAGTTTCTGCCTGCTCAGAGGATTAACCTCCGAGCAAACGTTAAAATGTGCAATTATCAACCAATAGGCATAGTAAACTTAGTTCACCATTGTAAAGCTAATCGCATCTGGTTTTGCTTTGCCTTGCCAAAACATCGTGCTACATACGCGATCGGCAAGCTGCTTGTAATACCCTGCATGCTCACTTTCTGGGCGCCTTGCTACTGTTGGCACGCCAGCGTCAATATCTTCTCGCATAGAGATATGAAGCGGAATTTGTCCTAGCAGTGCTAAGCCAAACTCTTGCGACATTTTTTCTGCACCACCCATGCCAAAAATATGCTCTTTCGCGCCACATTGACTACAAATGTGATAACTCATGTTTTCCACAACACCGATAACCGGGACATGGACTTTGTTAAACATTGCCGCTCCCTTTCTTGCATCGGCAAGCGCCAAGTCTTGCGGTGTCGTGACTAACACACTACCTGTCACCGGAATCTGTTGTGACAACGTCAACTGTATATCACCCGTGCCTGGCGGCATATCAATCACCAAATAATCTAAATCGGGCCAGTCTGTTTCCGTTAATAACTGCGACAACGCTTTTGAAGCCATTGGACCGCGCCATATTGCCGCTTCTGATTTGTCCACTAAATAGCCGATAGAGTGAGTATAGATGCCGTGAGCGAAAATGGGCTCCATCCACTTACCATCACGAACTTCTGGTTTTGCATCTTCTTGCCCTAACATCATAGGGACGGAAGGTCCGTAGATATCCGCATCCAACAATCCCACTTTCGCCCCAGATTGAGCAATCGCCAACGCTAAGTTAACCGCAGTCGTTGATTTACCGACCCCACCTTTCGCAGAACTAACGGCAATGATGTTCTTAACACCTTTAACCGGATTGGCCACTTGAGTTTCTAATGCTTTAACTCCAAGGCGAATATTGAATGGGAATTCAGCCACTTTACCTGCGGTTTGTTGCTGTTTAATCCAGTCATGCAATATGGTTTGAAGCTCATTACTTGCGAATGGCAACGTTATCTCAACAGAACCTTGCGCCGTAATCGAAATTGCGCCATGAATATCTGCCCAATTTTCCACCAACTGTGGATACTGGAATTGGTTAAACCAGTGACATAAATCTTGTTTTGAAGTGAACTGATGCATAAGTCCTCCTTTTAGATGCCATGCTAACACCGTCCTCCCTCAACCAGAACCCCAAAAAAACTAAGGCATTCCGCAGTTTGACACCTTGGAGTTAGTGAGTTCATGGGGTAGTATTATCCATCAAAATTTATTTATACCTATCAAGAAAAGCGAATATTAAGTATGGCAAACGATCCAAGAAACTTTCCGTCAAGGAAAATGCTGGTAACTTGTGCCCTTCCGTACGCTAACGGTTCGATCCACCTTGGTCATATGCTTGAGCATATCCAAGCGGACATTTGGGTTCGTTACCAACGCCTACGCGGCAACACTGTAAACTTCATCTGTGCTGACGATGCTCATGGCACGCCAATCATGCTTAAAGCGCAACAGATGGGTATTACTCCTGAAGAAATGATTGCCGCAGTTAGCGAAGAGCACCAGAAAGACTTTGCTGGCTTTGATATCAGCTTTGATAACTACCACAGCACACACTCAGATGAGAACCGTGAGCTAGCGTCACACATTTATCTTGAGCTGAAGAAAAACGGCTTTATCTCTAGCCGCACAATTTCTCAGTTGTTCGACCCAGAAAAAGAGATGTTCCTACCGGACCGTTTCGTAAAAGGTACGTGTCCAAAATGTAAGTCAGAAGACCAGTACGGTGACAACTGTGACAACTGTGGTGAGACTTACAGCCCAACAGAACTGATCAATCCTAAATCTGCGGTTTCTGGTGCGACACCAGTAATGAAAGATTCTGAGCACTTCTTCTTCGACCTGCCTCAGTTTGAAAGCATGCTAAAAGAGTGGACTCGCTCTGGCTCGCTACAAGCTGAAACCGCGAACAAGATGCAAGAGTGGTTTGAATCAGGTCTACAACAATGGGATATCTCACGTGATGCACCATACTTTGGCTTCGAGATCCCTGGTGAGAAGAACAAATTCTTCTACGTATGGCTAGACGCGCCTATCGGCTACATGGGCTCTTTCAAAAATCTATGTGACAAGCGCGACGACCTAGATTTCGACGAGTATTGGAAAAAAGACAGCTCAGCAGAGCTGTACCACTTCATCGGTAAAGACATCGTTTACTTCCACAGCCTATTCTGGCCAGCAATGCTAGAAGGTTCCGGCTTCCGTAAACCAAACAACGTATTCGTACATGGCTACGTAACGGTAAACGGCGCGAAAATGTCGAAGTCTAAAGGTACTTTCGTAAAAGCAAGCACTTACCTAGAGCACCTAGACCCTGAGTGTCTACGTTACTACTACGCTGCGAAGCTAAACAGCCGTATCGACGATCTAGATCTTAACCTTGAGGACTTCACTCAGCGCGTAAACGCTGATGTTGTTAACAAGATCGTTAACCTCGCATCGCGTAATGCAGGCTTCATCGCGAAACGTTTTGAAGGCAAACTGTCTGACAACTTTGCAGAGCCTGAGCTTTACAACGAATTTGTTGCTGCGGCTGACCGTATCGCTGAGCTTTACGAAACACGTGAATTTGGTCGTGCAATCCGTGAAATCACGGCATTGGCAGACAAAGCTAACCAATACATTGATGAAAAAGCACCGTGGGTTGTAGCAAAAGAAGAAGGCAAAGATCAGGAGCTACAAGACATCTGTTCTGTCGGTATCAACCTGTTCCGTGTACTGATGACTTACCTGAAACCAGTGATGCCTGCGCTAGCTGCACGTACTGAAGCATTCCTAAACCAAGAGCTGACTTGGGAAAACATCGCTGCGCCACTAACAGGCCACGAGATCACTAAGTTCAAAGCACTGTTCAACCGTATCGATCCGAAGAATGTTGAAGCGATGATCGAAGCATCTAAAGAAGATGCGGCGGCAGAAATGGCGGCGAAAGAGAAAGCAGAAGCGGAAAAGAACAAGGCTAGCCAAACTGAGCTAGACAAAGAGCCAATCGCTGAAGAGATTGAGTTCGACGCTTTTGCAGCAGTAGATATGCGTATCGCTCGTATCATCTCTTGTGAAGAAGTGCCAAAAGCAAACAAACTGCTTAAGTTCCAACTGGACATCGGTGGTGAAACTCGTCAAGTGTTCTCTGGCATCAAGTCAGCGTACAAACCTGAAGAGCTAGAAGGCAAACTAACGGTAATGGTAGCAAACCTAAAACCTCGTAAGATGAAGTTTGGTATGTCAGAAGGCATGATCCTAGCAGCGGGCCCTGGTGGCAGCGACTTATGGATTCTTGAGCCACACGAAGGCGCTCAACCTGGCATGCGCGTAATGTAAGTCGCATTCCAAATATAACACTATAAAATCCCTGCCAATTTGGCAGGGATTTTTTGATCATATTCACAACTTTGGTGAATCCATGCACCAATAACGACCGCCCCAAAAGAACATTTAACATAACCAGTTGTTTTAATTTAATTTTTGTTTGGCATCAAAACTGCAAACCTTCCTTGCTAGGTCCAAACACTAACAAGGAGTTGGTTATGTTTGTTTTGATTTCCACATTATTATCTATCGCTATTTTAGCCGGAATATATCACTTATCTTCTAAACGAGAGCAGCAACACGCGCGTAAATATCAGCTGTTAACATTATTGCGAGATGTTGTTCATCTGCTGAGACGCCATCGAGCTGCGACGCACTACTCACTTCAATTTCAACAAAATAACGAACAAGAATTAGAAGTCCTTCATAACGATCTCACCAACAAACTGCATCTTTTGGTCGAAACCTCACGCTTTGAAAATAAACCCATGTATCGCGTGCTGCAGATCAAAGTAGGAAAACTGCTTGAACAATGGAACGATCACAGTGTTGCAAGGAACCAGATGGAGCATGGTAAGTTAATTCGTCATTGCTTGTTCTTGATGGATGAAGTCACGATTGCTTGGTTAGCGGTAGAACAACGAGATGATCTACATAATGAGTACCACATGAACTGGCAAAACATCATGGATAGCTTAGAAACCCTGACTCAATTGAGAATTAGCATTCAAGACTTGGGAGAGCAAGGGGGGAATGAGCGTTTCAAAAATTACGCATCGGTTATGACACGTAAGCTAAATCAATTAGCAGTTATCGCTCCGCTTAGTATCGTTTCTCCTGCTTCCACACGCTCAATACAGACATTAAATAACTATGTGACAGGAAGTCATGTCGATTTAACAGAAGCAGAGCTTTATGGAGTCACATCAGACTTATCGTTGACCATCTTCAATACTTACGACCACGTACTTTCAGACATCGTTGAAGCATTGTATCTACCGTTGCCCAAACTCTCTGTAGCTGTAGCAAGATAAGCTCTATACAGTGCCGTGCCAATTGTCACAACAGGAACGTAACTGGTATTTATGGGTAAAAAAAACCGCAGACCTTAGGTTCTGCGGTTTTTCATTCATCTAACTTCTCAGCGCTTAGCTGTCATCTTCTGTGAAGTTCGTTGGTAATTGCTTTTTCATCTCGTTCCAGATTAGCGCGCTTTCCATACCATAGTGACGAATCACAACTGGCAGTTGTTCACGCTGACCACTTTCACAAGTTTCTAGCAACTGATGGTAAAACTTCAGCGCTAGCTCACGAGAAGCTGGGTTTGAGAAGTAATAGCTACCAACGCGATCATAGAGCTTCTTCAAGCCATTAAAAATCAAACCGTAAATCTGATTCCCTGAATGGAATGCTAGGCGTTGGAACAACATGTAGTCGTAAAAGTTGAACGTTTTAGCAATCAAGATTTCTTGACGCTTCGCTTCATCTTTCTCGTTGTCTTCTTTCACGTTCTGTAAGACTTTCTCAGCATAAGGTGAAGAAGCGATGAAATCGTCCCAAGAAGCAGCATTCATTAAAGCTTCACAAGATTCAATTACATTCTTGATCGTGCGCTCAGAGTTCTCTTTATTTGCTTTAAATGCATAACGCATAAAGATAGGGCTGATGTTGGTACGTGCTGCAAGCAAATCTTCTACAATGTTTGTTGCGTTATCTACGTCCAACGTCATCAACGTATCCAAAATATGCAGACCAGAGGTCTCCATAAATTGGTTTACCTTCGTTGGTTTACCGTGTTGGATTGTTAACCAACCATCACGGGCTAGTCGTTGAAGAACCTCTCGTAAAGTCGTTCGAGTAACACCAATTAGCTCAGACAGCTCGCGTTCAGCAGGTAAAATAGAGCCAGGAGGAAAACGGCCGTTCCAAATGCTCTCGATAATATATTTTTCTGCGAATCCCGCAGGGCTTTTCGCCTTTATGACCATTCTACTTTTTATCCAATATTGATTTCTGAGGGTCGATACTACTCATCATACCACTACTTAACGGTTTGAGAAAATTTACGATCAATAATTGAAACGATTCTACAATATAGAGTTAATACTCTATATGTTATGTCAATCTAGGACGGTCTGACGTGCGAGTGAAAGCGGTAAAATCTGAATTTTCGTTTAATTAAACAGCTCACAAATTGCGGAGAAATAAAGACTACTGCGTCACAATTTTATATTCAAAATATGAAAAATTACTTTGTATATCACAGTTAATATTCTTTCTTAATTTGCCTTTTCTCGTCACTGACCGTCATTTAAAATCCAAGAGGATTTTTTTGAGCCTTTCATGATATAGTAACGCCGTTTTGATCGCGTTATTACATTTAAAAAGTCATTTTAGTCGGTAGCATCACGTTTTGTTATTGACTAATAAATGCCTGAGTGTAGAGTTTGCGGTCGAAAGTGAGCGGTGCTTGAGTTCAGGGGAAGTAACTTGGCAAGACTGCAATAAACAAAGGATTGTTGTTTTACTAAGTTATTGTTTTAAAAGACTAGTTAATAAGTCTAACAAACAGATACTTAAGCACTATTGTAGTGTCTATTCATAATTTTGTTATAAAGAGAATTATCATGCCGATATCGCTCGGAAACGCTTTTATCAAGAACTTTCTTGGTAAAGCGCCTGATTGGTACAAAGTTGCCATTATAGCCTTCTTAATAATTAACCCGATTGTATTCTTCCTAATAAACCCATTTGTTGCTGGGTGGTTGCTGGTTGCTGAATTTATTTTCACGCTTGCAATGGCATTAAAATGCTACCCATTACAACCTGGTGGTTTACTTGCTATTGAAGCCATCGCTATCGGCATGACTAGCCCTGCGCAAGTTAAGCACGAGTTGGTGGCAAATATTGAAGTATTACTGCTTCTGGTATTTATGGTTGCGGGCATCTACTTCATGAAGCATTTATTGCTGTTCATTTTTACCAAAATTTTACTTGGTATTCGCTCCAAAACCCTTCTATCACTTGCGTTTTGCTTTGCCGCTGCATTTTTATCTGCGTTTTTGGATGCTTTGACGGTTATCGCCGTTGTTATCAGTGTGGCGATCGGTTTCTACTCTATCTACCACAAAGTGGCGTCAGGTAATCCGATTGGTGACCATGACCACACACAAGATGACACGATCACTGAGCTAACGCGTGATGACTTAGAAAACTACCGCGCCTTTTTACGCTCATTGTTGATGCACGCTGGTGTAGGTACTGCGTTAGGTGGCGTAACCACTATGGTGGGTGAACCTCAGAACTTAATTATTGCAGACCAAGCGGGTTGGTTATTTGGTGAATTCCTAATCCGTATGTCTCCAGTGACGCTACCCGTATTTTTCTGCGGTCTCATCACTTGTGCTCTAGTCGAAAAGCTTAAAGTGTTTGGCTACGGTGCAAAACTTCCTAACAACGTTCGTCAAATCCTCGTTGACTTTGACAATGAAGAGCGCAAAACGCGTACCAATCAAGACGTTGCAAAACTATGGGTTCAAGGACTTATTGCTGTTTGGTTGATCGTGGCATTAGCCTTGCACTTGGCGGCGGTAGGCTTAATTGGTCTTTCAGTGATCATCTTAGCGACGGCTTTCACTGGCGTCATTGAAGAGCATTCCATGGGTAAAGCGTTTGAAGAGGCTCTGCCTTTCACTGCACTACTTGCGGTATTTTTCTCGATCGTTGCGGTAATCATCGACCAAGAGTTGTTTAAACCAGTTATCGACGCGGTGCTTGCCGTTGAAGATAAAGGCACTCAGTTAGCTCTGTTCTATGTCGCGAATGGCTTACTATCAATGGTGTCGGATAACGTATTCGTCGGTACGGTTTACATCAATGAAGTAAAAACAGCACTCATTGAAGGTCTCATTACTCGCGAGCAGTTCGACTTACTGGCAGTTGCTATCAACACTGGTACTAACCTACCATCTGTTGCTACGCCAAACGGTCAAGCGGCATTCCTATTCCTACTCACCTCGGCTCTCGCTCCATTAATTCGTCTGTCTTACGGTCGAATGGTTATCATGGCGCTGCCTTACACCATCGTTCTTGCGATTGTCGGGCTAATGGGCATTATGTTCTTCCTAGAGCCTGCAACGGCTTCTTTCTACGATGCAGGCTGGATTTTACCTCATAGTGGTGATCTGACTCCCGTAGTCTCTGGCGGTCACTAAAATTTGAGTTGATTAGGAAACTTATCCACGTTAAAAAGCTCTGAGTATTCAGAGCTTTTTCTATTTCAGACAGGAACAAAAACGTGACTATTTTAAATTCACTTAACCAGTTTTCGAAGGGACGCTTATCGTGGCTGCTGCTTCTGCTATTCGTCGTTTTCTTTGAAGCATGTGCCCTCTATTTTCAGCACGTCATGATGCTTGCACCATGTGTCATGTGTATCTACGAACGAGTCGCGATGATGGGAGTGGGTGTCGCTGCAATCGTTGGTCTTATGGCACCAAATAACCCAGTTTTCCGTTGGCTAGGTTTGATTGGCTGGGGATTAAGCTCTTACAAAGGACTGTTGCTTGCTCAGCAGCACGTTGATTATCAGTTTAACCCATCACCATTCGCGACTTGTGATTTATTCGTAACATTCCCTAGTTGGGCTCCGCTTAATCAGTGGGTTCCTTGGATGTTCGAAGCATACGGCGATTGCTCGAAGATTGTTTGGCAATTCCTCGATTTATCAATGCCACAATGGTTAGTAGTTATTTTCGCTGGCAATTTAATTGCTTTAGCATTAATTGTGATCGCACAATTCTTCCCAGCAAGACGCACTAATCCGATTCGTTAATCCTTCAGAGAAATGATAACGAAAAAAGCCGACCAGATGGTCGGCTTTTTACTGAGTAAACATCGCGGCTATTTAACTTAACCACGTTAACTCAACCACGTGATTGACCACAACACTGCTTGAACTTTTTGCCGCTCTCACAAGGACAAGGATCATTGCGCCCGATACCTTTGAATGGGTTTAGGCTTTGAGCCTTATTGCCTACCATCAACTCATCCGCACCTAACGCCACTTCACCGACCATCAAATCAAGCTGGTCGATCAAGTCTGCAAGAGCTGGAGGCGTTTCAATACCGGCGTCGCGCATCTGTTGCTGCGTTGCCGACTCATCGATAGCCAGCATCAAAGTGGTCAGTAATGCTTGTAGCATACGCTGCAATCCATCATTGAGCTCAACGTCTTGCCATTGTTCTTCAATCATTGGCCAAACAGACATAAAGCCTTCGGCAAAATCAGCAAGTTGTTCAGGTTCTTTGCCTGTTAGCTCTAGCACGGAATATTCGTTTCGTTGAATTCGGTTGTGCTGCTTGTGAATTTGCTCTTCTACTGCCGGTTGAATCGCTTTGAATCCTTCACCTAATAGCGGCTCTAACCACTTTTCAGGAGCGAGTGGTTTTGTCGTCAGATTAGCAGCGAGCACTGCGCCTTCGATAAATAGGCAAGATTCATCGATGTGAATTTCGCCTTTCTCAATCAATGTGTATTGCATGACATCTGGTTTCCCATAAATTTGGCGGCATTATACCTCAGAGCATAAAAGCACGTAACCGGGAGTTGCGAGTTTGACTGTATTGAGTGCTTTGAGTCTTTTAATGACAAACTTAGCTGACATCGCTACAATCGCCCTCCTTTTTATCACCAAACTGTATTAGGCAAACTATGCGAGTTGTACTAGGCCCAATGGAAGGCGTTTTAGACCATTTGATGCGCCAAATCCTGACCGAGATAAACGACTATGACCTATGTGTTACGGAATTTGTTCGAGTCATCGACCAGTTATTGCCCGATCATGTATTTCACCGTTTATGCCCGGAGCTGTTGCAAGGTTCTCAAACCGCATCAGGTGTGCCAGTACATGTGCAATTGTTAGGACAAGAACCAAACTGGATGGCTGAGAACGCAATTAAAGCGGCAAGCCTTGGCGCTAGAGGCATCGATATAAATTTTGGTTGCCCAGCCAAAATGGTCAATAAAAGTAAGGGCGGTGCTGCTCTACTTCAGCACCCTGAGCTAATTCACCGTGTGGTTAAAGCTTGTCGAGAAGCCGTTCCAGAGGCTATTCCTGTAACCGCAAAAATTCGTCTTGGCTGGGAAAACCCTGAAGATTGCTTTGAAATTGTTGATGCCATTCAATCTGCTGGTGCAAATGAACTCACCGTTCACGCTCGGACTAAGCAGGGTGGTTACAAAGCGTCTGAGATAAAATGGGATTACATCAACCAAATTCGCGAACGTTTTGATATTCCGCTTATTGCGAATGGCGAAATCTGGAATTACCAAGACGGTCAACGTTGCATTGAAACGACTGGCGTTGACTCTTTGATGGTGTGCCGCGGCGCTTTCAATATCCCTAACTTGGGCAACATGGTAAAACACAACCACCAGCCAATGTCATGGCCCGAGGTGGTTGAGCTACTGATCTACTACTCCAAGTTTGAGATGAAAGGCGACAAAGGCTTGTACTATCCAAACCGCGTAAAACAATGGTTCTCTTACTTACGTCAGGCCTATCCTGAAGCAAAAGATCTATTCAGAGAAATCCGAACGTTTAACAAAGCCGCGCCGATTGTTGAGCATATTCAACGTTATCGTGATGAGTTAAATTCTCAGGTTGCATAAAATCTGAGCATTGCAAAGGGCGAACTGCTCGCCCTTTAAGCGCTTAGATCTTCGTAGCAAATCTTATTTTTGCCTGTACTCTTGGCTTGATATAACTTTTCATCCGCCGCTTTAAATAACTCATCAAAGCTTTCCACTCGGTTCTCTTTACTGAACACCACACCGCCAGAGATCGTAAAGCCTTCTTTAGTCACGCGTGTCGAGCGTTCGTCTATGGCTTTTTTTACCCGCTCTAAAATTAGCTTAATGCCTTCCGAGTCTTCGTCGTAAATCGCCAACACAAACTCTTCGCCACCAAATCTTGAGGCGACATCTGTGTGGCGAATATTTTCACGTATACATTTTGCAACTAGCTGAATCGCAGAATCGCCGACATCATGACCATAGGTATCATTGATCTTCTTGAAGTTATCAATATCGAACACTGCTAATGCAACCTGTTTTTTCGTCATCTTATTGCGCCACACGGTTTGCATTCCTCGACGGTTCAACAAGCTCGTCATCGGATCTCTGGCGGCGAGATCTTTAAAATAACGTCGCTCACTATGCATATTCACATAGAACAATACGACTGTGCTCAAAACGTAAATAGAGATCGCAACAATAAGGCTGTATTTTTCGAACACCGCTAGGTTCTTAGCTTCATCCCAAAGGTTGTACTCGTAATACATGCTGTGATTCGCACTCAATCGCTCTAACTCGACTGGTTTGATTCGTGTACTGTTTGAAGGAATGGATTGTAAATTGGAAACCAAATGAAACTTACCAACAAGACCTAGCGACGAAGCCATCAACGCATTGACATCAAAATCAATGGACAGCACACCTTGATGCCTCCCTTTTTCGTAAACAGGCACCGTCATACTAATGATTTGACCTTCCATCGAATCCAACATCGGCCCAGGTCCGGCCAATGTGATGTTCACTTTATCTTGTGCGGTTTTTTGCCAAAATGGGCGCGCTTTTAGCGTTGACCAAAGCTCTCTAGTGAAGTTTTTCGCGTACGTGTCAGGAGACGAAATGACGTAACCACGCTTATCGATGTAATGAATACCAACGATATGGGATTCAATATCGTGCAGAAAAGACAATGACGGTGCAAAACCCGCCTTTTGTTCAGCTAATCGGTTAATCGTTGAACCTTGCTGACATAAGCTTTCATCGCCCACAATCATGTAATCAAGATCAACCGCAGGTAACCCCTCACTGTAGACACTCTCTAGCAACAAGACGTCTATCGGCCAAATATAACAAAGCCCCTTTTTGACTAAAGAATTGTGCTCTTCAGACAATGGGTTAGCGTAATTCGTATAGTTAGTAAAACTATAATCTAAGGCGGTGAGGACTTTAATACCACGGGACATGGCACGATCAATACGTGCATACTCAGAATCAATATAGCGATTGACCGCATCGTAGTAGTTTTTTGTCGTAACAAGCAAAACCACTACAAATAATGCGAGGGGAAAAAAGATGACAAATGAGAGACTAAATCGCCTTTGGTTAACCATTGAGTACCATGTATGTGAAAGGTAGATCGTCTCTTATCAAACAATGGGATTACGCTGTCTTATCAACTGGCAATGCGTAGCGCGCATCGCCAGATAATCAGATAACCAACAAATGTGTACGCATTGTAGGAGACTGTTTATATATTAAAGAAGTTTAATCAATATAGAATGTAGTGTCACTTCAGTTGCCACAATTTGAAGCTCTGTGCAGGTATATTGACAGAAAGATGACCCTTATAATCAATAAGTTCGTGTCCATCCAGAAGTGACGAAAGATGGGTAGCCTCCAAACCAAGTTGCCACAGAGGCAAGTCAATTGAACACTCATCGCCACTTAGATTCATCACAACAACGATCGCTTCACTTCCAAGTACGCGCGCATAAGCCAGCACATTGGTATCGCAATGCAGCCATTGAATACTACCAGACTGTAAAGACTTGTACTGTTTGCGTATCGAAATCCATTGCTTGTAAATCGACAGCCATGCTGAGTTTTCGATTTCATTCCAAGGGAAACAGCGACGATTATCCGGGTCCAGCCCTCCCTCTAGTCCGACTTCACTCCCATAGTAAATACAAGGTGTACCGACGTATGTCATGAGCAGAGCAAGTGCGATGTTCATTTTACGCTTATCACCATCAACCAGTGTGATAAAACGAGCAGTATCATGACTATCGAGTTGATTTAGCTGCGATAGCTGATTCGAAAATGGAATTTTTGCTCTGGCTTCGTCCAACCATGCTTTAAACTCCAAACCATCAATGTTGATTGGTTCATACATAATATCTTGCTGCGCGATAAAAGCTCGAACTGGATGAGCAAAACCGTAGTAGTTCATCGCCCCATCTTCTTGGTCACCTTGCAGCCACTGTGTTGCTTCAAAAAAGTGCTCACCTAGCACATAGGCATTCGGATTGACTGACTTCGTCGCATGGCGAAACGCTTCAACATAATGAGCATTGTTTTTCGCTCCCTCTCCTTCGCCAAGCATATGAATAACATCAAATCGCCAACCATCGACTGAGTATGGTGGCTTAAGCCAGTGCTTAATGACAGATGCTTCGCTTTGATAGATATAGTCACGCACTTGTTCATTTTCGAAGTTCAGAACCGGTAAGTTACCAATGCCCTTCCAACCAATATAGTGATTGGTTTCGCCTTCAAAAAAGTAGTAATCGCGGAACTTTGACTGCGGATTGCCATACGCCCCTTCTCCTTTTTGTTGGATATCAAACCAAGGATGATGCACTGACGTGTGGTTAAACACCGCGTCTAAGACAATCTTCATATTCTTACCACGGATTTTCTCACACAGTTCAGCAAACTGATCATTGGTGCCGAACATAAGGTCAACAGTGAAATAATCGGTGGTGTCGTATTTATGATTACTTGGTGAAGAAAAGATCGGATTAAAATAAAGCGCAGTAACGCCGAGCTGTTCAAGATAGTCCAACTTTTGTTCCACACCTTTGAGGTCGCCGCCAAAGAATTCACGTGCCCCGGTATTTTGGTGAGAGCCTACCGATTCTCCCCACGATTTAATGATCGCTTCTGAATCATGCTGAGCATAAGCTTTACGAATGTCAGATTCACTTTTACTAGCAGAAAAACGGTCAGGAAAGATTTGATAGAACACTTGCTCCTGGACCCAGCTTGGTGGTTGATGGTTTACATTCAACTTAAAGTGGAACTCTTTGGGTGGAATACGCTTTTGTACGCCTCGTGCATCGAGCCAGTATTGTTGTCCATCTTTGAGAAGCTTAAACACATAATGTGTGACATCTCGATCTCGATTTGGGCGGAACGATGCTTCCCATAGTAACAATTCCCCAGCAGTTCCTACTTGAGTCATGTCGACCAGACATTCTTCATTGTCCGGCTCAAGACGCACATATACGGAATCAAAATCCAATGTCTCGGTTTTCAGTCTGACTGTGACTTGCTCTTGATTAAAAGCTAAACCATCAATAGTTTGACTATGAAAAATAAATGGCAGGTTCATTATGGGCACTCCTCGTCATCGGATATGCCACTATGTTATTGAAGAATTAGAGACAAGAAATCCTCCTTGCGAGTTGGCATATAAGCCAATTTTCCCAAGGAGGATCACACTTAGTAGGCGTAGTGACTTGTCGGATACCGCTTAGTTCAACAAGAGACTGTCATCTGCCAGCTCTTCACCACGCACTTTGGAGAACATATCCAACAAGTCTGGTACTTGCATGTTAGCGCGCTGCTCTCCAGCCACATCAAGCACAATTTCACCTTGGTGAAGCATTACGGTCCTATCGCCACATGCTAATGCGTCTTTCATCGAATGCGTCACCATCATCACGGTTAAATCGAACTCATCGACAATACGTTTAGTTAAGTCGATAACAAACGCCGCCATACGAGGATCAAGCGCAGCCGTGTGTTCATCAAGCAGTAACAACTTACTCTCCGATAACGTCGCCATCACAAGGCTAACGGCTTGTCGTTGTCCACCGGACAGCAACCCAATGCTATCGCCCAAGCGGTCTTCTAAACCAAGCCCTAGGATGCTAATTCGCTCTTGGAACAGCTTGCGACGTTTAGTAGAGAGCGCCAACCCCCAGCTGCGTTTTTTACCACGCATGTACGCTAAAGCCATGTTCTCTTCTATCGTTAGCTCTCCACAAGTTCCGGCCAATGGATCTTGAAACACTCGTGCGCATTGCGTCGCACGCTGGGCAACCGTCTGCTTGGTGACGTCTTTGCCATCAATGATCACCTGACCACCTATCATCGGTGTCTCACCTGTCACCGCACCAAGCAACGTCGATTTTCCTGCGCCATTAGAACCAATCACGGTAAGAAATTGATGCTCTGGAACCTCTAAAGAGACGCCTTTCAATGCACGATTTTCTAAAATTGTCCCTGGGTTGAACGTGACCTGAATGTTATTAAGTTCAATCATAACGCCTCCCCCGAACCATTTTTTGATGCCGCTTGTTTAGCATCGGTAACGCGTTGTTTCGCTCTCATGCTCTGTTTTAATTTTGGAGCAATAAGCGCGACAGCCACCAATACTGCGGTGACAAGGTTGAGGTCTGATGCTTGCAAACCAAACATGCCAGAGCTCAAAGCGAAAGCTACAGCAAGACGATAAAGCACCGAACCGATGATGACAGCAAATACCGCAACCCAAATTTTTCGCCCGGGAATAAGGGTCTGGCCCAAAATCACAGCAGCCAAACCAACCACAATGGTGCCCACACCAGAGGTCACATCCGCAAAGCTGTTCGTTTGTGCAAACAACGCGCCTGCGAATCCGACAAACCCGTTGGATAAAGCCAAGCCAAAGTAGGTATAAAAGCCAGTGCTCGCCCCTTGCGCAGAAACCATACGCGCATTCACGCCCGTGGCTCGTAAACCAAGACCAAAGTCGCTGTTCAGCAGGCGAATGACAAAGAAAGCGGACAAAAGAACTAAGACCCCAACAACCAGAGGACGAATGAACATCGGATCGCCCAAGGCTTCAAACGGCGTGAGAATCGTATCCTCTCCAAGCAACGCCATATTAGGTTTGCCCATAATACGAATATTGATTGAAAATGCCGCGATCATGGTAAGAATGGAAGCTAACAGGTGCAAAATACCACATCGAACAGCCAGAAAAGCGGTTACCCAACCCGTCATACTACCGGCTATCATCGCCATTATTGTCGCAAGCCAAGGATTAATACCTGCGACAATCGCCGTTGCAGCCACCGCCGCGCCCATTGGAAAGCTGCCATCCACACTCAAATCGGGGAAATCGAGAACACGAAACGTAAGATACACACCCAAGGCAACTAGGCCATAAATCAAGCCAATTTCGAGTGCGCCAAAAAAAGCAAATGCAGACATAACTGCTCCTTTCTGCATGTTCAGGCTGGCTAATACCAACCTGGAACTTAAGACTTCTAACGTATACTCCCATTCTTCTCTAGCAGAATGCTCTACACGAGAAGTCCGGCGAGTATCAATTTTGGGGCAAGCCTCTATCAACAGACGTTACGATCTTAACCCCAAAAGAGCGTTACTTATTGCATGCTTGTCGCACGTTCAACCACAGAACTTGGCAGCTTGATACCGAGCTTAGATGCTGCGCTTTCATTAATTACGAGGTCAGAGCCCGTCGCGACTTTTACATCCAACTTGCCTGGTTCTTGACCATCAAGAATCGCCGCCACGTAATCCGCGGTTTGTACACCAACCTGGTAGTAGTCAAAACCTAGACCGGCGATCGCACCTTTTTCGACATATGACGTCGCACCACCAAATACAGGTTTTTTCGCTTGATTCGCTGCCACAATCATCCCTTCAATCGCACTTGCAACTGTATTGTCTGTTGGGGCGTAAAGAATGTCTGATTTCGCTGCAATCGCTTGAGTCGCAGACTGAACATCAGCACTTTTTAGTGCGGTCGCTTCAACCACTTGTATGCCTTTTGCTTCTGCGCTTTCTTTTAGCAGTTCAACCAAAGTCACGGCATTAGCTTCACCGGGATTAAATACAACCCCGATGCTTTTCACCTGAGGGAGAATTTCTTGGATGAGGTCGACATGCTGAGCAACGGGTGAAAGATCAGACAGGCCAGTTACGTTTTTGCCTGGTTGTTCCATCGACTTAACCAATTTCGCACCGACCGGATCTGTTACCGCAGTAAAGACAACAGGAATAGAGCGCGTTGCCGATACCAAGGCTTGTGCCGAAGGCGTCGCGATACCCACTAACACATCAGGATTTTCGCCGACATACTGACGGGCAATTTGCACTGCAATCGCAGGGTTACCCTGTGCGGTCTTATAATCAAATTCTAGATTTTTGCCTTCTTCGTAGCCTTTCGCTTTTAAACCATCAAGCAATCCTTGACGCGTCGCGTCTAACGCGGGGTGTTCGACAATTTGTGAAACTGCAACGGTTGCAGTGGCGGCCAGTACATTGGCAGAAGAGAAAATAGCAGTAGCAGATAGAACGGCAGTGGCTAATAAACGTTTCGTTTTCATCATAACTCCTTGATGTGACTTCGTCCTTGTTTCGCGAGCATTCAACATGAATATCGACTCGTGAATTCAAATGTTTGAAGGGGGTAATGTTGTGTTCGTATAACTGTGCACTTCTTGCGCATCTTGTTTTTATTATTACTACTAAGTCTTAGTAAAGAAAAGAAAGATTTAACACTAAAGCAACATTTGTGATCGGGGGGCTTCTTCATCCGGAAAGAATCTTTGGTAAACAAAGCTTCACTCGCTTCATCAACGACCGTCAAAGTAGGTAATAGAGGCAGGATCAAAAATGGAGCGGCTAGTGCACACTCCATTTCAAACAATTTAAATTAGAACCAACGCTCTAGTGACGATTTATCGAGCTGGCGAAACGCTCGGTTCAGTATTATCGCAAGCTCTTTATAACGAGGGCGAGCTTTAACAGGCTCTAGTGCAAAACCTGTTTCCACAATTTTTTGATGCAGCTCCCGATACCAAGATGCCAGAGAAGGCGGCAGTTTCGTGTTGGATCGAGCACCAAGCCACCAAATCCCTTGGAGTGGCAAGCTAATCGCAAACAAGGCGACAACAATAGACTGAGGTAACGCGTGGTAATTGTTGAATGCCATTTGAGTGAGTACGCTGATCGCAGCGACGGCTGGCATGACTTTAATGCCAAAGCGAGTCGCCTTAATGATACGCTGTTCCGGAAATATGGCGCTTAGCTCTTTACGAACCGGCCAGATCTCCATGTAATTCTGGCCATCTTTCAGGCTATGGATCAATCCGACTTTATTACTCATACCGCTCTCTCACTAAAAAATAGTTGAACATTTCAACTGAAGGTACAAAAAATTGATGAAAGTTAATATTCTTTCAAATTTTTTTTGTTATCATTGCTTATTATCGCTATCCTTTGCAGACCCTCAATCTCATTGTTGCTGTTATTTACAATTTAAGCAACTCCGAGATATCTATCTGCACGGATCGCATCATAGTGATGGATGGGTTCATCACTATTTCTTTATATGGAATTAGAACAATTTTTGACCAGGATTAGTACGCAGCCTTCTGGGTATCGGCTATTCTTGTGATTAATTTTTCATTCTTTAACTGATTTTTTATCAGACGAATAACAGGTAGTCATACATGTCTAAGCTAGTTTTAGTTTTAAACTGCGGTAGTTCTTCTCTTAAATTTGCCGTTGTTGATGCCGAGAACGGCGACGAGCACTTATCAGGTCTTGCTGAGTGTCTTCACCTTCCTGAAGCTCGCATCAAGTGGAAACTTGATGGCAAGCACGAAGCTCAACTAGGCAATGGTGCAGCTCACGAAGAAGCACTAGCGTTTATGGTAGAAACTATTCTTGCTTCTAAGCCAGAGCTTAAAGCTAACCTAGGCGCAATCGGTCACCGTATCGTTCACGGCGGCGAGCAGTTCACTCAATCTGCACTAATCACTGATGAAGTTCTAAAAGGTATTCAAGACGCTGCAACATTTGCACCTCTTCATAACCCTGCTCACATCATCGGTATCGAAGCGGCTAAGAAAAACTTCCCAGAGCTGAAAAACGTTGCTGTATTTGACACTGCGTTCCACCAAACTATGCCTGAAGAGTCTTACCTATACGCTCTTCCATACAATCTATACAAAGAACACGGTATCCGTCGTTACGGTATGCACGGTACTTCTCACTTGTTCATCACTCGTGAAGTTGCTGGCCTACTAAACAAACCAGTTGAAGAAGTAAACATCATCAACTGTCACCTAGGTAACGGCGCGTCTGTATGTGCAATCAAGAACGGTCAATCTGTAGACACTTCTATGGGTCTTACTCCACTTGAAGGTCTAGTAATGGGTACTCGCTGTGGCGACATCGACCCTGCGATCATCTTCCACCTGCACGACGCTCTAGGTTACTCTGTTGATCAAATCAACACGATGCTAACTAAAGAGTCTGGTCTTCAAGGTCTAACTGAAGTGACTTCTGATTGTCGTTTCGTTGAAGACAACTACGGTGAGAAAGAAGAAGCAACACGCGCAATGGACGTGTTCTGCCACCGTCTAGCTAAGTACGTAGCTGGCTACACTGCTTCAATGGACGGCCGTCTAGACGCAATCACTTTCACTGGCGGTATCGGCGAGAACTCTGGCCCTATCCGTGAAATGGTTCTAAACCGTCTTGGCATCTTCGGTATCGAAGTAGATAGCGAAGCTAACCTTAAAGCTCGCTTCGGCGGCGAAGGCGTTATCACGACTGAAAACAGCCGTATCCCTGCAATGGTTATCTCTACTAACGAAGAGCTAGTCATCGCTGAAGACACTGCACGCCTGACAGGTCTTTAATTGAATTACTGGCTAGCCACTCGGCTAGCCAGATTTTCATTCAAACGAATTTCTTAGAGGCTCAACTCCTATTCTTCGAGCTTCATGGAATAAGAGTTGAGCTTTTATCCCCCAAATAGCTAAAGGTACTCTACGAATGTCTCGTACTATTATGCTTATCCCTACTAGCGCAGGCGTTGGCCTAACAAGCGTTAGCATGGGTGTTCTTCGCGCTATGGAGCGTAAAGGCGTTAAAGTTTCTTTCTACAAGCCAATCTGTCAGCCACGTTCAGGTGGTGATCAACCAGATCTGACTTCAACTATCGTTGGCCACAACAGCGATATGAAGATCGGTGAACCAATGGCAATGTCTGTTGCTGAAAGCCTAATCGGTAACGACAACATGGACGAGCTGCTAGAAACCGTTGTTGAACGTTACAACCAAATCAACAAAGACGCAGACGTTACGCTAATCGAAGGTCTTGTACCTACTCGTAAGCACCCATTTGCAAACCAAGTAAACGCGGAAATCGCGGCAACACTTGGTGCAGAAATCGTGCTAGTTGCGACTCCAGGTACTGATAACCCAGCGCAACTGAAAGAGCGTATCGAAGTAGCATGTTCTAACTTCGGCGGCACTAAGAACAAAAACATCTCTGGCGTTATCATCAACAAGTTAAACGCTCCTGTTGACGAAGCTGGCCGTACTCGCCCTGACCTATCTGAAATCTTTGACGATGCAGATAGCGCAAAACAAAACGAATTGAAAGTGATGGAAATCTTCAACACTTCTCCAATTCGTGTACTAGGTTGCGTGCCATGGAGCATTGATCTGATTGCGACTCGTGCAATCGACATGGCTAAGCACCTGAAAGCAGATATCATCAACGAAGGTGACATCAACACTCGTCGCATCAAGAGCATCACTTTCTGTGCACGTTCTCTGCCAAACATGATTGAGCATTTCAAACCTGGCTCTCTACTTGTTACTTCTGCAGACCGTCCTGATGTTATCGTTGCTGCTTCTCTTGCTGCAATGAACGGTGTGGATATTGGTGCTGTACTGCTAACTGGCGGTTACGACATCCCTCGCGAAATCGAAGGTCTATGTAAGCCAGCGTTCGACACTGGTCTGCCTATCTTCAAAGCACAAGGTAACACTTGGCAGACATCTCTAAACCTACAGAGCTTCAGCATCGAAGTACCTGCAGACGATAAAGAGCGTATCGAGTTCATCAACGAGCACGTTGCTGGTCACATCGACGGTAACTGGATCGAGTCAATGACTGAAGGCACTCAGAAGTCTCGCCGTCTAAGCCCACCAGCGTTCCGTTACCAGCTAACTGAACTTGCTCGTAAAGCAGGCAAGCGTATCGTTCTTCCAGAAGGTGACGAACCACGTACTGTTAAAGCGGCAGCAATCTGTGCTGAACGCGGCATTGCAGACTGTGTGCTTCTAGGTAACCCAGAGGAAATCCGTCGCGTAGCAGCTCAACAAGGCGTTGAGCTAGGTACTGGCGTAACCATCATCGATGCCGATGCTGTTCGTGAAAACTACGTTGCTCGTCTAGTTGAGCTGCGCGGTGCGAAAGGCATGACTGAAGTTGTGGCTCGTGAGAAGCTACAAGATTCAGTATTCCTAGGCACAATGATGCTTGAGAACGACGAAGTTGACGGACTAGTTTCTGGTGCTGTTCATACTACGGCGAACACTATCGTTCCTCCGTTCCAAATCATCAAGACTGCACCAAATGCGTCTATCGTATCTTCAGTATTCTTCATGCTTCTGCCTGATCAAGTACTGGTTTACGGTGACTGTGCGATCAACCCAGATCCAACCGCTGAACAGCTTGCTGAAATCGCTATCCAATCTGCTGACTCTGCAGCAGCATTCGGTATCGACCCTCGCGTTGCTATGATCTCTTACTCTACTGGTGAATCTGGTAAGGGTGCAGACGTTGATAAAGTACGTGAAGCAACTCGCATCGCGAAAGAGAAGCGTCCTGATCTAGTGATCGACGGTCCTCTACAGTACGACGCAGCTATCATGGAAAACGTGGCAGCGTCTAAAGCGCCTAACTCTCCAGTAGCAGGTAAAGCGACAGTATTCGTATTCCCAGACCTAAACACGGGTAACACGACTTACAAAGCGGTACAACGTTCAGCTGACCTAGTTTCTATCGGTCCAATGCTGCAAGGTATGCGCAAGCCTGTAAACGACTTGTCTCGTGGCGCGCTAGTAGACGATATCGTGTACACAATCGCTCTAACAGCAATCCAAGCAGACCAAGAAGCTAAATAATCGCTTCTGACATCTAGTTGGACAACTATCCAAAGCCCTCGATTCGTCGGGGGCTTTTTCTATTGTTGGCCACACAGCAAAGAGGCTATGAGCAATAGCACTAATACGCTCTTATGAATATAGCGCCATAAATACTCCAGCCCCAACCACAACACAACCTGTCATCACGGGTGCGATTAGGCGCCAAAGCTTCTTATCCCCTATCGCGATAACCATCCCCATTTTCACAATGGTATTAACCGAAGCGGCAATCAAAATGCCTAATGCAGCAGTGGTCACGCTTAATGTTTGCGTACTTTGACGCCCGAGGGTTAACGAGATCGCATCAACGTCAGTAATCCCTGATAAAGCAGAAAGGATCAACACACCCGCGTTGCCGAACCAGTCAGACAAAGCGTGAGCAAGCAGCATAATCACCGCCAACACGAGGCCAAAGAACAGTGCCGACTGCAAAGCAAGAGGGTTCGTTTGCTTATTTGATTGCTCAATCTGCTCAACTTCACTTCTGCGCCAAATCCACCATGCCGGAATGTACAGCGCAACCATCATCGCCATCACAATTGGCCAAAGCAGTTTCACTAATTGTGGATTGATAACAGACAGTACGATAAGTAAACGAGGGAACATGGTTCCGCAGCTCAAAAGAATACCACTAGCGAGTAACGGGCTGATGCTCGCTTGCTCACGAGAAAGATGGGAAAACTGCAATGTTAATGCTGTCGAAGAGCTAAGCCCCGCAAATACAGACGTAAACAAAATACCTCGCTTCGCCCCGCCGATCTTTATCGCAAAATAACCGACAAAAGAGATACTAGCGATCAGCACAACCATCCACCAAATCTCATACGGGTTAAGTGCATGCCAAGGGCCGTAAGATTGATTTGGTAACAGTGGTAACATGACTATCGAGATAAGTAATAAACGCAGTGCTGCGTCTAACTCATACTCTTGCAGTTTTTGTAGTGCTTGATGTAGCTCTCTTTTGTTATCGAGCACCACAGCGGTTATGACGGCCGTTGCTGCAGCTAAAACAGCCTCACCCGACACGGCAAGGTTACCCAGAACAAACACCACCATGATACTAACCACGCCAGTGATGCTCACATCTCCGCTCTTTTTCTGCTGTATAACAAAAGCGATGCAAGTGAGGATGACTAAAGCGATAAGCGCAAAACCAATGAGTAAAGGTGTATAGATGTTGGCGAGAATGCCAACTAAACCACCGAGTAAACCGACTAAAGAAAAAGTACGAATGCCTGCTACACGACTGCCTTCTACGCTATTGCGCATCACCCAGCCACGTTGGGTGCCAACAATTGCCCCTAGTAATAGAGCAATAAGCAGATTCCAAATTAGATGCTCGCCACTGACAAACTCATTGATATCCATGCATCACCCCGTTAAAAAGCGGTTGTTATATCATTAGTTTATTTGAATATGGGTAAGAAGCTGTGACGATGAGAGGATAATCAGAAAATGGCCCCGGTTCCCTGCTTACCATTGCGTCTTATAATTTCATTATTCTTTTATCTACCACCAAAACGTAATAGAACGAAGCGGCCCTCCCTGTTCAATTTATCAGCATTATTTACATTTCAACTGAACTTTCTTACTAGAACTACGTAACGAAGATGGACTGCAATTAAGCAAACTCACACATAAGTAAGGAATACATATGAACAACCCCATCAACAACTCACTGCTAAAGCTTGGTTTAGCTGCAATTCTGTTCAGTTTTTCTTCATTCAGCTTTTCTGCCCCAAGCATTAAAGGCGTTGATCAAGATATGTCCAGAGGAACGGTAACCGCAAAAATGGCTCATGCTGACGACAACGGATGGATGGTCGTCCACCGAACGGACGAATCAATGAAGCCTGGCCCTGTTATCGGCTATGCCCCACTAAAGATGGGACAGAATGAGAACGTGAATGCAATTTTGATGGAACCGGTTGAGTCTGGCGACATGCTGATGCTAATGGTCCACGGAGAAAAAGGGGGAATGAAGACTGGCGTATTTGAATATACACTCGGAGCCAAAGAAGATGGCCCTGTAAAAGTCGACGGAAAATTAGTGATGGACGTCGTACGCGCTAAGTAGACGAGCGCACACTTAAGAGTCACTCTCCTGCTCCTAGTATTTAGTTGGCATCAAAGTACTTAACGATATTGCTAACCGTTAAGTACTTTTTCATTTCTGATGGAGGTAGCAAACTAGCTAATTATTTCTCTTCCATGAGGAGAGTTTAAGTCTAAATCAGGCCCTTTGGGTACGACTTGCGTCGGGTTAATCCCAGTGTGGCTGAAATAGTAGTGACGTTTAATATGGTAGAAATCCGTGGTTTCTTCGACGCCTTCGACTTGATACAGCTCTTTTAAGTATCCTTGAATATTTTCGTAGTCTGCGATGCGCTGCTTATTACATTTGAAGTGGCCCACATACACGGCATCGAAACGGATCAGAGTCGTAAACAAACGCCAATCAGCCTCAGTAATAGTATTCCCCGCTAAATAACGATGCGTCGATAGGTGCGAATCGATTTTATCTAGCGCAGCGAATAAAGAATCGAATGCTTCTTCATATGCCTCTTGCGTGGTCGCAAAACCACAGCGATACACTCCATTGTTGACGTTTGGATAAACAAAATCGTTCCACTCGTCAATAACATGCTTTAGCTGTTCTGGATAATAGTCATCGTGGTTTCCTGTTAACGCATTGAACTCCGTGTTAAACATACGAATAATTTCTGACGACTCATTCGACACGATCGTATTGGTCTTTTTATCCCAAAGCACAGGCACAGTTACACGGCCTGTGTAATCTGGTTTGGCCTGCGTGTAGATTTGGTGCATACGAGTGTGACCAAATAGTGGCTCAGGAAGCCCCATTTGCCAGCCTTGGCTTAACATATCAGGGCAAACAACCGTGACATCAATATGTGGTTCTAAGCCTTTCAGCTTGCGGAAGATGAGCGTTCGGTGTGCCCAAGGACAAGCAAGAGAGACATACAAATGGTATCGACCAGACTCTGGTTTAAACTCCGCATCAGGTTCGTTTTTAATCCAGTTACGGAATCCGGCATCTTCACGCACAAATTTGCCACCATTTGATTTTGTGTCATACCAGACGTCATGCCAAACACCTTCGACCAACTTACCCATGATTGCGCTCCTCTCATTCTGTTTATGTCTATATTAGCGTTTCCTATCAAACAGAAAATCACTGAACTTAGGACATCATGTTCAAGAAATTCGAATGTATAAAAAAAGCGCGACCCGATGAAGGTGTCGCGCTTAAGCCCGTCACAGGCTGAATTTATACACTAACGTGCAAACAAGATACCGCGTGAACGTCGTTGCCTTGAATCGTTGGCTTCGTCTTCGCACACTCTTCGGTTGCTTGTGGGCAACGAGTGCGGAACACACAACCCGATGGTGGACTGATCGGCGAAGGAAGGTCGCCTTCCAGCATTTGGATTTTCTTACTGCGTTCAATGTTCGGGTCCGGAATCGGAACCGCTGACATCAATGCGCGTGTATATGGGTGCTTAGGATCAGCAAACAGCGCCTCCGCCTCACCGAGCTCGACAGCATTACCCAAGTACATGACCAAAACACGGTCTGAGATGTGTTTAACCACTGACAAATCATGCGCAATGAATACCAGAGAAAGGCCTAGTTCTTTTTGAATCTCTTTAAGCAGGTTAACAACCTGAGCTTGAATAGATACATCAAGCGCCGATACTGGCTCGTCACAAATGATCATCTTAGGCTTAAGGATAAGCGCACGCGCAATCCCGATACGCTGGCACTGACCACCCGAGAACTCGTGCGGATAACGGTTGATCACATTTGGTAGTAGACCCACTTTCGCCATCATCTCTTTAACGCGGTCTTTCACTTCCTGCTTAGACAGTTCTGGATAGAACGTTTCAAGAGGCTCAGCAATAATGTCGCCAACCGTCATACGTGGGTTAAGAGAAGCCAAAGGATCTTGGAAAATCATTTGGATTTCTTTACGCGTTTCACGACGTTGGACGTCTTTCATCTTAGTTAGATCTTGACCCAACCAAACTACTTCTCCATCCGTCGCTTCAACAAGACCGATGATGGCGCGCGCAAACGTCGATTTACCACAACCTGACTCACCTACTACACCAAGCGTTTCCCCTTCGTATAGTCGAACGTTCACCCCATCAACCGCTTTTAGGCTTGAAGGCTTTGACCATGGCCATGCCGATTTTGACGCAATGCTGAAGTGAACTTTCAGCTCTGAAATGTCCAGAATTAGCTTTTTATCTACTGCGTTCATTTGTTCCAAGCCTCCCATTCAGAAAAACATGCGCGCTGACGGCCATCACCAAATGGAGTCAGAATTGGCGCTTCACGCTTACAACGATCCATCACTCGGTGACAACGCTCTTGATAAGGGCAGCCCGGTGGTAGACGAAGCAAGTTTGGTGGATTACCAGGAATGGTTGGCAGAATTTCACCTTCCGTATCAAGGCGAGGAATCGCCTTCAGTAGACCCTCTGCATAAGGGTGGCTTGGATTATAGAAGATCTCGTTTACGTTGCCGTACTCCATCGTACGACCTGCATACATCACCAGCACCTTATCACACGAACCTGCAACAACACCAAGGTCGTGCGTGATCATGATGATCGCCGTGTTGAACTCATCTTTAAGCTCATTAAGCAGGTCCATTATCTGTGCTTGAACCGTCACATCAAGTGCTGTTGTTGGCTCATCGGCAATAAGCAGTTTAGGACGACATAACAACGCCATCGCGATCATTACACGCTGACGCATACCGCCTGAAAACTCATGCGGGTACATCGTGATACGCTTACGCGCTTCAGGGATTTTCACCGCTTCCAACATGCGTACTGATTCTTCAAACGCTTCTGCTTTGCCCATGCCTTTGTGCAACATTAGCACTTCCATCAACTGGTCACTGACTTTCATGTAAGGGTTCAGTGACGTCATTGGGTCTTGGAAGATCATCGCGATCTGTTCAGCGCGAACTTTGTTCAGTTCTTTTTCTGGTAAGTTTAAGATTTCTTTGCCTTCAAACTTTGCACTACCAGAAATAATACCGTTTTTAGCCAAAAGGCCCATGATTGCGAATACGGTTTGAGATTTACCTGATCCCGATTCTCCAACGATCCCTAAGGTTTCGCCTTGGTTGAGAGAGAAGTTCAAATCGTTTACTGCGGTTACGATACCATCTTGCGTGGTGAATTCGACGCGCAGATCTTTGACATCTAATAAGCTCATCATTGCTTCCTTAATCTTATCTTTTAATTATCTGTCTTTTGGATCCAGCGCATCGCGCAGGCCGTCACCAACGTAGTTGAAGCAGAATAGCGTCACAACCATGAACACTGCTGGGAATGCCAGCTGCCAGATTGCCACTTCCATTGTCTGTGCACCTTCTTGTAGAAGGGCTCCCCAACTTGTCATCGGTTCCTGAACACCAAGACCAAGGAATGATAGGAATGACTCCGTCAGGATCATGCTCGGGATAAGTAGCGTAGAGTAAACCGCTACGATACCCAGTACATTCGGCACGATATGACGAGTGATAATTTTCCAGTTGCTAACACCACACACATGTGCAGCTTCGATGAACTCTTTGCTACGTAAGCTGAGTGTCTGACCACGCACGATACGCGCCATATCTAGCCATGCGATAGCACCAATCGCGACAAAGATCAGCATGATGTTACGACCGAAGAATGTCACAAGTACGATAACTAGGAACATAAACGGTACCGCGTACAAAATCTCTAGAATACGCATCATCACACGGTCAACTTTACCGCCGATAAAACCAGATGCTGCGCCATAGAGCGTACCAATCAGTACAGCTACAAATGCACCCATGACCCCCACCATCAACGAAATACGACCGCCGATTAGCGTGCGTACGTATAAGTCACGACCTAAGCTGTCGGTACCAAACCAATGGTCAGCATTCGGTGCAACGTGCATCGCGTACCAGTCAGTATCATCAAAGGTGTGCGGTGCGATCATTGGCAGAATAATCACCGCCAACGTCATTAGAACAAGAAGGAATAAGCTCACCATTGCCGCTTTGTTGCGCATAAAACGGATACGAGCATCTTGCCAAAGACTGCGACCTTCAATCTCCAAGTTTTCGGAGAACTTCTCAATCGCTTCTAGGTTTTCTTTTTTCGTTAACATAACCAAACGTCCCTGTTAGTAGCGAATTTTCGGGTCAATCATTGCAAGTAGAATATCTACAATCGCGTTGAATAAAATGAATAGGAAACCAATCAGGATGGTTACACCCATTACTAGCGAGTAGTCACGGTTAAACGCAGCATTAACGAATAGCTTACCAATACCTGGTAGACCAAAAATGGTTTCGATAACAACAGAACCGGTGATGATACCTACGAAAGCAGGACCCATGTAAGAAACAACAGGGAGAAGTGCCGGCTTAAGAGCGTGCTTGATGATAATGTAACGGTAGCTTAGACCTTTAGCACGAGCCGTACGAATAAAGTTACTGTTCAGTGTCTCGATCATCGAACCACGCGTAATACGAGCGAAGGTTGCAACATACAGTAGTGACATACCAATGACAGGAAGCACTAAATACTGCCAGCTACCATCTTGCCAACCGCCCGCAGGGAAGATATTCCAGTGAAGCGAGAACAGATAGATAAGAGCAGGTGCCAATACAAAAGAAGGCATTACCACGCCGAGCATCGCTGTCGACATGATGGTGTAATCAATCCAAGTATTCTGCTTGAGCGCAGCAATGGTGCCGACGGTAACCCCCATAATCAGGGTAAAGATAAAGGCGATAAAGCCTACTTTAGCCGAAACAGGTAAGGCAACTGCGATCAGCTCGTTAACCGAGTAATCAAGGTATTTAAATGACGGCCCGAAATCCCCTTGGATAACATTGGTCAAATACGTGGTGTATTGTTCAAATACAGGTTTATCTAAGCCATATTTAGCTTCGATATTTGCCATTACTTCGGGTGGCAATGGACGCTCTGTCGAGAAAGGGTTTCCCGGTGCAAAGCGCATAAGAAAGAAAGATACGGTGATCAAAACCAACATTGTTGGGATCGCCTCAAATATCCTTTTTGCGATGAATTTAAGCATAAACTCACTCTTTCAGTCTGTGACAGTTAAATTAAAGAAGTCGTCCAATTCTTTTGGACTAAAGATAGGCGCTACATGCAATTTCTCACATGTAGAGCCTCATTTTTATAGTTCTATCGAGTTACGAATTACTCTGTGATGTAGAGATCTTTAGAGTAAATCTTGTCTTCCGCGTTATTGACTGGGAAGCCACCAACTTTCGGTGATAGTAGACGTGATTTCACGTACTGGTAGATAGGTGCGATTGGCATATCTTTTGCCATCAACTTCTCTGCTTCTAGGTAAAGCGCTTGACGCTCTTCGTCAGAAGTTGAAGCAAATGCTTTGTTCATGATTGCATCGTACTCTTTGCTGTCGTAGTGAATACCACCAGTAGTGTTATTACTCATCATCAGCGTTAGGAAAGATGAAGCTTCGTTGTAGTCGCCACACCAACCTGCACGAGCAACCTCAAAGTTGCCAGAATCTTTGGTAGATAGGTAAGTTTTCCACTCTTGGTTTTCTAGCGTAACGTCTAGACCAAGCGTCTTCTTCCACATTGAACCCAGTGCAACCGCAAGTTTCTTGTGATTCTCTGACGTGTTGTATAGAAGGTTAAATTCAAGAGGGTTGTCTGCACCGTAACCCGCCTCTTCCAGTAGACGCGCCGCTTCAGCATTACGCTCTTCTTGCGTCATTTTGCCGTATGCAGGGATTTCTGGGTTGAAACCCGCCGTGATTTCAGGCGTTAGGAAATAAGCTGGCTTTTGACCTTGTGCTAGGATCGCATCAGTCACGATATTACGGTCAATCGCATAAGAAATCGCTTTACGTACGCGAACATCATCAAACGGCTTTTTCTTCGTGTTGAAGATGTAGTAGTAAGTACACAAGTTACCCGACACAGACACGTCTTCTGGATGCTCTTGCTTCAAACGCTTGAAGTGCTCTGTAGGCAGTTCATTCGTGAAGTCGATTTCACCTGCTAGGAAGCGGTTCATTTCCGCTACTTGGTTTTCGATTGGCAGGAAAGTAACTTGATCAAGCGTCGTGTTTTCGTTGTCCCAGTATTGTTCGTTACGTTTTAGAACTAAACGCTCGTTTACAACCCAGTTGTCAACAACATAAGCACCGTTACCTACAAAGTTTTCAGGCTTCGTCCATTGATCGCCGAACTTTTCAACGGTTGCTTGGTGAACAGGTTTCACTGTTGTGTGGCCCATCATCATCACAAAGTATGGTACAGCAGTGTCTAGCTCAACCACCAAAGTGTGGTCGTCAACTGCTTTAACACCCAACTCACTCTTGTCTTTTTTACCCGCAACAATGTCTTTTGCGTTCTTCATCTTGGTGTATTCCATGTACCAAGCGTATGGAGAAGCAGTTGCTGGGTCGACTGCGCGTTGGAAGCTGTATACAAAATCACCTGCAGTAACAGGATCACCGTTAGACCATTTTGCGTCTTCACGTAGGTGGAAAGTGTATGTTTTGTTGTCTTCAGTTTCCCAAGATTCTGCAACACCAGGGATAGTGTTACCGTCCGCATCTTGGTTTACTAGGCCTTCAAGAAGATCGCGAATCACGTGGGATTCTGGAACACCTTGAGATTTATGAGGGTCTATTGTCGCAACTTCTGTACCGTTACCACGCACCAATTCTTGAACAGCAGCAAGTTTTGGCTCTTTAGAATCAGATTTAGCTTCAGGGGCTGGAGCCGGAGCAGGCTCAGCAGCTTGTTTCTCTGCAGGCTTTTCGCCACAACCAGCTAAAGCGAGAGAAAGACCAGCACCAATAAATAAAGCGCGCGTGATTTTATTCTTATACATGCGTAAAACTCCAAATTTTTTCGTTAGCATCCATGACTTCTTTGTAAGGGCCTGGAACGGTCAGAGTTTTAGATTTTTTTAGTGCATTTTCTGAGCACAAAAGCCTAAAACCTTACAAAGACTGCGGCACACATTAGCAATCATTGAAGTAATTTGCCATAAAAATGTAGCAAAAAAACCAATAATCCTGACTAAACCACACATATCTAGCAGTAAACTCTAATCAAAAAGTATTCACCAGCCAAATGGAGACCAGAAGCGAAATTCCACAGACAAAACTTTCGATTAATCTATATTTAAACCATTTGATAGCATCTTATGCTAGATATTTACATATTATTTAACATTTATGACAAATGAAGTCTAACAAATAATTGTTTATATATTGGGCTAAAAACTTTTATTGTGAAGAATATCACCAGAGCGAGTACGGGTTGTGTTGAAGCCAAATGAGCAGAATTATGAAGATAAGTACAAAAAAAGCTAAGTGCCATTGACACTTAGCTTTTTTCACTAGAATGAGGAGTGGGTTCTATTTTTCCCAACGCTGTGCAGCTTGGTGATCAGTATCGCGCGACTCAATCCAACGATCTTCACTCGTCGTGCGTTCTTTCTTCCAAAATGGTGCTTTGGTTTTCAAGTAGTCCATAATGAACTCGCAAGCATCAAATGCTGCTCCGCGGTGTGCACTTGAAACACCAACAAAGACGATTTGATCACCGCTATCCATATCACCAACGCGATGAATCACGCGTACGCCCAATAATGGCCAACGTGATTCAGCTTGATCGCAAATGTAGCTCAAGCTCTTCTCAGTCATGCCTGGGTAATGTTCCAAGTGCAAACCAACAACATTATCGCCAAGGTTCATATCTCGAACTTTACCAATGAATGTTACGACAGCACCAGCAGCCGTACCTTCGGATAAACGTTGATATTCGTGATCAACGGAAAAGTCTTCAACTTGTACAGAGACGCGTGGGTCCATCTTAACCTCCGGTTACCGGTGGGAAAAATGCAACTTCATCCCCCGCTTTTACTTCGGTATCAAGTGGGACAATAGATTGATTAACAGCAGCAAGTAGCTTTCCTGGCTCTAAAGCCAAATCCCACTTACCATTTTTATCAGCGCCCTCTTCCACGAGATGCGCGCGAATCGCTTCAACCGTTTCAAATTGATCATCTAATTCGACACTGTCGATACCAATCAGCTCACGAGTCTGAGCAAAAAAAAGTACTTTAATCATGATTCCGCCTTGAAGTGTCCAGATTTTCCACCCGTCTTTTCTAGGAGACGAACTTGACCGATAACCATGTCTTTTTGCACCGCTTTACACATATCGTAAATCGTCAGTGCAGCAACAGAAGCCGCCGTGAGCGCTTCCATTTCTACGCCCGTTTTACCTGCAAGCTTACAAACAGATTCAATACGAACTTTGTTTTCTGACTCAATAGCCTCCAACTGAACTTCGACTTTAGAAAGCAGCAGAGGATGACAAAGTGGAATCAAATCCCACGTTTTCTTTGCAGCTTGGATACCAGCAATTCGAGCCGTCGCGAACACATCACCTTTATGATGCTGCCCGGAAACAATCAGTTGCAAGGTTTCTGGGGCCATGTGAACAAATGCTTCTGCACGTGCTTCACGAACCGTTTCAGCTTTTACAGACACGTCGACCATGTTGGCTTCGCCAGACGCGTTGATATGGGTAAATTGAGTCATTGTTTTTCCTTCGCTTTTAGGAAAGGTTATACAGATAGGTGCGGCATGAAGTTACAAGGGCGATGGCTTGCATCTAACTGCTGCTTGATGATCTTCGTCCAGCCAGTGCGGCACGCGCCTGTTGAACCAGGCATTGCGAAGATAACTGTATGGTTAGCAAAACCTGCAATTGCACGCGATTGGATCGTTGACGTACCAATTTCTTCGTAAGACACCATGCGGAATAACTCACCAAAACCTTCTACTTCTTTATCAAACAGAGGCTTCAGCGCTTCTGGCGTGCTGTCACGTGACGTGAACCCTGTACCACCAGTAATCATGATCGCTTGAACATTGTCGTCCGCAATCCACTGAGAAACAATTGCGCGAATTTTGTACATGTCATCAATAACAATTTGCTTATCGACAACATTGTGACCCGCTTCTTGAGCGTGTTCAACAAGGTAGCGACCAGAGGTATCGTTTTCTTCGGTACGAGTGTCAGATACCGTTAGAACGGCAATATTTGCAGGTTGAAATTTGCTTTCAGCGTGACCCATGTGTTCACCTATTCTCTTTTAACTTTGATACGTTTGGTATCGATTCTAGAAAAGCAAGGGAAAGCTAGCCTATAAATAAGCTTTCCCTACAAAATTTGAGTTGATTTAGCCGCCGATAGATGCCAGATGCGGCGTCATACCCGTATTACCATCGTGCAAGAAGTGACTTACCGACTTAGTTTGTAACTGCGCTTGGATGCGTTCAATAAGCTCGCTTTCTTGCTCATCACGTTCCAATAGATCACGTAGTTCTACACCGTGGTCTCCAAACAAACACAGATGCAGCTTACCCATCGCAGAGACGCGTAGTCGGTTGCAGCTCTCACAAAAGTCTTTTTCATAAGGCATGATTAGACCAATTTCACCCTTGTAATCTGGATGAACAAACACTTGCGCGGGGCCGTCATTATGAGAGCGCACTTTAAGCAGCCAACCGTTCGCAATCAACTGATTACGAATTGCTACGCCGGACACATGATGCTTATTGAATAAATCATCCATCTCACCCGTTTGCATCAACTCGATGAAGCGCAGTTGGATTGGACGATCTTTTATCCAGTTGAGAAATGCTGGCAGTTCTTGATGGTTAAGATCTTTCATCAAAACCACATTAACTTTGACTTGCTCATAACCAACTTCAAACGCACGCTCGATACCATTCATCACCTCAGTGAACTTATTTTCACCCGTGATTTGATGGAACATGCGCGGATCAAGGCTGTCCACGCTAACGTTGATGTGAGTTAAGCCCGCTTCACGCCAGTCTGCGACTTGCTTCGCCATGCGGTAACCATTGGTCGTCGTTGCAACTTTTTGGATACCAGGCGTCGTCGCCACTGAGTGGATAATGTCGGTAAAATCTTTGCGTAAACTTGGTTCACCGCCAGTAATGCGCACTTTTGACGTGCCACAATCAGCAAACGCTTTTACGACCCGTTTGATTTCAGGAAGAGATAAAAAAGACGAGTTTTTATTGCCCGAAGGCTTATAGCCATCAGGAAGGCAATAGGTACATTTGAAATTACATACGTCGGTCACAGACAGACGCAAGTAATAGAACTTACGATGAAATTTGTCTTCGAATTGTTGCGCCACGGAACACCTTTCCAAACACGGGAGGCATGGCCATTTCCAATCATGCCCTTGTGACAGTACGCCACTGGCTCAAAACGCTTATCCTCGGACTTAGCAATAGTGAGCTCGGAGTTATGGCAACCAGAGATATGAAACCTCTGATAGCTTTGCGGTGTAAAATACTTAATATTTGTACTGGAATCCAGACTTGAGTGATAAAAAACTCTCTAGAGACACAATTTACCGCTAAGTGAGTACCTTTCAAGCACTCCTTAAGATAAATTGTAGCCGTTTTTTACAAGATTATTAGAAGAACGTAATGAATATCTACACGGATAAAAAAGTGGTCGCTGTTGGCGGTGGTCATGGCTTAGGTCGAATGTTGGCCGCACTACGGGATTTTGGCGGCAATGCAACTGGCATTGTCGCCACAACAGACAATGGTGGCTCAACAGGAAGAATTCGTCACTGCCAAGGTGGAATCGCCTGGGGCGACACACGGAACTGCATTAATCAGCTGATCACAGAACCGTCGATCAGTTCAATGATGTTTGAATATCGCTTCAAAGGTACTGGCGAGCTTGATGGTCATAACCTCGGTAACTTGATGCTTACGGCGCTCGATAACTTATCGGTCAGACCGTTAGATGCCATCAATCTGATTCGAAACATGTTAAAAGTCGACGTTAACATTCTTCCAATGTCTGAACACCCTTCCGATCTTTCCGCGTTATCCGTGGATGGAAAGTGGGTCACGGGAGAAACGAATGTAGACGAGATGGACACCGATTTACGTCGTCTCGGTCTATCACCAGAAGTTCCTGCAACTAAAGAAGCAGTGACTGCACTGGCAGAAGCAGACGCTATTATTCTTGGTCCTGGCAGCTTTTTAACCAGCATCATGCCTCCTTTGCTGTTGCCTGAGCTCGGCAAAGCCATTGCCGCCAATGAGAAAGCAAAAGTCATTTTCGTTGCCAACTTGAGCCCGGAGTACGGCCCAGCCGGACGAATGACCATGGCACAAAAATTAGAATGGTGTGAGCGTGCCTGCCAAGGTAGGAAGATAGACGTGGTTCTAGCAGAGGAAACCGAGCAAGAAGTCTTGAGCCAGTGGAATGTAGTGACGGAATCGTTAGCTTCGTCGAACCGAGATTGGCGTCACGACCGAGATAAACTCAAGCTCGCTATTGAAAGCCAGCTAAGGCTTTCGATTTAAAAAACGCCCTCTAAAGCTAGGGGATAGCTTCAAGTTTACTCGCTGTCAACAATGAAAAAACCCTTCACGTACGTGAAGGGTTTTGTGTAAGAGCCTCATCAGAACAATGCATTACTGCTGCCAATCACGATAAGCGTCGCGTGTTTCGTGCAAAAGATCGAACATCGTTTTTAACTCGTCTGACTCTTCAGCTAACTCATCTGCTTTGGCTTTTTTATCTATCGACATCGCCAATTGACAAAGGCGGTCTGCTCCAAAGCTCGCTGCACTGCTTTTTAACGCGTGACTGATTTCTTTTAGGTAACGCAATCGCTCTGTCCCTTGAAACTGAGATAAATTCTCGATGTAGGTATCCATCTCCCCTAAGAAAATATCGAGTAAAACAGGAACATTATCACTGCCAATCTCCATCGACAGTTCATCGATTTTTTGCTGATTTAATACATTCACACTCATACTTTTTGCCGCTCCTCCTTGCCATTCCAAGCCTGTAACTTGCGGTAAATCGTCGACGGACTGACATCAAGGTATCCCGCTGCTCGGGGGATATTGCCATCACACGCTTCAATCGCTTGCTCTATCGCCATTTTTTCTGTCATCCACAACGGCATAATCTCAGACGCAGTCATCACTTTCGGCTCAATGAATTTCGCCACAGAAGACGGACGGTCAAGCGGTTGATTCAGCGGTGGCGGTAACATATCCAACGTGATTTCTTTACCGTTGTTTAGAACAACGATATTGCGCAGCACGTTTTGTAACTGACGAACGTTGCCTGGCCACTCATAACTATTAAATCGGTCGATTACATCAGGCGCAAAACGCACGAAGCTTTTTCCTTCTTCGTGCGACATATAGCCTAACAGTGAGTATGCAATTTCAATGACATCTTCACCTCGTTCACGTAAAGGTGGCAAATGCAAAGGAATGACATACAAACGATAGTACAAATCTTCACGGAATCGACCTTCTTGTACCTCTTTCCATGGGTCACGGTTAGTTGCACAAACAAAGCGAACATCCACGCTCTTCATTTTTGATGAGCCCACTTTTTGGAACGTGCCGGTTTGAATAAATCGTAGCAATTTGGTTTGCAAATCTAAATCCATCTCACACAATTCATCAAGGAAAAGTGTGCCACCATCCGCTAATTCCGCTGCACCCTGACGATCATTTGCTGCACCGGTAAAAGCACCTTTCACGTGACCAAACAGTTCACTCTCAATCAAATCTTTTGGAATTGCAGCACAGTTAATCGCAATAAAAGGCTTGTCACCACGCTTGCTTGCCGCATGGATTGCCTCGGCACATACCTCTTTACCCGTACCACTTTCACCAGTGATGAAGATACTCGCTTTACTGCTCGCTGCTGAATCAATCGTGCGGTAAACCTGTTGCATAGTTTGGCTGCTGCCAATAAAGCCTTGATAACTTTGATTGCCCGGGTTATCAGCCTCGTTTTTTAACTTAGTCGCTTTACGAATCGCATTGTTAACCGTGACACGTAAACGGTCTGCTTCACACGGTTTGATCAAAAAGTCTTGAGAGCCATGACGCATTGCTTCTACCGCGGTATCGATAGAACCGTGAGCGGTCATAAAAATAATAGGTACGTCTGGATGACTCTTTTTTACAGCGTGTAAAACGTCCATCCCCGTCATATCTGGAAGACGAAGATCGAGCAGAATAAGATCTGGAATTCTATGGTTGAGACTTTCAATGGCATCCCTACCTGTACCGACAATATTGATATCTATACCAAGCGGTGTCAGGTATGAGCGGTACAGTGCCGCAACAGATGCGGTATCCTCAACCATTAAAAGGTAACGAGATTTAGGACCTTCAGATTTTTGTTGCATAACCTAGCTAATATTTTGTTGTGTTTTAAACAATAATCGCATTACGCTTTGCATTTTGCAAATAACATTAGCTAAATTATGGGTAAGAGAAAGGATTCAAAAATAATATCAATTATTTAAAAAATGGCATAAACCATGCTGATAGTTTAGTGACCCCTCGGGTCACCTAGCCAACTGACGTTGTTAGTGAACGAGATGTTCACAAAACAAGCCAATAGACCCGACTGCCTATTGGCTTCTTTTTTTTTGCAAGCAATCTAAAACACTTGGCTAAGCTAGATCATTAAGCTTATTTTTAACTATTTGCGATGAACTGCGCTCTTAGTTTTTCAATCTCGTCACGCTTTTGCGCCGCCAATTCAAACTCTAAATCTTGCGCGTGCTGATACATTGCCGCCTCAAGTCGACTGATTTCTTTTTCCAACTGCTGAGGAGACATGACCTCGTATGTTTGCGAAGGCTCCGCCACTTTCGACAACGGTACCTGTTTAGTATTACGCTGACGTTTAGACTTGGTAATATCGCCCAATTCCATAATATCTTTGATATTTCGTTTGAGCGCTTGCGGCGAAATGCCCATTTCTTCGTTGTACGCTTTCTGCTTCTCGCGGCGGCGGTTGGTTTCATCCATCGCCTTTTTCATGGAGTTGGTGATTCGGTCAGCATACAAGATCGCCTTACCTTCAAGATTTCGCGCAGCACGACCAATGGTCTGAATCAGTGAACGCTCGGAGCGCAAGAAGCCCTCTTTATCTGCATCCAATATTGCAACCAGCGAAACTTCAGGCATGTCCAAGCCTTCTCGTAGCAAGTTAATTCCCACCAGCACGTCAAACTCGCCAAGACGAAGATCACGGATGATCTCCACACGTTCTACGGTATCAATATCTGAGTGTAAGTAACGTACCCTAACATCATGTTCGTGCAAGTACTCGGTGAGATCTTCGGCCATTCGTTTGGTCAATGTTGTCACTAGAACTCGCTCATCTTTAGCAGAACGGAGGCGAATTTCAGACAACAAGTCGTCTACTTGGGTCGCTACTGGGCGAACTTCCAATTCTGGGTCAAGCAATCCTGTTGGACGAACAACTTGATCCGCAACATCGCCTGAAGATTTTTCTAGTTCATAACTTCCTGGCGTCGCAGAGACAAAAATCGTCTGCGGTGCTAACGCTTCAAACTCTTCAAACTTGAGCGGACGATTATCTAACGCAGAAGGTAAGCGAAAACCAAACTCCACCAGCGTTTCTTTACGAGAGCGGTCACCTTTATACATGGCACCAATCTGCGGCACCGTCACGTGGGATTCATCGATGATCAACAAACCGTCATGAGGCAAGTAATCAAACAATGTCGGTGGCGGCTCGCCTTCCGAGCGTCCGCTGAGATAGCGAGAATAGTTTTCGATACCTGAGCAAAAACCTAACTCATTCATCATCTCGATATCGAATTGAGTCCGCTGGCTAATACGCTGTTCTTCCAGTAGCTTGTTGTTGTCTAGAAGCTGTTTTTTGCGTACTTCTAATTCAACCTTAATATTTTCGATCGCTTCAAGAATGCGATCTCTTGGTGTCACGTAGTGCGTCTTAGGGTAAATAGTGTAGCGTGGTAAATCTCGCTGTTTCACCACACCAGTCAATGGATCAAAAACACTGATGCAGTCAATTTCATCATCAAACATTTCGACACGAACTGCGTCTTGGTCAGATTCCGCTGGAAAGATATCAATCACTTCGCCACGAACCCGAAACTGTCCTCGCTCAAATGCCACGTCATTTCTTGAATATTGTAGCTCTGCCAAACGCCGTAGCATGTCCCGTTGATCAATCACGTCACCACGACGTAAATGCAACATCATTTGCAAGTAAGATTCTGGGTCACCCAAACCATAGATAGCAGAAACAGACGCAACGATAATCGCGTCTTTACGTTCCAATAGTGCTTTCGTTGCGGAAAGGCGCATTTGCTCTATGTGAGCGTTAACTGATGCGTCTTTTTCAATGAAAGTATCCGTCGTCGGGACATAAGCTTCAGGCTGGTAGTAATCGTAGTAGGAAACAAAGTACTCCACCGCATTATTGGGAAAGAATGATTTCATCTCGCCATATAATTGCGCTGCGAGCGTTTTGTTTGGAGCAAGTAATATTGCAGGTCGCTGGGCTTGAGCGATAACATTCGCTAGTGTGAACGTTTTACCCGATCCCGTTACCCCCAATAGTGTTTGATGTGCCAGTCCAGCATCGAGCCCCTCAAGCAGCTGCTTGATCGCTCCCGGCTGGTCACCCGATGGCTGATAATCGGAGACCAATTCATAGACTTTACTCATACCCTTCCTCAACTTTACTGCGCTTTAGCTGTATATATATACACCTTAGCCAATGAAATCTACGTCTATTGAAAATTTACCCACCATTGTTAATAAATTTTCTTGTTTGTCTAGAATGCTATAGCCATACAAAACCTACTCTGATATAGTACTTCGCCCTAGCTGAAGAGCCACACCCATTCTTCACATTGCAGTTTCCACAACTTTTCCCCAAAAATTAGCCTAAACACTCTTTATCCCCAAAAGCTAGATTTTTATCCACCTTGAATACATTTTGCTTAACATCAATAGATCTATGTTTTAATTGCATATTCTCTGTATAACTCTGATTAAAAATTCACTAAATAAACAACACATTGCATATAAAAGATCTTTACTCAGATCTCATCAACATAGTTATCCACAAAATTAGTGGATAAGTAACCTCACCCCTTTACGGACAAGCAGTACAGAAAAGTAAAGCCCTTCCCCCAATATTTTTTGCTAAAAATGTATTTTTTTACTGTTGACAGTAGTTTGGCTGCTCGGTAAGATTCGTCCCGCTTTCAAGCAAAGCAATTCCTCCTTAGCTCAGTTGGTAGAGCGACGGACTGTTAATCCGCAGGTCGCTGGTTCGAGCCCAGCAGGAGGAGCCAAATTCCAGAAAAGTCGTGTCGCAAGACACGGCTTTTTTCGTTTTGAAATCAAAAACTTCTTTCACCATCAATATCTCAAGTGACGACTTAAAATTACTCGCTAAGTGTAATTCCCACCTTCTGAGCAAAAGATTCTTTGAGGAAAGACAGCACCAGCGTCTTTGTAAAATCCATTCAGCAAGCTGTTCAATTTCTTATTGATTCATCAAAATACCTCACATAGACGACTATTTTTCCATCGTGTATGTAAAACCACATCGTTCACTGGTTGTTATTGGTGTCACAAAACACGATAATATCAAGATCGGATTTTAAGAACGTAATAACTATGACCGAATATGTTTTGTTGTTGGTCGGCACTGTGCTGGTGAACAACTTTGTACTGGTGAAGTTTTTGGGCCTATGTCCTTTCATGGGTGTGTCCAAAAAACTGGAAACAGCAATAGGTATGGGCTTAGCGACAACTTTTGTGCTAACGCTCGCGTCAGTGTGTGCGTATTTAGTGGAAAGCTACATTCTTCGTCCACTGGGTATTGAGTACCTTCGAACCATGAGTTTTATTTTGGTGATAGCCGTTGTGGTGCAGTTCACCGAAATGGTTGTGCACAAAACAAGTCCAACACTTTATCGCTTGCTTGGTATTTTCTTACCGCTGATCACTACAAACTGCGCGGTATTAGGCGTCGCGCTTCTTAATATTAATGAGAACCATAACTTTATCGAATCGATTATCTACGGCTTCGGCGCCGCTGTTGGTTTCTCATTGGTGTTGATACTTTTTGCATCCATGCGTGAGCGCATAGCTGCCGCCGACGTACCAGTGCCTTTTAAAGGTGCATCGATTGCAATGATTACAGCGGGTTTAATGTCACTAGCCTTTATGGGTTTTACAGGTTTGGTGAAGTAAACAATGAGTACGATTTTAATTGCGATCATCGCGTTAGCGGTTCTTGCTGCGATTTTCGGCGCGATACTTGGTTTTGCTTCTATTCGCTTCAAAGTCGAGGCAGACCCAATTGTGGATCAAATCGACGCAATCTTACCTCAAACTCAATGCGGTCAATGTGGCTACCCTGGTTGCCGCCCTTATGCTGAAGCGATTGCAAATGGCGACCACATCAACAAATGTCCGCCAGGCGGTCAGGCAACAATCGAAAAGCTCGCCGACTTAATGGGTGTTGAGCCAGAAGAATCTGCGCACGATCTCGACAGCAAAATTCCAACCGTTGCGTTTATCCATGAAGATATGTGCATTGGCTGTACTAAGTGTATTCAAGCGTGTCCAGTGGATGCAATTGTAGGCGGTACAAAAGCGGTTCATACCGTAATTAAAGACGAATGTACGGGGTGTGATTTATGTGTTGCACCATGTCCAACTGATTGTATTGAAATGATTCCTGTGGCAACCACCACGGAAAGCTGGAAGTGGCAACTTAACTCCATTCCAGTACTCAACATTACGGATGCTGCCGACGATGCAGCGAACGTGAAAGATTCAATTAAGTAAGGTTTCGCATGTTGTCTTTGATTGAACAAATTCGTACAGGCTCGCTTTGGGATTTCCCTGGTGGTGTGCATCCGGCAGAAAACAAAAAGCAGTCCAACAAAACTGAGCTCGTTCACGCGGCTATCCCATCAGAAATTGTATTACCGCTAAAACAGCACATTGGTAAGGCTGGTAACTTATTGGTTGCCGAAGGTGACCACGTATTAAAAGGTCAGCCATTAACGCAATCCGAAACTGGTTTTACCGTTCCAGTGCATGCTCCTACATCGGGTACGATCACCGCAATTGAGCCCAGAACCGTTGCTCACCCTTCAGGTCTGAGTGAACTCTGTGCGGTCATTACCCCTGATGGTAACGATACATGGTGTGACAGAAAACCCGTCGCGGATTACAAACAAGAAACACCTGACGCACTGATCGATATTATTCGTCTCGCAGGCATTTCAGGTATGGGTGGCGCAGGTTTCCCTACCGCAAAAAAAATCCAATCAGGTTTTGCTCGCACAGAGATTCTTATCGTCAACGCAGCTGAGTGTGAGCCATACATCACATCAGATGACAAGCTCATGCAAGAGCATGCCGAAGAGCTCATCCAAGGTATCGAGATTGTCGAACATATCCTGACACCAAAGCTCACGATTATTGGTATTGAAGATAACAAACCAGAGGCAATTAAAGCGTTAGAAGCTGCGGCTCTAAACAAAGATATCGTCATTCGCGTTATCCCGACTAAATACCCTTCTGGTGGTGAAAAACAGCTGATCAAAATTTTGACCAATAAAGAAGTACCAAGCGGCGCAATTCCAGCCGATATTGGTATTTTGGTTCAAAATGTCGGTTCTCTTTACTCAATCAAACGCGCAATCATCGATGGTGAACCGATGATAAAACGCGTGGTGACTCTCACCGGTAAAACATTCAAACAACCACGCAATGTTTGGGCATTATTAGGTACACCAGTACAGGCGTTATTGGATGAGTTTGGCTATAAAGCCGATAAGAAGTTACAACGTTTAATCATGGGTGGACCAATGATGGGCTTCACCCTTCCCCACTCTCAAGTGCCGATTACCAAGACAGCAAACTGTATCCTTGCCCCGACTCGTCGTGAGATCTCTCCACACCAACATGAGATGGAATGTATTCGCTGTAGCCAATGTGCTGAAGCTTGCCCTGCTTCACTGCTACCTCAGCAACTGCAATGGCATGCAAAAGCTGAAGAGTATGACAAACTCGAAGAACTAAACTTAAAGGATTGTATCGAGTGCGGTGCTTGTGCGTTTGTGTGTCCAAGTGAAATTCCTCTCGTACAGTACTACCGCCAAGCAAAAGCGGAAATTCGCACCAGAACACAAGAAGCGGAAGCTGCTGAGCGAGCGAAGCTGCGTTTTGAAGAGAAGAAAGCGCGTATGGAGCGCGAAAAAGCAGAACGTGAAAATCGCTTTAAGAAAGCAGCCGATCAGCGCCGTAAAGACATGAAATCTTCTGGTGGTGATGATGCGATTGCAGCAGCGATCGCACGAGTGAAAGCTCAGAAGACAGAAACAACAGAAAAAGCAGAGCCAGCCGTTAAACCTGCCGTCGCTGCAGCCATTGCCAAAGCGAAGGCAAAACAGGCCGCAGCCGCTAAAGCAGGCTCTAGTGAACCTGATAACTCAGAAATGGCAAAACTGCGCGAAGAACGCAAACGTCTAGCCCGCGAACGTAAAGCACAAAAAGAGCAAGGCGAAACGCCAGACAACAACGCTGATGATAAGAAATCGGCAGTTGCAGCAGCCATCGCCCGAGCTAAAGCGAAAAAAGCTCAACAAGAAGAATCAACCGAAACGATAGAAGCTCAAGCATCTGCTGAGAAAACCGACGATCCGAAGAAAGCCGCGGTTGCTGCTGCGATTGCACGTGCCAAAGCGCGTAAAGCGAAGCAAGCAGACTCAACTGAAGCGGAAGAAGCTGAAGCACCTGCTGAGCAAACCGACGATCCGAAGAAAGCCGCGGTTGCTGCTGCCATTGCACGTGCCAAAGCACGTAAAGCGAAACAAGCAGACTCAACTGAAGCGGAAGAAGCTGAAGCACCTGCCGAGCAAACCGACGATCCGAAAAAAGCCGCGGTTGCTGCTGCCATTGCGCGAGCCAAAGCGCGTAAAGCTAAGCAAGAAGAACCAGCTGAAACGGTAGAAGCTGAAGCGCCTGCTGAGCAAGCTGAAGATCCGAAAAAAGCCGCGGTTGCGGCTGCCATTGCGCGAGCCAAAGCGCGTAAAGCTAAGCAACAAGAACCAGCCGAAACGGTAGAAGCTGAAACGCCTGATGAACAAACTGAAGATCCGAAGAAAGCCGCGGTTGCTGCTGCCATTGCGCGTGCCAAAGCGCGTAAAGCTAAGCAAGAAGAACCAGCCGAAACGGTAGAAGCTGAAACGCCTACTGAACAAACTGAAGATCCGAAAAAAGCGGCTGTCGCTGCTGCTATTGCGCGCGCGAAGGCTCGCAAAGCGCAGCAAGAAGCTAATAAAAATAATACTGAGGAGAACGAGTAGTGTCGTTTTTTATTGCCAGTTCACCGCATACCCACAGCCGTCGTAGTACACCTGACTTAATGAAATGGGTGGCACTTTGTGCTCTCCCAGGTTTAGCGGCTCAGACCTACTTCTTTGGGTGGGGAACGCTTATTCAGCTGATTTTTGCCATCGCAGTCGCTGTATCACTTGAAGCCTTAGTTATGGTCTTCCGTAAACGTTCGCCGATGCGAGCACTACGTGATAACAGTGCGATCGTTACCGCTTGGTTATTAGCCGTGGCTATCCCACCATGGTCTCCGTGGTGGATTATGGTGATCGGACTTATTTTCGCGATCGTAATCGCTAAACACCTATATGGTGGCCTTGGTCAAAACTTATTCAATCCTGCCATGGTCGCTTATGTGGTCTTGTTGATCTCATTCCCAGTGCAAATGACGAGTTGGAGTGCCCCGACGTCACTCATACCTGATCACGTAAATTTTGCAGATACACTCTCTTTAATTTTTACGGGCTATGATTACGACGGCTTATCGCTTCAGCAAGTTCGAACGGGGGTTGACGGTGTGACAATGGCGACGCCACTTGATGCATTTAAGACCGGTATTCATACAGGTGCAACCCCAAGCGAAGTACTGTCGCAGCCAATATTCGATGGATTAGCTGGCATTGGTTGGCAATGGGTAAATCTTGCCTACTTACTTGGTGGTTTAGTGATGATCAAAAAACGCATCATCCAATGGTATATCCCCATAGGTTTCCTAGCGAGCCTGACGCTATTTAGCCTCGTGTTCAGCTTGCTGACCCCAGGGGAAACTGCGTCGCCAATCTTCCACTTGTTATCAGGTGCAACCATGCTTGGCGCATTCTTTATTGCAACCGATCCCGTGTCCGCGTCTACCACCGTTAAAGGACGTTTGATCTTTGGCGCGCTTATTGGTGCTTTGGTCTTTATCATTCGCAGTTGGGGTGGCTTCCCTGATGGTGTTGCATTCGCAGTGTTACTTGCAAATATGTGTGTGCCACTGATCGATTACTACACCAAACCTAGAACTTACGGTCACTGAGGTAAACATGTTAACCGCTATTAGAAAAAATGGTCTGACACTTGCGATCTTTGCCTGTGCAACAACCGGATTAGTCGCCTTTACTCAGTACCTAACAAAAGACCAAATCAAGATACAAGAACAACAACAATTGCTTTCTGTTTTGAATCAAGTCATTCCAGAAAACATGCATGACAACGCACTCACGCAAGCCTGCACTATGGTCACGTCACCAGAACTGGGGACATTACGTGCGATGCCAGCCTACCTCGCCACGAAGAATGGTGAACCGACAGCAATCGCAATAGAATCCATCGCGCCAGATGGCTACAATGGTGAGATAAAAGTTATTACTGGGATTGACAATCAGGGCAATATTTTGGGGACACGCGTCTTAAGCCATCAAGAAACCCCTGGCCTGGGCGATAAAATTGATCTTCGTGTCACCGACTGGATCCTGAGCTTTACGGGCAAACAAGTCACGGAAAGTAACTGGAACTCATGGAAAGTTCGTAAAGATGGTGGTGATTTCGATCAATTTACTGGTGCAACGATCACACCTAGAGCCGTCGTAAAAGTGGTGCGAAATACCGTTAACTACGTAAACCAATCTCGTGAAGACATTCTTAGCCAGCCTTTGGGCTGTGAAGGAGAGCAGTAATGAATGAGAATAAATTGCTGATGAAAAACGGTATGTGGAGTAATAACCCTGCTCTCGTACAGCTGCTGGGTCTGTGTCCACTACTAGCGGTTTCTTCCACAATAACCAATGCCTTAGGTCTTGGTATTGCAACCTTATTAGTGCTGCTCGGCTCCAACGTCACGGTTTCTCTTATTCGTAATTACGTACCAAAAGAGATCCGCATTCCTGTATTCGTGATGATTATTGCCTCACTTGTTACCTGCGTTCAGTTATTGATGAATGCCTATGCGTATGGTTTATACCTGTCTCTTGGTATCTTTATTCCTCTGATTGTAACGAACTGCATCATTATTGGTCGAGCTGAAGCATACGCTTCAAAAAATGATGTTGCGCCTGCAGCATTAGACGGTTTATGGATGGGTCTTGGTATGACAAGCGTTTTGGTCGTGCTAGGTGCCATGCGTGAGTTAATTGGTAATGGCACGCTATTCGACGGGGCAGATCTGCTATTAGGAGACTGGGCATCCGCTCTCCGCATTCAAGTTTTCCAATTTGACAACAGCTTTCTGCTAGCGCTTCTTCCACCCGGTGCATTTATCGGTGTTGGTCTGTTGATAGCGCTTAAAAATGTCATCGATAATTCAGTCCAGGCACGTCAACCAAAAGAAGAAAAACCAACCATAGAACGTGCTCGCGTCACCAACGCATAACAAAATAAGGCTCTGTCATAGGAGCCTTTTTCATAAACCGCAGAGACGGTATTGGAAGTCAGCAATGAACAAAATAAAAAGAATCGAAATTCTTGAGCGATTACGAGAAAACAATCCGAATCCTCAAACTGAGCTTAACTGGAGCTCCCCTTTTGAGCTGCTAATCGCGGTATTATTATCAGCGCAAGCAACCGATGTAAGTGTCAATAAAGCCACCGACAAACTTTTCCCTGTCGCTAATACACCGCAAAGTATTCTCGATTTGGGAGTTGATGGCTTAAAAGAATACATAAAGACCATCGGTTTGTTTAACTCAAAGGCAGAAAACACTATCAAGACTTGTAAGATCTTGTTGGAAAAACACAATGGTGAAGTTCCTGAAGATCGTGCAGCGTTAGAAGCGCTACCAGGCGTAGGTCGCAAGACCGCAAACGTCGTGCTCAACACCGCTTTTGGTTGGCCAACCATTGCCGTCGATACGCACATTTATCGCGTGTCGAATCGTACTAAGTTTGCAATGGGCAAAACGGTTGATGATGTCGAGCAAAAGCTATTAAAAGTTGTGCCAAAAGAGTTCAAACTCGATGTGCACCACTGGCTCATTCTTCATGGCCGCTACACGTGCTTGGCGAGAAAGCCTCGCTGCGGTACCTGCATTATTGAAGATTTGTGCGAATATAAAGAGAAAGTATATCCAGATAGCTAACGCTATTTGAAAATCAAAGCTAGGAGCAAAAAATGTCAAATGGTCGAATTCTCCACACTATGCTTCGCGTAGGTGATCTAGACAAATCCATCAAGTTTTACACTGAAGTTATGGGCATGCAGTTGCTTCGTACGAACGAGAATAAAGAGTACGAATACACACTGGCGTTTCTTGGCTACGGTGACGAATCCCAAGGTGCTGTGATCGAGCTAACTTACAACTGGGGTAAAACTGAATATGACCTAGGTACTGCTTTTGGTCATATCGCCATTGGTGTTGATGATATCTACACAACTTGCGACGCTATCAAAGCGGCGGGCGGTAATGTGACGCGTGAACCAGGTCCAGTAAAAGGCGGAAGCACGCACATTGCATTCGTAAAAGACCCAGATGGTTATATTATTGAGCTTATCCAAAACAAGCAAGCTTCAGCAGGTCTTGAAGGCTAAGCGGCACTTCTAATAATCACTTGTACTGCAAGTTGAACATCGATTACAGGCAGGTCTGCGATCTGCCTGTTCTTTTATAAACAAAACACTTTACTTGATAATAATTATCGTTTAGATTTGTTCGCAACTTCGATATGCGGGATTACGATAATGATCAGTGAATGGGAAAAACACACACTTCTAGCCGATACGGCACTTCAACTAGATGACCCTGTTCGCAGCATTCTTCATTACCAGCAAGCCCTAAGCCTGAGTGAAGATATTAGCGAATGTGTGGAAATTGAAGCAGACGAGCGATTATTAATTTCTGTGATTTCTTGTCATAACTTAGCTCAGTTCTGGCGTTGGGCCGGAGACACTGACTATGAACTCAAATACCTTCAGCTGGCTTCAGAGAAAGTCTTAACACTCATCCCACAATGCCCAAATAAAGAATGTGCAAGCTTTATCGACTCAATAGGATGTTGCACTAAAGCATTAATAGACTTCATGAAACGTCACCCTAATCCGGCTATTGCCAAACAGGTTGAAAAAATCGATACCGCAACAAATTGCGAAGTCATTGCCAAATTCCGCTTAAACTAACATTCAAATTATACAGCCGGAATCACCGAAAGGTACTTAGCAAAATCCCATTAAAATATTATTAACAACGTCAGTAAATTAAAAACGCCGAAGCTTTCAGCTTCGGCGTTTTTATATTCGTTACACTTGGGTTCGCCCGAGTGATATTACGACTCGGCGGTTTTTGTCTTTTCCTATTGGCGAGCCATTATCTGCAATAGGACGACGCTTGCCGTACCCTTGCACTTGAATTCGATCTTCCGGTAGCCCTAGAGACTGAAAATAATCACGAAGTGACTCTGCACGTCGCTCAGATAAACTTTGGCTCGCACTTTTGCCATCGGTTGAATCGGTGTACGTCGCCACCAGCACGAGATCGATATCTTGATTATGTCGGATATAATCTGCAATTTGTGATAAACGCTTTTTGGAAGCCTTGGTTAACTGATCACCTTGTCTTTCGTAGTGCAAAATCGTAAAGGCAATGTCTTCAAAACTGTATTTCAATAAATTGGAAATACAGTCGCTAAACGCGTTGTACTTATTTTGAAACAGCACGGATGACAATGCGACTTCAATTCTCTGATCTCGGCTCTGCCAATCCTGATAACTAAAGGTCGGATAACGCCCTTTTTCCAGCTCAGACAAAATGCCCCATGCTGTTTGCCCTCCGACATAACCATCAAACTGTTTAAAAAACTTTAGGTTTGTAATTCGATCGGCGTGTTCACCTGGTCGCCAAGGTGGCGGCATGGAGATGAGACTGACGTTACGTGTTTCTCCCATCGGACGACGCATTTTTAACTCAAAGTCTAAATTGATTTTTTTATTCGCACGAGATGAAAATACCGCATCTCCAAAACTTGGAATAGGGTGAACAAGTTGGCATTCTAACGGTGTGTTGACCACCATTTCCCATTGAGATTGCTGTGGAGTGGCAACATAACGTTTGCCCATCACAGCAAAACTGCTTGTGCTAAACAACGAAAATACAACGCCACTAGTAATCAGCCATTTCTTCATCTAAGTACTGTCTCTTAAACGGCAGTCTGTTGCCGTCAATTTGAATCAATAAAACCACTTCACCTGGCATGCAAAAACCTCGCCAACGTACGAAACATCCTGATATTACGATTAACGTTAATCATGGTAACTCAATCACCCGAAATGCGATCGAGCGTATTGATGAGATGCAAAATAGAATTCCGTTTTTCTCCTAAATTGCGGTTTTTCTCGTCGGTATAATCTGCAATAATGCAGCCTTCGTCACACAAAAATAAGCCGACATGACAATAGAAAATGAAGCTCTGACCTTGAAAAAACGCTTTCGTGGTTATTTCCCTGTGGTAGTAGACGTTGAGACCGCAGGTTTCAATGCCCAAACTGATGCACTTTTAGAAATTTGCGCCGTTACGTTAAAAATGGACGAAGATGGCGTGTTGCATCCGGCCTCCACCATTCATTTTCATGTTGAGCCATTTGAGGGCGCTAACTTAGAAAAAGAAGCGCTAGAATTCAATGGTATTCGTGACCCATATAACCCTCTTCGTGGTGCAGTTTCTGAGCAAGAAGCGTTAAAAGAGATTTATAAACTTATTCGCAAAGAACAAAAAGCCGCAGATTGCTCGCGCGCAATTATGGTTGCCCATAACGCAGCATTCGACTTAGGTTTTGTAAATGCAGCCAATGAGCGCTGTAAACTAAAAAGAGTCCCTTTTCATCCCTTTGCTACTTTTGACACGGCAACATTGAGTGGCCTTGCTTATGGTCAAACGGTTCTCGCGAAAGCATGCAAAACGGCCGGGATGGAATTCGATAATCGTGAAGCACACTCAGCGCTTTACGATACACAAAAAACAGCAGAATTATTCTGCGGCATTGTCAACAAATGGAAGGCCCTCGGCGGTTGGCCGCTTGTTGACGAAGAATAATAAGTAAACACAACATATTAGGAAAAGTATGAATCCTGTCGTTATATCAGTGTGCGTCATGCTCGTGTTAGCATTGATGCGCGTAAACGTGGTGGTTGCCCTCACGTTTAGTGCCATCGTTGGTGGCCTTGTCGCAGGCATGAGCCTTGGAGACACAGTTGCCGCGTTCGAAAGTGGTTTAGGGGGCGGTGCGACTATCGCTCTGAGCTACGCGATGTTAGGCACTTTCGCCGTTGCTATCTCTAAATCTGGCATCACGGATCTACTGGCAAAAAGTGTTATCAAGCGCTTAAACGGTAAAGAAAACTCGGCGTCAACTACCGGGTTAAAGTACGCGGTGTTAGTCGCGCTCGTTCTTGTCACTATGTCATCTCAGAACGTAATTCCGGTCCATATCGCCTTTATTCCAATTTTGATTCCACCTCTTTTGGGCGTATTTGCGAAACTTAAGCTCGATCGACGTTTGGTCGCGTGTGTTCTTACCTTTGGTTTGATCACACCTTACATGATCTTACCTGTTGGTTTCGGCGGTATTTTCTTAAATAACATTCTATTAAAGAACCTACATGACAACGGTTTGGAAAACGTGGTTGCAAGCCAAGTTCCAACTGCAATGTTACTGCCAGGTGCTGGTATGTTGTTTGGTCTATTGCTGGCAATCTTTGTTAGCTACCGTAAACCACGCATCTACGAAGAAACGGAGTTGACTGTCGTTCACGAGACAGATCATGCTATCAATAAAAAGCACATCTTGGTGGCCGCTCTTGGTATTGTCGCCGCATTGGGTGTTCAACTTTACACTGGCTCAATGATTATTGGTGCTCTAGCTGGCTTTATGGTGTTTACTTTTGGCGGTGTGATAGCTTGGAAAGAAACGCACGATGTCTTCACAAAAGGCGTGCATATGATGGCTATGATTGGTTTCATCATGATCGCTGCCGCAGGTTTTGCTGCGGTAATGAAGCAAACAGGTGGCGTTGAGACATTAGTACAGTCTCTCTCTACCAGCATTGGTGATAATAAGCCGCTTGCTGCGCTATTAATGCTAATTGTTGGTCTGTTGGTAACAATGGGTATCGGTTCATCATTTTCAACCATTCCAATCTTGGCGACAATCTACGTTCCACTCGCGTTGGCATTTGGTTTTTCGCCAATGGCAACAATCGCGCTAGTTGGTACTGCTGCCGCTTTGGGTGATGCTGGTTCTCCAGCGTCCGACTCGACATTAGGCCCTACATCTGGTCTAAATGCCGACGGTCAGCATGAGCACATTTGGGAAACGGTTTTTCCAACCTTTATCCACTACAACATTCCACTGATCATCTTTGGTTGGATTGCTGCAATGGTGCTTTAGTACCTTTGTTTGATGGATATACTTAGTTACGAAAAAGCCGCTCATTGAGCGGCTTTTTGTTATTTGAAATCGCGATTATTGCGCTGGCATATTGTCAATAATACGTTCACGTATCAGTTTCAAGGTAGGCTCTGTTGACAGATAATCCACGGCAATCGGGAAATAAGCGTCGTTAATTTGAAGAACCAAGCTAGGGTAAGAATCCACGCCTAGGCTCTTTGCAAGACTCAGTTGATCTTGGAACACACCTTCTAAGAAAGAGCCGTCCATATCGTTCTTGAACTGCTGAACATTCAAACCAATTTCTTTAGCTAGCTGCAAGTGAGTTGCTTCTTCATGGGGAGGCATCGCACGTAAGTAATACGCATGTTGAATCGCTTCTAGCATCTGCTCATAAGAATCTTGAAAGCCCGCTGCGATAACTGCGCGACAAGATTGGTAAGTGCTTCTTACTGGCGTACAAAGCTTCCAGAAATCGTAGTTAAACTTGGTGCCCAACTGACGCTCAATCTGCTTCCAAATACCTTCGAGTTTTTGTTGCATCTCTGGTGGCATCGGCAAACTAGTATCTGGCGCAAGACCACCCACCACATACTCAAACTGAATAACGCCTGGCAGTTGCTGTTTCAATTTATCAAGCGTCGGTTTGTAACCCCAACACCAACTGCACATTGGGTCATGCACGTAGTAAAGCTTTATGTTCATTCCACTAACCTAAAAAGAAAAAGGAGCCAGTACGGCTCCTTCGTATTCTATCGCTAAATGTGAGTATTTACGAATTACTCAGCTTGATCTTCAGCGCGCGCTGCAGCTTCTTTGATTAGAGGCTGAAGTTCACCTTTTTGGAACATTTCTAGAATGATATCGCAACCGCCGATAAGCTCGCCTTCAACCCATAGTTGAGGGAATGTTGGCCATTGTGCGTACTTTGGTAGCTCAGCACGGATATCTGGGTTTTGCAGAATGTCTACGTAAGCGAACTTCTCACCACATGCCATTAGAGCCTGTGACGCTTGAGAAGAGAAACCACAGCTTGGCAGTTTCGGTGATCCTTTCATGTACAGCAGGATTGAGTTTTCAGAGATCTGCTGTTTGATTTTGTCGATAGTTTCCATCGCTTCCTCATTCATGGGTTTGAACTTTGTTTATTTGCCACATTCTACTCAATAACGACAGAATAAAAACCATATAATTAATAAGGCTTAAATTCAGGTTGCTTGATGGCGAACAATTCAGCACTTCACAGCCGCTAACCCCTTAAAATATTTTCATATCGGGGTTTTAATAAAGTAAAAACTTGCTAAAATACTTAGCAAGTCAGCCTTAAAGGCTACATAGCTATAAAAACACTGGAAGCAATCGAAAGGTCATCCTTTCAAATCAATGGAGAATCGAGTAATGGCATTTGAACTACCAGCTCTTCCTTACGCGAAAGACGCACTAGAACCACACATCTCAGCAGAGACTCTAGACTACCACCACGGTAAGCACCACAACACTTACGTTGTTAAGCTAAATGGTCTTATCCCTGGCACTGAGTTCGAAGGCAAAACTCTAGAAGAGATCATCAAGACTTCTACTGGTGGCGTATTCAACAACGCAGCGCAAATCTGGAACCACACGTTCTACTGGCACTGTCTTGCTCCAAACGCAGGCGGCGAGCCAACTGGCGCAGTTGCTGACGCAATCAACGCAGCATTCGGTTCTTTCGAAGAATTCAAAGCGAAGTTTACTGATTCAGCAATCAACAACTTCGGTTCTTCATGGACTTGGCTTGTTAAGAAAGCTGACGGCTCTCTAGAGATCGTTAACACTTCTAACGCTGCTACTCCTCTAACAGAAGAAGGCACAACACCACTTCTAACTGTTGACCTATGGGAACACGCATACTACATCGATTACCGCAACGTGCGTCCTGATTACATGAACGGCTTCTGGGCACTTGTAAACTGGGACTTTGTAGCTGAGAACCTAGCGAAGTAATTTTACTTCCCCCCTAAGTTCAATTTAGTCTTATTTTAAAAGCTCGCTGAACCAGCGAGCTTTTTATTTTTCGCTTAAAAACTCCAATTTAATCTCTTCTTTTTCCTAAAGTTCTTCTCAGACACGCCGTTAAAATGGCATCGAGCGAGGAACATCATGCAAATTCATACTTTAGACAAAGCGGCAATTATTAACGAACTTCAGTTCGGCAATGGTATCAACCATGCTGTCCACGAAGGACGTCGTGCCGATTTTGCACTGATTTTGTCGATGTTTTCTAACGATGTACGCGACGTTGTACCTGTAGAGGAAATCAAAGAAGTAGCCACTAGCGATGATATACTCCGCCAACAACTTGAATTGTCAACGCCTCAAGCTCTTCGTTCTGATAGCAGCAGCTATGAGCTAGCAGCACAACAAGCAAAACAATTCCACGGTGCAGGTCTGCCCTCAGCGAAACTGAGTCACTACTTGAAACCAGACGCCCTGACCTACTTGCCGGAAGATACGTTTAACCTTCCTGAAGACGTTTATCACAACCTATCCGGTCATGAGCGACGCAAATTGGGCGAGCGCAACAAAAACCTCATCCCAGATGCAGGGCTATACAATCAACTAGTGACGGCTCAACGTCAGTATCAAATTCAACTGCAAGTATAGAGATCATTGTTCAACCAACAGCTTGCAGTATCCACAGTCAGAAATGTGACGCCTTACAAATTACCGCACAATAGTCCTCATCCAAAAGCGTTAGTTTGAAGTCTTTCACACTGAGCCTTTCTAATTTCAACCATGCTAATAGCACAAACCACTGGTGTATTTTTTTCACACACGGATACAGTGAAGGTGTTATGGATATTAAAGAATCAATTATTCTCGTCACGTCTGCAGGTTCTGTTATAGGAAGGACTTGTGCTAGTCACTTTGCTCACCTTGGAGCGACGTTGATTCTTTGTGACCAAAACTCTAGCGCTCTAAAAGCGAGCTATGAGCAGATTAGTGCCTTCACAGATAAAGTCTATGCGATGAATGTGTGCAGTGATAACACAACGTCCATTAACTTACTGTTTGATCAAATAGAATCGCAGCTGCGTGCGACACCAGACGTGATAGTCAATTGCTGGACGAGCTCTCCCATGCCAGGCTTGATGGCTCCCGAACCTATGAGTACTTACATTGATCACTTGTCTTCTGCTGCACGCTTCCTCTACACCTATGGCCAAGTGGGAGCCGAACGATTTCGCGCTAGAAATAAGAAAGGGGTAATAGTTAACGTCATTTCCCATGACAGCCATGAAGATTTAACGGGAGTCGAAAGCATGGCTGCTTTGGTGTCAGGTTTTACTCACAGTTGGGCAAAAGAGCTCACTCCATTTAATATTCGGGTGGGTGGCGTCATTCCTTCGGTAAACCATACAAGAGAAGAACTTAACGAAAGACACTGGGCCGAGATCCAAGATGAATTGGTTCGCAATACCGCATATATCGTATCAAATGAGTATTTTAGTGGCAGAGTGGTTGCTACTGAGGTATGAATGGACAACATGTTTGTTGCGTCAACGGATCGCTCTTACTCAACTCTTTCAACAAAAAAGCCCCAGTCAAATGACTGGGGCTTTTACTTTTTCCCGGTTAAGGTTTCGTGCTAGCGAAAACCTTACTCACACGACTCTTAATTACGCGTCAGCTTTTTCTTTCTTTGCTTTAGGCGCCGCTTTCGCTGCTTCTTGGTCTGCTTTCTTCTTGATAACTGTTGTACCTTCGAAAGTTTCACCTTCAACGAATGCTTTACCGTAGTAAGAAGCCATTAACACATCTTTAAGTTCGCTAATTAGTGGGTAGCGAGGGTTCGCACCAGTACATTGGTCATCGAACGCTTCAACTGCTAGCTCATCAAGTTTCGCGATAAAGTCTGCTTCAGCTACGCCTGCCGCTTGGATAGACATTGGGATGTCTAGGTTCACTTTTAGCTCATCCAACCATGCTAGTAGACGTTCAATTTTCTGAGCAGTACGGTCACCAGCTTGGCTTAGACCTAAGTGGTCAGCAACTTCAGCGTAACGACGACGTGCTTGTGGGCGGTCGTATTGAGAGAATGCTGTTTGTTTAGTTGGGTTATCGTTCGCGTTGTAACGTACAACGTTAGAGATAAGTAGTGCGTTTGCTAGGCCATGTGGAATGTGGAACTCAGCACCTAGTTTGTGCGCCATTGAGTGACAAACACCTAGGAATGCGTTAGCAAATGCCACACCAGCGATAGTTGCTGCGTTGTGTACTTTCTCACGAGCGATTGGGTCGTTAGCGCCGTTCGCGTAGCTTGAAGGTAGGTATTCTTTTAGCATCTTAAGTGCTTGTAGAGCCTGACCATCAGAGTATTCGTTCGCAAGAACAGATACGTAAGCTTCTAGAGCGTGAGTTACTGCATCGTAACCACCAAATGCTGTTAGAGACTTAGGCATGTTCATCACTAGGTTAGCATCAACGATAGCCATGTTTGGCGTGATTTCGTAGTCAGCTAGTGGGTATTTAGCGCCAGTCTTGTCGTCAGTAACAACCGCAAATGGTGTAACTTCTGAACCAGTACCTGAAGTTGTAGTGATACATACAAGCTCAGCTTTTTGACCCATTTTAGGGAACTTGTAAATACGTTTACGGATGTCCATAAAGCGCATTGCTAGTTCTTCGAAGTGAGTTTCTGGGTGCTCGTACATTACCCACATGATCTTCGCAGCATCCATTGGTGAACCACCGCCTAGCGCTAGGATAACATCTGGTTGGTAGCTAGCCATTTGAGCCGCACCTTTCTCTACAACAGAAAGCGTTGGGTCAGCTTCAACATCGAAGAATGTTTGAACTTCCATGCCTTGAGCTTTAAGTAGACTTACTACGTCATCTGCGTAACCGTTGTTGAATAGGAAACGGTCAGTTACTAAGAATGCGCGTTTCTTACCTTCTAGGTCGCCTAGAGCAATTGGAAGGCTACCACGACGGAAGTAGATTGACTTAGGTAGTTTATGCCACAACATGTTTTCAGCTCGCTTCGCTACAGTTTTCTTGTTGATTAGGTGTTTAGGACCTACGTTCTCAGAGATAGAGTTACCACCCCATGAACCACAACCTAGAGTTAGAGAAGGCGCAACGTTGAAGTTGTACAAGTCACCGATACCACCGTGAGTAGTCGGGATGTTGATTAGGATACGAGCTGTCTTCATCTTGTCACCGAAGTAACGGATACGGTCAGCGTTAGTATCTTGGTTAGTGTAAAGACCAGATGTGTGGCCGATACCACCGATCTCAACCATAGTTACCGCTTGAGCAACCGCGTCTTCGAAGTTGTCAGCACGGAATAGACCTAGAGTTGGAGATAGTTTCTCGTGAGCAAATGCGTCATCGTAAGAAACTTTACCCAGACCTTCACCAACAAGAACTTTAGTATCTGCTGGAACTTTAACGCCTGCCATTTCAGCGATTGCCGCTGCTGGCTGACCTACGATTTTCGCGTTTAGCGCGCCATCGATAAGAAGAACTTTACGAACTTTTTCTGCTTCTGCTTTGCTTAGTACGTAAGCTTTGTGAGAAGCAAAACGCTCTTTCACTTCGTCGTAAACTTCGTCAACTACGATTGCAGCCTGCTCAGAAGCACATACTACGCCGTTGTCGAAAGTCTTAGACATAAGGATAGAAGCCACTGCACGTTTGATGTCAGCAGTTTCGTCGATAACAACAGGAACGTTACCTGCACCTACACCGATTGCTGGTTTACCAGAAGAGTAAGCTGCTTTAACCATGCCTGGGCCACCAGTTGCAAGGATAAGAGCGATGTCATCGTGTTTCATTAGAGCGTTTGATAGCTCAACTGAAGGCTGGTCGATCCAACCGATGATGTCTTTTGGTGCACCTGCTGCTACCGCTGCATCTAAAACAAGTTTCGCTGCGTCGTTAGTCGAGTTTTTCGCACGTGGGTGTGGTGAGAAGATAATACCGTTACGAGTCTTCAGAGAGATTAGAGATTTGAAGATCGCTGTAGATGTTGGGTTAGTTGTTGGTACGATACCGCAGATGATACCTACAGGTTCAGCGATAGTCATAGTACCTAGGTTGTCATCCTCTTCTAGGATGCCACACGTTTGTTCGTCTTTGTATTTGTTGTAGATAAACTCAGAAGCGAAGTGATTCTTGATTACTTTATCTTCAACAATACCCATACCAGATTCTTCAACCGCTTGTTGAGCTAGCGGGATACGGGCTTGGTTAGCTGCAAGAGACGCTGCACGGAAGATTTTGTCTACTTGCTCTTGAGAGTAAGTAGCGAACTCTTCTTGCGCTTTCTTAACGCGAGCGACCATTGCATCTAGTTCAGCCATATTAGTTACAGGCATAGGGAATCTCCTAAAATTAACAAATATTAAAAACTTTTTACTAAGGCTATTACTTATCGTTTTTACTGTTTATCAGTCACTTAGAAAACAAACGTCTTAGTAAATTGCTTTCAGGACTGAGTATAATATTTCAGAGTGTGAAAAAAATTGACTTGGATCAGTTCTCACGACCTAAATACCACCAAAGTAGTGCCCTATCACACTAAAACGACATAAACCACTGATAAACAAATAAATTAATCTTCAATTTTTATTGAACAAAAAAGAAGCAAATAGACAAATAAATAAAAGAAACTACAACAACCTGTAAAAAAGTTTCATTTTTAGCCAACAAAATTACATGTAGGCCCAATTCCTTGTGCTACTGAGAGTATATCGAACCGAATACATCTCTCTACAAACCACCTTAGTTTTTATCAAAAGTGTGCGAATGTTAACGTTTATGTAAAACAGCACACTTTGACAGCAACTTTATACGCAACAATTCTTTTCCAGATTAGATACAGTTTATTAAAGAATTAGTTTTTCTCACTAAAACAGTAGGAAATGCGTTAGTTTTTTTCATTTCTTCCAACCCAACTTTTGCCTTACATTACGCCCAAATTACCCCTTCGCCTTTTCACTAATGTGAACTTTAATGAGTACGCAACATGCAAACTTTTGAACTTGCTATCTTCTTGCAGTTTTTTCTTGGTTTGGTCGCCGCAGTAAACCCTGTTGGTATCATGCCTGTGTTTGTGTCACTAACCGGACATATGACACCAGACGAAAAGCGCAATACGGCAACCACAGCGAACGTGGCTGTTGCGATCATCCTGATCATTTCGCTCTTTGCTGGCCAGTTACTATTAGATATGTTCAGCATTTCTCTGGATTCGTTTCGTGTTGCAGGTGGGCTACTGCTGCTTAGCATCGCGTTCTCGATGATGAGCGGTAAACTGGGGGAAGATAAACAAAACAAACAGGAAAAATCAGAATACGTGAGTCGCGAGCAGATTGGTGTTGTTCCTCTTGCGATGCCGCTAATGGCAGGGCCAGGTGCAATCAGTTCGACTATTGTTTACGGTGCACGCTACCCAAGCATGTTTGATACGGTAGGCATCAGCATTACAATTGGCTTGTTCTGTCTATGCTCGTGGCTGTTGTTCCGCTCTGCCCCACTGATCGTGCGATTTTTGGGCCAAACTGGCATTAACGTCATTACCCGTATCATGGGTTTGATATTAGGCGCATTGGGTATTGAGTTTATCGCCAATGGTTTACGCAACTTATTTCCAGGATTAGCCTGAGTTTCTATAAAATTGTATGATAGAGCGATTCAACAATGGATCGCTTTGTCATGACGACTGACTCTCTCAAACATACTCTTTATGTCACCATTTTTGGTACTCATACCAAAGCTGGTCGAACCTTCGATATTGCACTCATTATCGCGATTATCAGTTCTCTAATCGTACTGGTATTAGACTCAATACCATCCGTGCGCGCCGAGTGGGCAAAAGAGCTGAAATACTTGGAGTACACTTTTACCGGTTTATTCACTATTGAATATTTTCTCCGGCTTTATTGCTCTCCAAAACCAGCCGCCTATGCGAAAAGCTTTTATGGCATCGTTGATTTACTCGCGATTTTACCTACTTACTTAGCACTGTTTTTCCCTTCAGCCTCCTTTATGGGCGTAATAAGAGCACTGCGAGTCATGCGAATATTCCGCATACTCAAGTTGGTCCGCTATCTTCAAGAGTCCAACATCCTCTTACGCTCTCTACTGATGGCGCGCAGAAAGATTTTTATCTTCTTTAGCTCTGTCGCCATTATGGTCACGATCTTTGGGTCGCTGATTTTCGTCATTGAGGGGCCTGAAAACGGATTTACTAGCATTCCGAAAAGTATTTATTGGGCTATTGTGACCATCACAACGGTTGGATATGGTGACTTGGTACCTCAAACAGATCTCGGAAAAGGGCTTGCCTCACTCACCATGTTGTTGGGTTATTCAATTTTGGCGGTCCCTACTGGTATTTTCACAGCAGAGCTTCACCAAGAAATGCAATCGCACAAAGTATTAGTGAAGTGTCCGAACTGTTCTCACGCCGGGCACGACTCTGATGCGACTTACTGTAAACACTGTGGTAGTGAACTGGCCGATCCTGACAAACGCGTTGTTCGTGGAGAAGACGAAGCATAAAAAAGAGCTCCCTAGGGAGCTCTTTTATTTTGTCATCAAACAAAGGTTGATGTGATTATGCTTTCTCAGAAAGAATAATGCGTAACGTACGACGCAATGGTTCTGCTGCGCCCCAAAGTAGTTGGTCACCAACAGTGAAAGCATTTAGGAAGTCATCACCCATTGCCATCTTACGTAGACGACCTACTGGTACGGACATAGTGCCTGTTACTTTTGCAGGTGTAAGTTCTTGCGCAGTAATGTCACGATCGTTAGGAATCACTTTAACCCAGTCGTTATGAGTGGCGATGATTTCTTCGATTTCGTCCATTGGGACATTTTGCTTAAGCTTGATAGTGAGTGCTTGAGAGTGACAGCGCATCGCACCAATACGGACACAAGTACCATCAATTGGCACAGGCGAGCTTTGTGAGCCCAAAATTTTGTTTGCCTCTGCGCCCGCTTTCCACTCTTCTTTACTCTGACCGTTATCACGTTTCACATCGATCCACGGAATAAGCGAGCCAGCTAGTGGTACACCGAATTTATCGGTAGGGAAAGAACCGCTGCGCATTGTGTCTGCAACTTTTTTATCAATATCTAGGATAGAGCTTGATGGGTTTGCAAGTTCGGAACTTACAGAGTCATTGATAACGCCCATTTGCGAGATCAGTTCACGCATGTTTTGCGCGCCAGCACCAGAAGCGGCTTGGTATGTCATTGCGCTTGTCCACTCAACAAGGCCTTTTTCGAATAAGCCACCTAGACCCATTAGCATTAAACTAACCGTACAGTTACCACCAACAAATGTGTTCGTGCCACCGTGGATGCCTTGTTGGATTTGCTTTAAGTTCACAGGATCAAGCGTGATGATGGAATCTTCCGCCATACGTAACGTAGATGCTGCGTCAATCCAGTAGCCTTTCCAACCGGCTTGTCGAAGTGCTGGGTAAACTTTTTCTGTGTAGCTACCACCTTGACATGTAATTACCGCATCAAGCTGTTTTAAGCTTTCAATATCATACGCGTCTTGCAGTAAGCCTGCGTCTTTTCCTAAGTTAGGAGCAGGAATACCAACTTGAGAAGTACTGTAGAATACTGGTTCGATTAGGTCGAAGTCTTTCTCTTCAACCATACGCTGCATAAGGACTGAACCAACCATACCGCGCCAACCAACTAAACCAACTCTCATCGTATTAACTCTCCATGTATTAAAAAACCTACCCCATAGTTAATTTTTCGCATCAAAATCTCAACCCCTATTTTGTAAATAAGCCTATTTTTTAACCTTTTCCTATGAAAATTCGTGTTAAACGAGCTTTTTTAGTGTTTGGTTTGCGATTTCGGCCATTTTTCAAGTAGGGAAAGCCCTGTTACTCCAAATTGGTCTTACCACTCAGTGATAAAACAACACATGAAGCACAATAATTTCACATTACACAACATTTAAAACCAAAAAAGTTAAAAAAAACTAACAGTTAATTTCACAAGCAAACGTTTTTGCCGACGAACATCAAGATAAAACACCAAATATTCGAAATATAATTTTTGTTAATGTATGTTATGCGCGATTACAACAAGGAGCGCCTTCCTCTATTGCTCCAAGATTGACAGAGGCACATATGAAGCAAGTTACACCACGCCTACCAAGCTTGATACAGGTATTTATCTCGCTCGGTTTATTTCTACTGCTGGCATTTTCGTTCACTGCCAAGCTAGACCTACCGATCCAGCTAGCGCTGTACATCGGTTGGTTCATTATCATGATATTAGGCATTAAGCTTGGTCATCAGTACAAAGATCTGGAAAAAGCTGCACTAAATGGCATTTCCAATGGACTTGGAGCCGTCTTAATTCTTCTTGCCGTTGGCGCGCTTGTTGGTACGTGGATCTCTGGTGGTATTGTTCCAACCATTATTTACTACGGACTTAAAGCAATTCACCCTTCTATCTTTTTGCTCGCAACCATGATCATCTGTTCATTGACTGCGCTAGCGACTGGCACCTCTTGGGGCGCTGCTGGTACTGCTGGTATTGCGATGATGGGTATTGGCCAAGGCCTTGGCGTTCCTGCACCAATTACAGCTGGTGCGGTGCTTTCAGGTTGTTACTTTGGTGACAAAATGTCGCCTCTATCAGATTCTGTGATTCTTGCTTCATCGATGTCTAACGTTGAAGTGATGGAACATATTAAAGGCATGCTGCCGATCGCACTCATTAGCTATATTATTACAGGCATTATGTTTACTGCATTTGGCTTCCACTACGCAGGTCAAGTTGACATGAGCCAGGTAGACTCTGTAATTAAAGCGATGGAGCAGCAATTCTACATCACCCCTTACTCATTTGTTCCTGTGATCATCGTATTGTCACTTCTAGCAATGCGTATGCCTTCATTCCCAGTGATCAGTTTTGGTTCTCTGCTCGGTATTATTTGGGCAGTAATGATTCAAGATGTGGACTTCCTAACCGCGTTCAACACCGCTTGGGCTCCGTTTGCGATTTCTTCAGGCGTAGATTTCATTGACTCCATTCTTAACCGTGGCGGCATGTCTTCAATGCTTGGCTCGGTTGCTGTCATCGTATTCGGCCTTGGTTTTGGCGGTCTACTAGATAAAGTGGGGGTGTTAGAAACTATCGCTAAGCTGTTTGAAAAACGCGTTCAAAGTGCAGGTTCACTGGCAACAAGTACAATCGGTACAGCCTTTATGGGGAACGTATTTGGTTCAGCGATGTACGTTTCACTTATCCTGACACCAAAAATCTGTGCGAAGAACTACGATCGCCTAGGCTACAAACGTAAGAACTTGTCTCGTAACGCAGAGTTCGGCGGCACATTAACCTCAGGTATGGTCCCTTGGAGTGACAACGGTATCTACATGGCAAGTATTCTGGGTGTTGCGACACTGTCTTATGCACCGTTCATGTGGCTAAGCTTTGTATGTATCATTGTGACCATCATCAGTTCCTACATGGGTTGGTTTGTTGATAAATGCGAACCAACAGCGGAAGCAGTTGAACAAGCAGAAGGCGAACTGAAGCAGCAAACCGCTTAAGTTCGCATAGATAGGAAGAATCTCTCTTTCCGAGTGAAAGACAAAGAAAAAGAGCGCATGAGCGCTCTTTTTTATATCTCAACCAAACGTTAACTTTGTTTGACTTGCGTTTTCACTGCTGCACGCTTACCAAACCAATAGCCCAAGCCAAGTGGTGCAAAGAATATAACGGCAATGAACAAGATGAAGTAGATAATGGTACTTTTAACGAGCTCAATCAGCTTGGTCATCGCTAAACTGACCACTTCCTGCGAGACTCGGTCCATATCTTGAGCAAACTTCTCACGCTCATGGGTAATGATCTGCGCGATTTCTTGGCGCTCTCTGGCTACCATCAGCTCTAAAGCTTGGCGCTCCTCACCCAATTGAGATAAACGCGCTTGCGTTTTTTGGTCAATATCGTCAACCAAAGGTTGTAACTCCACCGCCATTTGCTCTGCCAAATAGCGCATGTACTCTGGATTGTTATCAATAAAGTCCTTCATCGAATCAGCCGTAACTTGTAGGCTATTTAGCGCAGCATTAACTTTTTCGATGCTGGCAGAGCTATTTAATGCTAATAACTGCGCCTTCCAAGTCATAATTTTGGGGGTCTGTTCTGATACAAGGCTTAGACGATCCGAGACATCCCCTAATGCTTCTGGCATTGTACCTAGCGTAGTCACTGCCTCTTCCTCGCTAATTTGATTCGCATCTAACCACCCACGGTAAGCTGGCGTCCTGATCATACTTAAGTCCGCGAATGGATGTTGCTTAACGAACTCTGCAACAAACGCTTGTGTCTTGATGTACGCTTCTTGTTTCAACAGAGATTGAGCCAGTTTATCCACCTCTTTCGCTAAGTGAGCAGAAACTAACTTTGCCTCATCTGTCGCAAATAGTTCATTACCAGGGCCAGTCGTAAAGAATTGATCCATCTGTAGCGTAAAAGTCCAAGTATCAATCAGTGCTGCCATTGGCGAGACTTGGTATGCTGCGGCTTGAAGACCTTCTTCAGCATTTATCTTCCAAAGCAAAATATAAGATTGATGGACTTTATCATGCGGCTCATATTGATCGTGCAATGCATCAGCAGCTTGCTCTACCTGAGCAAAAAACTGTTGCGCATACTCACGAGTCAGGAGACGCATATTAAGCTCTTGTTTGGTAAGAGGGACGGTTTGACTCTCGATTTTCACTTCTAACAGGGAGCACCCTGAAAGCATCATAACCAACCCTATCAACATCATTGAAGACAATCGACGAACGGACATGAAAGTACCTTTAACAAATTGTATGGAACAGGAATAAAGCGAACTAAGTCATATAGTTCGGGCCTTTAATACCCCAACTCTGATGATTGTAAGTCAGAGCAATATCAATCTGTTAGCGCTTCTTGTATCTTTTCACTATTGAGAACGTGGTTAGCGAAAAGTATGGTTTGCTTTAGGACATCATCTAAACGTGTCAGTTTCTCTTCCGGCACTTGTTGCCCTTGTTTAATCAACAGCTCAATATCACTCGAAATGCAGTGCAATGGCATTGCCCCTAAACTTCCCGAGACCCCTTTAAGACTATGAGCCGCTCTTTGCGCTTGCTCTTTATCCTCTTCTAATAGCCGATGCATTTTTGAACCATCGCCAGAGTGATCCTGAATAAAGACTTCAAGTAACATTCGCACCGCGCTTTCATCTCCCGATAGCGAGTCCAGCATCTTATTGATATCTATATACGGCTCACGTTCCACTACTGCCACTTGTGATGTGTTCGGCTCATTATGACTCTGTTCGTTAACTTGGCCGTTTTGAGCGCTTTCGGACTGAGCAGAAAAAACAACGTAAGACCCACCAGCTTGCTCAGACTCTTTATCTTCTGCTCTTGATGGTATTAGCGGCTGAACGGTTCTTTGGGAGAAAAGCCCCCATGAAATAAGAGAAATAAATAAACCACTGATTACTGACAACCAAGTAACAAAGGTCATCAACTTTTGTTCCAACTGGTCATTTATCGAAGTTAACTGGTTCGGGAAATCAGGATTAAGCAGTTGATTAACTAGATAGCTGCCTTGCGCCTTGGCAGATAGCGCGCTTGAAGTCTGGGCAAGTTGACGCTGAAAAGCACTTCGCTCTTGAGGAGAAAGCGTGTCCGACTCGATAAAGAGTCGGTCTAAATCACGATAAGTATCGCTATTCGTTGCTGAGTCACTAAAAATAGACTCCAAAACAAGTGCGCCTAAGCGATAGTACATTGATTGAATTTGCTCAGAGTTCTCAGCTCGGGCACGGCTCCTTCGCAACTGCTCGGCTAATGAGACTAGCTCACTGTTACTTCCTACAAAGGCTCGAGCACTTTCTAAAAATCGATCGGTCGCATAAAGCAATTGAGTAATATCTGGTGTGATTTTTCCTTCAGAAAACTCACTTTCAAGCTGTAAGCGAACTGCATAGGCTAACTGAAGTTTTAGTGAAACTTGGTCGACGTGCTTAACACGATAAGGCAGATCGAAGTTAAAAAAATGTCTGACTTCTTCGACTTTGCTTCCTAGCTCATTCACTGTTGAAATGGTTTGAATCGTTTGTTTGGCTTGCAACCAAATCCCTAGCGCTAAAACACACCATAAAACGAACCAGAACCAAACAAACCGCCTAATTCCTTCTTTTAGCTTCAGCAACACTCGCCCCTCGCATATCTCCATTAATTACAAGCATATACTATGGATGTTTCTTATTCACATAAAAAAAGAGAGCCATTGGCTCTCTTAATTTGACGATATGGTTTTAGTTGCGACTCAACTGATCTTTTAGATTTGGTGGCGTACCTTTAATCGTTAAGGTATCCGTCTCTGGGTCATAAAAAATACGCTCGCCAAGCAATAGGCTATCAAAGCTAATATTCAAGCCACCGCCAGCGCCAACAAATTTAGTCAGTTTGCGAACCGTCGCACGGTCACCTGGGAAAGATTCTTCAAGCTCGTACCCTTGCTCTTTGGTGAAATCCATAAAGCTTGTGCCATCTTGGCTTGGAGGAAGCTCTCCAGAAAGCTCTGAGATTTGAACCTCATCACCGGATTTAATTTGCTCATTGCAGTAATCGTAAACTTGTTTCTTGTACTCGTTCACTTCTTGCTTTTCTAGCTTCGAGTCAGCACAAAAATCATCCACTGCCTGCATCAACACTAAGTTTTGTTGTTTAGTATCTAAGCCGATGTCCGCTTGCAGGAAATCTAGGAAGAAATCCGCCACTTTACGGCCAACGCGTCCCTTGATGTATTGCAAGTAACGATTAGATTCCTTGTCAGTGTCGTAGCTCGACAAGTCAATTCGTGCCGCAATATCCATTTTGGTGATATCTAGGTAATCCGTCGCACTGATGTCCAAACCTTCGGTCACTTTTAAACTTTGGTTCATTGGTAAGATACCGATGAACAAGTAGTCCGTTGCTAAACTCTGATACTCAGCGAAAACCAAAATACCTTCATCCGCAAATGGGTACTTAATCAACTCTTCTTTCAAGCGATTTGCACTAATTTGTGAGAAGTCGTAAAAATCTCGCTCTCCTTTGCGCATTTCTTGAAGCCAAAATTGAAATTCGCTGTCTGACTGGAAAGAGCCAAAACCCTTACCAGCTTTAGAATGGAATACTCGGTGAAGTTCAGCGACTAAGTTTTCAGTAGATGCATCGTTCTCTAATGATGCTGGACGAAAGTTTACAACTAGCTCGTCCTGATCGTTTTTGCACAGTTGATGCAGAATAACGTTTGAAAGATGAAGGCTCATAGTGATTTTATCTTGCTACAAGGTTTTAGTTGATGGGCATTGTAGGTTATCATAAGCCGCTTTTACTATCATTATTAGAGTCTTTATGCCGATTACATCTAAATATACTGACGAGCAAGTAGAGAAAATTCTTGCTGAAGTAGCAACAGTTCTTGAAAAACACGCTGCTTCTCCTGAGTTGACGCTAATGATTGCCGGAAATATCGCAACCAATGTCTTAAATCAACGTGTTGCTGCTTCACAACGCAAAGCGATTGCTGAAAAATTTGCTCAGGCGCTGATGTCTTCTTTAGAAACACCAAAAACACACTAATAACGGACAATAGAACACATACATGGTAGACAGCGGAAACTCATACGGCGAACGTGTATCTCGACTGGTTGGTTGGGGTCACTGGTTTGCATTCTTTAATATCGTTGCATCGATGTTGATAGGCACACGCTACATTGTTCAGTCTCCTTGGCCCGAGACGTTACTTGGTCAGTTTTATCTGGCGGTTTCTTGGGTTGGTCACTTTGGCTTTCTAGTTTTCGCGCTTTACTTGCTCGTTCTATTCCCGTTAACGTTTATCCTGCCATCGCGGAAATTGTTCCGTTTGGTGGCAGTGATTTTCGCGACCGTTGGGCAAACCATATTATTGATTGATACCCAAGCGTATCAGTCGATCAATTTGCACTTAACTCCTGTCGTTTGGGAGTTACTATTCAGCGAAGATAAAAGTGCACTCAGCACTGATCTACAACATCTGTTTGTTGTAATGCCGCTGATCTTCCTTATTCAGCTCGCTCTATCCGAATGGGTATGGCGAAAACAGCGCAAACTATCTCATAAGCACGTAGGACGTCCTCTAGCAGCTGTATTTTTCCTCAGCTTTATGACCAGCCATTTGGTTTATATTTGGGCAGATGCATACTTCTACAATCCAATTACCAGTCAGCGTTCAAACTTCCCATTGTCTTATCCGATGACGGCGAAGAGCTTTATGGAAAAACATGGTCTACTTGACCGTGAGGAATACCTAAAACGCTTAGCGGAAAATGAAGGCAACGTAGAGTTAGTCAATTACCCTCTAGAAAAGCTAGAGTTTAACCGTCGAGTCAATAAGCTCAACGTGTTGATGATCAGCGTAAATAACCTGCGTGCAGACGCGCTGAATCCAGAAGAGATGCCTAACCTCTATGAGTTTGCCGAAAACAATCAGAACTTCCGTAATCATTACAGTTCAAGTAATGATACTTACGGGGCTTTTGGTTTGTTCTACGGCTTACCAACCAGTTACGCCTCAAGCATCAAGGCGCAAGGTGCTTCGCCAGTGTTACTCGATGTACTGAAAGATCAGGGTTACAACTTCGGCCTATTCAGTGGCAGCGGGTTTGAAGATGATCTCTACTCAGAGATTATTTTCCGCGACTTAAAACTAGCGGAAGACCTCGATGGCACACAAGCTCATACCGATAAGCAATCTATCGCGAACTGGAATACATGGTTAACAGAGAAAGCGAGTCAACCATGGTTTAGTTACATCGAAGTCACCACCGTTGATAATTTTGAATCGATCCCTTCCAATAATGACGAAGAAATGTCCGCAAGTGATCGCTTCAAAAAAGCTTATGAATATGCGGTGAAATCAGCGGATAAAACCATCGCTAGCATTATTGGTGAGCTTGAAAAAAATGGACTATTGACAAACACCATCGTGATTATCACTTCTAATCACGGTAGTGAGTTTAATGAAACAAACACGAACAGCTGGGGCGCAAACAGCAACTACAGCCGTTATCAGTTACAAGTTCCTATGGTCATCCAATGGCCAGGAATGTTGGCTGGTGAATTTAATCACAGCACAAGCCACTTAGACCTTTCGGTCACGTTGTTGCAGGATATGCTCGGTGTATCTTCCAACCCATATGATTACAGTAGTGGTCGTAACCTATTTGACGAAAGTCGTCGCCGTTGGATCCTAGCGGGTGACACTCGTGAGCTTGCCTTAATTACTAGCTCACAAACCACAGTGATCGATAAGTTTGGCAACTACAAGTTGTATGACAAAAATTACAAACGACTTCGAGATGATGCACCGAAGTTGCCAGTTTTGATGCAAGGTTTAACTGAGTTACAGCGTTTTTATTCTAAAAACGATTAATACCTAGCAATCCATATACTATTCAAACTCCCCTTTTTGGGGAGTTTTTGTTTATTTAAACAACACAAACCACAAATTTGCGCAGTAAACATCCAATCAGTTCAACTAGGGGTTTACAACATTTTCAAAGCCTTATATTATGCGCCTCAACAACGGAGAGATGGCTGAGTGGTTGAAAGCACCGGTCTTGAAAACCGGCATACGTTAATAGCGTATCTAGGGTTCAAATCCCTATCTCTCCGCCACATTTAGAAAAAGCCCGCTAAGAAATTAGCGGGCTTTTTCGTATATCCAGAATTGAAAAGATTAGTACAAATCCCTTCTTTGAACACAACTAAGCACTCCGCAACATTCAGAAAGAGCACGCTTAGAAATTAACGACCTTTTCGTTTCAGTGTCCCGTTTTTAATCAGGTTGATACTCACGTCTAGTTGTATTTACTTACCAACAAAGACTTCTTTAGCGGCATTAATGAGCTGTAAATGAATTGGGACAAGGTCTGCATGATTCGTTCGATATCCACCTCCGACGACAGCTGCGACAGGGATACCTCGCGATTTCATTGTTTGCATTAAAAATCTATCACGTTCTAAAATCCCTTGAGTCGAAACATCAAAATATCCCAACTCATCGTCTTGATGTATATCAACACCAGCATCGTAGATAACCAAATCAGGACGATGAAGATTAAGCGCCATATCGACCACTTCCTTAAACGCTATTAAAAAACCCTCATCACCTGTTCCTCGCACCAAAGGCACATCTAGATCAGACTGAGGCTTTCTAGCCGGGAAGTTTTTGTCACAGTGGAAAGAAAGCGTGATGATATCTGGCTCATCGTGACACAAAGTTGCTGTTCCATCCCCATGGTGAACATCACTATCAATGATCAATACTTTATCGACATGTTCGACTTCGAGCGCTTGCCTGGCCGCGATCACTAAGTCATTAAATAAACAAAAACCACTGCCAAACTCTTTGTGTGCGTGGTGATACCCGCCACTCAAATGAATGGCAACACCATACTCAAGTGCTTTATTTGCGGTCAAAGCCGTGCCCGCTGCTGAAGTTAGCGTTCTGGTAATGAGAGACTCACTCCAAGGAAAACCTATTCGGCGCATCTTCGCAGCTGGCATGTTTCCATTCACAAGTAAGTCGACGTATTCCTGGTCATGAACACGTTTTACTTCCTCAACAGTTAATGCTTCTGGCTGGAAAAACTGCACGTGTTCTTTCCAGTTATCTTTCTCCATATGTACCAATACCGATTCATAGAGGTACTGGTACTTCATAATTGGGTAACGATGCCCCTCTGGCAACTCAAGTTGAGAATAAATCGGGTGGTAGATAAATGGCAGCATGAGAAATTCTTAATAACAATGGTAACGAAATAGTATCAACTTCAAGGGTTGAATAAAATGCAATTTAACTGATAATGATTTTCAATATCAATTAAAATTAATATACATATGAATTCTACTTTCTTTGCTATTCTCGGCGCACTGTTTGGCTCTCTTTGTGCTCTGTCCCTATTTTCATCTTTCGTTGTTGGTGCGTGGTGGCTGGTTGATTTTATTGCGCTTAGCTAACACAATGACTTTCAACTGAAATCAAAAAAATATAGGTGTTTGTATGAGTCAAACCGTCTTTATTACCGGAGCAAATCGCGGCATTGGCCTTAGCTTAACTGAGCTGTACCTGAAGCAAGGCCATCAAGTACACGCTACTAGCCGTTCCTTAGAGAACAGTTCTGAACTACAAACTCTAGCCTCACATTACAGCAATCTAGTTTTGCACGAACTGGATGTTACTCACTACGAACAAGTCGCTCTGCTTGCAGATAAGCTCCCCGCCATCGACTTACTCATTAACAATGCGGGATATTACGGCCCCAAGGGATACGGCTTTGGAAACACTGACGTAGAAGAATGGCGTAAAGTCCTCGAAGTGAACACCATTGCACCGTTAAAACTGGTTGAGCACTGTTACCCTCGCTTACAACAAGGCAAGATAAAAAAGATTGCTTGTATCTCATCAAAAGTGGGGAGCATGACCGAAAATACGTCCGGTGGCGGTTATATTTATCGTTCATCGAAAGCGGCGCTAAACTCGGTTGTTAAAAGCTTGAGTAATGATTTAACACCTGAAGGATTTACCGTTTTAGCGCTTCATCCTGGTTGGGTAAAAACGGCAATGGGCGGGCCAAATGCATTGATCGATACGCAAACCTCCGCGCAGGGCCTAGCGAACGTGATAGAGCTGAGTACACCGCAACTTTCAGGTCGATTTATTAACTACGATGGTACTGAGCTACCTTGGTAGCGGCATTAAGAAACAACCATCAATAGACCAAATAACATCTAAGCTAGGCTTCATAATCGTGACTTGGTTGGCAAACATAATGTTCATCGGCGATCTACCAGCATAATTCGCGCAATCTAACTTGAATTTATCTATATCCAATCCAGACTTATGAAAAAGTAGAACAATTAAGGAGAAGGCACGATGGCAGCAGATAGGGATTTGGTTAATTTTAGCGAAGAGCACGAGCTAAACTACTGCTTGAGAAGTGCTGGTAAACGCCAAACTCAAGCGAATCGAGATACATTAGTTGACTTGGGCAACCAGGTGAAAGAGGTACTGGACAAACGCGTGTTAACTCAAGGTGAAGTAAGAGGCGCGATCCAAAACCACGGCGACCTGTTCGAGTAATCTATTTTCAAGTAAGCGCGGCTTAATTACGCCGCGCTTGTCTTAGGTCCGCTTACCTTTGGCTGCACCAGATTTAGCCGCGCCACCACTCTTTGAATAACTACGCTTTTTACGTTTAAACGCAGGACGTTCCACTTTGGGTAGATGACGCAATGAATCAGGGATCGGCCCTGCTTTTACTTGTGCCATCAAGCCATCAATGCGTTGCTCTAGTGCTTGCATAAACGGCTGATATGCCTGATTTCTCTCTGCCATACCTTGCAACTGGTGCTCCCAATGAGCCGTCATATCTGGGTACGTTGAATCCTGTGGCAAGGCATGAATGAGACCTCTTCCCGCAGGAGAGCTGAGAATTGATTTACCTTGACGCGTGAGCAGTTGGCGTTTGAACAGCGTGTCCAAAATACCAGCGCGAGTCGCTTCCGTACCTAGCCCATCAGTATCACGAAGGATTTTTTTCAGTTCTTTATCCGCAACGTAACGGGCGATCCCGGTCATCGCTTGCAACAGCGATGCTTCGGTAAAGTGCTTTGGTGGCTCGGTTTTTCGGTCTTTTATTTCCCCTTCACGACAAGTTAACACGGTGCCTTCTGGTAACGGTGGCACGGCATCAATACCTTCATCTTCCTTGTCAGTTTTGCCCATTAGCGCTTTCCAACCCGGCGCAACTAACTGACGACCTTTCGCGATAAACGTACCACCAGCGATATCGAAAACCAATTTCGCTTCTGCGTAAACTGCCGCCGGATAAAACTGCATGAGATACTGGCGCGCAATCAATTGATACACTTTCATCTCATTGCCCGAAAGCGCGTTCACATTAGCTTGTTTTGGTGTAGGGATAATCGCATGGTGCGCATCCACTTTTTTATCATTCCAAGCTTTGGACTTTAATGTTAAGTCTGCTCCCTGAACGGCACCTTGCAGCTCTTTTGCGTTATTCGCAATAGCAGTTGTCACTGTCCCTGCTTGCGAGTAGTGTTCCATCGGTAAATAGCGACAATCTGAACGCGGGTAAGTGATCAGCTTGTGCTTTTCATACAATGCCTGACAAGTATCTAGTACTTGTTGCGCACTCATACCATAGCGCTTCGCTGCATCGATCTGTAAAGCAGATAATGAATAAGGTAATGGTGCTGATTGCTTGGTTTGCTTTTGTTCCGACTCCGTCACTTTCGCGGGTTGATTTGCAATACGGTTTGCAACGTTTTCCACTAACTTACGGTTTAACACTCTCCCTTCTTCATCCTGCCAAGGCTTGCATGCCTCACTTGGCTTCCAACGAGCACGAATATCAAAAGTACCATTGGCATCTTGATATGGGATCAGAGCATGCAGGGTAAAATAGTCCTTCGGTACAAAGTTTTCGATTTCCTCATCACGACGCACCACTAAGCCAAGAACTGGCGTTTGCACTCGCCCTACCGAGAGAACACCTTGATACCCTGCTTTTTGACCAAGCAAGGTATAAGCACGAGACATGTTCATGCCATACAACCAATCAGCCCGAGAGCGGGCCAATGCAGAAACTGAAAGTGGGATAAACTCGCGATTACTGCGCATAGAACTGAGTGCGCGTTTCACCGCAGGTAAGTTCAAGTCGGAAATCAGCAAACGCTGTGTGGATTCCTTCTTGGTTTTAGATAACTTGCAATAGTCGAGAACTTCATCAACTAACAGCTGACCCTCTCGGTCTGGGTCTCCTGCATGAATGACTTCGTTAGCTTCTTTGAGCAATTTACGAATCACTGTTAATTGCTTACTTGCGCTTTTCCTCGGTCTGAGCTGCCATTGCTGCGGAACAATTGGTAAATCTGCCATATTCCACTTTTTATAACGCTCATCGTAAGCGTCAGGTTCGACTTGTTCGAGCAAATGGCCGATACACCAAGTAACGATATCCCCGTTCCCACAGCGAATGAATCCTTGATCTTTCTTTTGAGGGTTTGGCAGTGCTGCGGCAATCGCACGGCCTAAGCTTGGTTTTTCAGCAATAAACAGACGAGACATAACGTTTTGGAAATAAATATAATTAGGGCCACATTAACGAATGTAGCCCTAATAAATCAAGAAAAACTGTATAAATAAACAGTCAAGTTTGTTTAAGTTTTCAGTTATAGAAATTCAACAAACTGAGAGAGGTCACGCTCAGGAACTTTCATCGGTGTACAACCAGGCGTACCTAGGTATAAGAAACCAACAATCTCATCGTCGCCTTCTAAACCAAACGCTTGATGAACTTCTGGATGGAACATCCACTTACCTGAGCGCCAAAACCCTTGAAAGCCTTGCGCTACGGCTGCCATCTGCATGGACTGTACTGCACATCCAGCAGATAAGTGTTGCTCTAGTGCAGGCACTTTCTCATGTTCCGTTACTTTAGCAATCACCGTGATCACCATTGGCGCACGAAATGGCGCATTTTTCACCTTTTCGACCACCGCTTCATCACTATTTTCAGCTTCTGCCGCTTTTATCAAGATATCTGACAGTTTTTTCAAACCATCGCCCTGTGCGATAACGAAACGCCAAGGGGTTAATCCCGCATGGTCAGGCGCACGAAGGCCTGCACGAATGATGTTCTCAAGCGCTTTACCTTCTGGTGCAGGCGCAGATAACTTCGCGATAGATCGGCGATTGAGCAAAAGATCGAGAGCGTCCATGAAAGAGTCCTTATCGAATATCGTTGTTATTTTGTTTACGCTACTTTAGCACAATCTCTTCCTACGAATAACAACCGGTTTTCTGTGGGCTTGATAACGTGCTTCACTTAACATCAAGCTGGATTTAATGTTAATTTATTCGCGAAATGAATAAGTTGAACATAGGCAGGTTGATGAACAAGGATAAACAAAACAGCATTTACGAAAAGATCGTTAATGACGAAGATGCCCGTGCCTGTAAGGCGATTCCTGAATCAGCTTGTCATCAAGTTCCCGGCAACTTTCTTAAAATCATTCTTGCTCAGTTTTTAACGAAGGTCGGCGATGCGTTAATCAATCCCAAAGTCACGTTGCCGTGGATACTACAAAGCCTCGGGGCACCAGTTTACTTAATTGGTTGGCTCGTTCCTATTCGTGAGTCAGGTTCCCTTATCCCACAACTTAGTATTGCGCACTATATTCGTCGCCTCCCAGTAAGAAAATGGGTCTGGGTAATTGGCAGCATCTTGCAGGCTCTTTCCATATTTGCAATCGGAGTGGTCGCATTAACTCTGACAGGAGCTGCTGCGGGTTATGGTGTAATTGCATGTCTTGTGATCTTCAGCCTCTCACGCGGTTTAAATTCCGTCGCATCAAAAGATGTATTGGGCAAAACCATCCCTAAAAACCAACGAGGTCAAGTCAACGGCTGGTCTTCAAGCGCTGCTGGCCTTGTTACACTACTTTTCGCTAGCCTTCTGGCACTAGCCTGGTTATGGGACGTAGAGCCGACGGAGCGCTTTTACAGTCTGAGTTTAGGGTTAGCGGGCGCCATATGGCTTATTGCGGCATTAGTTTATGCACGAATTAATGAGTATGCCGGTGAGGTAGACGGTGGTCGAAATGGCGTCCTTGAGGCATTTAAACAACTCGCGTTACTTAAAACAGACGTGACCTTTCGTCGATTCGTTATCACTCGGACACTATTTTTATGTTCTGCGCTGAGTACACCGTACTACGTTGTGCTGGCACAGCAATCTCTCGGTGGACAGCTCTGGGTTCTAGCTCTCTTTATGTTTGCGAGTGGCTTGGCTTCCTTTGTGTCAGGTCCTTTCTGGGGAAGAATGTCCGATCGCTCTAGCCGCAGTGTTATGGTCATCGGCGCAACGATGAGCGCGCTACTTGGCGTTGTTTTATTTGTTTACGATACGTGGGTCACCGCTAGCCAAAGCTTGCTATTCGTGATTCCTCTGCTCTACTTTTGTGTGTGTATTGCCCACGACGGAATACGAGTCGGACGAAAAACCTACTTAGTTGATATCGCAGAAGGTGACAAGCGGACAAGCTATGTAGCCGTGAGTAACACGGTGGTTGGAATAATGCTGCTTCTAATGAGTTCTCTTGGTGTTATGTCGAACTTTTTGAGCCTTTCAGCAGTGGTGTTAGTGTTCTCTTTTATTACTCTTGCTGGCGTAGTAATGGCCAAACAACTGCCAGATATCAGTGACTAGTTCTATACAAAAAAAGCTGCGCTCAAAGCGCAGCTTTCATGGTAAACACACATTAAAAAGCTAGAGTTTTACCGCCAATTTAACACCTTGACGAATCGCACGCACAGCATCAAGTTCACCCGCATGGTCAGCTCCGCCAATGATATGAATCTTCTCTCCGAGTTCAGACCATTTATCTTCAAATGGACGAACAGACTCTTGCCCCGCACAAATGACGACTTTGTCCGCGTTCAATAATTGTTCTTTTCCATCTACATGAATGTGCAAACCTTGATCATCAATTTTATCGTAAGACACGCCACCGACTAAATGTACGCCCCTTTTTTCAAGGGTACGTTTATGGATCCAACCTGTCGTTTTACCCGGACCTTTACCTACACGACCTTTACGACGCTGAAGCACCCAGACTTCTTTATCGCTGACCGCATCAGGGTAAGGGTATAAACCACCCGGTTGGGACATCTCTTTGTCGATTCCCCATTCATGCAACCAGTCATCCAACGTTTGTCCAACTGGCTCTGTGAGCATGGTCGCGACATCTACGCCAATACCACCTGCACCAACGATAGCCACTTTCTCACCGACTGGCGTTTTGTCTCGAATGAGTGTTTGATAGTCGACGACTTTTTCTGGGTTCTCAATTCCATCAATATTGACTTTACGTGGCTCGACACCCGACGCCATCACGATCTCATCGTATTCTGTTAGTAGGTCATAGTTCGCTTCCGTCGATAAGTGCAGATTCACGCCTGTTTCATCAATACGATTAGCGAAATATCGTATCGTCTCTCGAAACTCTTCCTTACCAGGGATCTGCATAGCAAGACGGAACTGACCGCCGATGCGGTCGTTCTTTTCGAACAAATCAACCTTATGGCCACGTTCAGCCAGTGTAGTCGCACAAGCCAAGCCCGCCGGACCTGCTCCGACAACGGCAATGTTTTTCTTCTTAAAGGCTGGTTCAACAACAATTTCGGTTTCATAGCACGCAAGTGGATTCACTAAGCAACTGGCGCGCTTACCTTTAAACACGTTATCTAGACACGCCTGATTACAACCAATACACGTATTGATAAGCTGCGCTTTTTCCTGTTCGGCTTTAGCAACAAAGTAAGGATCAGCCAAGAATGGGCGCGCCATCGAAACCATATCGGCATGCCCAGAAGATAGAATACGTTCTGCTTCGTCTGGCGTATTTATTCGGTTACAAGTGATGATAGGAACCGAAACGTGAGGCTTAACTTTTTCCGTAACCCACGTAAACGCACCGCGTGGTACTTGAGTCGCAATGGTAGGAACTCGAGCCTCGTGCCAACCGATACCCGTATTGATAATCGTGACGCCAGCCTCTTCAAGCGCTTTCGCCAATTCGATAACGTCTTCAAATGTGCTGCCCTGCTCGACAAGATCCAGCATAGAGAGACGGAAAATGATGATGAACTTGTCACCCACCGCCTTACGAACCGCTTTGACAATTTCTAGCGGAAAACGCATACGTTTTTTGTAACTGCCACCCCATTCGTCGTAACGCATGTTCGTGCGCTTACATAAGAATTGGTTTATCAGGTAACCTTCCGAGCCCATTAACTCGACGCCATCATAACCAGCAAGCTGGGCTAACTCAGCGCTATTTGCAAAGGCATCAATGGTTTTCTTTATCTGGCGGTCGCTCATTTCACTCGGAGCAAACTTTGCAATTGGCGCTTTAATGCCAGACGCACTTTGCGAGAATGGATGCATGGCATAGCGCCCAGCATGGAGAATTTGTAGGGCAATTTTGCCACCGTGCTTGTGCACCGCTTCTGTCACAACTTTGTGGGCCTTGGCATGCTTTGGCTTGCTGAACTCAGCACTCAATGGGTGCAAACGACCGCGTAAGTTAGGAGAAAAACCTCCGGTTACAATCAGTCCAACACCGCCTTTCACGCGTTCTTCATAGAAAGCCGCGAGCTTCTGTAATCCTTCTTTGTGCTCTTCTAAGCCCGTGTGCATTGATCCCATCAGGACTCGGTTTCGTAATTGTGTAAAACCGAGATCCAGTGGCTTTAATAGGTTTGGGTACATGGCAGACATCACTTAACATCCATTGTTATTATCATGGTCTGACCAGACTAAGCCCGCTCAACCAAAAAATCAAACAAGCGTTTACATTTTTGTAACACCGATCAATCTCGCGTGAAAATATGCCAATTGTTGAGTGGTCGTGATAAGCTAAAAAAATGTTATCTTTTGAGATCTTAGAGATAAGAACCCATACTTTGTTAGACTCGGCGTAACTATCTCGTTATGGAGACAAGATGAAAAAACTCTTCAAATTTATTGGTTTGATATTTAAAGGGATATGGAAGAGCATCACCTTTATCAGACTCGCACTGGCAAACCTGATCTTCTTGCTGATGATTGCCGTTTTCTACTTTACTTTTACTTATACCGGAGACGGTCAACCCGTCGTCGAAAAAGAGTCGGCATTGGTGATGAATCTTTCAGGTCCGATTGTCGAACAAAGACGCTATGTAAATCCAATGGACTCTTTTGCTGGTTCCCTTTTGGGCAATGAGTTACCGAAAGAAAACGTCCTTTTCGATATCGTTGATACTATTCGCTACGCGAAAGACGATCCTAAAGTGTCTGGATTAGTGCTAGCACTGCGAGACATGCCAGAAACAAATCTCACGAAATTACGTTACATCGCGAAAGCGTTGAACGAATTTAAAGCGTCAGGTAAACCCGTTTACGCCGTAGGTGATTTTTACAACCAAAGCCAATATTACTTGGCAAGTTACGCTGATAAAGTTTACCTGGCACCTGATGGCGGCGTATTGATTAAAGGTTACAGTGCCTATTCAATGTACTACAAAACGTTATTGGAAAAGCTTGATGTTTCTACTCATGTTTTTCGCGTAGGTACTTATAAATCCGCTATCGAACCTTTTATTCGTGATGACATGTCCGATGCCGCGAAAGAGTCTGCAACACGCTGGGTTACTCAGTTGTGGAGTGCTTTTGTTGATGACGTAACAACAAACAGAAATATTGATGCGAAAGTGCTTAACCCAACCATGGAGGAGCTGATTGACGAAATGAAGTCAGTGGACGGTGATCTTGCTCAGCTCGCGGTTAAAATGGGCTTGGTCGATGAACTCGCGACACGCCAAGACATTCGCACTCTATTTGCCAAACAGTTTGGTAGTGACGGCAAAGACAGCTACAACGCGATTGGTTACTACGACTACCTTGCAACGATTCGTCCTGATTACACACTACCTCAGCACGATATCGCCGTTGTTCTAGCCAGTGGCGCGATTATGGATGGTCAACAACCTCGTGGTACTGTCGGAGGTGACACCGTCGCAAGCTTGTTGCGTCAAGCACGCAATGATGAAAAGGTGAAAGCGGTCGTGTTGCGAGTAGATAGCCCTGGGGGTAGTGCCTTTGCCTCTGAAGTGATTCGCAACGAAGTAGAAGCACTGAAACAAGCAGGCAAGCCAGTTGTTGTATCCATGTCGAGTTTAGCCGCTTCTGGTGGTTATTGGATTTCAATGAGCGCAGACAAGATCGTTGCTCAGCCAACAACACTGACGGGTTCCATTGGTATTTTTAGTGTCATCACCACGTTTGAAAAAGGCTTTAGCAAGTTAGGCATTAATACTGATGGCGTTGGCACATCGCCGTTCTCTGGTGACGGTATTACCACTGGCCTTTCTGACGGCGCGTCTCAAGTATTCCAATTAGGTATCGAGCACGGTTATAAGCGCTTTATTTCTTTGGTTGGCGAGAATCGCGATATGTCTCTAGAGGAAGTCGACAACGTCGCTCAAGGTCGAGTTTGGACAGGACAAGACGCACTATCCTTTGGTCTTGTCGACCAGATGGGTGACTTTGATGATGCCGTAGAACTAGCGGCAAAACTGGCGAATGTGACTGATTACGGCATTTACTGGGTAGAAGAACCGCTTTCTCCCACTGAACTATTTTTACAAGAGTTCATGAAACAGGTGAAAGTCTCTCTAGGTATTGATGCAACCAGCTTGCTACCAAAAAGTCTTCAACCCGTAGCTCAACAGTTCGAACAAGACGCAAGCTTGCTACAAAGCTTTAACGATCCTAAAGGTCAATACGCATTTTGTTTGAACTGCCAAGTGCAGTAGCTTTTTCATTAATATTACGAAGGGTATCTCTACTTGAGGTGCCCTTTTTATTACGCTCAACATCTCCTCAGATGACTTTCTGATGCTGTGCGCATAGCCTCGCATCTCAAGGTTATTTAGGTATATAATCCCCGCCTCTGTTCCCCTACATGAAAGAAAAAACGATGACTAGAAAACACATCTACATCGCTTACACCGGTGGCACCATCGGAATGCAAAAATCGGCTCACGGCTATGTGCCTGTTGCTGGCTTTATGGAAAAGCAACTAGCAAGCATGCCAGAGTTTCACCGTCCTGAAATGCCGGATTACACTATCCACGAATACGATCCTCTGATTGACTCATCAGATATGACGCCTGCCGACTGGCAGCAGATTGCGGATGATATTCGTGACAACTATGACAAATACGATGGTTTCGTCATCCTACATGGTACTGACACCATGGCATACACAGCATCTGCATTGTCTTTCATGCTTGAAAACCTTGGCAAGCCAGTGATTGTTACGGGTTCACAGATCCCTCTCGCAGAGCTGCGTTCTGACGGTCAAGCAAACCTATTGAATGCTCTGCATATTGCCGCAAACTACCCGATCAACGAAGTGACTTTGTTCTTCAATAATCAGTTGATGCGTGGTAACCGCAGCACAAAATCTCATGCGGACGGTTTTAATGCCTTTACTTCACCAAACCTTCCTCCACTACTGGAAGCCGGGATCAATATTCAAGTAAGCAACAGCGTAACCGTTGGTGCACAACCAGAAGGTGAATTTAAGGTTCACAACATCACACCACAACCAATCGGTGTGATCACCATGTACCCAGGCATTTCACACGAAGTTATCCGAAACACGCTTCGTCAGCCCGTGAATGCGATGATTCTTCTGACTTTTGGGGTGGGCAACGCGCCTCAAAACCCTGAGCTACTGGGTCACCTTAAAGAAGCCTCTGAGCGCGGCGTTATTGTCGTGAACCTAACTCAATGTTTGGCAGGCAAAGTGAATATGGGCGGCTACGCCACGGGTTGTGCACTGGCAGACTCTGGAGTTATCAGCGGCTTTGACATGACGCCAGAAGCGGCACTAGCAAAACTGCATTACCTTCTAAGCCAAAACCTTTCTTACGAAGAAGTGAAAGAGAGAATGCAGCAAGTACTGCGTGGTGAAATGAGCCTGTAAATTCAAGCTTACTACGATCTAAAAAGCCCAATAGAGATTGGGCTTTTTTCTTTTAAAGTCAAAGTAGTAGCGGTAAAGGGAACCCTATAAAAATCAAAGGTTCACTTAATCAATGTTCGGATTGACACGAACAATGTCGCTCTCTTCTCCGCTAAATTGTTTTTTAAGTTCTTGCTTCGATTTAAAGCTGATTTCACCGCCGGCTGCAACCGTCATATGCTGCGCATCAGTATTATGTTTTGATTGATACAACATCACAGCTTGCATACACGAATCTCGCTGCTCTTTAGAAAGTGTTGTACCCTCAGGCCATCTTCCCGTTTCTACTGCATAGACTAAGCGATCATAAACTTCTGGAGTCATCGCTTGTAATAGTTGTTCTGCGTCCATAATGTACCTTCTTATTACATTCTATTTACAGAACATAACGGGTTAAGAAACTGAGTCAAGAATACGAAAATGAATTGGTGTAACGGATCACAAGCAAAACCATGAAAAGAACACACTGGTTACTTCTCAGCCTCACAAGTCTCGCACTAACGGGCTGTTTCGAAGGTAACGTGACAACCGAAGAGTTGTGCCAAAAAACACCAGAGCTGCGCTGCGAACAGCTCAATATGGATGACGGGCAATGTCGAGTTCCCAGAACAAACTTAGTATGGCATCGGTTTGAGCAACTGAAATATCCATCAGAAGCCAATCAAATTATCGAATACGGTCTGGTCGCTGAATATAGGAAATGCTTAGAACTCGCCTCTCAGATCACACCTATTGATCAAAGTGCTCTCAAGAGACAGCGTTTTAACGCTTTGGTACACAGTATTGATGAGCTAGAACGCATCGTAAACGAGTTAAAAGGCTCAGAAGACCCCGCTACTTTGTATTTTTTGTGGTCTCAAACGGGTGACATCCAAGCTCGTCGCGCATTTTTACAAATGGAAGGCTCACCCAAGTTAAATACTGCTGAGATGCAATATGCATTAGCTACTTTCTATACTAATCGAGATGCCAAGAAAACGTTAATACTGCTGAATAAAGCGTTGTCTTTATCGGATGAAGACAACCTTAATCCGATCATTCTCAAATCAATGGCAAGCATTCATCAAGGGCTTGGAGAAAAAGAGCGCGCGTATCTGTGGGCAATGGTTGCAAAAAGATTCGACGTCCCGCTTGCTGATGAAAAGCAGCTCAAGCGTATGTTTAATTTTAGTCATGCAGAGCAATATCAGCAGCTAGATGAATTAGCTGAATCGGTGGCAAAAGCCATAGAGAGCGGGAACTACTCTCCAGCAATGATACCCAAAGAGATATAAACGAAAAAACTCCCGCAATTGGCGGGAGTTTTTCTTAGGGTGAAACTACACTCTGTTTTCTACTTGCAACAAATCGTATTGAAAGGATAAAACACTATCGAGCACAATTTTGTCGTTATTGTTCTGATTTGTTGAAAATTAACGACACTGAATTAACACAAAAACGCTCACCCGTGGTCTGTGGGCCATCTTCAAAAACGTGCCCTAGATGGCTATCACATGCGGCACAACGAATCTCTGTACGTACCATTCCGTGACTCAGATCTTCTAAATAGCGCACCGCTTGATCATTGATGGGCGCATCAAAACTTGGCCAACCACAGCCAGAGTCATACTTGTTATCAGAGACAAAGAGAGGGGCATTGCAACAGGTACAAGCATAAACACCCGTCTCTTTATTATGCAGTAGTTTACCGCTGAAAGGCGGTTCTGTACCTTGCTCTCGGCAGACACGAAACTCTTCTTCAGAAAGTTGCTCACGCCACTGCTCATCTGACTTCGCCACTTTTTTCCCGTTTTGTTCCACGACTTTCTGCTCCTTCTCTACTGTTTTTGGTATTGACTTTTTTAGCAAAAAACTTGCTTCTCTTAACAGTTGTAGCACATACTTTCTCACCAGGACACCATGCGTAATTAATTTGATAAGAGCACTTATCTCACCAGTTATATTACGCCAACTGGACTACAGAAGAATTAGTTAAAAGTTTAAAAAACGAACATTTGCGAAGAATTGTTAAAAAAAGCGTCGCTTTTTTTTGACTTTAAACAAGTTAAGTCCGATTATCACTTGCAGATGTTTACTGGATTCTGTAATTTTACTACCAGTTATCTTTAATCAGAAATTAAGTTGTGGAGCAACTATAATGACTATCAAAGTAGGTATTAACGGTTTTGGCCGTATCGGTCGTTTCGTATTCCGTGCAGCGCAAGAGCGTGCTGACATCGAAGTTGTAGGTATCAACGACCTTATCGACGTAGATTACATGGCATACATGCTTAAGTACGACTCAACTCACGGCCGTTTCAACGGTACTGTTGAAGTTGAAGGCGGTAACCTAATCGTTAACGGTAAAACTGTACGTGTTACTGCAGAGCGCAACCCAGCGGACCTTAAGTGGGACGAAATCGGTGTTGACGTTGTTGCAGAAGCAACTGGTCTTTTCCTAACTGACGAGACTGCACGTAAGCACATCGAAGCTGGCGCGAAGAAAGTTGTTCTAACTGGTCCTTCAAAAGACGCTACTCCAATGTTCGTAATGGGCGTTAACCACGCTACTTACGCTGGTCAAGACATCGTTTCTAACGCTTCTTGTACTACTAACTGTCTAGCGCCTATCGCTAAAGTTCTTAACGACAAGTTCGGTATCGAATCTGGTCTTATGACTACAGTTCACGCTACTACAGCAACTCAAAAAACTGTAGACGGCCCTTCTGCTAAAGACTGGCGCGGTGGTCGTGGTGCTTCTCAAAACATCATCCCATCTTCAACTGGTGCTGCTAAAGCTGTAGGCGTTGTTCTTCCAGAACTAAACGGCAAACTAACTGGTATGGCTTTCCGCGTACCAACAGCTAACGTTTCTGTAGTTGACCTAACAGTTAACCTAAAAGAAGGCGCATCTTACGAAGCTATCTGTGCAGCAATGAAAGAAGCTTCTGAAGGCGAGCTAAAAGGTGTTCTAGGTTACACTGAAGATGCAGTAGTATCTCAAGACTTCATCGGTGAAGTTCAAACTTCTGTATTCGATGCTAAAGCTGGTATCGCTCTAACTGATAACTTCGTTAAAGTTGTATCTTGGTACGACAACGAAATCGGTTACTCAAACAAAGTTCTAGACCTAATCGCTCACATCTCTAAGTAATTAGATAGTAAGCAATTAGCGAATAACTTCGTTAAAGAAAAGGCGGCTCTAGAGTCGCCTTTTTTGTATCTGGAATTTGAGAGAATACCTCGGCGCTGTTGCATTGTATTTGCGACGGATGTCGAAACCCTACTTTCCCCAATGATAGGAAACAGCACATGGATTTAAAAACTCTCCCAGCTCTAACCGTGTTATCTGATAACGTTACTGTCGTTGAAATTGATCAGGTCAAAGTAGTACGTGTTATTCATGAGAAAGCGACAGCAGGCATCTCCTTACATGGTGGTCACGTTGTTTCGTTCACTCCTGCTGGTCATGAAGATTTGATTTGGATGAGCGAGAAGGCGATTTTCGACGGGAAAAAAGCCCTGCGAGGCGGCATTCCCGTTTGCTGGCCATGGTTTGGCCGTATTGCTGCACCGGCTCATGGTTTCGCACGTACTGCTGAATGGGAGCTGGTTGAACATCGCGAGAACGATAACGGCGTGATTGTTGAACTTGCTCTGTTCCCGACAGAAGAAATCCACGATATTTGGCCACATATGTTTGACGTTCGTTTGGTGGTTGAAGTTGGCGATGAGCTAAAAGTGACACTCAAAGTCATGAACATCGATGACGAAGCTTGGACCTTCTCTGGCGCGTTACATACTTACCTAAACGTTGGAGACATTAAGCAAACACAAACGACAGGCATGGGTGCCGAGTACATTGATAGCTTGAAAGCTGATTCGGTATGCCAAGGTGGTGATGTTCTGCAACTCACAGACACCATTGATCGCGTTTACACGCAACCAGAAGCGAAAATTTTGGTAAAAGATCCGGAACTGAATCGTACATTAAGCGTGGAAAACCATGGTCATAACTCCGCGGTACTTTGGAACCCTTGGGCAGAAGGTGCACAAGGTATGGCTGATATGGCTGACGATGGTTACCAAACCATGCTGTGTGTTGAATCTACTGTTCACGCTCCAAGTATCGAGCAAGGTAAAACGCTCCAGCCAGGTGAGACTCATGAACTTGTCACTGTAATTTCAGTGCAGTAGTTATAACCAGATCAAAGGTCGGGAATACCCGACCTTTTTTGTAATAAAAGCCCCACCTAGATGGTCCTCTCTCAACTAACTTATTGGTTATCAGTCACTTTTGACTATTTCATTAATAAATATCAAAAAATTCGATCATATAAACCGATAGCATGCCGATACAAAACTCATAAATAATAAAAATATCAGGAACTGATCTATGTTAGAGAGATACCGAAATCAAAGTGTCGGATTCCAGTTAAAGCTGGTTATCACTTTGTGTCTATTCATTGCTTTCAGCAGTATTGCTGCGCTTGTTTACCGTAACGCTTCCGATGTTCTATTGGAAAGCACCCTTAAAGAGCACCAATCTAAAGTAGAGTCGATGGCTAAAACCATTGCTGGCCAATTCGATGCTTATCTGCATACCGCTAAAGTGCTCGAGTCCACTTTTCGCAATGGCTACCTTGCCGGTGTTTATGTCGAAAACTATACGGTTGATTTCATGGGGCATGAAATACCAAACATCACTCAATACAGTGAAAGCTTAATTAACGACACAAAGCTGGTCGATAGCTTCACACGTGATACCGGTGCTATCGCGACTTTATTCGCGCCTTTGGGAGATGACTTTATCCGTGTATCTACCTCACTAAAAGATCCACAAGGTCAACGAGCAGTGGGAACCACACTAGGTCTCGACCACCCAGGTTATCAGCAACTAAAAGCTGGTCAGCCATATTACGCTCAAATAAAGTTGTACGGCGAACGCTACATTACCTATTACTCTCCAATTAAAGATGCTACAGGAAAAGTTGCAGGGTTATCGTTTATTGGTTTGCCCGTAGATCAAGCAACACAAACGCTATTCGATGCGCTAGAGGAGATTAAATGGGGCGATACTGGCTATACCATCATTGTCGACAACGACGACAACAATCTTGGTAAGTACCTACTCCATCCGACTAAAAGTGCAACCGACCCTTCAATCACAGAAGTTCGTGACTACGAGGGTAATAAGCCTTTCCATAAAATTTTTGAACAAAAGAGCGGATTAATTCTCTACCCTTACCAATTCGGCTCAACAGTCGGCGAAAAGTACTTAGTGTTTACCGAAGTACCAGGCTGGAACTGGAAACTACTGGGTGGTACGTTCATCAAAGAAGTGACCAAAGGCAGTGATACACTACTCAAACTTATCGCCATCATTTCTTCGGTAGCGGCAATCATTACTTTTGTTGCACTGACACTTTTCTTGAATCGCAGCTTACAACCTCTGACCGTTCTAAACTCCTATATGACTCGCTTGGCGGGCGGCGAGGTCAGCTTGAACGTCCCATCGTCTCGTAAGGCATCAAAAAATGAAATTACGAACCTGAATACGGGTGTCGCCAGCATGGCAAGTCAACTCAATGAACTTGTTGGTAAGATCCGTTCCACAAGCGACTTAGTAGAGAGCAACTCCACCAGCGTTGCCAATGATGCCCATAGCAATTTAACGCAAGCTGACCGCCAACAAGAAGAAGTAGAACAAGTGGTAACAGCAATCGAAGAGATGGCCTCTTCTGCTCAATCGGTTGCCCAACAAGTCGAAAGCATTGCGGAAAACGTACGCTCAGCAAATACCGATAGCCAGTCTGGTCTCGCGATTGTTGAAGGCGTATGTATCGACGTTGCTCAACTTAACGATCAATTGGATCAATCAGCAGCGGCTATCGAGCAAGTCAATCGCGATAGTGAGAGTATTCAAACCGTCACGAAGATGATTGATGAGATTGCAGAGCAAACCAACCTACTTGCGTTGAATGCAGCCATTGAAGCCGCACGAGCAGGTGAGCAAGGTCGTGGCTTCGCAGTTGTAGCAGATGAAGTGCGTACACTTGCGCACCGTACACAAAGCTCAGTTCAGGATGTTGTTGAAATTATTGAGAAGCTAAAAGGCTCTACTCATAATGCAGTTAATATGATGACTGACAGCCAACGCAGTGCCAATCAGGTCTTAGACAAAGCACAAGACGCGGGTACAGCATTAGAAGCTATCGCAGTACAAGTCCAGTCGATAGCGTCTCAAGCCGACGCCATTGCTGCGACCTCAGAAGAGCAAGCGCAAGTATCCCAAGAAATTGCTGCAAATGCCCATTCTATCAGTGAGCTAAACCGAGAAAGCCGCGACACCAGCGCGAAAACCTCGCAAAGTGCCATTGAACTGCAACAACAAGCTCGGAACTTGAAAGAGCAAGTCGACTTCTTCCACTAATACTGAATAAGAGCCGATTCCATCGGCTCTTTTTGTTTCACTTGAGACCACGCTTTTTGATAGAATTTGCCGCCCTACTTTCTGTTCGAGATCGTCATGAACTATCAATGCCCTTTATGCCACCAAGCTCTAGCGTTAAACGAAAAAACGTTTAAGTGCGAAAACAATCATCAGTTTGACTTAGCAAAAGAAGGCTACGTTAACTTGATGCCAGCGCACCACAAACGTTCTAAAGATCCTGGTGACAATAAAGAGATGATGCAAGCTCGTCGTCGATTCCTTGAGGGGAATTACTACAACCCAATGCGCCAAGAGGTTGCGCAGCTGTGTGCGAAATACACAGAGGGAACCGATCATCAATTATTAGATATTGGTTGCGGCGAGGGTTACTACACGGATCAAGTGCAGAAGACGATACAAACGCAAACGGACGATGCGACGATATATGGATTGGACATTTCAAAAGTTGCGATTCGTTATGCGGCGAAGCGCTACACACAGAGTCACTTTAGCGTCGCTTCTAGCCATCGGCTTCCTTTCGCGAATGAATCCTTAGATGCTATTTTGCGCATTTATGCCCCTTGCAAGGCAGAAGAGCTTCAGCGCGTTGTAAAAGAGAACGGTGTGGTCATCACGGTGACACCTGCAAGCCGTCACTTATACCAACTACGTGAACGCATTTATCAAGATGTTCGTCTTCACAGTGAAGAGCCAGAACATATTGAAGGATATGAATTAGAGCATCAACAACATCTTAACTATGTTATGAATTTGAAGGACGGGGCCGCATTCGATTTATTGCAAATGACGCCATTCGCATGGAAAGCAACCGATGCACTTCGTGAAGAGTTGAAGTCCGCTACACTCTATCAGTGTGAGGCTGATTTTATGCTGCGCGTATATCGCAAAAAGTCCACTCAGTAATAATAGTGGCAGACAACAAACGCAAATAGTTATCATTTATATTGATTCATTGTTCAGCCTCCATTAATATCATCCGGACATTTTTGGAGGCTTTTCAATGCGCTTTTCTATTTTAAGCTTGCTCTTTGCTGGCTTACTTACTGGTTGTTCTTCTGTTCCATCAACCAACTCTCACCCTACCTCTGCGGAAGTCACTACTTTTTACGACTACCAACTTTACACCCCTTCTGGCGAGCACATCGCTCTAAGCGAACTACCAAAAGAGCTGCAACAAGCAGATGTCATTCTTATTGGTGAATGGCACACACATGCCGGCGTTCATCGCTTTCAAACCGATATGCTCAAACAACTTTCATCCTATGACCGCCCACTCGCGTTATCAATGGAACAATTTACCCGCGACAAACAACCTGTTGTTGACGCTTACCTGCGTGGGGAAATCGGTGAACAGTACTTGATGAAACAAGCCAATGCTTGGCCCAATTATGAGAGCGACTATCGCCCTCTCGTTGAGTTTGCTAAGCAGAAAAATCTCCCGGTGATTGCAGCGAATGCACCAAAGGGCATTGTCCGATGTATTGGTCGTCAGGGGATAGACTACGTTAACAAGCTCGATGATGAGCAGCGAACGTTTATTGCAGAATCCATCAACACGGCCAGTAGTCCATACAAAGAGAAGTTTATGGCATCCATGCATCATGGGAAGCCAGAACAAACCGAGAAACAGTTTGCAGCTCAAGTAAGTTGGGATGAAACCATGGCAGAGTCTATTGTTAACTACCTAAACGCCAAACCAGGTGCTCAGGTTGTTCATGTCGCGGGTAAGTTTCATACCGAGCAAGGGTTAGGTACGGCTACATCCATCTTAAGCCGCAATCCGAGCTTAAAAGTGGTTGTAATTAGCCCAACAGATAATGTGCTTGCTGATAATACTGATTATCAGTTAGAGGTTCTTGCACCACCAGTACGGTATGTACAAGATGCTCACCGCATGGCGGCATATCAACACCTCACTAAGCGCAATAGCGACCTTCAATGTAAGTAGCTGGTCTTCAATTTAAGTTACTGCCTTTTAGTTGCGCTGTAGCATCACACTGCTCCGAGTTCATAGAGTGACAACGGTCTGCTTCCTGCTGGTCTATTTTTTGCTAATGATCACGAATAGAAACCAGAAGCGGCAAAAGCAGACCTGTTTTTATCCAAATAGCTTCAGAAATAGACTTTGCCGCCGATAGTAATATAACTGCTTTTTACCGCACTCAGTGACCGAGTGTCGATGTTCCAAGGAGTATTCGATGAATCCAGTAGGAAGCACTTCTGTTAATAACTATGCCAAACAATCTGTCGCCTCTAAGCAAACAAGTATTGCACAAGAGGAAGGCAACGCTTCGCCGCTAAAAGTCGAACACAATAAGGTGACACTGTCTACGGAAGGCAAAGCGCTCCTCGCCGCTCTGCAGCAAATCGAACACGACAGTAAGAAAGTAGAAGCAGAAGATAAATCTGTTGGTGAAAAAGTGGAGTCCTTCACACATGGCGCACTTGGCATGGATCACCCTGACAAAATCGAGGAAGAAGAAGACGGCTCATACTCTGCGGGTCAATACCTTTCTGCAGCCCTCACTGTCGGTGGCATCATATTAGCGTTGGTCTAATAATCGTTACGACAATAAATCCTATTTGAATAAATCACTAACTGCAGCCCATAATTTGATACGTCAAAGAACGATATGTCGTAAACGTAGGTTATATACTCCTCAATTCGACCGCTCTTATGACCTTAGAACGCATACTCGTTTATTGCTCCCTAAACTAGGTTTCTTGTGAAGGCACTGAATGGATAACTTTAGTCCATGCTTTCAACTCCTAAGCGTAATCCAAGCCCACGTTTGTGGGCTTTCTTCTTTCTAAATTCACAAACGTTAGAGGTTGATTCACTTTTTCTACAAACCCAAGCAAAGACGACAATTTAGTTAAACTTTTATTACCGACACAAAATCGTCATAAATCATTGTTTTAATGCCAGCGCTTTCAATGAACAAGGAAAATATAATGAAGCGCTTAGTATCTCCAATCGTTACCGCAGTGGCAGCATCAACCCTCTCTTTTAATGCACTCTCGGCCGAAATCAAAAACGTTATTTTGATGATCGGCGATGGCATGGGGCCTCAACAAGTTGGTCTACTAGAGACTTACGCCAAACACGCACCTAACTCGATTTACAAAGGCGAAACTACCGCTTTGTATAAACTCGCTCAAGAAGGTGTGATTGGATCATCACTGACCAATCCAGAAGACGCGATTGTCGTCGACTCTGCGTGCTCCGCAACGATGCTAGCAACAGGAATACCTACCGCTTCTGAAGTCATTGGCATTGATAGCCAAGGCAACCACGTTGAAACCATTTTGGAAAAAGCCAAAAGCAAAGGTAAGGCTACGGGTCTCGTCTCTGATACACGTATGACTCATGCAACGCCAGCCGCATTTGCCGCTCATCAACCACACCGTTCTCTAGAAAACAGTATTGCGGCGGACATGCTAGAAACTGGCGTTGACGTGATGATGTCTGGCGGACTTCGTCATTGGATTCCAAAGTCGACAAACGACAAGGGAGAGACATACGAGCAACTTGAAAAGCTCACTGAAGGTAATGTCTACCTAAAGTCGAAACGTAAAGATGAGCGCAACTTACTTACTGAGGCGCAAGACCAAGGTTACAACCTGGCTTTCAGCCGCGATATGCTCACACAAGCTAAAGGTGACAAATTACTTGGACTTTTTGCTTACTCGGGCATGAACGATGGTATTGCCTACAGTCAAAGCAAAAACGATCCAAAACGTACGCAGCCATCGCTGGAAGAAATGACCACCAAAGCAATCGACATCCTTTCAAAAGACAAAGACGGCTTTTTCTTAATGGTTGAAGGCGGTCAAATTGACTGGGCTGGCCACAGTAACGATGCGGGTACGATGCTGCATGAAATGATCAAGTTCGACGAAGCGGTAGACTCGGTTTATGAGTGGGCAAAAGGCCGTGATGACACACTGATCATTGTTACCGCTGACCACGAGACCGGTTCTTTCGGCTTTAGTTACTCATCAGCAAACTTGCCTAAACCGCAAAAACGCGATGGCGAAGCATTCAAAAATCAAGATTACGCGCCAAACTTCAACTTTGGTCAGTTCGAAATCCTCGATGGTTTATACAACCAGAAGAAAAGCTACTACGGTATGATCAGCGAATTCCAAGCGCTTGATAAGAAAGATCAAACTCCAGAGAAGTTTGCAGAAATTGTGAATGCAAATAGTCATTTTTCGATTACACCAGAGCAAGCAGAACGCGTATTAGCAAGTAAACCAAATCCATACCGACTCGCAGGACACAAATACTTAAGCGAAGAGAGCGTTCCTACAATCAATGACTTTGATGCGTTCTTTCCTTACAACGACCGTGGCAACTTGCTAGCGCGTGAACATGCAACAAAGCAAAACACAGTATGGGGAACGGGTACTCATACGCATACCCCAGTCAACGTATTTGCTTGGGGACCGGCAGAAACTATCCTTCCAGTATCAAAAATCATGCACCACTCTCAGTTAGGCGAGTACTTAAAACAACAAATCAAATAATCGGCTTGCACTTACTTCACGACTCGTGATGTTCAAACGCTCTCGTAAGGGAGCGTTTTTTTATACATGAAAATAGTTGACGTTTTAAACAACAAACCTCAATAATTATAGGTCTTTGATTATATGAATGAAGAAAATGTGCGAAATATTTGCTAAGCAGCCCCAAGACAACTATCAGTTCATCACCCGCTCTATCCGTATTGATGGTCACGCCACAAGTGTAAAACTTGAAGCGAGCTTTTGGACGATTCTTGAGGAAATTGCTAACGCTCAAAACATGACTGTTCCTAAGTTTATTAGTACGGTCTATCAAGAAGCGCTCGAATACAATGGTGAAGTAAACAACTTTGCCTCCCTACTCCGCTGCGCCTGTCTCACTTACGCTCTCCAGCCTAAAGAGACGATTCGTCAAGCACTGACACAACTAAACACTTAATAACAACCAACCGCTGACCAACCTACCAATAACCCTCATAGGCTATGCAACAGAGTTGTAAGCCATTGAGCATGTTCTAATTTGTCGTACTAGAGTACTACCCAGACTCCTTTTGAACTCGCTAACCTATGCGGACTATCAAGGAGTACCCATGACAAAAATGATTCACACCATGATCCGAGTCAGCGATCTGGACCGTTCTCTACAATTTTACCGCGACGTACTTGAGCTAGAAATCAAAGACCAATACATCTTTGATGGTTTTTCTCTGACCTATCTAGCCAACGAAGAAACTGGCTTTGAATTAGAGCTAACACACAATCACGATCAAACTGAGCCTTACACTCACGGCTCAGGCTACGGTCACCTTGCTGTCAGCGTAGAGGACATCGAACAAACTCACAAACGCATTAAATCTCTCGGTATTGAAGCGGGTGACATCAAAGCTTTTGATCACCAACAAAAGCATTTGGCAACGTTCTTTTTTGTGACTGATCCTGATGGTTACAAAATTGAGTTCTTACAACGCCAAGGGCGTTACCTATAACAAAAAGAGTAAACATCATGATTCACTTGACTGCTACCTTTCACGCACAACCGGGAAAAGAACAAGAACTGAAAGCAGTGCTCACCCGAGTACTTGAACCCACTCGCAATGAGGAAGGTTGTGTTCGTTATCAGTTATTCCAAGATAAAGACAATGCGTGCCACTTCGTTTTTCAAGAGCAATTTAAAGACCAACAAGCGTTCGATCTTCATGGTAAAACAGAACACTTTTCTCTTTTGATTAGCCAAATCGACAACTTGTTAGAATGCGAACCGAAACTGGCGTTCTTTAACGAACTGTAAAAACACCGCTTAATGCAAATAAAAAGGCACTCTTTACTAGAGTGCCTTTTCGTACTGTTGTGGCTGTGATTACGCGTCTTGCTTCTCTACCATGTGCAAATGCACATCTTGTTGTGGGAAAGGAATCGAAATGCCTTCTCGGTCAAAGCGCAGTTTCACTTCTTTTGTCACATCCCAATACACGTCCCAATAATCATCAGTTTTTACCCAAGGACGAACAATAAAGTCTACAGATGATGTGTTTAACGTATGCACTTTGATCATCGGCTCTGGTGTACGAAGTACTGCAGGGTGAGAAGTAATGATATCAGACAGCACTGACTCGGCTTTCAGCAAGTCATCCGCATAGCCAATGCCAAACACCATATCCACACGGCGAATGCGCTCGTGTGTGACGTTCTTAATGACATCTCCCCAAATTTTACTGTTAGGTACAATAATAATTTGGTTATCAAACGTACGGATTGTGGTGTTCACCAAACTCATATGGCTTACCTTACCATCCACGCCACCAGCATACACAAAGTCACCAACATCAAATGGGCGGTAAATAAGCAACATCATACCCGCCGCGAAGTTGGACAAGGTGTCTTGCAAAGCGAAGCCGATAATCACACCAGCAATACCAAAACCAGTTAGGATCGGTGCTAGGTTCAATCCAAGCTGAGATAGGCCCACCATGATACCAATCACCCACACGAATTTGCCGGACATTGATATAAAGAAATCCTGCATCAAGTGTGAGAGCTTTAAGTTTTTCGATGAAACCGCCTTGCTGACCACTTTGCGCGTTAACTTCGCGAGCCCACGAGCGATCAATAAAATCAGCGCAAATACAAACAACTGGAAAATGTGCTGTGGTGCATTTTCGGCAAACCAGTCTAGTGCCGAGTTGGACCAATGGCTCAGTATTGACCACACTACTTTGGTATTCAGTAAATCGTGGGTGATATTCCCTGTCACTTCGAAAATTTGGCGTTTGTATTCGGACGTTTCTAAACCGACTTTATCGCCAATCGAAATTAAATTGCGTAGGCTTTCCGTCGCAATATTAAGTCTTTGCTTAGTAATAAGCTGACTTAGCTGCAGTGACGCTTTTTCCGATTCAGGGCTTGACGAAAGTTGAGAGCCGATGATTTCACTTTGCTGGCTCAAGTACTCAATTGAGGCAGACAGCAAACGCATACGTTTATCAACTTTATCCTTTAGTTCCGCTTCTGCGCGCTCATTTTGAGCCCCTAACTCTTTCAGCCAAGCAAGGTTTTGCCAACTTGAATCGAAGCTGACATCGAGGTAATGCTGTAACTCTCGGTAATCATTAACAAGAGCAAGTTTCTCTTCATCCTTGGCTTTATTTAAATCTTCAACGACTTTCTTTATTTTTTCCGACAGATAGTTTGTGGCGTCCTCAGAGTATTTTTCCTGCTTTTTAACCAAGGAGATCAATTTGTCACGAGGGATAGTTTCACGTTCAATCGCTGATGCTAACTGACTTCTTAACTCTTCATTTTTTTGGAACAGCTGCAGTTGAAGCGCGTCGCGCTCATCACCACTCGCTTGCGAGAGACCTTGGGATAAATCCACAATTTCTCGATTCAAGTTATCAATAGAAGTTTCGGCAGCAGAGGGCTCTGGCGTATCCTGAATATCTTTCGCATTGATGACCATCGGGGCCATCATACCGAGGATGAGCGAGAATAATGCCACCCAAGATGTCAGGCGTATTTTCTGGGGGAAATGAAACGTCATGTTTACCTCTTAGGGAACAGTTCTGATCAAAACGACCAAGAATAGAAGTGTAAAACCTTGAAATTATATACCTAAGTTTACAACACTAAATAATAAACTGAGCAGCATTTCGTTAGTTGGGCGTCAAAGTTGAGAAACCCAATAACAAACAAGCCTTTCATTATTAGATGAAAGGCTTGTGTAAATTTAACTACGGGCGATTGGGGTGATTCAGAATGTGGTCTTCCCAATCCACCACATCAATCTCGTATACCACTTTATTGCGGACACTTTCGCCCGCCGCGTGCATCGCAGATTTCGAGCCCGTAATCAACGGATGCCATTCTGGTAAAGGCTGCTTTTCAGCCAACAGGCGGTAAGCGCACGTATGCGGCAGCCAAGTAAAATCGTCGATGTCTTCGCGCGTCAGCTTGGTGCACTCTTCACCCGAAGTAAAACGATTTGGGTAATCCTTACAAGAACACGTTTTGCTATTTAGCCAGCTACAGGCCACATTGGTGTAATAGATTTCATCGGTATCTTCGTCCATTAGCTTATGCAGGCAACATTTACCACAACCATCACAGAGAGATTCCCATTCCTCTTCTGTCATCTGCTCTAACGATTTACTTTGCCAAAATGGAGTGCTCATACTTCAGGTCTCACCAAGGGAATTTAGGGGGCGATTTATACCCCTCTCGACGCAAAAGTTCAAGTTTTGAGAAGATCTCGAATCATTCACACATAACAGTAGAGATATTCAACTACTTTCGCTTTACTGTTCTATCCTTAAACGAGTTTCCATTACTCAATTGATCAAGAAGGCATTAAGGAGTTTTCATGGGTATTATTTCTTGGATTATTTTGGGCTTAATCGCCGGTGCACTCGCAAAATGGCTCATGCCAGGAAAAGATGGGGGTGGCTGGATTGCAACAATGCTACTCGGTATTGCCGGTGCCTTTGTCGGCGGCTTTCTTGGCGGTATTCTGGGTTTCGGCGGGGCAACTGGCGTAAACATCGGCAGCATCATTACCGCAACGCTGGGCGCATTTATTCTGCTGTTTGTTTACAACCGCTTCTTGAGATGATCACAACGGTTTAGAAGCCAAAAGGAGCACTCTATTGAGTGCTCCTTTTTATTTTTTTCTTAGGCGACTCTTCCAATCCACGTCAAAATGACCATAATTGCCCCTCAATTTTTAAGAGGTTTACATTATGGATTGTCGACTAGGATGCGGAGCTTGCTGTATTGCGCCAAGTATCTCTTCACCGATACCTGGAATGCCCAAGGGCAAACCAGCAGGTGTTCGTTGCGTACAACTCAACGATGATAATTTGTGTAAGCTGTTTGGTAAGCCTGAGCGCCCTAACGTTTGTCACGATTTTAAACCGTGTCCGGTTGTGTGTGGCAAAACCAACCAAGAAGCGCTCGACAACATCACTGAGCTAGAGCAACTTACTTAATCTATTCAGAGCCCCCGTTTAGTCGTTACCAAGCTCTCGTAAGTACAAGTAGATGGTATCGCGCGAAATGCCAAGATGGTTTGCAACCATTAAAACAGCATCTTTGTATTTAAAAATGCCTAAGCCGTGCAGTCGCGTCACCAGTTCACGGTTACGTTTAGAAGGCGCAATGGCTTCATTTTCCCACACTTCTGTTTGCACGGTTTCTATCGTACTGATGATGGTTTCATCGATATTACGCGCAAACGTTTCTGGTGATCGAGCGCCACCAACACAACACTCGGTGTGTTGCTGAGGCAGCATTGCCTTTAAAAACGCCAGCATCGGTGCATCCATATCTACGTTGATACACAGCAAACCAATCGGTTTGTTTTTTGGATTTCTGACAATGGTCGTAATGGAGTGCAAGGTCTTTCCGTTCGACGTTTTCGTCAGGTACGAATCAGAAACGTCCTTGCCCTCTCTTAACTTCATTCTCGCTAAGTTGGTAATTGGGGCACCTTCACTGCGTTCCGTCACGTGCCCATTTGCGATTTTGATGATTTCCGGCGCTTCGGCATCTAAGCTGTGGAGAACCACTTCAGTGTGTTCACCATACATACGTGCAATGCCATCCACGACGTTTTTCATAGAGTTCAAAATATCGAGATCACTCTTGGTGAGTTTCTTTAGTAGCAATGTTACTTCCCTTAGCAAAAACTGGAGGTTAGGCCGACATAATATCGATAATAGATTTGTCAGTATACGGCATACCGAAACGAACCATTGAGCCAACATTTCTTATCGTTTGCTCAACTTCTTCGCCTACTATACCTTGATTCTTAACACTGTGGTTACCCATCGCCATCAAATATGAGCGCACCGCCGTTGTCGACGAAGTACACACTTTCATCGCACAAGAGGACTTCGCACCATCGCACACCATACCTGAACTGTCGCTGATGACGTTTTGAATGGCGTAGCATGATTGCTCGAATGTACCACCAGCTAAATACACCAGCGCCATAGAAGCTGCCGCACTGGTAACAGTGTTGCCACAAAATGCGGATAACGGTGGGTAATAAGATTTGATGTAAATAGCCCCTAAATGACTCATGATCAATGCGCGAGCCAGCTGTTCTTCGTCGTTTTGGAATACTTCTGCGGCAACTACAACTGGCATTGTGGCAGCGATACCTTGGTTACCACTGCCGAAATTGCTCATGGCTGGCAACGTCGCCCCTCCCATGCGAGCATCAGACGCCGCGGATGTCATCATCTGTATGCGACTCATTAAGTCATTGCCCAATAAGCCTTGCTCGATGTTGCCTTTTAGCGTGCGTCCAATTTCTAGGCCATAGCCTCGGTCGATACCCTCTTGAGCGAGCAAGGTATTAAGCTCTGCTGCTTGGAGAATGAATTTGATCTCTTCAAAAGGCGCTTGAGTGGCAAACTCATAGATTTGTTTGATCGAAATATCCACACCTTCACAAACGGAAGCGGTCGCAACGCGTTGCTGTGATGGGGCATCAAAAATCACGTCGCCATTACGCATGATCTGAAGAATGTTGGTGTGACCGCCACTGATCGTGACCGAAACAACATCGTCACCAGAGGTGAGCGTTACGTTGCAATAAATGAATTCTTGCGTATCCATACGCGCTATGGTTACTCGCTCTTCATCTATCAATTGTTGCGCAGCAGCGACATCCTGCTCATTAATCCGAGCCAACACTTCCAGTTCTGCTGTTGGGTCACCGGCTAATGCACCAACTGAGGCGGCAATTTTGAGGCCTATCTTGCCCGTTCCGGGTACGAAAACACCCATCGAGTTTTTAAATAGGTTGTCTGAAACACGCACCTCTATCGCATCAATATCGGATGCGCCCAACTCTTTTCTAGCAACTGCTGCCGCGTACGCAGCAGCAATGGGTTCTGTACATCCTAATGCAGGTTTCACGACTTGCTTAATGATTTGGATATATTGTGTCCATTGCTGGTTCATGCTCTGTTCTCCGTATTACTTTTTATGAGCAATCGCTTCGACTTCAATTAACACGCCAAGAGGTAAATCTTTCACTGCGAAGCAACTGCGTGCTGGACAATCTTGTTGGAAAAACTCTGCGTAGACCTTGTTAAACTCGGCAAAGTCATTAATATTCGATAGGTAACACGTTGTTTTTAAAACAGTATCGATACTGCCACCACCAGCCTCTAAAACGTGCTTCAAGTTAGTAAGAGATTGATGACTTTGTGCACTGATGCCGCCTTCAACGACTTTTCCTGTTGCCTTATCAACGGGTAATTGGCCAGAAGTAAAAATCAAATCGCCATAGCTAGTGCCATGTGAATAAGGTCCGATAGCAGCAGGCGCGTGTTCAGATGAAATCAATTTTTTCATTTTTAAATCCTCACATAAATTTTATTTTTTATTAAGAAGTTTCTAATTCAACTTCCGTATTAGCGTTATTTTTTCAATTAAATATGAACCAAACAACTAGATCAGATCACAAAATTCGTTAAAAACTCCAATTTATTTGAACTTCTTCGCCAAGATCTCAAATTTATCTGAATTTTCCACAAAAAAATTGGTGATATACATTTTCTCAATTAAATTTGAGAAAAATTCATACTAACAAGAGAAACAATAAAATGAGCGTGACAGCACCTACACAAACCTTACCTATCGGTAAAGAGCCACCGCACGTAAAAGCAGGCATGGCCCTAGACGAGTGGAAAGCCGCGATCAAGTTTGATAGCACAGACTGGGGATGGGTGATCATGAGTATCGGCATGGCAATCGGTGCCGGTATTGTCTTTTTACCAGTAAAAGTAGGCGTATTGGGCCTTTGGGTATTCTTGGCCTCTGCCGTGATCGGCTACCCTGCAATGTACTTATTCCAACGCCTTTTCATCAACACTCTCTCAAGTTCACCAAAGTGCCAAGATTACGCTGGCGTCATTTCCGGCTACCTTGGTAACAAATGGGGGGCGTTATTAGGTGTGCTCTACTTCATCATGTTGGTGATTTGGGTCTTTGTTTACTCAACAGCTATCAACAATGACTCGGCATCTTTCCTACATAGTTTTGGCATCACGGAAGATTTATTGTCTGAAAACCCGCTATATGGTCTGGCTTTAGTGTGCGCGCTGGTCGCTATTGCATCTCGTGGTGAAAAGATTTTGTTTAAGGTCAGTACTGGTCTTGTACTGATTAAACTTTGTACCGTTGCATTACTTGGCGTCATGATGATCGAGAAATGGGATGTAGCGAATGTCGGTGCAATTCCAGAAACAGGCGCTGGTTTGAAAGATGCAATTGAGCTACTGCCGTTTACTCTAACGTCTATTCTCTTCATTCAAAGCTTGAGCCCAATGGTGATCTCATACCGCTCAAAAGAAAAATCGATTGAGGTTGCTCGCTTTAAAGCCATGCGCGCAATGAAAACTGCTTTCGGTATCTTGTTTGTGACGGTCTTCTTCTACGCGATTTCCTTTACGCTTGCGATGTCACATGAACAAGCGGTTAAAGCAGCAGAAGAGAACATCTCTGCTCTTGCGATGGTTGCGCAAGGCATGGACGGCACGACGCTAAAACTAATGAGTTTGATGCTGAATATTTTCTCAGTAATGACTGCGTTTTTTGGCGTGTACTTAGGTTTCCGCGATTCTTGCCAAGGTCTAGCGATGCTGGCTCTAAAAAAGGTCATGCCTGAAGATAAGATCAATAAAGACTTAGTCACCAAGGGAATCATTCTCTTTGCGATTCTCATGGCGTGGGGTGCAATTGTATTGAATCTACCAGTTCTGAGCTTCACATCAGTATGTAGCCCTATCTTTGGTTTGATTGGCTGTTTGATTCCAGCTTACCTTGTTTACCAAGTGCCTTCTTTACACAAATACAAAGGCGCGTCGCTTTACTTGATTATTGCGACTGGTATTTTGTTGTGCGTATCACCTTTCGTCGCATTTAGCTAAAACCTACTTTGCCTTGGCTGTTACTCAGGTAGTGATGGCCAAGGCAACCTTAAGATTCAACCTCTCCTCTCCCTGCTTTTCTCTCATCCTTGAGAACTCTTGCCACATACCGTCCTATTTGCAGTCTTTACGCGATCTCCCTCACACTTAATTGACAATTCTCGACTATGTTCAGCGGGTCATTTAAGTAGAAATTAGGAAATAACATGAACAAGTATTTGGCAGAGGCTTTTGGTACGTTCTGGCTAGTATTGGGCGGCTGCGGTAGCGCAGTGTTGGCTGCAGGTTTCCCAGACGTGGGTATTGGTCTGCTGGGCGTTGCTCTGGCCTTTGGTTTAACCGTTTTAACCATGGCATTTGCAATCGGTCATATTTCAGGTTGTCACTTGAACCCGGCAGTGACGGTTGGTCTTTGGGCTGGCGGTCGTTTTGAGACAAAAGACGTTGCGCCTTACATCATCGCACAAGTGATCGGCGGGCTGATCGCTGGTGGCATTCTTTATGTCATCGCGACAGGACAAGCTGGATTCGATGTTGTGGGTTCTGGTTTTGCCGCCAATGGTTATGGTGAACACTCGCCGGGTCAGTACTCCATGCTCGCTGCGCTAGTTTCTGAAGTTATAATGACGATGATGTTCCTTATCGTAATCATGGGGGCGACAGACAAACGTGCACCTCAAGGTTTTGCACCTATAGCGATTGGTTTGTGTCTGACTCTTATTCACCTGATCAGCATTCCTGTGACAAACACCTCAGTAAACCCGGCTCGTAGTACAGCAGTCGCAATGTATGTGGGTGACTGGGCAGTTTCTCAATTATGGCTGTTCTGGGTTGCGCCTATTTTGGGTGGTGTACTTGGTGCAGTCATCTACAAAAACCTTCTTGGTAAAGAATCGAACGATTAATCGTTCCCAACTCACAAGATCAAAAAAGCCGCTGAATTCAGCGGCTTTTTATTAAATTCTGTGTCGACCTAACAGCGAGTGTGACAACGTCGTGCCATCAACAAGCTCAAGTTCTCCACCGACAGGCACACCATGCGCGATGCGGCTGGCATCAACTTGGTGTTCTTTACATAGCTCTGCGATGTAATGTGCAGTGGCTTCGCCTTCAACCGTCGGGTTTGTTGCCAAAATCACTTCGGCTATATCACCGCGACGTAAGCGGTAATCCAGCACATCCAGCCCAATATCACTTGGACCAATACCGTCTAGTGGTGACAAATGTCCCATAAGAACAAAGTATCGACCAGAATACTGGCCCGTTGCTTCGACTGCAGCAATGTCTGCCGGGCTTTCTACCACACAAATTTGACCATTTTCTTGGCGTTTTGGGTTGGTACAAATATGACAGACTTCTTCTTCGGTGAAGGTTCGACACTCAGTACAATGACCGATTTCTGTCATTGCCTGGCTAAGCGCATCTGCAAGTTGCAAACCGCCTTTTCTATCGCGCTGTAACAAATGAAAGGCCATACGCTGCGCCGACTTGGGGCCAACCCCAGGTAGACAACGTAAGGCCTCCATCAATTGCTCCAGCATATGACTGGTACGCATTAAAAGTCCGCTTAATTAAATATCAGCAGATTAGAATGGCATTTTCATACCTGGTGGTAGTTGCATACCGCCAGTTACAGAAGCCATTTTCTCTTTTTGAGTTTCTTCAACACGACGGGCCGCATCGTTGAACGCCGCAGCGATCAAATCTTCAAGCATTTCTTTGTCGTCTTCCATCAAACTTTCATCGATGTCAACACGACGTACGCTGTGACTACCAGTGATAGTAACTTTAACTAGGCCAGCACCAGACTCGCCAGTTACTTCCATATTCGCGATTTCTTCTTGAAGCTTTTGCATGCGATCTTGCATTTGCTGGGCTTGCTTCATTAGGTTGCCCATACCGCCTTTACCAAACATGTTTATCTCTCTGGTTTAATGAGGTGTTGCATCAATTAATGGGGTTATACCTTTGGGTTTTCAACCCCATTCCATTCGATTATTAGATAGGGCGCACACTATCTTTATCAAGCTCTGCAGCAAAACGACGTTCAATAAATTGAACATTTGGATCGTTTTCTAAACTATTCAGAGCTTGCTGTAATTTCTCTTGATAGAGCCTATCTCTAAGTTCAAGTGGTGTTTCCCCACTCTCCCCTATTTCGATGCTCATGTGGCACTCTTCACCTAACACGGTATTAAGTGCTTTAAGCAATTCGGCTTGAGCTCTATCAGTATTCAAATGAGCTTGGCTGCTTCTCAATAGTAACGAAACGGTTGTTCCTTCCTTACTATAATGAGAGTTTAGCGCAAGTTGCTCTACCAGCTTAGGGATCTCCATTAAGCTGATTAGCTTCGCCCATTCATTATGTTCTAACGATTCATCGATGAGCTTTTGTGCCATTTCAGGCGTTTTCTCATGCTCAAGTGCCTGCTTGAGCTGCGTAGGTGTCAGTTTTGTATTCACTTTTGTCTCAACAGGCTTGCTTGGACGCCAGCGATACGCTTCCTCAACTTGTGGCTCCGTCGACTTCGGAGCTGAGTTTGGCGACACCTGCGCGGAATTGCCATGCAATTGCGCTACTCGGTCGATAACCGATTCTGGTTGTGCAGATGCCGCTTTAGGCTTTTTTGAGCCACCATTTTGAGGAGTGTTCTGTTGTAGGCCTTGACGCTGAGAACGTAATTGGTGACGTAAACCGCTTAGACCACCGCGCGCCGGTGTTGAAACGCTCTCTTGCACTTGTTGAGGTGGCGTTTCATGCTGCGGCGCTGGGTTTTCGCTCATCGGCGGCGCCATATCATACTGTGGCGGAACCGTCTCATATCCACTCGCGTGATACTCAGGTTGTGAATTGGATGAAGGTTGAGGCGCCACTTGTGGTGTGCTTTGCGCTGGACTCGGCTGCTGAGTTCGAGGAGCAGCTACTGTCTGAGCTGGTGCAGTCTTTGGCTGACTGGCACTTTGAGCTGGGGCTGAAGCTGGTTCGCAGTTACTAGAAACAACATTTGCCCCACTGTTATTTGATGGGCGGAACGCCATCATACGCAGCACAATCATTTCCAGACCGACTCGCCCATTTGGCGAGAGAGTCAAATCTTCACGACCTTTCAATGCAATTTGGTAGTAAAGCTGAACGTCTTGCGGACTTAGTGCTTTACTCAACAACTCTATTTTTTCTGCATCTGGCTGCGCTCGGTCTAGCGACGCTGGCAGCGCTTGATACATCGCAATTCGATGAAGCTGTGTTGCGACTTGCTGCAACAAACCATCCCACTCAACACCATTTGCTGCTAATTGCTGGATTTTATCCATGGCTTGTTGAGGTTGCTTGCTGCTGATTGACTCCAGTAAGTGAATCGCTTGGTCGGTATCAATCGTCCCCAACATGTGGCTGACAATATCGGTTTGCACCGCACCGTTACCTAACGCAATTGCTTGATCGGTCAAGCTGAGAGCATCACGCATACTGCCATCTGCAGCATGTGAAATCATACCCAGTGCTTTTGGTTCTGCCGATACTTGCTCTTGACCCAAAATGTAGTCAAGTTGCTGATGAATATCATCAACGCTGATCGGTTTGAGATGGAACTGTAGACAACGCGACAATATAGTAACAGGCAGCTTTTGTGGATCGGTTGTCGCGAGTAAGAACTTCACATACTCTGGCGGCTCTTCCAGGGTTTTCAACAACGCATTGAAAGAGTGACGCGATAGCATGTGTACCTCATCGATGAGGTACACTTTAAAACGTCCACGAGCAGGTTTGTATTGAACGTTGTCTAACAGTTCGCGAGTGTCTTCAACTTTAGTACGTGATGCCGCATCGATTTCAAGAAGATCGACAAAGCGACCTTCATCAATTTCACGACAAGTATCGCACTTACCACAAGGTGTCGCGGTAATACCGGTTTCGCAGTTCAAGCCTTTGGCAAACAACCTACCGATACTCGTTTTACCCACACCACGAGTCCCGCTGAACAGATAAGCATGGTGTAAACGGTTTTGCGCCAGTGCGTTTTCCAACGCCGTCAGGACATGTTTTTGTCCGACAACTTGGTCAAACTGATTAGGACGCCATTTTCGCGCTAAAGCTAAATAACTCATTGAATGTATTAATGTCCTTCAAAATCGCAAATGCTGTATACGTTTAGACCTAGTGCTTCTAAACGTTTATCACCACCGATTTCTGGTAGGTTGATAACGAACGCAGCGTGCTCAACTTCACCGCCCAGTTGGCGAATCAGCTTAGTCGTCGCTTCAATAGTGCCGCCCGTTGCCAATAAATCGTCGACAACCAGTACTTTGTCGCCTTCAACGATGGCATCTGTATGGATTTCTAGTGTATCAACGCCGTATTCAAGCTCATAAGATTGAGCAACAGTAGGACGTGGTAGCTTGCCTGGTTTACGTACTGGTACAAAACCAACACCTAGCTCAAGCGCTAAAGGCGCACCAAATAAAAAGCCACGAGCTTCCGTACCCACAACCTTGGTAAAGCCCATATCTTTGTAACGTTCAACAAGTAAGTTGATCGTCGCTTGGTATGCTTTTGCGTCTTCAAGAAGGCTCGTCACATCACGAAATAGAATGCCTGGCTTTGGGTAGTCTTGGATGCTTTTGATGCTAGATTTGATCAGTGAAATTGTTTCTGTAGTCATAATACCGATTTACTTAGATTGGCTCATCGCCCTCTCTAATCGCAGTATCACGAGGGCAACGAACAATAGGTTTTCACCACTATGTGCTTATTTTCGTAAGAGTCACAGGCGCTGAAAATACAAACGCCCACTCGAAGAGCGGGCACACTATTCTCTACAATCTTAGTGATTTTCTTCTCTGTCAGCAACCAACTCAATCACAGGCAGACGCATAAACCAGCCGAGTAAAACGATTAGCATCACTAAAAGACCAATTTTCACCCAAACAAGGGGAACAACAACGATTGAAACCATGAAACTAAGTGCAATAAAAATGGCGCCACGCTGTTTTACTTTTGAAGTAACAGCCCGGTGCTTATGCCAATTATCGAGAATCGGTCCAAACGTTTTGTGGTTATGTAGCCAATGATGAAATGCGGGGCTACCACGCATAAAACATGCACTAGCAAGTAGAATGAAAGGAGTGGTGGGTAAAAGCGGAAGGGCTATGCCAGCAATGCCGAGCACAATACAGAGTCCACCAACGGTATTGAAAAAGTAACGCTTAATACGAATGGTGAACTCCGGTACAAAATAGCTAGATTAAAAGCCTGCGTAACCATTCATTACACGAAGCCAGGTTAACGTTGCAGGTAGTGTTGGAATTAAAAGTACTGCAATGAAACCTAAAAAGTAAAAAATATTATAAGGCTCTTTAAAATCTTTGTCTGCCATGATGTATCTTCTCACTAGTTGACTTTGCTTCTCCCAAGGCACAGCGTTAAATTATCGTTGCACAAATGGGTCATTATTGTTTTAGGCGTTGACTATACCTTAAACAGCCAAATCTAAACACCAGCAAAAAGTAAGGTTATTGTTCGAGCATTTGTTGTTTTTTGTGGTTCTAAAAAGACAATAAGCAGCGCCAAGACGCTGCTTATTGTGTTATGAAGTCAGAATTATACCAGTCGTGATTTCCGGGCAATATTTAAGCTAAAACTTGAAGAACCTAAACAACCAATGGATAACTGACCAGCAACACCTAGCGGTAAATCTCGGGTTATGAAGTTTTTCATACTTCCTGCCCCTAAACAGTTACCTGCCGCGATATGTTGATTAGTATTTCCGTCAGACCAATGACTATCTAAACCCGCAGGCAGGATAGAAACGGAGGACGAAGCCAGATCGGCAACACCAAATACAGCATTAACCGCACCAGCGCACTCTGAACACTCGATTCCTTTTTCAATGATCCCTACCATATCCTTCAGATCAGCACTGAAACTCTTCAAATTACGCAGGTAATCGTCAAACAAAGCCCTAACAAGCAATGTCGTCGCGACACCATCATTACTCTGGGAAGCAGAGTCAACGAGATAGAACGCAAATTGCCCGTTCATTAACCAACGATAATCAAACACCAGTGGCATAACGTCCGTCGATTGCAATAAACGGTATGAGCAGCGCCAATCACCTTGAGAAGCATCTTTCTCTGGCAATAGAGCATGCAGTAAATCTCTTGCAGCACTCGGGTTCTGCTGCAAATACTCTAGATGCCAGTGAAGCTCTTGCTCATCTGGGATTTCGCCACCGTCATCGACTCGGAACCACTGACTTGAAAAGTCTCGCTGTTCGGAGAAATGGCTATCGGTATCTTCGAGCGTATTGTCTATCGCCTGAGATAGGTGCTCATAATTACCTATCGGTTTAGGAAGAAAATCTTTAATACCAAATCGCAACGCTTTCGCGACATCGGACATTTCATCCGTGCCGGATACCACGATAAGCGGCAAGTATGGATATTCAAGACTGACTTCTTCGACGAATTCAATGCCATCTAATACCGGCATCGATAAATCACACAAGATAAGATCGGGTTGGCATTCCCTGAGTTGTTGAAGCGCCTCTAGGCCGTTTTCAGCTTCTACTACTTTAAAACCCTGACTTTCTAAATAAGCATTGGTTACTTTACGAAATATTGGATCATCATCTACCAACATAATTAGTTTTTGATTAACCACTTCCTGTGCCGAGACCATTGCCGTTTGACTGTGAGTCTTAAACATACCTTTACACCTCACAAAGCTAAGTCAAAAAACAGATTTATTATTAAGTCATTATTTTTGTTGTGTTTACATCCGGCGAAACGTTGCGCAGCAAGACTTGAGGCCGTTCCGCCTTGTTATAAAACGTAGCTTGAAAACGGCGTTTATACAAATATTACGGGGTATAACAGTATTTACTCAAACAGGGTTGCTGTGTTCAAATGATGCAACATGTTGACTTAAAGCAAGCTTTGATCACAAAGTTAATTATAAATTAGCCGTAATCGGTAATTTAATGTGTCTGGAAATATGAAATTAGATGACTTAAACCTGTTTCGACTGGTTGTCGAAAATGGGAGCTACACCGCAACTTCGCGAAAAACCATGATCCCGGTTGCGACCATCACCCGACGCATTCAAGCGCTAGAAGACTCTGTCAATCTTCGACTATTGAACCGTCACGCTCGCAAACTCTCGCTTACAGAAGCCGGGGAACGTTTTTACCATGAGTGCTCCCCTTTGCTACAAAGGCTAACCACGGCAGCAGAGGAAATCACTGACGACTGCCGAGGAGCATCAGGCAAGATTAAGATATCGGCGCCTTATAACTTAACTAAGCGCATGATGATGCCGATGTTCAACAGCTTTATGAAGCAGTATCCGGACATCAATATCGAACTAACGACAGAAAATAATGCAGACAAGCTTGACCCTACTGAATGGGATGTCATTTTTCGAGTGGGGCCCCAACGTGATTCTAGCCTGATCGCACGCAAGATTGGCGAAGTGAAGGATATTCTTGTCGCAAGTCCTGACTACCTTGCCTCGAATCCGGCACCAAACCACGCAGAAGAGCTCTCTAACCATTCATTGCTAAAAGGCTACCCTCTTATCAAGTGGACCTTAATTAATAGCAAAGGCGAGTCTGTCGTAAACGTTGATCGTGGTCGCTTTCAGGCGAATGCACTAAATGTAGTACGCAGTGCTTGTTCCGAAGGTTTAGGCATCACGCTAATGCCAGATGTCATGATCAAAGAATACATCGAAAGCGGCGATTTGGTACGCATACTGCCAGATTGGAGTGCAAACCCGCGCGACATTTATATGCTTTACAACCACAAAGATCACCTGCCAGAGAAAGTTCGTCTCTTTATCGACTTTGTGATCGCTTACAACATTCACTAATTCGATAGCGAATACAAAAAACCAGAGCCGGAGCTCTGGTTTTTTTACGCCTCAAGAAAACGCCTATTATGCGCCTTCGTTATGCAGCTCTAGGTTTGCTAAATCCTGTTGGATTTCAAGTTGTGTTTTCGCATCATCGTTACGAAGACCATCTAAGAAGTCTAGGTATTGTTGGTCAATATCACCCGTTACGTATTCGCCGTTAAACACGGATGTATCGAACTGAGTAATATCTTGGTTTCCAAGACCGACTGCCTCAACCAAGTCTTCTAGACGTTGATAAATCAATGCATCAGCACCAATCTGCTTACAAATTGTATCGTTGTCACGGCCATGAGCAATAAGCTCGGTAGCACTTGGCATATCAATGCCGTACACGTTCGGGAATCGAACTTCTGGTGCTGCTGATACCATGTACACTTTCTTCGCACCAGAATCACGTGCCATTTCGATGATTTGTTCTGACGTAGTACCACGAACGATAGAGTCATCCACCAGCAACACATTCTTATCTTTGAACTCCGAACGAATTGCATTCAACTTTCGACGTACTGATTTCTTACGTTGTTGCTGACCAGGCATGATAAACGTACGCCCCACGTAACGGTTTTTCACGAAGCCTTGGCGGTAAGGGATATCGATCGCTTGAGCGATTTGAAGTGCGATGTCACACGATGTTTCAGGGATAGGAATAACGACATCAATATCAAGATTTGCGTAGTCTTCACGAATACGTTCGCCTAGCTTTTTACCCATTTCAACGCGAGCACTGTATACCGAAATTTTATCGATGAACGAGTCTGGACGAGCAAAGTACACGAACTCGAAAATACAAGGATTCAGCTTAGGATTGTCTGCACACTGCTTCGTGTACAGTTCACCGTCAAACGTTGCGTAGATTGCCTCACCAGGTGCAACATCACGGACAAAATCAAAACCGACGGCATCCAATGCTACCGATTCAGACGCAACCATGTACTCCGCTCTGCCATTAACTTCACGCTTACCTAAACATAGAGGGCGAATACCGTGTGGGTCACGAAACGCAATCATACCATGACCGATAATCATGGCAGTCACTGCGTAAGCACCACGAATTGTGCGATGCACATTGGTGACTGCGCGGAATACGTCTTCTGTCGTGACATTTCCTTTTACTGAGTCAATTTCGTGTGCCAGTACATTTAGTAATACTTCGGAGTCTGAAGTGGTATTGATATGGCGGCGATCTTTTTCAAACAGCTTTTGACGAACTTCGTTAGCGTTAGTCAAGTTGCCATTGTGGGCAAGTGTAATACCGAAAGGAGAGTTTACGTAGAAAGGTTGAGCTTCTGAAGCGCTTGAACTGCCTGCTGTTGGGTAACGAACATGACCAATTCCGACCTCGCCTTGCAGGCGCTGCATATGTCTTGCTTCAAATACATCCTTGACTAAACCGTTCGCCTTGCGCAGACGAAAACGATTGCTTTCTATGGTACAAATACCAGCGGCATCTTGGCCACGATGCTGTAACACCGTTAACGCGTCATAAATAGACTGGTTTACAGGCGTTGTGCCCACGATTCCAACAATACCACACATGTCCTAATCCTCGATTTGCGACAGTAGCTGGCACTACTAGATAGTGCCAGACAGAAAACTTGATGTTGCTTGTAAATGCTCGAAGAATGGGGCGATGATACGGCTGAACTCAGGGATCAACTGTGAATCTTTCCACCAATCCGAGCTTGGGAATGCAGTAAACGCATCCATAAAAAACAGCACCGCAGAAACAATTAAGACTCCGCGTAGACCACCAAATACAATCCCAAGAATTCGGTCCGTACCTGATAGTCCTGTTTTTTGTACCAGTTGACCAATGACATAATTCACCACTGCACCAACTACCAAGGTCGCGACAAATAAAGCCGCAATCGCCGCTCCGTTACGAAACATGTCATCTTCGATGTTGGTGAAGTACACCGCCAATTTGGCGTAGTAGTTGCTGGAGATAAAAAACGCTCCAAACCAAATCACCAAAGACAAAGCTTCTTTAGCAAAACCGCGAACTAAACTGATCAGAGCTGAAAATCCGATCACACCTAAAATGATAAAATCTATCCAATTCATGTTTTCTTCATCTTAAGTTGGCGCGCATTTTAACAGAAAAAATGCTGACGCAAACGTTTTCTTATGGATTTAATGGCTTAAATTTAAGCAATTGACCTTTTGAGCCTGTAATTTTTTGTAATTCCTTGACTTGTCGTTCAAGTTTACTTTTTGACACATCAGGACCAACAATCACTCTCGTAAACTCGTTTTCTTTCTTTGTATGAGCTTGATAGCCACGCTTTTGCAAATCAGCGACAAGCGCGACCGCATTTTCGTGATTCTTAAGCGCCATCAACTGAATGATCCAAGCAGAATCTTCATATTGATTTTTTTCTTGCACAGGACGAGTGGCCACCTCAACTTGCTCTGGCTGTTTGATGACCTCTGGTTTAGGCGTCGGCGTTGGGTCAGGCTCAGAAGCAGCCACTTGGGCGCCCTCTTGCTCCTGCACCACCGCTTCAACTGGAGAGTCCGGTAACGCTATGTCGTCTTCCACTGGCTCTAATATTTCGAAGTTTTCCACATCACTATCAAGTTCAGGTTTGATAGGAATACTGGCAAATTCTTCTTTGTAGTGCAGTTTCTTACCATCTAGCACATCGGGAAGAACAATCACTCCGACTGCAACTAGAATGATGGTGCCGACTAAACGACTTTGGAATTTACTTGCCATCAAAATACCTTTGCTTATTTATTCTTTGATTGCCAATGTTCCAATACCTCTCCGACAGTATGGAATGAACCAACCACCAGAATGACGTCTTCTTGCTTTGCGTGGCTTCTTGCATTCTCGAAGGCGTCAACAGGGTTTTCAAAATGAACTTGCCCATCGGGTAAGTATTGGCACAACTCTCCAGCAGTCGCCGCTCTCGGTCCGGTTAGCGACGCTGGATACCATTGTGTTGCAATTGGAGTTAGCGCTTCAATGGTTGCTTTAATGTCTTTGTCATGCAGCATCGCGATCACAATATAGATATTCTTACCCAAATATTGGTGCTTCACTTTCTCTACCAAATACTCAGCAGAGTGCGGGTTATGCGCGACATCAAGGATTATCTCTGGCTCGTGATGCAATATCTGCATGCGCCCTGCCAGGCGAGCATTATTCAAGCCATTGACAATGTTTATGTCAGTGATTTGCAATTCCGATGCTCCTAACGCCATCAATGCTGTTGCCGCATTTTGTAGCGGTAACGATGGGACAGGTAAATCCTCTAACGCAAATGCACCACTGCTCCACTTCCAACCATTATTAGTTAGTTGGTAATCATACTGAATACCAACTTGGAAGAACTCAGAGCCAATATCGTCAGCATGAGCCGCCACGGTCGCCGGTGGCGTTGGTTGACCACAAATTGCTGGCTTCCCTGAACGGTAAATGCCTGCCTTTTCAAAACCAATGACATTGATGTCATCACCAAGCCAATCCACATGATCGATAGCTAAGCTCGTAATAACAGAAACATCATGGTCAACAACGTTGGTGGCATCTAGACGGCCGCCAAGTCCTACTTCAAGTAAGATAACGTCAACTTTCTCTACTTGGAAAATACGTAGCGCAGCAAGCGTACCGAATTCAAAGAGGCTAAGGCTGATATCACCACGCTGCTTTTCTACATAGTCGAATGCTTCACAGTGCTTTGCATCTACAACGTCGACGCCATTAATGCGTACACGCTCGTTGTAACGAATCAGGTGCGGAGAGCTGTAAACACCGACTGAATAGCCAGCATCGAGTAAAATAGCTTCCATTAACGCACACGTTGAACCTTTGCCATTGGTGCCGGCAACGGTGATTACGGTTGGAGCGGGTTTGGTAAGATTGGCTTTGTTTGCTACCGCTTGGACACGGTCTAAGCCTAGATCAATTGCTGAGGAATGAATATTTGCTAAATAATCAAGCCACATCTCTAATGAAGATGTGGCTTGAGGAATTGGGTTTTGGGTCATCTAACTTTAACCATTAAATTCTTTGGTTTTTATGTTAGTTGATACTTTACCCTTTTTCGTCCGCTTCTGGTACAGAATATGGCTCTTCATTTGGAGATTCGTTAACCGAAACCACCAAAGGAGACTTGTGGTTAGTCATCTTAGCGATTAGACCACCCACACGCTGACGCATTTCACGACGGTCAACGATCATATCAATCGCACCGTGATCAAGCAGGAACTCACTACGCTGGAAACCTTCAGGAAGATCTTCACGTACTGTTTGCTCGATAACACGACGACCAGCAAAGCCAATCAGCGCCTTAGGTTCACCGATGTTGATATCACCCAACATAGCCAAACTTGCTGATACACCACCCATTGTAGGGTCAGTTAGAACCGAAATAAACGGCAGACCTTTTTCTGATAGACGCTCAAGCGCAGCACTGGTTTTTGCCATTTGCATAAGAGACATCAATGCCTCTTGCATACGAGCGCCACCACTTGCTGAGAAACAAACAAGTGCACAGTTGTTTTCAATTGCGGCATCCACCGCTTTAACGAAGCGAGCACCAACAACTGAACCCATTGAACCGCCCATAAAGGAGAATTCAAACGCACACGCCACAAGGGGTAGACCAAGCAGTTCACCTTGCATCACAACTAGCGCATCTTTCTCTCCGCTGTTTTTTTGTGCTGCAGAGATACGCTCTTTGTATCGCTTAGAATCTTTAAATTTCAGTTTATCCTGTGGCTCAAGTTCGGTACCTAATTCAACTCGATTGCCTTCATCTAAAAACGTTTCCAAACGACGACGCGCTTTCATGCGCATGTGATGGTTACACTTTGGACAAACTTCTAGGTTACGCTCTAGTTCAGCATGGTATAAAACCTGTTCACAAGAGGTACATTTAGTCCACACACCTTCTGGGATAGAAGCTTTGCGTGAACTTACTAGGTTGCTTTTCTCTAAAATCTTTTCAAGCCAACTCATGGAAGACCTTTTCTCTCAACTCTTCCGCTTCATTGCGAAAGATATAAATTCGACATAATACCGACGGATTAAACCATATCTTGCAGCTACTGTAGATAAAAAACTGGTTGTACCTATTTTTGATATCATAAATAGCGTATGTTTTCCGCTCACATTCAATGTAAACACTACCGATATTTTGAAATAAGTGTGTAAAATTAGTTCAAATTATCTGGCAAAAACAGTGGACCGATCGGCACTTCAGGTAACCCAAATTCTTCTGGATAGTCTACATCTACCAGGTACAGACCTTCCGCTTTCGCTGTCGCACCCGCTAGTTTGCGATCTTTAGCCTCTAGTAACCATTTGATCCATTCAGGGCTCTCTTCACCACGTCCAACCTTTATCAAGCTACCCGTGATGTTACGAACCATATGATGCACGAACGCATTGGCTTTAATATCAATAACCACATAGTTCCCATGGCGCGTAACGTTCAGATGCATCAAGTTTCGAAATGGGCTACGAGACTGACAATGCGCCGCACGAAACGACGTAAAATCATTTTCACCAAGCAGATACTGCCCTGCCTCATGCATTTTTTCCTCGTCGAGCTCACCATGATAGTGGCTCACACCAGAGTTTAAGATACCAGGTCGTAAAGCATGATTGAAAATAATGTAACGATAACGGCGCGCTGTCGCTGAGAATCGTGCATGGAAATCATCTGGGACTTCCTTAGCCCAACGAACCGCTATATCACTCGGCATGTTCGCGTTTGCGCCCATAGTCCAAGCTACCATTTTTCGAGTAACGTTGGTATCAAAGTGCACAACTTGCCCTGTGCCATGCACGCCAGCGTCTGTCCGACCAGCACACTGAACTTCAACTGGGTGATTAGCGACAACGGACAATGCTTTCTCTAGCTCTTCTTGGACACTTTTCACTTCTCTTTGGCGCTGCCAACCAAAGTAGTTTGTACCGTTGTACTCGATACCTAATGCGATTCTCATCTTAACCTTCGAACTCTAAAATGGGGCGGGAAGTATATACTCAAGTCACCTCAAGTTGCCAGTTTCAACAAGGATGACGTAGAGGTAGCATCATACTAGCGAGACACAAAAAGGGTAGCTAACGCTACCCTTTTTGATTTATCGGCCATTAATGGCATCAATCAGGCTCTTTGCTTCGCGGCGAATATCATCTTCACCGTAAACAATCGCCTCTTCTAGTAATTTTATCGCCCCTTGAGAATCGTTCATCTCGAGATAGATTTTAGCAAGGTCCAGTTTTCCAGCAGCTTCAGCGTTGCTATCTACGTCAACATCGCCGATCTCACCGATAACATCTGGAAACTCGTTCAATCCGACATCAAGCTTCAGATCTTCCTCTTCGAACTCACCACCTTCTTTATCGACCTGAGCCATCAATTCATCAATCGTCATAAATTGATTTTTCTTCGGGTCGAAGTCATCCAAGCTGCTTTGCTCTGCCCAGTTTTCTTGCGCGATCTCTGGCTGACTTAGTGCATCACTTGAATTCCAGACATCACGCTGGTCCTCGGGCACTTCGTCCGCAGAACTTACGCTATCGGCAGCTGGTTTAAAGCCATCCCAATCATCTCCAACATCAAGCATGGTTTCAAAATCCATACCTGCGCTTGCGATGGTGTCACTGTCTAACTGACCTTCAAATACCTCTGAACTTGCGTCTTCAGCAAGAAGGTTAGCCATTGAAGATTCATCATCTAAGTCACTTAGCGGCTCACCCTCTGTCGCCGTTGGCTGCACTTCTGGTTCAGTATCAAAACCGTTTTGCTGCGCAAAGACTTCAAACAAAGCATCATGATCGTTATCGGCTTGAAGAGTTGGTCTCGATGTCTCAGCTTCAACATTAGGAGTCTCTGGCGCACTCTCATTCATTGATGCGAGAACATCTTCCTCATTGAACTCAGGAAGATCTTGGTCGTCAAAACTTAGCTCTTCATCCTCACCGGAGATTGGTTCTATATCTGCGGTTTCAGAACTCGGTAATTCTGGCTCTTCTTCCATAGACGCCAATGCATCTTCTTCACTGAATTCTGGCAGTTCGAGTTCATCAAAATCGAACTCTTCTTCTGCTTCAGTAGCCGACTCAGCTTCAGAGCGCTCAGGCTCGATAGATTCTGGTTCATCTAACGCAGATTCATCCGCCATGGACACCAATGCATCCTCTTCACCAAACTCTGGCAGTTCGAGTTCATCGAAATCGAACTCTTCTTCTGCTTCAGTCGCCGACTCAGCTTCAGAGCGCTCAGGCTCGATAGATTCTGGGTCATCTAACGTAGGTTCGCCGGCCATGGAAGCCAATGCATCCTCTTCACTGAACTCTGGCAGTTCGAGTTCATCGAAATCGAACTCTTCTTCTGCTTCAGTAGCCGAATCAGCTTCAGAGCTCTCAGGCTCGATAGACTCTGGGTCATCAAGCGTAGGTTCGCCTGCCATGGAAGCCAATGCATCCTCTTCACTGAACTCTGGCAGTTCGAGTTCATCGAAATCGAACTCTTCTTCTGCTTCAGTAGCCGACTCAGCTTCAGAGCGCTCAGGCTCGATAGACTCTGGGTCATCAAACGCAGGTTCGCCCGCCATAGACGCCAATGCGTCCTCTTCGCTGAACTCTGGTAGATCGAGTTCATCAAAATTGAGTTCTCCTTCTGCTTCAGTCGCCGACTCAACTTCAGAGCGCTCAGGCTCGATAGACTCTGGGTCATCAAACGCAGGTTCGTCCGCCATGGACGCCAGTGCGTCTTCTTCACTGAACTCTGGTAGATCAAGTTCATCAAAATCGAACTCTTCTTCGGCATTGGTGGCCGAATCAGTTTCTGATGCTAGTTCTGAACTTTCTGGCTCACTTTTGTTACCCGAGTTTTGTTCTTGTTCTGGTTGAGTTTCACTTTCTAGTTCAGGCTCATCCAGTAGCCAATCTTCTTCTTGTGGAACACCAAATTCATTTTCTACTGTATTTGGTGTCGGAGTGAACACTGGAGCGTCTTCTACTGTCTCAACTTGAGGCGGCACTTTAGCATCAGGCTCTACTGATGCATCTTGCGTTGACTTAGAATTGGCATCCTCTTCTTGTTGTGGCGAAGATTCCTCTATCTCAGCTTGCGGCTCTTCAACTTGTTGTTGCGCTAAATCATCTTCAGTATCAAATAGCGCATCCAGTTCAGCAGAAAAGTCCGCGTTTTCTTGCTCTGTAGGCTGAAGCTCTTCACTGTCTGACTCAAACAAGTCGTCTAGCTCGCTCATCAAAGGATCGTTCTCTGGTGAGAGGTCCTCTAAATCACCCAGAAACTCATCGCTGCTAAATGGCTCTGAATCAGTTTCTGGCTCGGTTAATGGTTGCTCTGGCGCTGTTTGTTGCGGATCTGGTTGACTGTCACTTAATAAAGCATCGATGTCCAAACCAGGCTCAATTCCCGGCTCTTCATGATCGGGCTCTGACTCGGCTATTGAAGATGGTTTTTCGTCGCCGTCTGGTTCGCCAAAACCAAGTGAAGCGAGTAACTCTTCCTCTTCCGATTTAGTCTGTGCAGGGCTTTCGTCCTCTCGAATCAGATCATCAAACGGGTCTAACTCAGTCTCAGTTCCTGTCTCTTCATCAAGTTCGGATGTGACGTCATCAATGAGTTCATCCAGTAGATCTGTGCTATCTGCATCTAACTCTTCAATCGAGTCATCACCTTCAAAACCAGAGAGTGCTTCTAGCTCATTCAGTGGGTCAAACTCGTCGTCTGTTTCATCTTCGTCAAAATCGATCAGTTCATCGAGTAAGTCCGTACTGTTTTCATCTAGAACGGCGTCTTCGCTGGCGTCACCTTCAACTTCTGTCGGCTCAGTAACAGGCTGCTCGTATTGAGCTAATAGCTTATCGATATCGTCATCAGATGCCTCTCCTGCGCTGAAATCATCATCCGATACGTGCTGTTTTAGTTCAGGTTCATCGGTATCTAGGTCGAAGTCGTCATTGCCAAGTTCCGCAAACAAGTCATCAAGCATATCCTGATCGACAGTGTCACTTGGTAACTCTTCTGACGGCTCATCTGCTGCAAGTAGTTCCGCAAATGCGTCGTCTGAAAGCGAGTCTGCTTTCTCGTTCGTATCATCTGAAAGATCGAAGCCAGCCTCATCGTCATCGAGCACTTCTAGTTCTGGAGCAACCTCATCTAAGGCTCGCTCCATCTCTTCTAAACCAAGCGCTTTTTCTTCGCCGTTAACTTGGATACCATTGTTCGATGACTCAAACTCATCCAGACCAACATCTAGGTCGCCGTCATCACCGATACCCGCAAATGGGTCATCGTCCCCTTCTAGGTTGAAATCAAGTTCTTCATCGTCAAGGTTGGCAAAGACGTCTTCTTCTAAGTCTGGCTTCTCTTCTTGTGTAGCCTGAGTATTTATATCTTCATCTGCGAACAACTCATCATCAAGTGTGAGTTCTTCATCCAGTTCGTCCGTCGCCGCTAAACCAATTGGCGCAGCTAATGGATCGGTTTCCTGCGGCGATTGCTCAGCAGGCTCTTCCTCTTTGTTTTTAGAACGGCGACCAAGCAACATCACAACCAAAAGTGCCAGCAATGCACCTGGAATAAGCGCCGCTAAGCCGACAAGCCAACCATTAGACAAAATCTTGTCAATCGTACTTGGCTGCATGCGTTGTTGCTCAGCAAGGCGCTGGCGCTCTTCAGCAAGCAGTTTCTCGACTTCCGAGCGAATGCGTTCTTCGTCATTCAGCTCATTTTTCAAGGTTTCAACTTCGCTTTGCACTTCTGACAGCATTAAGCGAAGACGATGGTTCTTCTCTTCCAATGACTCTAATTCACTTTGTGAGCCTTGAAGTTTGTCTTTTAACGCACTGACCTGCTTTTCACCCTGCGGAGAGGTGTTCACAGGTGGCGCAGGAATAACTGGTATTGTTTTTTGAACCGGTTTTGGTTCCGCAGCTACAGTGGTTTCTGGTTTAGGAGCAACAGGCTTGGGTTCTACTTTTATTTGTGGCTTTGGTTGCTCGGCGACGCGTTGCGCTGGCGTGGCTCTATTTGTCGGCTTCGGCTGTTTTAACTTAGCCTCGTGCGCCTTCATGATCGCAACAGCTTGTTCTGTAGTCGCGCTTTGCACTTGCTCTAGAGACGGTACTCGTAGTCGACTCCCTGGGATCAACTCATGAATGTTTTGGTTCTCAAACGCTTGAGGGTTAATTCGATAAATGGCAAGAAGCGTTTGTTGAACGGTAACACCGCGTGAAGGTCTTAATTCTGAAGCGATCGACCATAGTGTTTGATTTTCACCAGTCGGACCAAAGAAACGTGACGGCTGAGTATTTGCAGGAGGAGCAGGTAATGCTCGCTCAATATCTTCAGCATAGCTCGGAGATGATTGCACTTCACCAGACGGTCCAACAAGACGAATTCCTTCGGCTTGAACCACTGATGATGTCTGAGTCGCGCTCATCAACACAAGGGCTGCTAACAAACGCTTATAATTTTGACGCATAGAAGGCTCAGTTTTGTGCTAAATACAATTTGAAATGGTGATCGGTTAAATATATCGGATATCACATGCAAAACTATAGCGTTGAGAATAAAAAATGTGTGGCTCTCGCCATATTCGTACTAATCTCACACTATTTTGTTCCGTTCGTACAAAAAAGCCTCGCACAGTGCGAGGCTTTGAAATGAACTGGTAAGTGACTTAGTAGTAATCGCGGATCAGAACTTCAGCGATTTGTACCGCGTTAGTTGCTGCGCCTTTACGCACGTTATCCGCCACAACCCACAAGTTTACACCACTGTGGTGGCTGATATCGTTGCGGATTCGACCAACCATAACATGATCTTTACCGCCCGCATCACGCACTTGTGTCGGGAAGTCATCACCGTGGAAGACTTCAATGCCTTCTGTTTGCTCAAGCAAGTTAACGACTTCTTGTGCATCGATTGGAGAGCGAGTCTCAATGTGAAGCGCTTCAGCATGACCATAGAATACCGGCACACGCACACACGTTGGGTTTACTGTGATTGATGGATCGTTAAAGATCTTCTGTGTTTCCCACACCATTTTCATTTCTTCTTTGGTGTAGCCATTTTCCATCATCTGATCGATTTGCGGAATACAGTTAAACGCAATCTGTTGAGAGAATTGCTTCTTATCCGCAGGCAGACCGTTTAGAAGCTTAGCCGTTTGACCTGCTAGTTCGTCAATGCCCGCTTTACCCGCACCAGATACGGATTGGTATGTAGATACGTTAATACGCTCAATACCCACTGCATCGTGAATTGGTTTTAGTGCCACCAGCATTTGAATGGTCGAACAGTTTGGGTTCGCAATAATGTTACGGTTACGAAACTCTGCAATCGCTTCTGGGTTTACTTCTGGCACAACGAGAGGAATGTCGTACTCGTAACGGAAGTGTGAAGTGTTGTCGATAACGATAACACCTTCATCTGCCGCGATTGGCGCCCATTTTTCAGATAGCTCACCACCAGCAGAGAACAACGCAATATGAGCTTGAGACCAATCAAACTCTTCAACGTTCTGTACACGAACCGTTTTGCCATTAAAGCGATAAGTCTTGCCTTCGCTACGCTCACTTGCCAATAAGTGAATGTCACCCACTGGGAATTTACGTTCTTGAAGCACTTCTAAAATTGTTTCACCGACCGCACCGGTCGCACCTAAAATGGCAACATTATATTGCTGGCTCATTGACTTACCTCAATCTGAAAACCTAGTTCTGCTAATGGAGCAAGGTTACATGTTTTGTTACCCACTAGCGTGACAGCGCTGTATTCACGGCGATCCCAGTAGTTTTTACGCATCAGGTCAAAAGCACCTGGCTTACTGATCTCACGACGGAAAAGAGCGTCATCTCTACGCACATCATAGATTAACTGCGTGATGTTATGCAGTGTTGCTTCATCCCAAGCTCTGTCCAATACCATAGTAGGAACAGGCGCGGTTGGCAGTAAATCGCTGGCATGCGCACGTAATTCGTTATTTAAGAACTCACAGTAGCTGTTGAAAATCATCGTCGTACCGCGAGCTTTCCCTTCCAAGCCGTAGCCTGCAACGTGAGGGGTTGCGAATGCTAGCAGAGGCAGAAGCTCCATATCAACCTCTGGTTCAAATTCAAATACGTCAAGCGCTGCGGTAAAACCGTCGTTTTTCAAAAGACGTTGCTTCAATGCCTCGTTATCAACGATTGGACCTCGCGCGGCGTTAATCAAAACCTGATCACCACGAAGCGAGTTTAAAACCGTTTCATCAATTAAGTGATGAGTTGGATATGGACCATCTCTGGTGATTGGCGTGTGCAGCGTAATGATGTCTGAGCCTTCAATCAGTTCTGTCAACGGAGTAAAGCTACGAGGATCACCAGCCTCTTGTTTGAATGGGTCATTGATGAGAACTTTAATCCCCATGCCTTTCAAACATTTCTCTAGGTAGCTACCTACTTGGCCTGCACCAATAATACCTACCGTCTTGTCAAATACCGAGAAGCCTTGTTGCTGAGAGAGCACCATCATCACGCTGAACGCGTATTCCGCCACACCCACTTTGTTACAACCCGGCGCAGCGGTGAAGAATATACCTTTCTCTTTTAAAAGCGCTTGGTCGACATGATCCATACCTGCTGTTGCGGTACCAACAAACTTTAGCTTGTTTGCTTTGCTGATTAGATCGGCATTCACTTTGGTTACCGAGCGAATCATTAGGGCATCAACATCCACTAAATCATCAGCCGTCAGTGTACGACCTGGTTTTAGAATCACTTCACCGAGTTGGCTGAATAGCTCTTCAGCGTACGGCATATTTTCATCAACAATAATTTTCATAGCGCCAGCGTTTTAACATCCATTTGTATGAGTTCGTTTATTCGCAAGATGCGAAACTAAAACGATTGTGCCCTTTTCCCGAAAAATCTCAAGAAATAACCCTAATAAACCTCAAGGAGATTAGTTCCAAAGAAATCGTTTAACGGGAAGCAATGTAAAAAGCAGAAATTGAGAAAAGAAAAAGCCCGGCTAAATAGCCGGGCAAAGTTCCAGAACAAAAGGATCCTATCCCGCTCTCCATGGGATAGAGTCTGCGTCTGTTCGATCAGTGTGACTGATCAAGCTCTGGAAACTGGATTGTTGACGCTGTACTCACTCACGTGGCGCGCCAACAAATTCAGTTAACCTTGGTACTTTTTAATAACCAAAGTTGCGTTTGTGCCGCCAAAGCCAAAGCTGTTTGACATTACGGTTGTTAACTCTGCATCACGTGCTTCTGTCACGATGTCTAGACCTTGAGCTGCTTCGTCCAAGTTTTCAATATTGATGCTTGGAGCAATGAAGTTTTTGTCTAGCATAAGTGTTGAGTAAATCGCTTCGTGCACACCAGCGGCGCCTAGTGCGTGACCAGTCATTGCTTTTGTTGCAGAGATTGCTGGGCTGTTCTCACCAAACAATTGTTGGATCGCACCAAGCTCTTTCACGTCACCAACTGGTGTCGACGTGCCGTGCGTGTTGATGTAATCCACACCGTCAACGTCTTGCATCGCCATCTTCATACAACGGATCGCGCCTTCACCTGATGGTGCTACCATGTCATAGCCATCTGAAGTCGCACCGTAACCTACGATCTCACCGTAGATTTTCGCGCCACGTGCTAGAGCGTGCTCAAGTTCTTCGATAACCAGCATGCCGCCACCGCCAGAGATAACGAAACCATCACGGTCCGCATCATACGTACGAGATGCTTTGTCTGGAGTGTCGTTGTATTTCGTTGACAGCGCACCCATGGCGTCAAACATCATGGTTTGAGACCAATCAAGCTCTTCACCGCCACCCGCAAAAACAATGTCTTGTTTACCAAGTTGAATAAGCTCCATCGCGTGACCGATACAGTGTGCAGAGGTAGCACATGCAGAGCTCATTGAGTAGTTCACACCACGAATCTTAAATGGCGTAGCAAGACAAGCGGAAACCGTAGAAGACATAGTACGAGGAACCATGTAAGGGCCAACTCGTTTTACGCCTTTTGCGCGCATCGTGTCTGTCGCTACCGTTTGGTTGTATGCAGAAGCACCGCCAGAACCCGCAACGATACCGGTACGATCGTTTGAAACCTGATCCTCTGTAAGACCAGCGTCTGCGATTGCCTGCTCCATTGATAGGTATGCATAAGCAGCCGCATCACCCATAAAGCGCATCTGCTTACGGTCGATGTGTTCCGCCGGGTTGATTTTTAGGTCACCCCATACTTGCGAACGAAGACCGTGTTCTTTGAACTGCTCAGATGCAGTGATGCCAGATTTGCCCGCTTTAAGAGACGCTAGAACTTCTTCGACGTTGTTACCGATACTTGAAACAATACCCATACCGGTGATTACGACTCGTTTCATTATGACATTCCTATAATTCAAAAATCCGCTAGATGATAACTAAGATAGTCAACAAAAGTGGTCAGCTTTCCCATAAATTCGTACAATCGCCCCATTCTTACCGCGCCAAATCACAAATTTGCACCATTATGACTTCAATAAAAAACGCAGAACTTGGTTGGAACGAAGCTGGTACTCCGGTTTCAGACCAATTTGATGATGTTTACTTCTCTAACGTAAACGGTCTTGAAGAGACACGCTACGTTTTCTTAAAACAAAATCATCTCCCAGAAAGATGGCAGGAATTTGACCAAAGACGTTTTGTCATTGGTGAAACAGGATTTGGCACGGGATTAAACTTCTTAGCAGTATGCCAGTGGTTTAGTGAGTTTCGTCGTCAGCATCCAGACGCAGCATTGAAAGAGCTGCATTTTATTAGCTTTGAAAAATACCCGCTAAGCCAAGCGGATTTAAAGAAGGCGCATGAAGCTTGGCCTGAGCTAGCTGAGTACGCGGAAAAGTTACAAAAGCACTACCCTGTCGCCGTACCTGAGTGTCACCGCATTGTGCTTGAAGATGGCGCAATTACACTCGACCTTTGGTTTGGCGACATCAAAGACTGCATGCCGCAAGTCCCATACAACGAGCAAGGTTTGATTGACGCTTGGTTTTTAGATGGATTCGCGCCAAGTAAAAACCCAGAAATGTGGAACCAAAATCTGTTCAACAACATGGCTAAGTTAGCCAAGCAAGACTGTACAGTTGCCACTTTTACCGCAGCGGGCTTTGTGCGTCGAGGATTGAACGAAGCAGGCTTTGCAATGAAAAAAGTCAAAGGCTTTGGCACCAAGCGAGAAATGATCGCAGGTTCGATGGAACAACGTGAAAAGCAGTCGAACCATCTCCCTTGGTTCAATCGCACAGCATCTAGCAATCTTGATTCGATTGCTATCATTGGTGGTGGTATAGCCAGCGCGGCGTTAGCGAAAACGTTGGTTCGTCGTGGCCAAAACGTCACGCTTTACTGTAAAGACACTCAACCAGCCGAAGGAGCTTCGGGTAATCGTCAAGGGGCCGTGTATCCCTTGTTGAACGGTCCTCATACTGGTGTTTCGCGTGTGTTTGCGCCTGCATTTTTGTTTGCAAGACAATTTATTGAACAAGCTGCGAAGTCGGTTACATTCGATCACGATTGGTGTGGTGTAACTCAGCTAATGTGGGATGAAAAATCTGCTGATAAGCTGGAAAAGATGCTTGCGGGTAATTTTCCTTCTGAATTGATTCAAAAACTGTCCGCCGAGGAAACTGCGAATACTATCGGATTACCTATCGATATGTCGTCTGTGCACTATCCTATGGGAGGGTGGTTGTGCCCTGCCGAGCTAACGCGTGGGTTAATCAAACAATTAGAACAGACATCGTTACTCTCAACGAAGTTTGAACATCACGTTGAAGCATTAAATTGGGATGAAGACCATCAGCTTTGGACACTAACGGTCAATGGTCAAACATTTGAGCACTCAACCGTTGTGGTTGCGAATGGCCATGAGTTCCAAACATTGAGCCAAACCGCTTCCCTGCCGATGGGACAGGTGAAAGGGCAAGTCAGTCATGCTCCGGCAACCGAAACGCTGAGTCAATTGAAAACGGTATTGTGTTACGACGGCTACATGACGCCTGTTAACCCAAACAATCAGCACCTGTGCATAGGCGCAAGCTACGATCGCTGTCACCTAGACTACGAATTTGATGAAAACGCTCAGAAGGATAACGCAGAAAAATTAGTTAAGTGCGTACCGAACCAAGAATGGCCAAAAGAGGTAGATATCAGTGGCAATCGATCTCGCCAAGGTATTCGCTGCGTGAGCCGAGATCACTTACCATTTGTCGGAAATGTGGGTGACTTTGAGACGATAAAAACGCAATACGCCAACTTACAAAATCAAAAAGCAGAAGAGGTAGAAACCGTTCATCAGTTCACTAACCTATTCTGCTTCTTAGGTTTAGGATCTCGTGGGCTGAGCTCTGCACCATTGTTAGCTGAAGTGTTGGCCTCGCAAATCTGTGGGGACCCGCTGCCATTACCTGTTGATGTATTGACCGAACTTCATCCAAGTCGAATGTGGGTTCGTAAACTAAGAAAAGGCAAAGCCATTACTGAGCTGTAAGAGTATCCTCTCGTTTACATTCCCGACGCAAATATGTGTCGGGAATCACTAACTCATTAAGTCACTCGTGTTGAAATTACTTCAGCCGTGCAATTGCCTGTTTCACTTGTTCTGCCACTTCCGGATTTACCGCCTCACCAGACTCCACGTCAAAGTTCTCGTAGAAGCTCGGCACAGATAGCGATGCTTTCACATCTGCTCCGAAAAATTGCGCGGAACCTGTTGCCGCTGCAAGAACGCTCTGTGCGCCACCCGGACCAGGAGAAGTTGCTAAGTAAACGACTGGCTTGTTTTGGAATACGTTGCGCTCAATGCGCGTCGCCCAATCAAATAGGTTTTTATACGCTGCTGGGTATGAACCGTTATGCTCTGCGAAGGAAACAACAATAGCGTCAGCCTCAGCCAAATCACGTAAAAATGCGACTGCACCTTCAGCTTGACCAATTTCTTTCTCTTTGTCTTCGCTAAACATCGGTACTTGATAATTGTTTAAGTCTAAAACGTTCACTTGAGCGTCTTCGACTTGGTTTGCTGCGTATGTAGCAAGTAATTTGTTGATTGAGGTAGAGCTGGTAGAAGCACCAAATGCGACAATTTTCATGGTTGTAATCCTTTGTTCACGTTTTATGCTAACCAGAATAAAAGTTGAACAGTTTCGCTACAACCACAAAAATTTTATGGAGAGGTTCGAATTTTTCGAAGTAGTAAATGATTTGGACTAATAAATGGAGAACGACGTTCGGAGATTAAGCCTGAGCCTGCAGTTCTTGCCACAAGTCACTGACGATCGCGCGATCAGCTGGGCTTAACTCGGTACGAGCGTCTTCCAAACTGCTCTCAATGCGTGACTTCAGCTCAGTAATATCGCTAATGCCTTCTTCTTCACAAGATGCCGCAGACAAAGAGATGTGACCACGTAGATAACCACCAGCAAACAATTCATCGTCAGATGCTGTTTCAATTCGAGCATCAATCAGTTCCAGTAGTTTTTCTTCAAATTCAATAATCATGGTGTATCTCTGAGGTTATTTGAGGTTATTTAACGCAAAAGTCTGACGCTTCCAGCGGCTTGGTTTGGTAAAACGCACGCAGAGCATCCGAAAGCATTTTCACTCGCAAAGGCAAGCCAGCTTCCAAAATACCTAACACTTCTTTATGCACTTTCTGCATAAAGCCGAGCCTATCTGGTTCAAAATCGCCGTGTAGATTGTCACAACTCACCGTAAAAGGGAAGCCAGCACTTTGTGCCAGAATCCATTCATAAGCTTGCGGACGCACTTCAACTTTCTCAAACTCCGCTTGAACTTCTGCCGTGCGCCCATCGGGTTCATACCAATAGCCAAAATCTTCCAGCAAACGACGCTCTGGCCCTGCCACACACCAATGCGAGATTTCGTGTAATGCGGAGGCATAAAAACCCCGAGCAAAAATAATCCGATGATGAGGATGCTCATCATCAGCAGGAAGATAAATAGGCTCATCACCACCTAACTCCAATTTCGTATTAAATTGGTCTAAAAAGGTGTCATTGAAAATGGTGATAAGGTCTTGGTATTCGTGGGTCATCGTCGAGTTTGTACTTCAGTTTGACATGCGCTGCGTATTGTCGCTGTTTTTATCTATAAGGTAAAGGTGCTCCCACAGTTTTGGTTATTAGTTGAATTTATCTGAACATCGCTTTCTCCATATAATTTCTCATTCGTCAGCGTACTCATTTGCTACTACACTCTCGCCTTATTTTGATGCTGCTCAAACTGCTGTTTTTTTAAGCGATTTGATTACAGGCATGTTGCTGGTTTTAATCACTTTTTAAGAATGATAAAACCTTTTGTAAGTGTTGTTGCTGCGCCTACGATGATTCACGTAGAACGTAGTGACTTTTTACGTTGAGTGTCTCCCTATGTTGCTAAGTGTGTTGTATATCATTGGTATCACGGCTGAAGCCATGACAGGTGCGTTGAGTGCTGGTAGAAGAAAAATGGACTGGTTTGGTGTTATGTTGGTGGCCAGTGCAACGGCCATTGGTGGTGGCACCGTACGTGACATTTTACTGGGACACTACCCTCTTGGTTGGGTAAAAAACCCAGAGTTCCTGGCAATCACGTGTGTTGCGGGTGTACTTACCACAGGCTTAGCGAAATGGGTGATTAAGCTAAAAGGTCTATTCATCCGCCTTGATGCGTTAGGTTTGATCGTGTTCAGCATCATCGGAACTAAGATTGCGATGGGCATGGGCTTACACCCTGGGATCTGCATGGTTTCAGCGCTAGTAACGGGTGTATTCGGTGGGCTACTCCGCGACTTAATCTGTCGCCAAACACCGTTGGTGCTGCATGAAGAACTTTACGCTTCTGTCGCTCTTATCGCATCAGGAATGTACTTAGCGCTATTAGAATTTAATGTTCCCGATGTAACAGCCACTATCATTACACTGATCACCGGTTATATGCTGCGTATGGCCGCGGTACGTTTTAAGTGGCGTCTCCCTTCTTTCAATTTGGAAACGGAAGGCTCACTCCATTAACTTATCTAAACGCGTAATGAAAACACGTTAAAAAGGCTGCTCATTGAGCAGCCTTTTGTCTCTCTATCAAGCTTATTTTTAAGCTTAAATCTTCGGTGTTTCAGTTGTTACGCCATGGTTTTGACCACGATGACGCAGCAAATGATCCATCACCACAATCGCTAGCATCGCTTCAGCAATTGGTACGGCACGAATACCCACACAAGGATCATGACGGCCTTTGGTGATCAATTGAGTTGGCTCACCTTCTTTTGTGATGGTCTCACCCGGAACGGTGATGCTTGATGTTGGCTTAAGCGCAATGTTAGCCACAATGTCTTGACCAGTTGAGATACCGCCAAGAATACCGCCCGCGTGATTACTGCCAAAACCTTCAGGAGCAAGCGTATCACGGTGTTGACTGCCTTTTTGGTTTACCACATCAAAGCCATCACCGATCTCAACGCCTTTCACCGCATTAATGCTCATTAGCGCGTGCGCAATGTCGGCATCCAGACGATCAAATACAGGTTCACCAAGACCAACAGGCACGTTAGTTGCCACAACCTGAATTTTCGCGCCAATTGAGTCGCCTTCTTTTTTCAGGTCACGGATAAGTTGGTCAAACGCTTCTACTTTGTCCACATCTGGGCAAAAGAACGCGTTGTTTTCGATTTCGTTCCAATCTACCTTGTCGATAGAGACATCACCCATTTGTGACAAGTACGCGCGAATCTCAACACCAAACTCATCTTTCAAGTATTTCTTCGCGATTGCACCCGCCGCCACACGCATTGCGGTTTCACGAGCAGACGAACGGCCGCCACCTCGATAGTCACGGATGCCATACTTTTGGTGGTAAGTATAATCAGCATGACCCGGACGGAATTTATCTTTGATGTCCGAGTAATCTTTTGAGCGCTGATCGGTGTTTTCAATTAGCAAACCGATCGATGTGCCTGTGGTTTTGCCTTCAAAAACACCAGAAAGAATTTTAACTTCATCCGGTTCACGACGTTGTGTGGTGTAACGTGATGTGCCTGGACGACGGCGGTCGAGATCGATTTGCAGATCTGCTTCTGTAATTTCTAACCCCGGAGGACATCCGTCTACGATACATCCCAGTGCGATACCGTGACTTTCCCCGAATGTCGTCACTCGGAAATGTTGTCCGATACTGTTTCCTGCCATTACTTCCTCAAGTTTTTATCGCTACGCCCTCTCAAACCAGAGCGCAACTGCTTTCCAATTCTTCGTGGATTCATAGTGGCTTTATTACGTTTTGATGTAAAGAGTTAATCTCGGCGAGTTATGCATAAAAAAACACCGAGCATAAAGCTCGGTGTTTTGACGTTTAGTGCAAGACCCTATTTAGTCTTTGTACAGTTTAAACTCTTCTGCACACTCAACCAGCTGGTCACGCGTGAGCATGAATACGCCGTGACCGCCGTTCTCAAACTCAATCCAAGTGAACGGAATCTGTGGGTACTGTTCCATCATATGAATCATTGAGTTGCCAACTTCACAGATAAGAATGCCGTTATCTGTTAGGTAGTCTGGTGCGTTTGCAAGAATACGACGCACAAGTTTTAGGCCATCCGTACCGGCTGCTAAACCAAGCTCAGGTTCGTGTGTGAACTCGTCTGGCAGGCTGTTCATGTCTTCTTCATCCACATATGGTGGGTTAGACACGATCAGGTTGTACTTCTCTTTTGGTAGGTCGCGGAACAAGTCAGAGCGAATTGGGAACACTTGTTGCTCCATGCCATGATCTTGTACGTTTTGCTCAGCCACTTGTAGAGCGTCTGTAGAGATATCAATCGCATCCACTTCAGCTTCAGGGAACGCGTGAGCACATGCAATTGCGATACAGCCGCTGCCTGTGCATAGGTCCATGATGCGCGCAGGCTCTTCCACCAACCAAGGTTGGAATTCTGCTTGAATCAACTCACCAATTGGAGAACGTGGCACAAGCACACGCTCGTCAACGAAGAATTCAAGACCGCAGAACCATGCTTTGTTGGTTAGGTATGCTGTTGGCGTACGCTCGTTGATGCGTTTTACTACACGCTCAACAATACGCAGACGCTCGCTGGTCGTTAGGCGAGAGTTTAATACGTGCGGAGGCACATCAATCGGCAAGTATAAGGTTGGCAGGATAAGCTGAACCGCTTCATCCCACGCATTATCAGTACCATGACCGTAAAACAGGTTCGCTGCGTTAAAGCGGCTTACCGTCCAACGAATCATATCTTGAAGGGTATGCAGCTCCGATACCGCTTCTTCTACAAAAATCTTATCCAAAATTGCCTCCGAAAAGCGCTACAATACTGCCAATAAAAGTTTATTAATGAAATTGTTTACCTAATGAGCAAAAAAGACACCGAACACGATGACGATTTCGCCTTGTTTCAGGAAGCAGTACAGGGCGTAAAAAAGTTGCGACAGGATACCATAATCCAGCAACCAAAAAAAAATACTAAGCAAAAAGAAATCAAGCGCTCCAACCGTGAAGCGAGTGATTCTGAGTTTTACTTCTCCGACGAGTTTGTCCCTCTCTTAAATGAAGAAGGCCCAACTCGTTATGCACGTGACGACGTCTCCACTTATGAAGTTAAACGTCTACGTCGCGGCGTGTATGTACCGGACGTATTCCTCGATATGCACGGCATGACACAACAAGAAGCTAAGCGCGAACTTGGTGCGATGATCGCCTACTGCGTCAAAAACGAGATTCACTGTGCGTGTGTGCAACATGGCATTGGTAAACACATCCTGAAACAGAAAGCGCCACTTTGGTTAGCACAACACCCAGATGTAATGGCTTTCCACCAAGCGCCGCTAGAATTCGGCGGTGATGGTGCGTTGTTAGTTTTGCTCTCGATTCCAGAAAAGTAACTAGCTCACTGTAGAAGCAATTAAACAAAAAGGCAGGAAATTTCCTGCCTTTCTTCATTCTATATCTAATGTTTAAATGCTTATTTGGTTTCGACGCTTATGGCGTAATATGCCACAGCACTTCACCGTTTTGCGTTTGTAGATCGTATTCAATACACACTAGACCTGATGTAGGAAACATCGGTGGTGCCATGTCTTTTACAAACTCTGAAGTGAGATAACCAACCAAAGGCAAGTGAGAGACAAGCAGAAGCGAGTCTAGTTTTTCCACTTCAATCAATGCACTTGCAAAATCAAATACATGCTCAGATTGACCGTAAGGTGTAATATCTTCACAAGTTTCGATGCTTTTTGCAGCAAAATACTCGCTGATCTCTTGCCAAGTTTGTTGAGCTCTAATGTACGGACTCACCAACACTTTATCGAATTGCGCAAAACCTTGTTCTTTACAGGCTCTCGCAACCGCTTCTGATTCGACTCTGCCTCTTGGGGTCAATTGTCGTGCTGCGTCTGAATCTGCAAAATGCTCGGCTTCGCCGTGACGCATGATGAATATTTTCATGTTATTTCCTAGGGATAGCTAACGCTACCAAAAGGTTGACTGCTATCTTTATTAGATAGACGGGGCTAACTTTAATAATGACGAAACAAAAATACTGATATAATTATCTGTTCATTATACCAATTCGCTTGCTAAAGATAGCGACTTTCTTAACAATCTATTAAAAAGAATGTACTCAGTTCATCACAGTATTTAACTGTGCTATGAGTTCAGAGCATTCATTCAAACAGTTCTTCCCCATACGCAAACGCGATGGGCCTGTGCAGAAGTCTACGAATAACAAAAATACGGCAAGCAGTATTTGTCGAAACGCAAACTTTGCGCCCCCTAGCTAGGGGTTCATAATTACTGTAATGCGAAATCTGGAGACGCATCGTGCATCTAAGTCCTAACGATTCAAATCAATACCGCTACATTACCTTGAGCAATGATCTGCGTGTACTGCTGATTCATTCCGAGACAGCTCAACAGTCAGCAGCTGCTCTAGCAGTGAACGTTGGACACTTCGACGACCCAAACGATCGCCAAGGTCTGGCACACTATTTAGAACATATGCTTTTTTTGGGTACGGAAAAATACCCTAAAGTGGGCGAGTTTCAAAGCTATATTAGCCAGCATGGAGGAACAAATAACGCTTGGACGGGTACTGAGCACACTTGTTTCTTTTTTGATGTTACTCCGAATGCCTTTGAAAATGCCTTAGATCGATTTAGCCAATTTTTTACCGCACCATTGTTTAACGAAGAAGCTTTAGACAAAGAGCGCCAGGCTGTCGACTCCGAATACAAACTCAAACTTAATGACGATTCTCGCCGCCTGTATCAAGTCAATAAAGAAGTCATCAATCCAGATCATCCTTTCTCTAAGTTCTCAGTCGGCAACCTAGATACATTAGGTGACCGAGATGGTAAATCCATCCGCGATGAAATTGTCGAGTTTCACCACTCTCAATACTCTGCCGATCTCATGACGTTGACGCTCTTTGGGCCGCAGTCGCTCGATGATCAGCAAGCGTGGGTAGAAGCCATGTTTGCCAATATCCCAAATCACCACCTTCGTGGAAAATCGATTGATGTCCCCATTAGCACCAAAGAAAGTACCGGGATTTTAGTTCAAGTTGAACCAATCAAAGAATTTCGAAAACTCATTCTCACCTTCCCAATGCCGGGAATGGATAAGCACTACGGCGTTAAACCACTCTCTTACTTCGCGCATTTACTCGGCTATGAAGGCGAAGGCAGCTTAATGCTCCAGCTAAAAAATGAGGGCTGGATTACGTCGCTTTCTGCGGGAGGCGGCGCAAGTGGTAGCAACTATCGAGATTTTACGGTTAGCTGCACACTGACCCCACAGGGTCTCAACCACGTTGACGACATCATCCAAGCGGTTTTTCAATACCTCTCGATGATCAAACAAGACGGCCTAGATGAATGGCGCTATCTCGAAAAACAAGCGGTGCTTGAGTCGGCGTTTCGTTTCCAGGAACCATCTCGACCAATGGATTTGGTTAGCCATCTTGTTATCAATATGCAGCATTATCAGCCAGACGATACCATTTATGGCGACTACAAAATGGCGGGCTATGATGAACAACTGCAGCGTTCGTTGCTGCAATACTTAACCATCGATAATGTCCGCGTAACCCTTATTGCAAAAGGACTGGAATACAACCGTACTGCCGAATGGTACTTTACTCCGTATTCCGTCACGCCTTTTAGTGACGAGCAACGCCGCTTCTATCAACAAATCGATCCAAGCTGGCAGTTCGTCTTACCAGAAAAGAACCCTTATATTTGCTACGATCTCGATCCCATGCCGTTCGAAAATGGTGGTTCACTACCAGAGTTAATTGAAGATCTCGAAGGCTTCCGACTTTGGCATTTACAAGATGATGAATTTCGCGTGCCAAAAGGCGTTGTATATGTCGCTATCGACAGCTCTCATGCTGTTGCATCCCCGAAGAACATTGTCAAAACGCGCCTATGTGTCGAGATGTTCCTCGATTCGCTAGCAAAAGAAACCTATCAAGCGGAAATCGCAGGGATGGGTTACAACATGTATGCTCACCAAGGCGGGGTTACCTTAACTCTCTCAGGGTTCAGCCAAAAACTGCCTCAATTGTTGGAAATGATCCTGCACCGTTTTGCTTCTCGAGATTTCAGCCCTGCACGCTTTGAAACCATCAAGCAGCAACTGTTACGTAACTGGAGAAATGCTTCACAAGATCGTCCTATTTCGCAGCTGTTTAACGCACTTACAGGGCTACTTCAACCCAATAACCCGCCTTTCGCAACCTTAGTCGAAGCGCTAGAAGAAATCGAAGTCGATGAACTCTCGGTATTCGTAGAATCAATTCTTGCAGAACTGCACGTTGAAATGTTTGTTTACGGAGATTGGCAGCGTCAACAAGCGCATGACATGGCGACGACCTTAAAGGATGCCCTAAGAGTAAAAGAGCAGCGTTATGAAGAGGCGCTCCGCCCACTCATCATGCTGGGAAAAAACGGCAGTTTTCAACGTGAAGTACATTGTAACCAGCAAGATTCGGCGGTCGTTATTTATCACCAGTGTGAGGATATTGAGCCTCGTAGCATTGCTCTATACTCATTGGCGAACCATCTCATGTCGGCAACATTTTTCCACGAGATCCGCACAAAACAGCAATTAGGTTACATGGTGGGCACTGGCAATATGCCACTTAATCGTCATCCAGGTATTGTGCTTTATGTGCAGTCACCCAATGCTGCGCCTGCCGAGCTGGTTACCTCAATCGATGAGTTCTTAAATGCCTTTTATATGGTGCTGTTAGAACTGAACGATTACCAGTGGCATAGCAGTAAGCGCGGCTTGTGGAATCAAATAGCGACGCCGGACACCACACTGCGAGGTCGTGCTCAGCGTCTTTGGGTTGCAATAGGAAACAAAGACACCGAGTTTAACCAACGTGACAAGGTACTTGCTGAACTGAAGAAATTGACCCGAGCAGACATGATTCGCTTTGTCGTTAATGAGTTGAAACCTCGCACGGCAAACCGATTGGTCATGCACTCTCAAGGGCAATCGCATTCGGACGCTCCGCGCATCCACTTAGGGCAAGAAATTGGATCGATTGAAGAGTTCCAACTTAGGCCAAAAGATTGCGGCTTAGGATGATCTAATTGCGCAGTAATAAAATTATCGATTAGTAAGTATATACCTACAAACCAATGAGGTTGTGGGTCTCATAAATAGAATCGACACCATAATTGGCAGAAAATTGAAATTACGCCATTGCGGCTTATGCTCTAATTACCACACTAAAAATAAATTAATGAGGTAATCATGAAAAAAGCACTACTACTTGCGGCTATTATACTGCCACTGGCATCTGCACACGCTGAAATCTCGGTGAAAGGTGATGGCTTTGAGCTAAGTAACGACTGTGTCCGCCTAAGCGGAGACAATGTTTCTATCAAATCAGATGATTGCTCTTCAAAACAGTGGAAAGATAAAGACAACAAAGGCAACAGCAGCGTTCACGGGGACGACAACCCAGGAAAAGGCCACAATAAAGATAAGAAAGACAAGAAGAAGTAACTATTTCTTATTTATGAAAAAGGCTTGCCACTGGCAAGCCTTTTTCTTTACCGAAGCAACGTTTAATAGAATGTGGTTCCTTCTCCAGCTCGAGTAAGCAAACCATCACACGGTGCGTAACGATCGCCATACTTCGATGCAAACTCATTCATTTTCTCAACCAGTTCTTTAATGCCAAACTGATCCATATAACGGAATGGACCGCCCAAGAATGGAGGGAAACCAATGCCAAATATTGCACCAATATCACCATCACGTGGCGAGCGAATGATGCCGTCATCCAAACAACGTACCGCTTCATTCAGCATTGGTAGTACACAGCGCAACGCAATATCGTTATCGCTCAGCTTAGGTTCAGGATCGAGCTTAAGCAGCTTGTAGATAGATTTATCGACATCTTTCTTCTTACCTTTGTAAGTGTAGAAACCTTTCCCGCTCTTACGTCCTTTGCGACCGTCATTCAATAAGATATCGAACACGTCCGGGCCTTTGAATCGCTCACCTAACTCGTTGACTAGAATCGGCATGATCTTCGCGCCGATGTCGACACCGACTTCATCCAGTAAGGTAATCGGGCCGACAGGGAAACCAAAATCAAGCAACGCCGTATCAATCTTTTCGATTGGTTCGTTAGCCAGCAGAATATGCGCCGCTTCGTTCATGTATGGCGCAAGAATGCGGTTCACGTAAAAGCCCGCTTTGTCTTTCACTACGATCGGGGTTTTACCTTGCTTTTTAGCAAGTGCAACGACTGTTGAAATGGTTTCATCTGAGGTCGTTTCATGCGGAATCACTTCCACCAACGGCATTTTTTCTACCGGGCTGAAGTAATGCAAACCCACTACGTTTTCTGGACGCTCCGCTTTTTCTGCAATTTTGTGGATTGGTAACGAAGAAGTATTAGTCGCAAAGATGGTTTCCGGCTTGGCATTCGCTTCAATATCCGCCACCATTTTTTGTTTAAGATCTAAGTCTTCAAAAACGGCTTCAATTACGACATCAATATGATTAAAGCTGGTAAAGTCGACACCGCCAGACAGTTGCAACATTTTCGCTTGCAGATCGGCTTTTGATAGAATGCGACGTTTACGCTGTTTCTCGAATAACTTGTAGTTATAGTTGAGTGCGTTTAGAACGCCATCGTTGCTGACGTCTTTGATGCGGACAGGCACCTTCGCTTTTGCAACAGACACATGGCTGATTCCTGCGCCCATCAAGCCACCGCCAAGCACGCCAACTTTATGAACTGGCGCGGGTTTCGCATCCGTACCATTTTCTTTCTTCATTTCAGTTGTCGCAAAGAAGATAGAACGGAGCGCTTTTGATTCAGAGCTCATCACAAGCTCACCGAAGCGTTTCGCTTCAAGCTCTTGTCCTTGGGCGAAACCTTTCTCTAAACCATGCTGAATAACTTCTAGAATTGCAACCGTTGCTGGATAGTTACCGCGAGTTTTTTGATTCGTTTTCTTCGCTGCCTGTTCAAACACAAACTTGCGCCCTAACCCGCTACCCGACATCACTTTTTCTTTCGTCGATAGCTTTTTCGTACCCTTGTTTTTACCTTTGTCGATAAACTGTTTGGCTACGTCGAGCAAAATGGTGTCAGGGACACAGGCGTCCACAACGCCCAGTTTTTTAGCTTTCTTCGCACGAAGTTGTTTACCCGTTAAGATCAAGTCCAGTGAAGGTAACAGGCCAATCAAACGCGGCAGACGCTGCGTACCGCCGGAACCTGGCAGCAATCCAAGCTGTACTTCTGGTAGGCCTAAACGCGTTTTATCTGAATCCGTACAAATACGATAATCACATGCAAGAGCAAGCTCTAAGCCACCGCCTAAACATGGACCGTGAATAGCGGCAATCACAGGATATGGTAAGTCCGATAGCTGCTGGAATAGCTCTTGACCTTGCCTCGCTAATGCTTCTGCTTCACTTGCGGTCGTGCACGCTTCTAGCATGCGAACATCGGCTCCCGCGACGAAGTTGTCCGGTTTTAGGGAATGAATGATCATCCCTTTGATGCCACTGGCGTCTTTTAGCTGAGCAAAGATTTCTTTCATTTCATCAGCAAAAGCCGCCTGTAGCGTATTCATTTTTTCATTAGGTACGTCAATCGCTAACCAAGCAATATTCTGCTCATCAACTTTTAGACTAAATGCTTTTTGCTCGCTCATTACTCAGCCTCCAGAATCATTGCTGCACCAAGACCGCCAGCTGCACATGCGGTATTCAATGCAATACCGCCACCACGGCGTTTCAGTTCACGTAGGGTTTGCGTCATCATACGTGCACCAGTCGCAGCAAATGGGTGACCATAAGCAATTGATCCGCCAAGCACGTTGAACTTATCCATGTCAATTTCACCGATCGCTTTCGAACGACCTAGATTTTCTTGAGCAAACTTATCTGAAGCAAACATCTTCACATTCGCCAATGCTTGCGCAGCAAACGCTTCGTGCATGTCGATCAACGTCAGATCAGACAGTTCCAAGCCTGTATTTTCTAGCACTTTCGCAGTGGCATAAGTCGGTCCCATCAGCATGTCCTTTTCCACACCAATCGCTGAAAATGCGTAGCCGCGGATGTAGCCAAGAATCTCCATGCCAAGCTCTTTCGCTTTACCTTCGCGCATCAACATCACTGCCGCACCACCATCAGTCAGTGGCGTACTGTTAGCTGCCGTAACACTGCCATACTGGCGATCAAAGGCAGGTCGAAGTTTCGCGTACCCTTCTACGGTTGAGTCGTGACGGACATTGTTGTCTTCCGAAATCCATTTTTTGTATGGTTCGGGAAAAGCCGTCATCACTTCACCTTGGATCTTACCTTCTTTCCAAGCTTGGGAAGCCAGCATATGAGAGCGATGTGCTAGCGCATCCTGCTCTGCACGAGAAATACCATGCGTCTTTGCCATTTGCTCCGCAGTTTGTCCCATCGACAAGCCCGTCGAGTACTCGGCTACTGCAGGAGGCACTGGCATAAGGTCTTTAAAGCTCAAGTTTTTGAGGATGCTAAGCTTCTGACCCATTGTTTTTGTCTTACTTAGAGCAAGCAGATTAGCGGCCAGTTTCTTAGATACGCCAATAGGCAGGACGGAAGAAGAGTCTGCACCACCAGCAATACCGATATCGATGGTTCCCGCCATGATGCTTTCTGCGACATTGACCGCCGCTTGAAAACTCGTTGCACACGCACGAGTCACACTGTAAGCATCAGTATGGATGTTCATACCGGTGCCTAACACGATTTCTCGTGCGATGTTTGGCGCTTCAGGCATTTGTACTACTTGTCCAAATACCACTTGTTCGATTAACTTCGGATCAATATCTGTTCGAGCAAGCATTTCGCTTACTACCATTTTCCCTAAATCGACCGCTGGCACTTGGCTAAATTCCGTGCTTTGACGAGCAAAGGGAGTTCGAAGCCCCGCGACAATAGCGACACGCTCACCATTGCGTGTTTTTACTTCCTGCTTGCCCATTGTTTCTCCTTAAATACAAGAGGTCTGACCTGATGCATTGTAATGAATTTGTTAAATTTATCAAACGTGCGTTTAAATAAACGTGAAGCAAGTAGATCAATTACTCTACTTCTTTGATTCTTATGCGATTAATAATGATTAACTATAGAGAGTTAAAACGGTAAGAGGTATACGGAAGGTAAAATCGAAGCAAAAAAAAACCACACATAACTGTGTGGTCGGAATATCTATAAAACAATTAACTTACGCCAATTGAAAATTAATCAGTTTCCTGATTAGGAGAAAGTAAAGTCAGCCTTCAAAAGGAAGTGTCATCTTGCTCAACATGTTAGTCGCAATGACTAACGAGATGACAAGATGTACTATAACCCCTTCACTGCTTGATATTTTGAAATAGATCAATTTTATAGTGATTTTACGAGCTTTAAGCACATCTAAAAGGCTCAGCGATGCAAACCGATTCAAAAATTCACCGCTAGCAGTCTCTTTTTATGTCCCATCGAATGAACTTATCCAAACCATTGATTACTAATGATGATATTGTTAACAATCTTTACCAATTCATGTTCGATGATATTTGGCATTTGCGTATACACTTTTAAGTAACCACATAGCTTATTGTGTCAGAGGTTATCTACGACACACGCTCAACCGAAACCGCGAGGCTATTGAAAAGTAAAGTCATGCTCAGAACAAATAAGAAACTCACAGAGCGAGGATGGAGGCTCCTGTGGCCATATTAAAAATGTTTGGAAAGAAAAATTCCAACAGTCCGGTCAACTCTGATATGGACAAGCAAAGAAAATACGAAGCGCTCGTCCGAGGGTACCATCGTGACTTATATCGCTACGCATACTGGTTGTGCAAAGATAAAGCGATAGCGGAAGATCTAGTTCAGGAAACCTGTCTTAGAGCTTGGAAGTCACTCGATAGCCTTCAGGACGAAAAAGCTGCCAAGTCTTGGCTCATCACAATATTGAGACGGGAAAATGCGCGCCGCTTCGAACGTAAACAATTTGATTTAGTTGATATCGATGATTACGGCAATGATGCTAAAGTCAGCGATGACCCACATCATCAGCAAGAATGGCTGCAAGCGCAGATCATGAAACTCGATGTTGAATACCGCGAACCTTTATTTCTCCAAGTTGTCGGTGGTTTCAGCGGAGAAGAGATTGGCGACATTCTTGATTTAAATAAAAATACAGTGATGACTCGATTATTTCGCGCTCGTAATCAACTCAAAGAGATGTTGGATTCTCAAGATACTAAGAGAGGACAAAAGAATGGATGATTTAGAATTTCGTCGTCGTATTTTGTCGGATCCAAAACAAAAGGATGAAGAGATTCTGCAAGCTTTAGCTGGTAGCGACGCCAACAATAAGTTTGTTGATGACGTTTTGGATCTCGACGTAAAAATTAAACAAGCCATGAATGTGGATGTACCTGAAGATCTCGCTGATAAGATTTTATTTAGTCAGACGTCGAGTGCACTTGATGAAGAGAAGGTCGTCAGACCAAACTTTGTGCGCAAAGCAATGGCACTTGCCGCTTCTATTGCGTTCACCGCAGGATTATTAGTTGGTCAAGTAAACTGGGGAAATGTTTTGGTTTCTCCAGCACAAGCCAGTTTAGCGGATACCGCGATGAAACACGTTATTCATGAAGAACCTTTTGTTCGTCATCTTGATGAGGATGTACCGAGCTCGCAAATTAATGCGAAAATGTCGCCATTTCATTACCAGTTTAGTGAAAACTTTCCATATCACGTTTACTACCTAAACCACTGCGGTTTTGGTGAATCCAATGCGGTGCATATGGTATTCCAAGGTCCAAAAGGTAAAGTAACATTATTTATTACTGGTATTCCAAGCGAACAAAGTACCGACTTTAGTAAGGATGGCATGACCGGAATCGTTCAGCCCGTCGGGAGTTCAAGCTTAATTTTAGTCGGTGAAGAAGGTGAAAATATTGATGCTATCGCTACGACTCTTGCATCAATGATTAAACCGATGTAATAACTTCGACGATTTCCAGCATTCGAAAAGTTAAATGCCGCTAAATGATCTTATTTAGCGGCATTTTTGTATAAATAGGCCACAAAACATTCACCGCCACTATTGCATTTAGAGCTTAAACTCTAATTTATGCACTTTAAGTGCAACTTCCCGTCTTTTAGGCATCATTTCTTTCATTTTTATTCAATTTTATCCAATGGTCGGATTTGTCCAAGCAACTATTGATACTACTATCTGCGCCACTGAGCAAAAGCTCAATTTATCGTCCAAAGAGACGAATCTAATAAGGAAAAACAAATGACTCAGAACACGCGTCTGTTTAAAAAGACTCTCCTAGCAGTAACGGTAGCTTTTGCCTCAGGTCAATCGATGGCAGCGGGTTTCCAAATCAACGCTCAATCAGCAACTGGCATCGGCCGTGCATTTGCTGGTGATGCAGTAATCGCAGATAACGCCGCGGTAATGGCTCGTAACCCAGCAGCAATGGCTCTATTTGATAAAATGGAACTTTCGCTAGGTTTCGAAAGCATTACTTCAATGATTGAAGTGAAAGATGCGAAATATTGTGGTTCAACGTGCCAAGTAGCACCAACACTATTCAAGCCTGTCGACTCAAACTATGACGACGCTGGCGATACTTCTATTGCACCGAACATTCATCTAATCGTTCCTGTAAATGACAAGTTTGCATGGGGCGTAAACGCATACTCTAATTTCGGTACTAAGACAGAATTCGACAATAGCTTTGCGGCAAAAGAATATGGCGGCTTAACTGATGTTAAGAGCGTAAACTTTGGCCTTGCAGGTTCTTACCGTCTCAATGAACAATGGAGCTTTGGTGCTGGTTTAGATTTAATCTACGGCCAAGGTACAATGAAGCGTGAACATGCTGCAATAGGCACACTTGTCGATGTAGACGAAGCTGATGGTTGGGCTGTAGGTTTCAATGTTGGTACTGTGTACGAGCTAGATGAAAACAATCGATTTGGTCTTGCATACCGCCATAGCCCAGAAATGGAAGCAAAAGACGATAAAGGTCAAAAAATCACACTACCTTTACCAGATATGGCCGAGTTCTCTGGCTTCCACAAAATCCAAGACACTAAGTTTGCTGTACACTACAGCATCCAATACATTGGCTGGGAAACTTTCGATCAAATTGAATTCTCTAACTTAAAAGGCTCTCCTCTTGGCTCATCGTACGATAAACAGTACCAGTGGCAAGATGGTTGGCACTACTCGATTGGTGGTACATATTACCTAAGTAATAACTGGACACTTCGTGCTGGTTACATGTACGACACGAGCGCCCAAGCTGACTTAACGTCTGTTTCCGTTCCTGACTCGGATCGCCAATGGTTCTCTACCGGCTTTACTTATCACATTGATAGTAAATCAAATGTCGACTTTGGCTTTACGTACCTAATGGGTAAAGATGTTGAGGTAAATGAATCAACACCAAACCCAATGTACAACCCAGGTGACGCTCAAAGCCCTCAAAATATCTCGAGCTTGTCAGCAACAACACGCGCTGATGCGATTCTATTCGGCTTACAATACAGCCGTAGCTTCTAAGCGCTTCGCTGTTAGTTAGTAGAAAAATACTTTATATAAAAGGCTGGATTTCCAGCCTTTTTTCATATCTACAATTTATTGCTCACTCAATTTGAGTGAACACGTGTATCTAAATCTCACAATTAGGACGCACAGCTGTTCGCTGAATTCCATTTACAAGCCCTTCACAGTTAGATTATTAAACCACCCAAACAACACTTGAAAGCATAATATTCCAAATGACTGCTTGTGCTGGATTTTCATTTCTAAAGTAAAAACTCTACCTTTAAACTTTCGTCCCACGTTATAAACAAATCAGCGAACATTCGAATGAAAACCAACAAGACTCTTCTATCAACAGCAGTGGCATTAAGCCTACTTGGCACAACGGGCATGGCTAACGCAGCAGGTTTCCAACTTGCTGAATATTCTGCAACAGGCCTAGGTCGAGCATATGCTGGTGAAGCAGCAATGGCTGACAACGCAAGTGCACAATGGCGTAACCCAGCAATGCTAACTTATTTGGAAGGCACTCAAGTGTCCGTTGGTGCAATCTATGTGAACCCAAATATTGATATTGAAGGTGATGTAAACTTCCACGGTAGTACTTCTTCTGCATCTTCAGATGATTTCGCACATGATGCAATCATTCCAAACTTCTACCTATCACACCAATACAATGAGAAATTCGCGATTGGTTTGGCATTTGGCACCAACTACGGCATGGAAACCGATCTAGGTAAAGGCTTTGGTGCATCACACTTCGGTAACGAAGCAAGCGTAACGACAATGGAAGCGAACTTAAACGCAGCTTACAAAGTCAATGAATCAATCAGCGTTGGTGGTGGTATCCGTTACATCATCGGCGAAGGCAGCTTTGGCGCAGCAGCTCCTAAGAATAACGTTGTAGGAAAGCACCCTTTAACTGGCGATCCTATCAGTGTTCCTCAAGGTACCGCTCTAAAATACATGGAAGGTGACGATACCGCTTGGGGCTGGCAAGTTGGTACTGCATGGCAGATCAATGAAAATAACCGTATCGGCTTCGCGTACAAATCTGAAGTTGAACTGAAGCTTGAAGGCCATGCTGAAGGTCTAGGTTTTGGCTTCGGTACTAAGCTTTCACAACTACGTGACAACGGCTACATGTACCTAAACCTGCCTGCAACGGCTGAGTTGGCAAGCTTCCACCAAGTAACAGACCAACTTGCGTTACACGCAAGCTTTAACTGGACGGATTGGAGCTCTTTCGAGAAATTGGAAGCACGTCTAGATACCGCTGGCACGCATATGGTTAAAGTAGAAAACTGGGAAGATAACTACCGCTTTGCTGTTGGTGCCACTTACCAGCTTGATCCTAAGCTAGCGCTACGTACTGGTATTGCGTACGATACTTCAGCGGTAAGCGACAAAAACCGTACGATCACTATTCCAGAAACTGACCGTACTTGGCTAAGTATTGGTGCAACGTACGATTGGACAAAAGACTTCAGCCTAGACGCTGGCTTCACCTATATTTTCGCGAAAGACGCGCCAATCGTTGAGTCTCGTGGTTACAAGTCAGACGACGCTGCGGAACAAGTCGGCGGCCAATTCGTAGGCGAAACTACGGGTAATGTTTGGCTAATCGGTGTTCAAGCAAACTACCGTTTCTAACCAAACAGCAAAAATACAAAAAAGGCTTAGCATCAGCTAAGCCTTTTTTATTTGTATATTGTAAGGAACAGCGCTTAAAAGTCTTCTAGGTATTCGTCTAAATACTCTTCTTCTTCGATGTTAACTTCTTCAACGGTTTCAACTTCTGCTTTAAAGTTTTGACGCTGAATATAAACATCGCGAGTAAGAATATATGGATCCGGCGACGAGTCTAACTGTGCTTCTTGCGGTACTAATAAAGCACGCTTCTCCATGCCTTCAAACGCCCACTTGCCCAAACTCGCCCAGAAGTTGAGGTAAGAGAGGGGTAAATACGTACTATCTACGGTATCTGTCACTTCACGTAAGGTATACGGGCCATAACCTGGAATCATGAAGTAAGGGCCATTTCCAACACCATAGTGGCCTACTGCATCACTGAACGCTTTCTCGTCGTATTTCGTAATACCCGCGGCACTTGCAATATCGAATAAACCGAAAATACCAAACGTCGAGTTAATCCAAAAACGGTTAAAGTGGTCCACGGCTTTCGTGCCGTTACCCATGACTAAGTTATTAACCATGCTGGCTGGCTCATCTAAGTTCGACAAGAAGTTAGCGATACCGGAACGAATAGGAACTGGCGTGTATTCCACATACGCAAGTGATACAGGACGAACCAAATACGGATCTAAATATTCGTAGTTGATTTCCCACATGGTTCGGTTAAAGCCTTCCAACGGGTCATACACATCAGAAGTCGTTTGATTTGTTTCTTGTCCTGTTACTGCTTCATCAGGCGCACTTGAACAGCCAACCAGTCCAACTGCAAGCAGTAACAAGAAGGTAGATTTACCCTTGTTATACATTTTATTTTCCATAACGACTATTAATGTACCTAAGTCACCCAATGAACAGTTGTACGTATGTTGAGCAGTATACGTAGTAAAGATGACTTAGATATGGGAATAAATAAAGGCCAGCAGTCGCTGGCCTTCGGTATTCTACTCGATCGTTTAGAGTCATACCACTAAAGGCAACAGACTCTACCCCGTTGTCATATTTCAGAGACAGATGCTAACGATTAATATTGCTGGTCAATGGTCACTTCAACCGGCGTGCCAAATTCAACGACGTCACTCTCTCCGTGCCAATCTTGGTCACGCGTTGCTACGTTACCGTCAGAGTCCACACGCACACGGACGATTAACTTGTCGAGTGAAGATAGTTTTTGCCCCTGCATCATGGCATTACCATCATCTAATACGACTGTACGAGGGAAAGTACCCAGCGGATAGCGAGCTGCCGCAACAGGCATTGGTGAGCCATCTGCACGATGTACCGATACAATGAGAACTGCGTTTGGATCCAGCTGAGCATTTGGTGTCACATTAATTGTCACAGCGACACTCTTATCCGGTGAAACCGCTTCGCCCATTTGCTTACGAGCACTCTCAATACTGCGTGACAACATCTCGTAGCGGCTATCTTCTGGACCAATCATTTGCTGCATGATTCCCCAGTACTTGATCGCTGCCGGAAAGTCTTGACGCTCAAACGCATCGAACGCTAACAAAGAAAACACACGCAGATCGACATAGTCTTGCTGCATCAGCTTGCCGAGTAATGAGCGAGCCGTCGCTTGATCCATTTCCTCTTGAGACAGCATCAGAGCTTGTGCGTAACCCAACATCACATCTGGGTCTTTTGGCTCTAGGCGATATGACTTTTCCATCGCATCGATAGCTGTGGTGACATCACGATTTGCTAACGCAATACGACCTAGCAGTAACCAACCTGTCGAGTCTTCCGGCTGGTAATGTAAGCGAGTTCGAAGGGCAAGGGTCAAATCCGCCATTTCATCGTCACTCAACGGCTCAGAAGAAGCCGACATCAGCTTTTTCGATAACTCAGGTAGATTTGCAGACACTTCTTGCCATTGAACAATATCGTCTGACGCGCCAAATTTGTAATACAAGCCATAGCTCAACGCCACCGTCAGAATTACCGATGGAACTAAAACCACGATTGGTGAAACCTTGGTTTCCTTTTGCGCTTTATCACCCGGAATATCGTCAAGGAGAGACTGCTTTAGATCAGAAATCAGTTCGTCTTCGCTCTCCACCAGACCTTCGTCGGTTTCTTCTGCAAGTTCAGATAAACGGTCTTTATAGAACGCCTTGTTGAGCTCATCGCGTAACACATCATCATTGTTCGCTTTTTGTTTAAGCAGCGGCAAAGCCACCAGCGCACAAGCAATAAGCGTAAGAGCAACGGTGGAAATCCAAAATAGTGTCATTACTTCTTATCTCCGTTGTTCTCTTCTTCAAGCAATGCTTTTAAACGAGCCTCTTTTTGCTCATCCCATTGCTCGTCACTGCTCGCTTTTGCCTTAACTTTAGATTTACGGCTACGCAGTACAATCAAACCAAAACCACCCAATACTACAGCGAGTGGCCCTAGCCACAAGATCGCAGTCGCAACCGTAAATGGTGGGTTGTAAGTCACGAAGTTACCGTAACGGGCGATCATGTAATCAACAATCTCATCTTTGGACTTACCTTCTTTGGTCATTTCGTACACCTTATGGCGTAAGTCTTGAGCAAGTTCAGCGTTAGAATCCGAGATCGTGTTGTTCTGACATTTAGGGCAACGGAGCGTATGGCTTAACTCTTTGAACTGCTGTTCTTGTTCCAAGTTATCGAACTCGTACACTTCAATGGCAGCGTGAGCAGCAAGAGATAATGTCATGGCAGCAAAAACTGCAAGGATCAGCTTTCTCATTGCTTCGCCTCCTCAACCAATTTGTTGTAAAGCGGCTCCAGTGTTTCTGACCAATTACGTGGGTTTACATCCCCCACATGGCGATAACGAATCACACCATTTGCATCAATAACGAATGTTTCTGGTGCACCATAAACGCCAAGGTCAAGGCCAAGCATACCGCTACCATCAAATAGGCTAATTAAGTAAGGGTTGCCGAGATCATTCAACCAGCCTACCGCTTTGTTACGATCATCTTTGTAATTCATACCGATGATCTTAACGCCCTTACCCGCCAATTCGTTTAGGTATTTATGCTCTGCATAACACGTTGGACACCACGTTGCCCAAACGTTCAAGAGCAACGGCTCACCTTTAAAAATTGACTGGTCGTATTGTTTTCCAGGTTCAGCTAAGTCTTCTAAGTGAAACTCAGGAACTGGCTTACCAACCAAAACCGACTCCAATTTAGTTGGATCATCACCCTCTTGGTTGCGCATTAACTGGGTTGCGAAAATGCCCGCTAGAATCATGAAAGCGACAAGCGGAATAAATAAGATTTTCTTATTCATGTTATGCCTCCTGCTCTTTTGACTTCGCGTTTTTCTTCGGCGATTTACGGAAGCGGTAGCGTTTATCAGAAATCGCTAGTGCGCCGCCTAATGCCATAATCAAAGAGCCAGCCCAAATCCAACGAACGAACGGTTTATAGTAAATACGAACAGCCCAAGATCGGTTGTCGTCTAAACGTTCACCCATTGCAATGTATAAATCACGACTAATTCCACGGTCAATGGCAGCTTCGGTCATCATAGACTTAGCCGTACGGTAGAAGCGCTTCTCAGCGTGAAGCGTATTCACGTATTTACCATCATGTGTGATCTCAAAATCCGCGATGTAGCCATCGTAGTTTGGACCATCTTTATCACGCAGGCCTGAGAAGTAGAAATCATAACCTTGAATTTGGAAGTGTTCGCCAGGTGCTAAACGTACATCACGCTCAATGCTGTAGTTCTGTACCATCGCAATACCGATAACAGATACCGCCAGACCAACATGACCCAACATCATTGCCCAGTGGCTACGTTGCAGCTTGCGAACACCTTCACTAAAGCTATGACGGTGCGTTGCGCGCTCATATAGTTCAAAGCCATGCATTGCAATAATCCAAATCGCCATTACCCAACCAATGTAAGCCATGGTTGAGAAGAAGTCGGCAAACAGGAACACGCATACCGCAGCCAAGGCGAAAGCAAGTACACCTGAAATGAGCATTGGTTTCACAAGTTTAGATAAATTGTCTCGCTTCCAACGGATAAGTGGACCAATACCAAGTAGGAAAGCAAATGGCATCATCAACCACGCAAACAGCATGTCGAAGAATGGCGCACCGATAGAAACCGACCCCAAGCCAAGCTGCTTGTGTACGAGCGGCAATAATGTCCCCACTAACACCACAACAAGTGCTGCGATAAGTAATACGTTATTGGCTAGGAGCGCGTTTTCACGAGAGACTAAGTCGAAGTTACCACGTACACGTACTGCTGCCCCTTTTACGGCAAACAGCAATAAAGAGCCGCCGATAACGAAAACGAGGAAGCCTAGAATAAACATACCGCGCGACGGGTCAGACGCGAACGCGTGCACCGATACTAAAATACCGGAACGGACTAAGAATGTGCCCAACAAACTCAACGAAAATGCAGAGATTGCCAATAGTACCGTCCACGCTTTAAATGTGCCGCGTTTTTCTGTCACGGCAAGAGAGTGCATTAATGCGGTACCCGCTAACCAAGGCATGAATGATGCGTTTTCTACTGGATCCCAGAACCACCAGCCACCCCAGCCAAGTTCGTAGTAAGCCCACCAAGAGCCTAGTGCGATACCGAGTGTTAAAAATACCCATGCAGCGGTTGTCCAAGGACGAGACCAACGGGCCCAAGCCGTATCAAGGCGTCCGGTCATTAGGGATGCGATCGCAAAGGAGAAGGCAACCGAGAAACCAACGTAGCCCATGTAAAGCATTGGCGGATGAACAATCAAACCAGGGTCTTGAAGCAGAGGGTTCAAATCACGTCCGTCAACCGGGAAGAACGGTAACGTACGTAGGAATGGGTTTGACGTTAGGATGATAAACAGTAGGAAACCCACTGAGATCATGCCCATTACGGCAAGTACACGTGCAACCGACTCTTGCGGCATACCACGACTGAATGTCGCTACAGCGACAGTCCAAGCAGCTTGGATTAACACCCATAGCAACAGTGAACCTTCGTGTGCACCCCATACTGCGGTTAAACGGTAGTACCAAGGAAGCTGACTATTCGAGTTGCTCGCTACATACTGTAACGTGAAGTCGTTGGTATAAAATCCCCAACATAAAATGGCGAAAGAGAACAACAGCATTAGGAACATAGACCAAGATAGCGGTCGCGCTGTGTTCATGAGCATGGTGTTATTATTCGATGCTCCCCACAATGGCAATACGCTCAGCAGCACTGCCATTGCAAGCGAAAGAATGAGAGCAAAGTGACCGATTTCAGCAATCATTGGCCGCTTCCTTGTTTCTGTTCGGTGCTGTATTGAAGCGGTTCATGCGTTTTCTTCATCGCTTCCGCAATTTCTGGTGGCATGTATTCTTCATCGTGCTTCGCTAGGACCTCAAATGCCTCAACTGTCGTGGCATCTTTCAGTACACCTTGAGCCACAATACCCTGCCCTTCACGGAACAAGTCAGGAAGAATACCGTCATAAGTAATCGTCACTTTAGGACCGACATCGTGCAGGTCAAAACTCACTTTCAAAGAATTAGGATCTCGACGAACCGAGCCCACAACCACCATACCACCGATACGTAGACGCTGGCCTACTTCTGGTTTGGTGCCATCTGGCTTACCATTAACCAATTCCGTTGGAGTGTAGAAAAGGTCCATATTTTGGTTAAGCGCATAAAGTATCAAACCAATGGTGGCACTAATACCGATAAAGATCGCTAGTACGATACCTAGCCTCTTTTTACGTCTCGGGTTCATAAGGTGTTCTCCATGTTCTTCGCTGCGTCGATACGAGCTTGACGGTCAATTTTTGCTTTCACTTCTTTCAATAATGCATCACCGCGGCGAAGGCTAGTGATCAGAAGAATCAGCATGGATAAGAAAGTAATACCAAACGCACTCCATACGTATGATGCGTAGCCACCCATGGCAAAAAAGTCGCTCAGAGATTCAAAATGCATAATCAATTACCTCACTGAGTTTGTTCTGTTGCGAGTTTGCGCACCCAAGGGCGGTGACTTTCTTTACTGATGATTTCGTTACGAAAACGTACCATCGTCACTGCACCAAAGAAGAACGCAAAGCCAAAGATGTTTAGCAATAACGGCCAAAGCATGTCGGATGAAATAGAAGGTTGTTCAAATTTCGTGATCGTCGCGCCTTGGTGAAGCGTGTTCCACCATTCTACGGAAAAGTGAATGATAGGTAGGTTCACGACGCCTACGATCGCTAAAATACCCGCCGCTTTTGCGGCTGTTTTCTGATCGTCAAACGCGTGATAAAGCGCAATAACACCAAGGTAGAGAAATAGAAGAATCAATTCTGAAGTAAGACGGGCGTCCCATACCCACCAAGTGCCCCACATTGGCTTACCCCAAACGGCACCAGTAAGTAGAGCAATGAAGGTAAATACCGCACCAATCGGCGCCATCGCAAGCGCCGCCATATCAGATAGACGTACTTGCCATACTAAGCCAATAAATGCCGCAATCGCCATCGACATATAAACGCCCATAGACCAAATAGCTGATGGGACGTGAATGTAGATGATTCGGAAACTGTCACCTTGTTGGTAATCTGAAGGCGCAAATGCAAGCCCCCAAACCGTACCAACCGATAAGCATACGAGGGCCAATACAGAAAACCAAGGCAGAAACTTACCACTCAAACGGTAAGCGGTTTCTGGCTTGGCATAAGGATGTAGCCATTTCCACATGTTTTGTTCTCACTCTTACTTCAGGGACACTGTCTAAAGGGTTGAGACCGTAGCAGTGCTTTAATAATAATTCTTTGATCAAGCGCCGCTTCATTGGCACTTTATTGAGTTAGTTAACACTAACTCTCAATGCGGCACTAATGGCAAAAGGCGTTAACGTCATCGCTCCCATTAGCATCGCACCTAAAATTGCTAGTTGACCGTTATACGCCATACCAAGCGCGGCGGCATCAATTGCTGATGTTGCGAAAATCAAAATTGGGATGTAGAGCGGAAGAATAAGCAAACTCAAAAGAACGCCACCCTTTTGCAACCCAACCGTCAAAGCCACACCAATAGCTCCAATAAAACTTAGTGTAGGTGTACCGATCATCAAGGTTAGTACAACAGATAGCCAAGTATTGAAATCGAGCGAAAGTAAAACCGCCAATAATGGGCTAATTAGGATCAGAGGTAACCCTGTTAACAACCAATGTGCTATGACCTTTGAAACCACTACAAGTTGCAATGGAATCGGCATTAGCATCATTTGTTCCAATGCACCGTCTTGAAAATCATCACGAAATAGACGCTCTAATGATAATAAGGCGGATAGCAATGCGGCAACCCAAACAATGCCCGCTGCAATACGTGCTAACAAATTTGGTTCAGGCCCGATACTAAGAGGAAACAGAGTAATAACAATAATAAAGAACCAAAGCGGGTTCAGAATGTCTGCCTGACGGCGAAATGCTATCAATAGCTCGCGGCGAATGATGGTGGTCATAGATGGAATCATATCAATCACCCAACTTTATTTTTCTAAGTTTCGGGCTGTCCGAAAACATATCTTGATGCGTCGTCAACACGACAATACCGCCATTATCAGCGTGACTTGCGAACAAAGATTCAAGCACTTTGACGCCTTGCTTATCGATGGCGGTCAACGGTTCATCTAAAATCCATAAAATTTGCTTACTGAGCCATAACCTTGCTAGTGCCACTCGTCGTTGCTGACCTGCGGAAAGCTGTGCTACAGGCACATCTTCTCGACCAGCTAAACCTACTTGAGTTAAAGCAGTGAAGATTTCTTCGTCAGAAGAGCGGTTATTTTGAATAGATTGGTAAAAACGTAAGTTTTCCAGTGCGGTAAGCTCTCGTTTCACTCCAGTTTGATGCCCTAAGAACAGCAGATCTTGATGGAAAACATCACGAGATTTTTCAACCTCTTCTCCTTTCCACTTAATGATGCCTTCTTCTCTATCACCTAAACCTGTCACAATACGTAGTAACGTAGTTTTGCCAGTACCATTGCGCCCTTCTATCTGGACCAATTCACCAGGCTTAATTTCAAACTGCAGGTTTTCAAACAGGACCCTCTCATCACGGATCGCTGTCAGGTTAGATACTTCTAACATAGAGCTTCAACTAAAAAATGAACGAAGCGCTATATTAGCACAGCTTAGTTATGACAAAACAGGATAAGAGGGCTGGGATGTATGTAAGTTCATGTATTTTTGTTAATTAATCGTCACACTTTAATAAAATTAACTATAAGTAGTTATAAGCTCTCATTTTAACTTGGGGAGCGAGTGCTAAGAATGAAAAGAGCTTAAGGTAATCTAGGGCTGTATTGCAAAAAGATAATTAGTAACCGAACACAAAAAAAGAGGCTTATCGCCTCTTTTTATCGCTTTAAAACCTTTAGCGTCGACGACGTCCACGCGTCGGGTATTCTGCATCATCTGATGGCTGACCGCTTAGTGGTGGAATTTTCTCTTTTCCCGCCAGTTTTTTCTGTAGTGAAAGCATCAATTCCGCTTCAGCTTTTGGCAGTTCACACTCTTCAATGAGCTCATTGATATCTGCACCAAGCTGTACCATTTTAGAAGCTCGACTGTACAAGCGACCATCAGTATCAGCGTGCTCGAGTTCACGAATTCTCTCGTTTAGGTGCTGAATAATGTCTTGTTGTTCCGTTACTTTTTGTCCAAGACCAACGACAACCGAACGCACTTCGAGTAACTGCTTACTCAACTTTTGTACTTCTTTATCTACATGTCGAGACTGTGCTCGTTGCTGGTCTACTTGCTTTTGCAACCCCGAGCGAATGCGCAGTTGCAAAACAACCAACACCAACACGATAAAAGCGACGCCACCCGCAAGGAATGGAACAGATAAAAGAGTCTCTTCAGCCATCATTATTCAGCCCATTATAGGTGAGCCATCTCGTCCCATTCGTCATCCGTTAGGAGCTTGTTCAAATCCACGAGGATAAGAAGTTTGCCGTCACGGTTGCTCACACCTTGGATGAACTTCGCGCTTTCATCAGTACCGACAGAAGGCGTCGTGTCAATTTCAGAAGAACGTAGGTAAACCACTTCTGCCACACTATCTACCAAAATACCAATCACTTGACGCTCTGACTCGATCACAATAATACGAGTATTATCTGTAACTTCGCCTTCCATCAGGCCGAAACGTGAACGCGTGTCGATAACAGTAACCACGTTACCACGCAGGTTGATGATACCCAGAACATAATCTGGCGCACCTGGAACGGGTGCAATTTCAGTATAACGAAGTACTTCACGAACTTGCATTACGTTGATGCCGTACGTTTCTTCTTCTAGCTGGAACGTCACCCACTGAAGAACTTCGTCATTCGATGCATCTTTCTTCACTTCTACTTCAAAAGCTTGAGACATAGTTAATCCTCGTTAATGTCGTTCCCGACTTAAATCTAATTCAGTGATTTGACATCTAAACCGGCGTTTAGCATGTCAATGAGCGCCTGGACATGAATTAAGGCGCACATTTTTTCTTTTACCATGCCCGCTAGCCAAGGGCGTTTACCCGCCTGTTCACGCCAGCGAACCTTGTCGATATTGAGCGTTTCCGTCCCCATTAGTTGGTTACTGGCCAGCCCCCACATGCTCTCTCCAAGCATGACAACATATTGGTAATTATCTTTGTAACTGTCATCGCGAAGCTTATCTGCCATCACCCATTTCGCGGTATCGACGACATCAAACTGTTGTTCACGATTTGTTTGTAGCCCCAAATACCAGGCGGGCTTTCCTATCAAATGGTTAAGCTCGCTGATGCGATGAATACCACCTAACTCATCAAGCGGTACGGCAAACGTGACATCATTCACATCAAAGTAAAGCACTTGAAAATCTTCACTTCGCTTCGTGCTTTCCCAGTCAGTTGGTATTTCGGAACCTGTTTGTGCCTCGAGCTCGGTATCAACGTTCGATTCTATATTGACATCATGCTCAATCACCGATTGAGGTTCAACCAGTTCTGGCTGAGTTTCCTCAAAAACTGGCGCATCAATCACCCAGTCTTGTATCTCTTCAACTGTTTGTAACTCGGGCGCCTCACTAACGGTTTGTACGTCTGGCTCAGCCGCTTTTATTTCTGCTGCAATATCAATCGTATTTTGTTCAAGAATACTATCAATATCTAACTCGGCTACAGGGTTGCTTGCTTCAAGCTGACTTAATAACCTTTGCACATCTTCCAGATTTGGGGCTTCCAATTCTGGCGGGTACGCTTCTTGAAACTGGTAAGTTTCCGGCTCCGAGTATTGAAACTGCAATTCTGGCTCTGGCTCTGGCTCTGGCTCTGGCTCTGGCTCTGGCTCTGGCTCTGGCTCTGGCTCTGGCTCTGGCTCTGGCTCTGCAGATGATATTTCTTGAGCCAGCAAGTCAAGCTCTTCCTCAAGAGTCGTTGCTTCAGCCTCATCACCCAATAGCGCATTAAAGTAGTCATCAAGCGCTTGTTCACTGGAAAGCACGTCGTTACTGCTCATCGAACGCTAACCTCTCCAGGTAAATCAGTAACTGTTTATACGCAAACACACCACGACTACCAGATGCAAAATGTGATGCTGGCAAATGCTTTAAACTAGCATCACGGAACTTGGTATCAATCGGCACCGCAGAGGTCCATACTTGATTTGGGTAATCTTTCTTCAGTTGCATCAATGTCTGCAAAGACGCTTTGGTGCGCTTGTCATACATCGTTGGAACGATAGTCACTTTGAAACCACCCGGACGAGACTTTTGCATAATGGTTAACGTGCGCATCATGCGTTCCAAGCCTTTCATCGCCAAAAACTCGGTTTGAACGGGAATCAAAATTCGGTCACTGGCGGCCAGTGCGTTGACCATCATCACACCAAGAATTGGCGGGCAGTCAATCAACACATAATCATAGTCTTGTGAGACCGCTTGTAGAGCTCGTTTTAAGATCAGCCCCATCCCACTGCGATTCCCCATGACACGATCAAGCGTCGCAAGGGACATATGCGCGGGAATGATATCCATCCCTTCCAGTTTTGTCTCTAGGATTAACGGCCTCACCGTTTCACGAGAGAATGTCTTCAACTGGAATAAATCAAACAGGCTCGAAGTTACTGCGTCAGGATCATAACCAAGATAGGTAGTCAGTGATGCGTGAGGGTCAGTATCGACCATCAGTACGCGATGGCCTTTTTGACTCAGCAAACCCGCTAATGTCACTGTTGAGGTGGTTTTACCCACGCCACCTTTCTGGTTAGCTACACTCCAAACAATCATGATGAATCCTACGCTAGGCCAACTTCCACCAACATGCGTTCTGCAATGCGGTCAAGCGGTAAATCTTCTGAAGAAATGCCTGCTTTAGCAACAGCTTGGGGCATACCATAAACAACACAACTTTCTTCATCTTGAGCCCAAATAGTTGAGCCTGCAGACTTCAACATACGAGCGCCTTCACGACCGTCTGCACCCATGCCAGTCAGCACTAAAGAGAGTACTTTGTCACCGTATACTTTGGCTGCAGAACCAAAAGTCACATCCACACATGGTTTGTAGTTCATGCGGTCGCCGCCATCAATGATACGAAGACGAGCAGCCCCCGCTCGACCATCCACCATCATTTGCTTACCACCTGGAGCAAGGTATGCCACACCAGGCTGTAAGACATCACCGTCTTGGGCTTCTTTCACTTGAATCTTACACAAGGTATTCAAACGGCTAGCAAATGCAGCAGTAAAGGTTGCTGGCATATGTTGGATCAACACGATCGGATGCGGGTAGTTCATCGGTAAACGCGTCAGAATTTTTTGCAAAGCAACCGGACCACCAGTCGACGTGCCAATTGCGGTCAGTTGATACTTCTTACCAGAGGCTCGGAACTTTGCCGCAGCCGGTCGAGCAGGAGCTGGAGTCGCTGGCGAAGCCGTTCTTGAACCTAGTGGACGAGCTGCCGCATTGGTACTCGCAGCAGCGCGAGTGATTGGTCGACGCATAAAAGCGCGCTTCGAAGCAATCTGAATAACTCGTTGCTGAAGCAGTGACACCGCTTCTTCGCGGTTACGTGCGATGTCTTCAAACTTTTTCGGTAAGAAATCCAATGCGCCCGCATCAAGCGCATCAAGCGTGGCTTTCGCCCCGTCATGAGTCAGGGACGAAAACATTAGGATTGGCGTTGGAGCCGCTGCCATGATTTCACGCACAGCGGTAATGCCATCCATCACTGGCATTTCAATATCCATCGTGATGACGTCCGGTTTAAGAGATTTGGCTTTCTCAACCGCCTCTCTGCCATTTACCGCAACGTCAATCACTTCTAGGCGCGATTCTGAGTTGATGATTTCGCTCACGCGACGTCGAAAAAAACTCGAATCATCAACGACTAGTACTTTAATCGCCATCTTATTCCTTTTAATAACGTCAGCTTTGCTTAAAGGCGTGAAGCCGCAGCATATCGCTTAAGTAAATCAGGCACATCTAGAATTAATGCAATATGGCCATCGCTAGTGATTGTTGCACCAGCCATGCCCGGAGTGCCTTGCAATAGATTATCGAGTGGCTTAATAACCACTTCTTCTTGACCAATCAGCGTATCCACAACAAAACCAACGCGCTGGTTACCGAGCTGTACAATAACCACATGACCGTGACCAGTGCGCTCTTCGACGTTTTGTGATTTGGATGCTAACCAGTTCTGTAAATAAAATAGCGGGATAGATTTTTCACGCACAATGATCGTCAACTGACCATCTACCACGTTTGTGCGACTCAGATCCAAGTGGAAAATTTCGCTCACTGATGCCAGTGGCAGCGCAAACGGATGACCGCCAACACCAACCATTAGTGTTGGTAGGATCGCAAGCGTCAGTGGTACTTTGATGGTGATCTTAGTGCCCTTACCTAGCTCAGAATCGATATCGATTGAACCATTTAAGGTATTGATCGCCGTCTTAACCACATCCATGCCAACGCCACGGCCAGAGATGTCAGAAATTTTATCTTTACTTGAGAAACCTGGCGCAAAGATAAGGTTGAAGCACTCTTTGTCTGTTAAACGGGCCGCCGCATCTTCGTCCATCATGCCGCGCTTAACCGCGATACCACGCAGTTTGTTCGGGTCCATACCGCCGCCATCATCTACGATGGATAGCTCAATGTGATCCCCTTCTTGCGATGCAGACAAAATCACTTTACCTGTGCGTGATTTACCTGCTTTCACGCGATCGTCTGGCATTTCAACACCGTGGTCAACCGAGTTACGAACCAAGTGAATCAATGGATCGGCCAATGCTTCTACAAGGTTTTTATCGAGGTCGGTTTCTTCACCACGCATTTCCAGCACGATGTCTTTATTTAGGTTGCGCGCCAAGTCACGGACAACACGTGGAAAACGGCCAAATACTTTCTTGATTGGCTGCATACGCGTTTTCATTACCGCGCCTTGCAGATCCGCCGTTACGACATCAAGGTTGGCGACTGCTTTGGACATTTCTTCATTGTCGCTGTTCAAACCAAGACTTAATAGGCGATTTCGGACCAATACAAGCTCACCAACCATGTTCATGATGGTATCAAGCGTCGAGGTATCGACACGAACGGTTGCCTCAGCCTGAGGCTTTTTAACCGCTGGCGCTTTCGCCTCTTCTTTCACCGCGACAGGTTTAGATTCTGGTTTTGGTGCTGGAGCGGGAGTTGGCGCTGCTGGTGCTGGTGCTGGTGCTGGCTTAACCTCAGGCTCAGGTTTCGCAGGGCTTTCCTCTGCGTTTGCTGATGCCGGCTTCGTTGCCATATCCAGTTCTTCCAGCGTGGGACCTTTGCCCGCACCATGTAGCTCATCGAGTAACTTTTCGAACTCTTCGTCCGTCATTAAGTCACTGTCTTGATTTGATGAAGATGCCACTGGAGCGGAAGGCTCTGCCGCTTTAGGTGGCTCTACTGGTACGGATGCAGATGCTGCAGCCTCTGCCGCTGATGGACTTTTGCCAACACCGTGAAGTTCGTCAAGTAGACGTTCAAATTCATCATCAGTGATATCGCCACTTTCAACTGATGTCGCACTTGATTGAGGGGGCTCTGATGGCGTTGTTGGTGTCGCAGGTTCTGAAGCGCCTGGAGCTGAGCCTTTACCATGAAGCTCATCCAGCAGCTTTTCGAATTCGTCTTGGGTAATTTCATCAACAGAGCCGACACTTGACGCTGGCGCGGCAGGTTCTTCAATAACAGGCTCAGGAATGACAGGTTCAGGAGTAACCACTGGTTCTTCAACCACGGTTGCAGCGACTTCATCTTCTGATTCAGGTTTACATAGACGATGAAGTTCTTCAAGAAGGGCAGGATCCGCAGCTTCCAATGGCTCACGATCTTGAACAGCTTGGAACTGGGTATTGACCGTATCCAACGCTTTTAGCATCGTATCCATTAAGTTTTGCGTGACCGTGCGTTGGCCGTTTCGTAAAACGTCGAACACATTCTCCGCACCATGACAAGTATCGACTAGCTCTGCCAAAGACAGGAAGCCAGCACCGCCTTTTACGGTGTGAAACCCGCGGAAAATTGCATTAAGTAAGTCTTTGTCTTCTGGGTTATTTTCCAATTCAACCAACTGCTCAGAAAGCAGTTCGATAATTTCCCCAGCCTCAATGAGAAAGTCCTGAAGAATATCTTCGTCTAAATCGTAGCTCATACGTTACCTTTAAAATCCAAGACTGGACAACAAGTCATCGACTTCGTCCTGCGATGAAACCGCATCTTCTCTCAGTTCTGGATGAAGAATAGGGCCTTCAGCTTCGCTTGTTTGTGTATTCTTTTTATCTGCCGGTTCTGACAAAACTTGAATGTGTTCTTCAGGTTTATTTCCAGAGAATACGGTTAGGATTTCCACTAAGCGGCCTTCTACTTCACTTACCAACGTAATTACGCGGCGAATAATTTGGCCAGTTAGGTCTTGGAAGTCTTGCGCCATGAGAATTTCGGTCAATTGACCACGCAACTCAGTGCTGTCGCCTTCGACTTGAACTAATAGCTCGTCGATTCGGTGACAAAGTGCTTTGAATTCGCTTAATTCGATGCGCCCGTGCATGAGTTCATTCCATTGAGGACGAACTTTCTGAAGGCAATCATGCAGGTTGTCAGCGATAGGAAGGCAGCAGTCGACTGCATCCATCGTTTTGTTGGCTGCTAGCTCTGTCTTCTCGATCACATAATTAAGACGATCCCTTGCGTTAGGGATTTCGTCTTTCGCAATTTCGGTCATGCGCTGATCGAGACTGAACTGCTTGAGTGATTCGTGAAGGTCTCGAGTTAAGGCTCCAATTTCTTGCAGCATTGGATTCTCGGCACCTTCGTAGATCGAGGCAACAAGCATATTGGCTTGGTCTTGTTCCCCGTTTTCTAGCATTTGAACGAGTGACTTCGCCTGCTCTAGTGAGATCATTCTGAATAGACCCTTTTACGTTTAGTTCTTCTTATCACTTTAAAAACGCTAAACGAGTCATTTAATAGGTATTTAATAATTGGTATGAATGACTCGAATAACAAAGAGAAAAAGAGAGAGTTATAAACGCTCGAAAATTTTATCTAATTTTTCTTTTAATGTTGCAGCAGTAAATGGCTTAACAATGTAGCCGTTTACGCCTGCTTGAGCAGCTTCAATGATCTGCTCACGCTTCGCTTCAGCCGTGATCATTAGAACTGGCAAATGCTTAAGTTCTGCATCCGCGCGGATGTGTTTAAGCAAATCGATGCCTTGCATACCTGGCATGTTCCAGTCAGTTACAACAAAATCGAAGTCACCTTTTTTCAGCATTGGTAATGCGGTTAAACCATCGTCCGCTTCTTGAGTGTTATTGAAACCCAAGTCACGAAGCAGGTTTTTAACAATACGGCGCATTGTTGAGAAATCATCAACAATAAGGATCTTCATGTTTTTATTCAAAATTGCCTCCACTGAATCGTAAAATCAGTGTTTTTAGTCATTTTGTGTCCACGCACTGAGCTTGGTGCGCAAACGTTGCATCGCTTGACTCAGTATTTGACTTACGCGAGATTCGCTTACGCCTAACACATCGCCAATTTCTTTCAAATTGAGTTCTTCATCATAATAAAGCGAAAGTACCAAAGCTTCACGCTCTGGAATCTGTTTTATTGATTCAACCAGTGCTTTTCGAAATGATTCATCGGCAACCCCTTTGAATGGGTTACTGTCATCAGTTTCATCTGCAGGTGAAATCACATCATCAGAAACGCCTAAATCTTCAATACCGACTAATTTTGAGCAGTTGATATCGGTCAGAGCACTATGATATTGATCCAGTGTCATACCGAGATGCGTGGCTACTTCAGAATCAGTAGGATCTCTATTTAATTCGCCTTCCAGTTCCGCAATCGCTTGGTTAATCTCTCGATTATTTTTATGAACAGAACGCGGTACCCAATCGCCTTTGCGCATGTCATCTAACATTGCACCGCGAATACGGATACCTGCATAAGTTTCAAAGCTCGCACCTTTAGAACCATCATAATTCTGCTGAGCTTCGATAAGACCGATCATGCCGGCCTGAATTAAATCCTCTACCTGAACACTCGGCGGTAAACGGCCTAATAGGTGGTGAGCAATGCGCTTAACCAACACTGAGTAGCGCTCTATAAACGCTTGCTGGCTATTAAACTTGCCATGTTGGTCATAGGTTATCGCTTTATTCACCAAAAGGGTCCTCTGCGAATTCGGTACGATTTAGCAACCTTTCCACAAAAAATTCCAAGTGTCCACTTGGTGTTTTCGGTAGTGGCCACGTTAACGCTTTGTTTGCTAGTGAGCTGATAGCTAAAGCGGCAGGTGAGCGAGGGAACGCATCAACGACAATTTTTTGTCTTTTTACAGCCTGTCGTACTTTATCATCTAATGGAATACATGCTACGAGTTCAAGGCTGACATTCAAGAATCGCTCTGTGACTAGCGTCAACTTTGCAAACAATTCTCGCCCTTCACGGTAGCTTCTGACCATATTTGCTACAACTTTAAAGCGTTGGACCTGGTGTTCTTTACTTAACAGCTTAATTAACGCATATGCATCTGTGATTGAAGTTGGTTCATCACACACAACCACAACGACGTCTTGAGCTGCTCGCGAAAAACTGATTACCATGTCAGAAATGCCTGCGGCGGTATCTATCAGCAGGACGTCCATTTCGTCTTCAAGACTACCAAATGCTCGAATGAGTCCAGCATGTTGAGCGTGAGAAAGCTCAGTCATGCTCTGTGTGCCAGAAGTTGCAGGGATTATCTTTATACCATAAGGCCCTTCGACAATCGCATCTTTTAGCTCACATTCACCCGCTAAGACATGTCCTAGATTACGTTTTGCACGAATTCCGAGCATCACGTCCACATTGGCCAGACCTAAATCAGCGTCGAGAACCATCACCTTCTTGCCTTGGCGAGCCATACAAATCGCCAGACCCAGTGTTACGTTTGATTTCCCCACACCACCTTTGCCGCCAGTAACAGCAATCACTTTGGTCAACGATGGTTGTGTTAAGCGACGGAGGCCGCTTGCTTGATCGTGTATCATATTCTCAGTCATAGTAGTCCGCCGCCTTAGAGTCCTTCACTGTCACTGTTCCAAAAGTGAGGTTCGTTCTCTGTCGACTTCTCTAACAGTTCATTTGCTTTCGCAAGCATATATTTTGGTTGCGCTATCACAATGTCTTCTGGCACGCGCTGACCATTAGCTATGTAAGCCACTGGCATTGCGTTTTGAATCACTACACTGATGAATTCGCCTAGACTTAATGACTCATCAAGCTTCGTCATAATACAACCCGAAAGTGGTATGCGTCGGAAGTGATCCAGCGTTTCTTGTAGAACGCGACGTTGTGCGGTAGCTGGCAAAACAAGGTAGCTGTGAATCACTTCTCCGCTCTCTTGCATTAGAGTATCGAGCTGCTCAGAAAGCCTGACATCTCGTTGCCCCATCCCTGCCGTATCGACCAAAATCAGTCTTCTGTTTCTTAGCTGATATATAACATCGGCTAACTCGTTAGAATCTTTAGCAACTCTTACGGGACAACCCATGATTCTTCCGTAAATTGAGAGCTGCTCATGTGCACCTATGCGATATGTATCTGTTGTCACAAGGGCCACATTGTCGGCACCGTATTCCATGGCGGCACGTGCTGCGAGCTTCGCAACGGTGGTTGTTTTTCCCACCCCCGTCGGACCTAACAGTGCAACCACACCACCACGTTTTAAAATGTCCTGTTTAGGAATATTGATTTGATCCGCCACAAGCGACAACAACGCTTTCCACGCTCGCGCTGGTTTTGTATCTTCCGGGATATAGCACGCCATTTGGTCTGCTAACTCCGGAGAAACGCCCATACGCTCTAAACGCTTAATCAGCATTGCTCTGAGCGGCTCTCGACGTTCCACTTCCTGCCACATCAGGCCAGATACTTGATGCTCTAAAAGACGACGAATTGACGTCATCTCTTCGCGCATACTCTCCAGCTCATCTGCAGACTCTTCTCGCTCATCACTTGGACGGCGGCGATCATAGCGTGTCGGATCCAACTTCGGCGTTGGACGCTCAAATCGATTATCTTGTGCGATTAACTTCGCCAAAGGTGAATCTGGTTGATATGGCGCTGGCTTTTCTTGGTTGTAGCCGTCGCGATGCTTATTCTGGCGTTGCAATAAAGCAGAGAGCGAATCTTCATTTTCCGCCACATGATCGTCAGCATCTGCTGCACCACCACTATATTGCTTAAGCATGTTAGCGAATCGCTGCGTCATCGAGCCTGTTTTTTCGTTGTTACTGTTATTACTGTTCAGGCTAATTTTATCTTCATCTAAATGACGATCTTGATAACGATCTGCAGAAGACGATGACATTTGACGATGTTCGTTGTAGCGATTCGATTGAGAAGCACCGCGATTTTGTTGTGACGCTGCGCTTGCTTGAGACGGGTTAGATTCACTATCTATCGCCGCAACAATCGCCACCCCACCAGCCACTTTCTTGTTTGACATGATCACCGCTTCCGCGCCTAACTCCTCTTTCACTTGGAGCAGCGCCGTTCTCATGTCTTTGGCAAAAAATCGCTTTATTTTCAAACTATGAATCCATTAATGATGCGTGAGATCAGTTACCCACGGCTTGCACAATTCTGATCTGTTTTTCATCCGGGATTTCTTGGTAAGACAGTACCCGGAGATTAGGTATTGTGTTCTTCACAAATTTCGCCAACGTCGAGCGTAATACACCGGAAGTAAGCAGAACGGCTGGCTCGCCTTTCAATTCTTGTTCCTGTGTCGCTTGGCTTAGTGAAGACTGCAATCGTTCAGCGAGCCCCGGTTCAATCCCCGCGGATTCGCCTCCTGATGCTTGCATAGTTTGATGCAATATTTGTTCCAGTTCAGGTATCAAAGTAATCACTGGCAGCTCAGGCTCTATACCATTGATTTCTTGAACAATTAGGCGTTTAAGACTAATTCGAACTGCTGCCGTCAATATGTCAGCTTCTTGACTCTTACTTGAGTACTCAGCCAAAGTTTGAACAATCGTGCGAATATCGCGGATTGGAATGGCCTCGTTTAACAAGTTTTGTAGGACTTTCACCACCACACCTAATGGTAATTGGTCAGGAACAAAGTTCTCAACCAACTTAGGCGCGCTGCGTCCTAACATTTCTAATAAATTCTCTACTTCTTCATGACCAATCAACTGCGATGCGTTATTAGTCAATAACTGGCTCAGGTGCGTCGCTAATACTGTCGATGAGTCAACAACCGTATAACCTAACGCCTGAGCATGCTCACGCTGATCTTCGCGAATCCATACGGCTTCCAATCCAAATGCAGGGTCAATGGTTGGCTCGCCATCAATCATGCCATACACCTGACCTGGGTTAATCGCTAGCTCTTGATCCGGACGAATCTCAGCTTCGCCCACCGCAACCCCCATTAATGTGATTCGATAGCTGTTTGGCGTCAGTTCAAGGTTGTCACGTATGTGAACCGCAGGGATTAAGAACCCAAAATCTTGCGATAGCTTTTTACGCACACCTTTTACGCGCTCTAACAGTTCTCCGCCTTGGTCTCGGTCCACTAGCGGAATCAAGCGGTAACCCACTTCTAGGCCAATAATATCGACTGGCTGGACGTCGTCCCAAGAAAGCTCGCGTTGCGATGAAGGCTCTGCACCTTCGTCGGCTTTCGCTGGTAAAGCCGGTTCTTTCGCTTTCTGCTTTTGGCGTTTATCGATGAAATACGCCGCCGCGCCAGCCGCGACCGCCAGACTCAAAAACGCAAAGTGTGGCATGCCCGGTACGATGCCCATCACACCGAGAATAGCTGCGGTAATCATCAGTGCTTTTGGGTTGTCGAACATCTGGAAGACCAGCTGTTCACCCATGTCTTCATCGGTGTTTTGACGCGTCACCATCATCGCCGCTGCAATCGACAGCAATAGCGATGGAATCTGTGCAACTAGGCCGTCACCAATCGTCAGCAAAGTATAGATTTCAATTGCCTCACCGAAACCCAATCCATACTGCGCCATACCGATCGACAGACCGCCGATGATGTTGATAAACAGAATCAAAATACCGGCAATCGCGTCACCTTTTACGAACTTCGAGGCACCATCCATCGAGCCGTAGAAATCCGCTTCTTTGGTCACTTCAAAACGACGAACTCTTGCCTGTTCTTGGTCTATCAATCCAGCATTTAAGTCCGCATCAATCGCCATCTGCTTACCTGGCAACGCATCAAGGGTGAAGCGAGCACTTACCTCAGAGATACGACCCGCACCTTTGGTCACCACCATAAAGTTGATGATCATTAAGATAAGGAAAACCACTAAGCCGACCGCGTAGTTACCACCAATAACGACATTACCAAACGCTTCAATTACGTTACCTGCCGCGTTGCCGCCTTCGTGACCATGCAGTAAGACGACACGTGTCGAGGCAACGTTCAGCGCCAAACGCAACAAGGTCGCGATCAGCAGTACCGTCGGAAAAGCGGCGAAGTCCAACGGACGACGTGTGTAAACGGTCACTAACAACACCACCATCGACAACGCGATGTTAAAGGTGAAGAACATATCCAGCAAAAAGGCTGGAATAGGCAGCACCACCATCGCTAAGGTGGCCAAAACCATCACCGGCGCGCCAATAGCTGGCATTTCACGCTGAGGGATTCGTGGCAATTTATCTGCAAATGGCAGGCTTAACTTCATACTACGAGAGATCTCAATCGATTGAAGCGTCACGTTAGCTCTTACTATTAATACGCGACCGCTTTGGCCTAAAAGTTTAGGTATGGTTGATAATTAAGGCGTTTTAAGCAAGCTATGTACCATAATTAACGCCAAAATAATGACTAAACACTCAAGTAGAGCTTAATATCTGATTAAATTAGCCTTTTTAGAATTAGGCTTCTTTTAGCATTAGTGCCGGTGTTCTGGCGGGATTGGCAAATCGTAATCCTGAATTTTGGGGCGCTGACCACCTCGCTTTCGGTATTGCTTCAACTGGAATACAAATGCCAAAACCTGAGCCACCGCAGTAAACAATCCATCGGGGATCTCTTGTTCTAGCTCGGTAGTATGGTACAGCGCACGAGCAAGTGGCGGAGCAGGTACAATTGTGATGTCATGCTCTCGGGCGACTTCTCGAATCTTCATTGCCATGTGATCGGTGCCTTTAGCGATCACTACCGGCGCACGGTCTGTCTTCTGTTTATAACGAAGCGCAACCGAAAAGTGCTCTGGGTTGGTAACAATAACATCAGCCTGAGGAACATCTGCCATCATACGACGTTGAGCCGCTTCTCTTTGCAGCATACGAATACGTCCTTTGACCTCTGGCTTACCCTCGGTTTCTTTATATTCGTCTTTGACTTCTTGCTTGGTCATTTTTAACTGATCAGCGTGCTGCCAGATTTGAAATGGAATATCGATGGCAACCACGATCAACAGCGAACAGCTGATCAACAAAATAAAGTTCAGCAGAATATCTAAAGCATGGAAGATGTTTTGCGGATACACATCCATACTTAATTGAATCAGATCCGCCTGCGATGCTTGGATCAAATAGATCGCAACACCAGTAACCAAAACCACTTTGAGTATTGATTTGATCAACTCCACCCAGCTTTGCATTCCGACCATCCGCTTTAAACCGCTAAGCGGATTCATTTTCGACAGCTTTGGCATAGCGGCTTGAGCAGAAAAACTGATTCCTCCAACACCCGCAGCACCAATCATGGCGGCAGTAAACAACGTAGCTAGCACCAAAAATAGAGGGAACAACAAATCGGTCATCGCCCCTAAGGCAATGTCAAATAGCTTTGCCGTATCAAAAATCTCTTCTCGTTGAAGATCAAATAAACGGCTCATGATGGAAAACAATGAACGTGCTAACGCCTCGCCAAACCACATCAATGAAATGGCGCCAACGATCAGCACAGATGCTGATGCAAGCTCTTTAGATCGAGCGACCTGCCCCTTTTCTCTGGCTTGTTGTAACCGTCGGGGCGTGGCTTCTTCGGTGCGTTCCTGACCGTCTGATTCTGCCAATTCTTAGCACTCCAAGCGAATGAGTCGACAAATCTGCGCCTCACCCACCGTCCAGAACATTTCATAATGACTGTAAAGGCCAGCCAGTATGTACCAACACAGTAATAGACCCACCATCAACGCAAATGCAAAACCAAGCGAAAAGATATTTAACTGTGGTGCAGCACGGGTCATTACACCAAACGACAAGTTAATGGTAAGTAGTGCAATAATGCCAGATAGAGACATACTCAGTGCCGTTTGGAACATAATACCAAGCCAGCCTGCCATTTCACGGAAATCAACCGCGTTGAGCGAGCCGGAACCAATCGGCAAGGTTTTAAAGCTGAACACGACCAGTTGCAGCATTTTCAAGTGCCCATCGGTGGCAAGGAAAAACATTGTCGTCAAAAACATGAATAGCTGACCAAGCAATGGCGTGTTCTGACCATTTGCGGGATCAACCATAGAAGCGAAACCCAAACTTGACTGCATACCCAATATTTGTCCCAACAAGACAAAGGTTTGAATCATAAATTGAGTGACCATGCCCATCGCAATACCGATGATCATTTGCTCGGCAATGGTCATAAAACCCCGAAACGAGAGCAACTCAATGTCTTGAGGCACTGCAGGGATCGCCGGCATGACGGCAAAAGTGATGGCTAACCCGAGGTAAAGGCGGATTCGTGGTGAGACAAATCGAGCCCCAGTTACCGTCATCACCATCAGCATGGAAGAGATACGAACGTAGGGCCAGAAATAGTTTGCGATCCAATCTAAGACAACGCTAGTGGGGTACTCCATAGGCGCCTCTAATAAAGCACCTGAGGTAAGCGCTCAATCAAGCCATAGAAATATTCCATCAACATTTGCGTCATCCAGTGACCAAATAGCATTAGAGCCAAAAGCGTGACAATCAAACGCGGCAAGAAGCTCAATGTTTGTTCGTTGATGGAAGTCGCAGCTTGGAAAATCGCAACAATAAGGCCGATAAGCAAACTTGGGATGATAATGGCGCAGACCATGATAAGCACCATCCAAAGTGCTTCACGGAAAAGCTCGACAAACATTTCTGGTGTCATGTCTTATCCTCTATCTGCGCTTATCTAAAGGGCAAAACTGCCCGCGAGTGTCGAAAGTATCAAGTTCCAGCCATCGACCAATACAAACAGCATCAACTTGAACGGCAACGAAACAATCATTGGTGACAACATCATCATACCCATTGCCATCAGTACCGACGCTACCACGAGGTCAATAATCAAAAACGGCAAGAAGAGCATAAAACCAATTTGGAATGCAGTTTTTAACTCCGAGGTGATGAAAGCCGGAATCAACACCGCCATCGACACATCTTCTGGGTTCTCAACTTGCTCTCCTGACATGGTTACGAACGTCTCCAAATCTTTGATTCGGGTCTGTTTAAGCATGAACGCTTTCATTGGTGCTTGTGCAGCATCAAACGCTTCTCTTGCAGTGACTTGCTCATTCAAATAAGGCTGAACGGCTTTATCGTTGATTTCGTTCAGGACAGGAGACATAACAAAAAAGGTCAAAAAAAGCGCTATACCAATGATGACCTGATTAGACGGCGTTTGTTGCAAACCCATTGCCTGACGCAATATCGACATCACCACCACAATTCGAGTAAACGACGTCATTAGAATCACCATGGCAGGCAAGAAGCCAAGCATGGTCATTAACGCTAAAATTTGTAGCGTAACCGAGTAATCTTCACTGCCATCTGGGTTTGTGGTCATGGTAAACGCAGGGATTCCACCACCACTAGAAACGGACATAGCACGACTGGCGCCAGTATCACTTTGCATCGCCTGAACAGTGACGCTACCTCCATCGGCCAAGTTGTCAGGCAGAGCAGACTCCTCTGCCTCAGCAAACGAAAATGAAGAAAACAGCACGCCGACGAAAAGCAACAACGTGCTCAGGAGCAAACGAATCGGGTTACCCTTTGTCATGTTTTTTGATCAGTTGGCTAAATTGAGTCGCAAAAGCATTGGTCGCCAACTCTTCCTCTTTCAGTGGCTTATCTAACTTGGCTAACGTTTGGATTGATTGGCTGGTAATTCCAACCAAAAACTGCTCTTCACCCACTTGAACTACGGCGATTCTTTCTTTGGTGCCCACTGGCAACTGACTCACAATACGCAAGCCTTTTTGTTGTCCCATCGCCGGCACTTGCATACGTTTAAGTAGCCAAGCCAACAAAAGAATCACGCCGATCACAAGCACAAGCGAGCCCAGTGTCGTCGCAAGATCCAGATTATTTGGTGCGGCAGCAAATGCATAAGGAGCACTCAGCATTAAGCTCAGTGCTCCGGTGATTTGCTTCAATCGCGTTTTGATTGAGCAGCTCATCTTAACGTAGCTTCTTAATTCGTTCAGTTTGGCTGATCACATCCGTCAAACGGATACCAAACTTATCGTTCACGACCACGACTTCGCCATGCGCAATCAGTGTACCGTTGACTAATACGTCCAATGACTCGCCCGCTAGACGATCCAACTCAACAACCGAACCTTGGTTCAACTGCAATAAGTTCCGAATGCTGATTTGTGAACGACCGACTTCCATCGAAATCGTCACCGGAATATCCATGATGGTGTCGAGTTTACGGCGCTCATCTTCGGTAATTGGGCTTGAAGTGTCTTTTAGCTCTTCCAGTGGCGCGGCCAATACTTCATCTACGTCAACAGAAGGTGCAGACGGGTCTTCGCCAAGAGCGGCTGCCCATTCATCTGCTAGCTTTTGATCGTCACTTGGTTCCATTTTTCTATCCTGTGTTAAGCCTTATTTAATGCCAAAGCATGTCTGTTCAATAAGGTATCTTAATCGTCTATATCGTCTTCATTCTCAAGCTCAGACATGATGTCTTTACCTAAGAAAGCTAAATCTGTTTTGACTACATGTGGGCGCTCAATTTCCTCAGAAATTTGCACCGCTAATTTGTCTTCCGAACGGCCCATTTTTACGCGATAGGTCGGCAGGTCTTCCACAAACATTGTCGCATGTTCTGGCATTTCAATCGGGATGATGTCACCCGGTTGCAATTCCATGAGGTCACGCAAAGAGATGTCTTTTTCAAGCAAGTTAACGCGGAAGTTAACCGGACAATCCATAATCTCTTCACGTAATGCTGAGCTCCAACGGACGTCTGTCTCCATCTTGTCGGACTGAACACCTGCATCCAACAGTTCACGGATCGGCTCAACCATGGAGTAAGGCATAACGACATGAAAATCGCCGCCACCGCCGTCAACTTCTATATGGAATGAACTCACAACAATCACTTCTGTCGGGCTGACAATGTTAGCCATACTTGGGTTAACTTCAGAGTCGAGATATTCGAACTCCACCCCCATCACTGGCGACCACGCTTCTTTGTAGTCTTCAAATACAATCTTCAGCAGCAGCTGAATGATGCGGCGTTCCGTTGGGGTAAATTCGCGCCCTTCGATTTTGGCATGGAATCGACCATCCCCACCAAAGAAGTTTTCTACCAGAATAAAGACTAAGCGAGCCTCCATGGTGATCAACGCTGTACCTTTTAACGGACGAAAACGCACCATGTTCAAACTGGTTGGCACGTACAATGTGTTTTGGTATTCGCCAAACTTCATCATCTGCACGCCATTGATCGACACTTCTGCCGTTTTACGCAGCATATTAAACAGACTAATACGCATGTGTCGTGCAAAGCGCTCGTTGATAAGTTCGAGCGTCGGCATTCGACCACGTACAATCCTGTCTTGCGACGAGAAATCAAAATTGACGGCACCTTCGTTGTCGTTTTCTATCGGTTCATCGACGTCATCAACATCGTCAACCCCGTGCAATAGCGCATCAATTTCGTCTTGGCTTAATAGATCGGTCACGTTTTACCTATTGAATAACAAAATCTGTAAACAGTACTTTTTCAATCACTGGCTTACCGACCGCAGCGTTTAGCGCTGCTTTGATATCTTCGGAAGCACGATCGCGCAATTCCACTCGTCCCGTTGGAGAACGCAACTGATCAACCGTCGCCGAAGCAAACGTTGATAACAAAGAGCTCTCAATTAGTGGCGAATGGTACCGCGCCAACTCTTCATTCTCTGCGCCGCGAACCATTAACTGCGCTTTAATTTGTACCAGTCTGTCGCGACGGTCCCCAGTAACGTTAAATACAAATGCCTGAGGAAGATTCACGTAGGCAATGGGCGAGGCATCTGATGCCTTCGCTTGAACCTGTTGAGACGCTTCAGCCTGAGCTGGTTCATCAGAGCCCATGAGAAAGAACGCTGCTGCACCACCGCCAAGTAGCAATACCACAACAGCGATTATGATGATAAGTAACTTACCTTTTCCTTTCGGCGCATCGGCCCCTTGTAACTGTTCTTCTGCCATTGTTGTCTCTTATTGTTCTTTTAGGTTACCGAGATGCTTAAGGAAGTCGTTTGGTAACCTTGTATTATTGCCTTTAAACGGCCTGTTATGCGTAAAAACTAATTCCATCACGCTTTGAAGCCACATTCAAATCCAGATTGACGTCAGCATCAAAGCTCTCTTCTGATTGTCCAGAAAAACCGCTGCCTTGAGCACTTTGACCATGTTGCTCAGCAGTATACCTACCTTGCTGCTGCCCGCTGTTTTGTTGCTGAACAGAAGAATCAGCCAGTTGCATGCCCTGCTGCGCCAACATCTCTCTCAAGCGAGGAAGCGTCTGTTCAATGATGTCACGCGCTTGCGGGTTGTTCACCGTAAAATGCACATTAGCCACATCGTTGTTCATCGTCATACGAATTTGCATACGACCTAATTCTGGTGGATCAAGACGAATATCGAGGTTTTTTAGGTTCTTCGACATCATCATTTGCACTTTTTCCGCCACTTGCTCATTGGCCAACTCTTTGGTCAGTTGCAACGGAAGCTGAGCTTGCTGCGCGGCATCAATACGCGCTTGTTGCTGCACGTTTGTTCCTTGTTGACCCGCCATCGCCTGAAGCTGCCCCGCTAAACCATGTTGAAGTTCTGGTTTATCTTGCTTATCCGCTGTCGCTTTAAGTGCACCAGCAGTCAATGCGGCATTCACAACTTTCTGGTTAACCTCTCCGTCCTTTACGCCTTGAAGCGCTGTCGGCACATGAGTTGCGGCCAACGCTTCTGGCATCGGAGATACTGCGACTTTATCTGCACTCTGAACAGCTTGCGGCTGAGCTGATTGAGTCGCCAAATGAAGGGCTTGCTGAGACATCCCCATAGGTGTAGCCTGACGAGCCAAATGATGTTGTACTTGCTGCTCGGCAAGAACCTGTTTAACGTCAGTAGGAAGCGCAACAAACTGGGCAAGATCTTGCTCAGGAATATCGGCAATGACCGTCCCTTTTTTCAACCCTTCTATGATCTCTGTTTCTTGCTGAGTCAGTGGTTTTCCCTGCGCCAGTTTGGTATCTATGAGTTCGAGTTCATCCAAAGAAACACGCTGAAGCGCATCAATTTTAGAGCCATCCAAACCCACCTCCAGTGGCGATAGTTCATTGGCAACGTCACCACTGACCATGCCCTTCTCGGTTGGGTGACTGACTTGTTTAGCCAGACCTTGCCAAGTAGCAAACTCAGACGAGAGCTTATCGACATCGATAGGTTGACCATGCTTATCTAAAATTGGCTCTAAGCCTTGCCCGGCCATTGCCTGCACTTGTTCAAGCGATTGAGCTGATGGCATGTCATTCAAAGCAAGTTCATCAATGTCTGTTGTTTGCCCGTTGAACGAGTGTTCTAAACCCGCTCGTTGAGGCAAAACTTTGCCACTATCGATGGATGCATTATTCGCTTTCAAGGTTTGATTCGCTTGTTCAATACGACCAAGCAGCTGTTGTCCTTCACCCATCGCGCTTTTTGCGCCATTAGCAGCTGGAGGTATGTTAGAGAGTGAACCTACTTTCTCAGTGACATCAGCATCATTTTGCGAGTACGCGCCTTGTTTGGCTTCCAGTAGGCTTGCTTCATCACTTTGAATGGTGTTCGCATGCTCTGTCAGAGTGTCGCCAGAGCGGCTTTGCTCTTGATGGCTTTCTTGCGCCAACAACTCTTCGGCGTCGTTACTGCTCGCTTGAGCCACGTCTGTGACCACTTCTTGACTATCAGCTTTGCCAGACGAAAGCTTGTTAATCTCGGCACTATTTTGGTCTTCACCGTTTAGTGATTTCGTTGCTACTTTTTCTGATTTTTGTGAACCTGAAAACGCATCCGTCAAGGTTTCTAAAAATCCCTTGTTCTCCGCATTTTCTGTAGGTGCTTGTGCGGCAGAGTCAGACACTGAGGTCTTGCTCGTCGCAGACACATTGGACAAATTCACATTCATATAGAAATTCTCATTATCAGCAGCTTCGAGCGCTAGGCCGCTGCTAAATTGCACACGGTGGCAAATTTAGGTTATTGGGATGATCATCTACAAAGATATCTGCAAAAATTACGCCAATAACAAGCTCATTGCTGCAATGACAAAACGAGTGTTATAAGTGGAAGCAACATCAACTTTTAAACATTAAAAAGGCTTCGCTCGACGGCTGTAAAGCAACGTTGAAAACTCGTCCATTTGCTTTTGTTCCCGTTTGGCTTCCGCAAGCTGTTTCTCTTTCTCACGCTTTTCGATCATCCACTCATAGGATTTACGTTCTTTGCGTACTGTTAACCAGTATTCTTGACAGTTTTCTACCTGTTCTTTGAAATGACTTTCCGCTTGTTTCTGCTTAGATAACGTTTCGTCTAGCTGAGTGAGAAAGCGATTTAAATGCCCATATTCGCTTGCCGTTAAGCCTGCCTGCCCACGGTCGATAAGCTGTTGGCAATAATCAAGGCGATACTTTTCGATTTGCTCAACCTGACGGTAATAATCTTCAAGTTCAGAACGCGCTTTGTTCAGCGCAAGTACGGCCTGATCTTCACGCTCTTTAGTCTGCTCAAGTAGGAACTCCATCGCATTGTTCATGCGCTATCACCCGCCCAAAATGTTTCTAAGCATGTTGACGCACATATCGTATGGCACCGATTCTTTCATGCTCTGCTGTAAGTATTCGTCTAACTTTGGCTTCAATGTAAACGCGCCATCGATAGCAGGATCGGTGCCCGGCTTGTACGCCCCAATCGAGACCAAATCTTGGTTCTTGCGGCAAATCGACAAGACCTGACGTACCGCTTTCGACATCAGAACATGTTCTTCAGTGGTGATTTGCGGCATAACACGGCTAACCGACTTTTCGACGTCAATCGCAGGATAATGACCTGCATCCGCCATTTCACGGGACAGCACAATGTGACCATCAAGAATTGCCCGCGATGCATCCGCAATCGGGTCTTGTAAATCATCGCCCTCGGTCAACACGGTAAAGAACGCCGTAATTGAGCCTTGTTCGGCGCTTCCGTTACCCGCACGCTCAACCAAAGCAGGTAGCTTGGCGAACACAGAAGGCGGATAGCCTTTTGTCGCTGGCGGCTCACCAACAGAAAGGGCGATTTCACGCTGTGCTTGCGCAAAACGCGTCAAGGAATCCATCAATAACAGAACGTCCAAACCTTGATCGCGAAAGTACTCGGCAATGGTTAAGGCGGTTTGACAGCCTTTCAAACGCATCAATGGTGAAGCATCGGCAGGCGCAGCCACCACGACAGAGCGACGTCGTCCATCCTCACCTAAAATCTCTTCGATAAACTCTTTAACTTCGCGTCCACGCTCACCTATCAGACCGACCACAACAACTTGTGCGGTTGTACCTCGCGTCATCATGCCAAGCGTGACCGATTTACCCACACCAGAGCCGGCAAACAGACCGATACGCTGACCTTTACCTACCGTCAATAATCCGTTAATCGCTTTCAAGCCCACATCAAGTGGCTCTGAAATTGGCTTTCGAGCCAGCGGGTTGATTGGCTCAGCATTAAAAGAGGCGCGATGATCGGTATACAACGGGCCAAGTCCATCAAGCGGATTACCAACCCCGTCAATCACTCGACCAAGCAACTCCATGCCAACAGGCAAGCCAGCGTCACTGGTTAATGGCGTCACTCTAGCGCCAGGCAAAATGCCCGTAATTTGCTCGCTTGGCATCAAAAATAGGTTATCACCTGAAAAACCGACGACCTCGGCTTCCATCTGACCGGACATGGTTTCCACTAAGCATAAACTGCCAATTGGCGCGCGACAGCCTGTCGCTTCCAACGTTAACCCAACCACTCGAACCAGTTTGCCAGAGGCAACTGGGCGCGTCGTTAAGCCTTCAACTTTGTAGTTTCTTAAACGGTCAGCCAATGCTTGCATGGATTATTCACCCTCTTGATGACGGTTTGCACCACAAAAACTGTGCAACACGCTTTTGACGCGCTCTTCCATACGGTAGTTAATGCTTGACTCACCCGCTTCAATTTGGACGTCGCCTCGATTGAGTGATGGCTCAGCAACCAACGTCCAGTTGCGGCAATCAAGGTCTTCTTCGCCGTAGGCTGAACGAATAATCGCAACGTCTTCTGTATTCAGGTGCAAGGTAATAGGGTGACCTGATATTGGCAGCGCTTCAACCGACTGCTTAACCGTGTCTAAAATAATTTGAGGGTTGGTTTGTACTTCGACATGCACGACTTCTTTAACTAAACAGAGCACCATGTCCACCAGCTGCTTTTCAACCTGAGCATTCATTAGCTCTAACGGCTGAGCAAACTGGTTCGCTAAGTTCATAAAGGTTTCAACTTGCTGCTGAATATATTCTTGACCTGCGGTCACGCCTTCGGCTTTTCCAAGCTCCAGCCCTTCAGCATGGCCCGCTTGCAGGCCTTCTTCTTTGCCTTTGTCGTAACCTTGCTTAAAGCCGGCTTCTTGACCTTGATACAAACCTTCCTGATAAGCGCCTTGCTTGATCAGCTCTATCTGCTCTTCGGTTAGCTCAAGTGCTTGCTCTTCTTCTGGTTCTTCAAGATTCGGTACCCAACCCGGGTCATAGTTAAACGCGGTTTGTTTTGCTTGCTTGGCTTTGGGCTCACCGTAATCAGGCAACCCCCAACGTTGTGGTTCGATCATCGAACCATCTTCATCAGGACGGATAAATCCACGTTTTCTTTCGCCAGCCATGGGTTACCTATTATGTATTCGATTAAGAAGTGAGGGTGCTCCGCAATAGGATAATCGCGGAGCAATAGAGATTATAAGAACTCGTCCGCACCGCCAGACAACATGAGTTCGCCTGCATCGGCCATGCGACGAGCGATCGCCAGGATTTCTTTCTGTGCCGCTTCGACATCCGCCACGCGAACTGGCGGCATCGCTTCGATGTCATCACGCATCATCTCAGCCGCTCGTTTCGACATGTTCTTAAATACCTTCTCACGCAGAGAATCGTCGGCACCTTTAAGTGCTTTTTGCAACACGTCTTGTGGCACATCACGCAGCAATTTCTGAATACCTTGATCGTCCACTTCGACTAAGTTTTCGAAGACAAACATCAAGTCTTGAATTTGCGTCGCCATGTCTTCGTCTTGATCGCGAATCTGTTCCATCAACAAACCTTCAACGTTGTTGTCTAGATAGTTCATGATCTCCGCTGCCGCTTTCAGGCCGCCAATCTTGGCTGCTTGAGCGCCAGCTTGACCCGCGAACTGTTTCTCCATGATTTCGTTCAGCTCTGCCAGTGCCGATGGCTGAACTTCTTCAAGGTTGGCAATACGCATCATCAAATCCAAACGCACGCGCTCAGGGAACTGAGACAAAATCTCCGCGGATTGGTCTGCTTCTAAATAAGACAAGACGATGGTTTGGATCTGCGGGTGTTCGTTGACAATGATGCTCGCCACTTGTCGTGGGTCCATCCATTTCAGCGAATCCAAGCCTTTTGAACCCGTACCAAGTAGGATCTGGTCAACCAAGTTGTTGGCTTTGTCTTCACCAAGAGCCGCCACCAGCGCATTACGCATGAAGTCTTCGCTGCCCATGCCGATGTTGGTGTATTTCTGGATGTCCTCCAAAAACGCACGGTGAACGGCTGACACCTTGTCTTGGCTGAGATCTTTCGCCTTAGCCATCGCACTACCCACACGCTGGACCTGTTTTGGCTCTAGGTGACGAATAATGCCAGCGGCATCTTGTTCATTGAGGCTCAGTAGCAAAATTGCTGCTTTTTCTTCGCCAGTAATGGTTGAGACATCCAGCTCAACTGGCATTCCCGCGGCGTTGTCATCTTGAGGTACGATATCGTTAGCCATTGTCATTCATCCAGTTTTTCACTACTTGAGCAGCAAGTTCAGGTTCATTCGCAACCAGAGCGCGAACCGCTTTCAATACATCTTCATCTTTATGAAGGTTTGGCAAATCAATACTTGAACCAAACTCAAACAGTTCGCTGCTTTCAATGTCGCTGCCAATCAGGCTAGTTTCACCATCCGCGCCAATCGGCAAGCCGTCTGGTCCGTACATTTCGTCTTCGTCATCACTGGTAGGGTTAAGCAATTTCTTCATTGCTGGGCGAACCAGAACCAACACAACAACGATGATCACCAATGCACTTGCGAACCAACGAACCCAGTCACTGAAGTTAGGGTGCTCCCAAATTGGTGGTTCTTCCAGCTGTTCAGCCTCAGGCTCTGCAAACTTCACACTCAGTACATTCAACAAATCACCACGGCCTTGGTCAAAACCGACCGTACCAATTAAGACTTGGCGAATGGCATTGATTTCCGATTCGGACATAGGGGTATAGGTCACTTCTCCCGTATCTGGGTTGACCTGACGACGGTCCTTAATCGCAACAGAAACTGTCTGACGAGCAACCGTCCCTGTCTGCTTACGCTCATGGCTGATGGTGGTATCAAGCTCAAAGTTACGCGTGGATTCTTTACGCACCGAACCCTGTCCCATGACAGAACCGTCTTTCATCTGAGCCACATCTTGCGGAATAGAGGCATCCGCTGGAGGCTGATTACTTAACGCCCCCGGAATACCCGCTACCATATTGCCGTTATTGTAATCTTCTAATGCGTACTCACTGCGGGTTGCAGGGGTATTGGGATCAAAGCGTTTGCGAGTTTGTTCAACCGCGCTGAAATCCATTTGGATATCGACCTGCGCCGTGTAGTTGCCATAACCTAAAATAGGTAATAGCACTGAATCAATTTTTTCACGCAGCGCTTGTTCCTGGCTACGCTCTAATTCTTGCTCTTTGCGTCGCGCAGCAGAAGCAGGGTCTTGAGAGCCTGAACTGAGCAAACGACCATGCTGATCTGTGACGGTAATGCGGGAAGTTTTCATTCCCGGAACGGCACTCGCCACCATGTCGACGATAGAATCAACTTCTTGCTGTTTGAGGTTCGTACCAGTCGACAGTGTCAAAAATACGGACGCTGATGCTTCTTGGTTATGACGCACAAAAACACTGTGCTTTGGTAGCGCCAATAAGACTCGCGCTTTACGAACTTGCTTCATTTCCTCAATCGCTTGAGCCAACTGACGTTCTCGACTGAGTTTAAGGCGCTCTTGCTCTAAACGTTGTGATACGCCAAAGCCCATATCTTGCAGCAAAATATCATCGCCCGCCTCTGTGGCTTGGTTTACGCCCGAGCGAACCATGCCAAGTTTGATCGAGTTGTATTCGCTCGATTCAACAGAAATGGTATTACCATCAAGCTTGTAATTGATTTTTTGCTGGTCCAGATAATCCAAAACGGGGATCAACTCTTCGGTCTCATACGCTCCAAGCGGGCGCATCTCCGGCTCTTTGACCCAAAAGAACAGCATCACGATCAATGCAACACAGATGGAGATTGACAGCACAAGTACAACTTGACGAAGTAAATCAAGGTCACCCACTGCCATATCAAATTTTGACGCACTGCGCTCCTCTAGATCTGGATTTTGACTCTCCACATCTACGTCGGAACTTGCTACCAGTGCACCATCTGAGCCGCCTTCAGTGACGGTTAAATCTGTAGACTTGTCTGCCACACTTATTACCTAAATTACACTGGCATGTTCATGAGGTCTTTATACGCCTCAACGAGTTTATTGCGAATTTGAACCGTCGCATCAAAAGCGACACTAGACTTGTTACGAGCAATCATAACGTCAGAAAGGGAAACATCGGCATCACCACGATCAAAACGGGTTTGTAAGTCACCGGATGCTTTTTGAAGTGTGTTCACGTTATTGATGGCTTTAGTTAGGAGATCATTAAAATCTGCTCCAACTTTCGCCCCACTTGCAGTAGGAGCAGTATTGGTTGCTTCTACCATCATGGCGCGCATTTCTGCCTGAATACCATCAACTTTCATTAGCACCTCTAAGCCAAAAGATTGACTATTAACAAAACTGATTATTAACACAGCAATTAACGTGCCATAAGACATTAGTTAGCGGTTTGCTTACACTTTTTGTCTTATGGCGATTGCACATATTAATTTGGGATATCTATACCAGCATCACGCATTTTGGCAAGTTTGTAGCGCAAGGTTCGTGGGCTTATGCCCAGTTTCTCCGCCATTTCTTTGCGTCGGCCGTTACACTCCACCAAGGTTTCCAAAATAATGGCGTATTCTTGGTCACGCAGCTCGCTGCCCAAGCCCTCCCCGCCAGATACCGGACGGTTCACACTCTCAGGTTGAGCGACTGGCTTAACATTAGGTACAACCATCTCTGCATTTTGAACCACATGCTGCAAGCTGTTGGCATCTTGCCAATCCACCCCTTCTAGTAAGATGTGCTCAGCGTCGATATCACCATTCTCACTTAAGATAAGAGCTCGTTGCACCACGTTATCCAGCTCACGAACGTTACCTGGCCAAGGGTATTGCAGCAGTTTTTCTACCGCAACGGCTGAAAATTGAGGCACTGGCATCCCCATCTTGCTGCAATGACGCTCAGCAAGATGCTTGGCAAGTGGCGCAATATCGCCTTTGCGTTCGTTCAGTGCTGGCCACGCAATTGGGAACACATTCAGGCGGTAGTATAAATCTTCACGGAAGTTGCCTTCTGAGACGTACTGCTTGAGATCACGGTTACTGGTCGCCAGCACGCGTACATCCAGCTTGATGCTCTTACGACTGCCAAGGCGCTCCACTTCACGCTCTTGCAAAACACGTAATAGTTTCGCTTGCAGGTTTAAGTCCATTTCGCTGATTTCATCCAGCAAGATTGTGCCGCCTTGCGCTTGTTCAAACTTACCCGGACACGCTTGAACAGCGCCAGTGAACGCGCCTTTCTCATAACCAAATAGTGTCGCTTCCAGCATGTTATCTGGAATTGCCGCACAGTTGATCGCAACGAATGGACCATCTTTACGGTTTGATGCGTTGTGAATATAACGCGACATCACTTCTTTACCTGAGCCACTCGGACCTAGCACCATAACATTCGCATCTGTTCGTGCCACTTTATCGGCCAAAGCAAGTAGACGCAGACTTTTTTCATCTGCCACGACCGCGTCACCATTGTCATCGCTTTTGATCGGTGCATATCGACTGACCATATTTAGCAACACTTCTGGTGCAAATGGTTTCGCCATGTAGTCAATCGCGCCGTCTTTCATTGCCGACACGGCATCTTCAATGTTGGCGTACGCCGTCATTAACAGTACTGGTAAGTTAGGCCAATTCTGCTTGATATTTTTGAGCAGAGCCAACCCACCCATACCTGCCATTTGCACGTCAGAAACGACGATATCGACAGTATTCGATTTGAGTTTTAGTAGTGCGTCTTCCGCACAGTCAGCTTCTAACCACTCATACCCTGCCAGAGCCAGAGTATCCACTAGGGCTTCACGAAGACCTTCATCGTCTTCTACGATCAGCACTTTGCTTTGCGCCATTCTGATTCTCCAGTAATTGTTATTACCAGAAGCTGCTTACTGCGCTTCTGGTTGCACTCGCTCTAGCGGAATGCACATGGTAAAGCAGGCTCCATCACCCTGCTCTGAAATAAGTTCCAATCGACCGTCATGGGCACGGCAAACCATCTGAACAACAGCCAGCCCTAACCCGGTTCCTTGAGAACGCGTGGTAAAAAATGGCTCCATAATTTTGGCTTGTAGTTCTTCAGGTACACCCGGTCCGCTGTCTTGCACTGAAATGCGCAACTCGCCATTTACCGGGCGGAAAAAAATATCGACTTGCGACTCTTTACCAGACATCTGAATCGCATTCATGACAAGGTTGCTCAACGCGGATGCAATCGCATTCGCATTGCCTAGCAACTCAGTTTGTTCTTCTTCCACTTCTAGGCAGTAATCAATACCGTTATTTTTTAGCGCGGTTTCGACCATCGGCTGATATTCCGCCACCAACTGAGCAATCGTAAATGGCTTAATGACTTTATTATCACCACCTTTAGCAAAAAGCAGCATATCATTAACCTGCTTTTCCAAATCGTGCAGTCGATCCATTAATTTGGTTTGAAAGCGATCCCTTGTCGCTGGTGGAAGGTTTGGCGCTCCCAAATTGGATGCATATAGCATGGCGCTCGATAGCGGCGTTCTTACTTGATGAGCAAGTGACGCTACCATACGCCCTAACGACGACAAGCGTTGTAAATCACTCACACGAGCTTGAAGTAAGCGAGTTTCGGTTAAATCGGTAATCAGGATCAATTGACCTGTCGTAGAAGCCGAAATGGCTAATCGAACTTTACGACCATTCCGCAGGGAAACTTCGTGACCATCATCCTCACGAGGATCAAACACCGCCTGAATAATGTTGAACCATTTTTCATTAACCAGTGGAATCTCAAGAATTCGGTGCGCCTCTGGGTTTGCTTCACGCACTATGCCGAACGTGTCGAGCAGAATCACTCCGGCAGGCATCACATCAAGCACCTGCTTATAGCGCTCAACCTGATTTTCTACGGAATCTAAATGGGATTGGTTGGTGTTGTTATCCATTACTGCCTGTCGAAATATCGCCGCTAAAACTAAAATAGCTTGGTAAGCAATTAGCGTACCAAGCTATTTTTTATATTTATCATGACGTTAAGTCATCGACAATAAGTTGACACCCTCAGATAACGGTTTTTGGTGTCAGAAAAACGATGCTAAATAGCCCAAATGATTTAGATATCGTCTTAAATCTCAACGTTGCCTAGCGTTGTAAGTTGTACTTACGCATTTTTTCCACCAACGTTGTGCGTCGCATACCCAACATATCAGCGGCTCGTGCCACGACTCCACCTTGTGCTTCTAACGCTTGGCTGATCATATTAACTTCTAAATCAGCCAACAGCTCTTTCAGATTTACACCTTCAGGCGGCAGCGCTTGCGGAGCGTTCATGCTGTGGTCAAGATCGTCTTGATCATCAAAGCTAAAGTCTTCTGAGAAGATGTCTTGGAACACATCACGCTCTTGTTCTTCAACCGAAATAAACGGATTACTTTCTGGTTGGAACTCCGGGATATCACTGTAGCGATATTTGGTTGGTAAGTGGTTTACATCGACCAAGCTATTTGGGTACAGAATGATCATTCGCTCAACAAGGTTGGCTAACTCACGCACGTTCCCCGGCCAATTGTGCTCCATCAGTGAATTGATCGCACGAGGGGTAAAACAGATAGGCTGACCACCCTCCGCTTCCAGACGCGTCATCAATTCTTGCAGCAGCAATGGAATATCTTGTTTGCGCTCTTTCAGCGCAGGCATCTCGATTGGAAACACGTTCAAACGATAGAACAAGTCTTCTCGGAACGTGCCTTCTTCAATCATACTTTCTAGATTACGGTGTGTTGCCGCGACAACTCGAACATTGACCTTGATGGTGCTATTGCCACCCACGCGTTCGAAGCAGCGCTCTTGCAATACGCGAAGTAACTTCACTTGCATCGACATCGGCATATCGCCAATCTCATCAAGAAAGATCGTGCCACCGTCTGCGAGCTCAAATCGACCTTTACGCGCCGTTAACGCACCAGTAAACGCGCCTTTTTCGTGGCCAAACAATTCACTTTCTAGAAGCTCAGGCGGTATTGCACCACAGTTAATGGGCACAAAGGCACCACTGCTGTAGGACGAATGATAGTGAATGTTACGCGCAACGACTTCTTTACCAGTACCAGATTCACCCAAGATCAACACGTTTGCCTCAGTGTCTGAGACTTGCTCGATCAGGTGACGAACTTCTTGAATACCTCTGCTTTGACCAACTAAGCTGCGAAAAAGCGTGTTTTTTCGTGCACTGGCAACGACATTGACCCCTTTTCGACCCAGAAAATCTTTGCAGTGGCGTAACGCCTCACTAAGCTGTGGGTAATTAAGAGGTAGTTCTAGCTCACCTACAAAATTTGGAAGATCATCCACGGGCAACGGAAATCGGCCCATGACTAAAAGTGGGATGTGGTAGGCGCTGTTTAAATGAGAGATAACCGTATTCGCCGCTTGACCTGCTGGAATGTTACCAACAATACAGCACGACCATACGCTAGACCAATCAACATCGCTGAGCTGATCAGAACTGACCGCTTCGCAATTTTCTCCAACAAATTCCAATATATTGCTTAAATTTAAACGACTTGATGCGTCATCATCAATTACAAGCAGCTTTGCCAAACCTTGCATAAGTAAGAATGATTGCCTTTATTTTAGGTGCGTTGCGGCCAAACCTTGATTTGCGCAATTGGGTGCTAAAAGAAGGCAGAACCACCACACTCAATTTACGATAGACAAAATAGGAAAATCAGCAACAAAAAAAGCCATTAGGGCTACTAATGGCTTCTATTTTATTTGAATATAAAAATAAGGCAACCAAGCAATAAAGAGGTGTGAGCTTGATAGAAACTTTGCTACACAACTCGTTGCGCAATTGACAAATATATTCCTCTAATATCTTAACGCGTTGTTTTGGTTATTAAATACCGACTTCAGCTGCTGTAAGATTATGAAACTCTGTAGGGATTTGGTCCCAAGCGGATTTGATCTCACGGATAATGTCGATAACGTCGTCGATCAGTTGAGGATCATTTTGATGGTTAGCAGCTGAAATTTGCGTGATCATAAACTCATAGAGTGAATCTAAGTTTGAAGCAATATCACCACCGTCATCCATCGATAGACAGCTACGTAGCGCAATAATGATGTCTAGCGCTTTACCTAAACGCTCACCTTTTGCTGGAATGTTGCCTGCTTGCATGGCCGCTTTACCTTGAATAAGGCGCTCAATCGCACCAGCCATAAGCATTTGAATGACTTTGTGCGGAGAAGCCGCGCTTAGCTGGCTGTCGACTGATACCTTTTTGTATGCTTGCAAAGAACCGCGCATAGTAATCCTCTTTTAAATAAATTTTTTGTACTGCTGAAGCGAACGCTGGCCATAACGAAACTTATGAAGTTCTTTTCCGACCTTTGACGTTTCCGATTGCATCAGCTCGACAATTCTTTTGGTACGAGTAAGCAACGCTTGCCACTCTGCATCCTGCTTAACCAAAGGATTTTGATGAATAATTGGTAACAGGTTCTGCAATAACCGTTCCCTGATATCGACCAAGCGAAGAATTTCTTCAGTATTAAAGTCGACTTTTTCCAATTCTTGCGTAATTAGTTGATCTATATCACTAATATCTATGAGTTCCTTTTGCATTTATTAACCCAACGCACTCATTAAGGCACCTAACTGACCTTGCATTTTGCCAGTCGCATCTTGCATGGCGGTAAACTTCGCGTGAGTGCGCTTTTCTAGGCTTTCCATGCGGCGATCTAATGCCGCTTGATCATCACTCAAACGATAATTTTGTTCTGTAAGACTTTTTTCTCGAGTACGAATGCTGCCTGTAATGCCTGTAATACCATGAATCGCGTCTTCGACTCGTTTAGCAAAACCTGTGTTGCCACCGAAGAACTTTTCTAGCTCGTTGAAGTTGTTGTTCAACTGACGATCCAACATGTCATAGTTGATTTCTAAGGTACCTTGACGCGTGGTAGTAATGCCAAATTCAGTTAATGACTTTAGGTTTTCAGGCGCTTTATCAATTTGAGTGGAAAATACCGATTTTAATCGTGAGTCTGCGCTGCGTACGGTACTGTCACCCGACAACGGTCCTTTTTGACCAGTGACCGGATCCACACTCGCCAACGCTTGAGACGTTTGATAAAACGAGTTATACGCAGCCACAAAGTTTTCGATGTCGTTACGCACACTCTGACGATCGTATTCGACGCCAATTTCAGCAGGTGGCTTGTTCGGTTCTGATTTGCCTTTAAGTGTTAAATCAACACCTTCTATGGCATCTTCAATCACATTGTTGTGACTAGATAGCTTTGCTACTCCATCAAGCAGAACTTCTGAATCTTGCCCTGCTTGTACCTCTGTCATACCAAGGTATTCTTCAAAAGCAGATTGCGCTTTTGCGATTTTCGCTTCTGCTTCATCAATTTTTTCTAAACGTTCACGCTCTTGAGGATCCAGCTTAGCGCGATGAATTTGTTTCGCTTGCTCTTCGGTCAATTCACCACGTTCAACTTTTGCGTCTAGCGCTTGTTTTTCACTCGCAATTTTTTGCTCAATTTCAGCTTTTTCTTGCTCAAGAAGCTGCTTGGCCTCTTTCGTCGTAACGTAAGAGTCGGTTAATGTGCCTGATGCCGCATTACTCCAACCCGGTACATCTGGTGCCTTCTCTATTGCTTTCTCGTCGAGTTCGAGCTCTGGCTCTTCATAAGAATCCAGCAAAGTGCCTGACGCAGTTTCTGTCCACCCTGGAATTCGGTCTTCAGGGCGCAAACTTGCGCGTCGGTTGGCTTCATCAATCGCTTCCTGCCCAGCTTTAGCGGCTTCTGCACCCGCAGCAGAGATTGGCTCTTGGGAGCCATCATCTTGTCCATTTTCTGCCGCTTTTTGCTCTTCTGGAGGTAGAGGATTGCCGTTTGCATCCAGTTCTACTGGTTGCTCTGGGAATTGAAGAGGACCTAACACTTCTTCCGCCGCTGAACGAGCTTCTTCAAGCGCATTAACACGGTCTTCAAGTGTTTGATATTCGAAATACTTTAGAGGGTTGCCTTTGTCGGCCTCCACACTGACTCTGATTTGATGATCCTTACCAGAGAGATTTGAGGCAAGGATAAGGCGTGGTCCTTCAACGTCGTTAATGAGAGATGCTCGAACACCGGGGTTGTCTTTTGAGCCATTGATGCCGCGTACGACATCTGCGAGCTTGGAGCTCGAACGAACGTTCACGTTGAAGGTGTCATCACCAAGCGAAATCTGCAGCTTACCAGGGCCAAACTTTGCGTCTTCTGGCAGTACGTCAGAAGCGACTTTGTGGCTCTGGGCAAGCTGCAACACATCGATAGCATATTTGCCAGCGATAGCATCTGTAGTTGCAGTAGCAGATACGATATTGTCGTCTGTCGTTTCAACAGTACGAACGGCAAACGCTTTCTCTTGACGAAAGTTCGCCATGAGATTTTTCATCGTATCCAGTGATTCTCTGAGTCGCCCGTAGGCACTGATACTGGCATTAATTGTCGTGCGCTCGTTGTCAATGCGTTGCTGCTTTGGTACGCGTTCGGCATCCACAATTTTGCTGACCATGGAATTGATATCCATGCCGCCAGACATCCCCAAAGGGCCTAAACTCATCAAATCACCTCTAAAAACGACTTACACTTTTTCAGTCAACAACCCGCTGTTGGCTGTGTGCTCAGCTAGGCGACGCAATACCACTAGCATTTCTTCATCAGGAATTTGACGAATCACGTCGCCCGTTTTGGCTTCGTAAATCGTCACCACATCTCTCCCGGATTCCTCATCCACTCGAAACGCGACTCCTTTGTTTATGGACATCACAAACTCATTCATTTGCGCGACCAATTTTTCACGTTCTTCTTTGTTCAGCTCTTGACGGCTTTCTGCCATCTCGATCGCTGCTTGAACAGAGAAGTCGTATTCGGTGTCTTTCGCTTTTTGCTGCGAAACCTCACCATTTGAATTTGCTGGGCTAGACGTGCCTATATCATTGCCATTTTTATTTGCAAACTTTGTGCCACTTGGCGTGCCGTAAGGCTGGATGTTCGATGCGTAGGAGGATATATCCATTACAATCTCCCTTCCACCTTATGGGCTAACGATAGAACCTATCGCTTTGGTGCCCCAGCACTAAGGTGTTTACCTCAGGCTGGGTCAACCACTTAGCCCAACAAGCTTAGCGCTGCAGATGGAGACTGCTTCGCTTGAGCCAGGATTGAAGTACTTGCTTGCTGAAGAATTTGCGACTTAGTCATCGCAGTGGTTTCTTTCGCGTAATCAGTATCTTTAATACGGCTGTTAGACGCATTAACGTTCTCGTTAATGTTGTCTAGGTTGCTGATTGCGTGGTTGAAGCGGTTTTGGAAAGCACCAAGTGACGCACGTTGGCTGTCTACTGACTTCAGGGCACCGTCGATAACAGCCACAGCTTCTTGAGAGCCTGCTACTGTTGTTACGTCGATGTCTTTCACTGTTACGTCTTTCGGACCGCCAAAGCCGATCTCGTCCGCTAGGTTGCCAGAGAACTCAACATCACCTTGAACTTTTTGAGAAGAAGCAAATACTTGTAGCTTGCCATCTTCACCAACAGACGCTTTTACATCATCGTTTTGACCGTTGATGTACGTTGCTAGCTGCTCAATGTCGTCGCCTTGTTTTGCGCTGATCGATAGCTCTTTCTCTTCACCTTGTTTGTTGGTGTAGCTCATTTTGAACTCAGTTTTCTCACCAACAGTCCAAGATGCATCTTTACCCTCTTCTGCTGCGTAGCTCTTGCCACCCATTGCAGAAGTGTCTGAGCGCAAGCTACCCATAGACAGCATCACTGCTTCACCTGAGTCTGCACCGATTTGGAAAGATTGCGTACCGTATGTACCGTTCAGCAACTTGTTACCACCGAAAGAGGTAGTTTCAGCAATACGGTTTAGCTCGTCATTTAGCGCTGTTACTTCTTCTTGGATCGCAACACGTTCTGCTTTTGAGTTAGAACCGTTCGCAGATTGAAGCGATAGGTCACGCATACGTTGTAGGATGTTGGTAGATTCATTCATTGCACCTTCAGCAACCTGTGCAATAGAAATACCGTCGTTTGCGTTTTTCACCGCCATGTCTAGGCCACGGCTTTGTGCATTCAAGCGGTTTGAAATCTGTAGACCTGCAGCATCGTCTTTCGCGCTATTGATTTTATAACCCGAAGACAAACGCTCCATTGATTTTTGTTGACCGTCAGCTGCCTGGTTTAGGTAACGCTGTGCAGTCATCGCAGAAACGTTAGTATTAACGTTAATCGCCATAATTGATCTCCTTAAGGCTTTAGTGAATGTACCGTCGTGTCTCTCACCTCACTTAGGTACATCTCATTTCTCTCAGTCCCTTTAACGGCGACCGATGAATATCCTTTAGAAGAAATTTTCAATTTTTTGCGATTATTTTCTTTGGCTTACTGAAATGTGATGAAGCTCTAATGTCGTGATTCGCAGAAATCCTGAGTCTCCAAAAGACAGAAAAAAACCCAGCCGAAGCTGGGTTTACTCGCTCATCTCTCACCACGAGCCAATGAGGTTCTCGTCTTAGGTTTGAAATTAACCTAGCAGACTTAGCGCTGAGTTTGGCGCTTGTTTCGCTTGCGCAAGGATTGAGCTTGACGCTTGCGATAGAATTTGTGACTTGGTCATTTGAGTCGTTTCTTTCGCGAAGTCAGTATCTTTGATACGGCTCTTCGACGCGTTCACATTCTCGTTAATGTTGTCCAAGTTGCTGATTGCATGGTTGAAACGGTTCTGGAATGCACCCAGTTCTGCGCGGTGGCTGTCTACGTATTTCAGTGCCGCATCGATGATAGCCACAGATTCCTGTGCGCCACCAACTGAGGTTACGTCGATAGTATCTACCGTCACTTTTTTACCTTCGCCCAAACCTAGCTCGCCAGATAGGCCGCCTGAAAACTCGACTTCGCCTTCGACTTTGTTGTTGCCAGCAAAGATTTGCAGTTTACCGTCTTGGTCTACTGATGCTTTCACTAGGTCAGTTTGACCGTTAATGTAAGTCGCAAGCTCTTCGATATCGTCACCTGCTTTTGCGCTGATGTTGATTTCTTGCTCTTGACCGTAGCTGTCCGTTAGGTTGATTTTTAGGTCGTTCTTACCTTCAGCAACGTTCCAGTCTTTACCTTTACCACTTTCAGCTTGGTAGCTCACACCGCCCATCATTTTGTTGTCTGAACGCATGTCTTTTAGCTCAAGCATCACGGCTTCACCGTTATCCGCACCGATTTGGAACGATTTCGCCCCGTGTGTGCCGTTTAGTAGCTTGTTACCACCGAAAGACGTGGTTTCTGCGATACGGTTTAGTTCGTCGTTTAGCGCGGTCACTTCTTCTTGAATCGCCACACGCTCTGATTTCGAGTTTGAGCCGTTTGCTGATTGTAGAGACAAGTCACGCATACGTTGAAGAATGTTAGTGGTCTCATTCATTGCACCTTCAGCGGTTTGTGCAATTGAGATACCGTCGTTCGCGTTGCGAACCGCCACATCCAAACCACGGCTTTGTACGTTCAAACGGTTCGAAATTTGTAGACCCGCAGCGTCATCTTTTGCGCTGTTGATTTTGAAACCCGAAGACAAACGCTCCATAGAAGTTTGTTGAGCTGAGTTTGCGTTGTTTAGGTAACGCTGAGCGGTCATCGCTGATACGTTAGTGTTTACATTCACTGCCATGGTGATTTCTCCAATTGATTTTCCGGTATAGCGGTTTCCGACGTCTCGGAAAACCAAGTAGTTCTCTCAAAGTTACTTTTATTAACGGCGCTCAAACTGATTTCTTTAGGGAATTTTTTGGATTTTTTTGGAAAAAGTTCATTTGGAGAAGGAATCGTGATGAAGCAGATAAAAAAGCAAAAAAACGTCAAATTTTCGCTAAAGCTTCTTTTCGAGTTGTCGATACAGGCAGGTTTTGCGTTAAATTCGAGCGAGGTCGATCATTAGCCAAGTAAGGTTAATGCTAGGTTTGGCGCTTGTTTTGCTTGTGCAAGAATAGAAGTACTGACCTGCTGCAAGATCTGCTGCTTCACCATTTGCGTGGTTTCTTTCGCGTAGTCAGTGTCTTGGATACGACTGTTGGAAGCGGCTAAATTTTCGTGGATGTTATCGAGATTATTGATCGCGTGATTAAAGCGGTTTTGATACGCGCCTAACTCAGCACGATGGCTATCAACGTACTTCATCGCAGTATCTAGGACGGCCACGGCTTGTTGCGCACCACCGACAGACGTAATGTCGATGTTATCAACCGCATCGTAACCTTTTAGCTGTAACCCCAGCTCACTCGCTAAGTCACCTGAAAACGATAAAGTGCCTGAAGTTTCTTCTCCAGCCATAAATAGCTGTAACTGACCTTCTTCATTCACCGATGCCGTGACTTTGTCAGTTTGACCATTGATATAAGTCGCAAGCTCTTCGATATCATCGCCAGCTTTGGCATTAATTTGAATGGTTTCCGTCTCACCAAAACGATTCGTAAATGACATACTAAGATCATTCGCACCGTCTTTTACTTTCCAATCAGAGCTTGCACGTCCGTTTGCAATGTAACTAAAGCCGCCCATATCAATGCCATCACTGCGCATCGACTTTAATTCAACTTGCACAGCTTCACCTGACGCTGCACCGATTTGAAATGCCGACTTACCAAAGCTGCCATTGAGCAGTTTACGCCCACCAAAGGAGGTCGTTTCGGCAATGCGGTTTAGCTCATCGTTAAGTGCCGTCACTTCTTCTTGCAGTGCAGTGCGTTCCGCTTTGCTGTTTGAACCATTGGCTGACTGTAGCGACAAATCACGCATACGTTGCATGATGTTAGTCACTTCATTCATCGCCCCTTCAGCGGTTTGCATTATAGAAATGCCGTCGTTCGCGTTACGTACCGCGACATCCAAACCGCGCATTTGCGATTGCAGACGGTTGGAGATTTGCAGACCTGCCGCGTCATCTTTTGCGCTGTTAATACGCTTCCCTGAAGACAAACGCTCCATGGATTGGTTCAGCATGTCAGTTGCACTGGTCAAATGACGTTGTGCGACAAGTGCTGCAACATTGGTATTAACGGTGATCGCCACGAATAAAGAGTCCTAAAATTAAGGCTTTGAGTACTTATCGACCAAGTAACAGAAAAGTTTAGTGTTTTTTGAAAAGAGATTGGAATAGAAATAGAAAACAAAAGCCCTCCAATTGGAGGGCTTAAGAAATAAAGTCTGAGAACTTACTTGATGGCTAGCTCTGCGAGCATTTCTTGTGAAGGAGCGAAGAAGTACGCACCAGTTACCGCTTTTGTGAAACGAAGCATTTGGTCTGTTTTACCATCTGTCACGCCGTACATACTTTCTAGCATCACTTTAATGTTATGAAGTGTATTACAGTAAGAGATAAACAGCAGGCCATGAGGCCCTGTTACCGTCCCGTATGGCAAGCTATGACGAACAATCTTGAGACCTTTTCCTTCTTCTTTAATATCAACGCGACCAACGTGTGATGCAGCAGGAACGTCTTCTAGCTCGATAGAATCTGGTTTGGTACGACCAATCACTTTTTCTTGCGCTTTGACATTCAAGCGATTCCAAGCGGCAAGGTTATGTTCGAAGCGTTGAGCCATGACATAACTACCTCCAGCAAATGGGCCCGCTTTTACTAGAGCCACATCAGCGCGAGCCTCCCCTTTCGGGTTTTCTGTCCCATCAATAAAGTCTGTCATATCACGAGCATCAAGGTAACGGTACCCATACGTTTCGTCCACAATGGTGACATCTTCTGCCGTCTCTTCTAGAAACTTACGCAGAACATAAAAGTGCAAGTCGTGACGAGTAGAGTGACAGTGAATCAGCACATCAACATCCGTTGCAGGCGCTGCGATGTCCCCTTCGCCAAGTTGAGTAAAATCAATAAGCTCTTCTGGCGCGTCTACATTGAGGTGTTGCCAAAACGATTTTGTGAATGCGATAGAAAGGGTCAGCGCCGCGCCTGGCTGGGTAATATTTAACTCTTCCACTAACTTTGGTAGTGCTTTCAGCTTATCCAATACGTTTTCACGGTTTTGGTTCACTTTAAGTTGAGTGTACAGTGCAAATGGCCCTGCTTCTGGCACGATCGCCGTTTGAGCTTGTGACATTGAGGTTTCCTCTATACTTTGCCCCGGTGTGGGAAGTTATTGTTTTTAATTCTTCGAAGGCTGCTCTTCATTGCGCTCCAATTGTGGCACATGAAAACAGTCTTTTACCCATCTTCCATTTAGAAGATAGATCATAAACCAAGCTAATAAGGTAATGGTAAGGGCGTTTGCCCAGTTGAATACACCATGTTCCAGATACACATGATACATGGTCTGAGCCAGTTGGATACCGCACAAGATCAAAGTGATCTCTCGACCATAGCGAGTAATTCTGTTTACCCATCCTCTATCGGGGTGACGGAGCCCCATCAACCACATGAGAAGCAGGCTTGGAATGCCCATAGCCAAACCCAAATACAGCGTACTTGAGTCTGGATAAACAATAGCGAGTAGCTTACTGCCACTATCACGACTTACGCCTGCCATCGCAAACACAACCCATGAACGTACAAGAAACATCCATCCAAACCATAAAATAATCGGCGCTTTTAAAAATCCATGGGCGTCATATTGGTCAAACGAGTAGCGCACAACATCTTCTTCTTAATGTGATAAAACGCCACTTTAACCTATCATTTCAGAGTTGCAAGCCAGCAAAGATGAGAACTAAAGTTCATTTCATCATCTTACACAGGTAAACTAAACAAAGATTTACAATGACGTTGATGAGAAACATGAAAAAAAGAACTCCAGCTACCCCAGCGCCTTCTCAAGAAACTCAAGCCGAAGCGATGAGAATTGCCAAATCCACACAGAAACCGGGGCAAACCAAAGAGCAAACCAAGCTGATCGCTCAAGGTATCGAAAAAGGCATCGCTCAATATAAGAAGCAGCAAAAAGAGCGCAATCGTCAAGCCGATAAAGCAAAGAAAAAACAGCAACGTGAAAAGCAACGTCAGCATGAAGAAGCTATCGAACAAGACAACATCACCAACGATGCGCCAAACTATGCATCAAGCAAACTGCCTTGGATACTGCTCGCTCTGAGCTGGATTGGCTTTGCTGCTTACATAGTATTGGGGAAATAGCTGATGAGACGCCTGTTACTTGGACTTTTTGTCGTACTTCTCTCTGGTTGCACGATGCCTTCTCACCTTACTCATGCTCAAAGCCAAGATGTTCATATTCGCATTGACGCTCAGTTCAACCCTGATCGATGCGAATACAAAGGCGAAGTCACCGGAAGCGAGGGTCATTGGTATAACTACATTTTTATGACTAATGACGCGATGATGCAAGGCGCGATGAATGATTTAAAAAACAATGCAGCGGCTATCGATGCGGATACCGTTTTTATGGTCTCCCCACAAGATTTTATCACCTCATTTAGCGTGCTGGGCTCCGCTTACCGCTGCAATGGATGACGCCTGAATATGAAAAAAGCCAGCAATTGCTGGCTTATGCACGAAATCCAAGACTGCTAGCGATATCTCTCTCCCGCTCTAGAACCCATTGGCTATCAAAAGGCCCCCAATCTGAAAGTTGATAATAGCCGTCATTATGACGTCGGCCATCTTGAACGAATATGAGTTCAATGCCGATCCCAGGTAACGCCTTGAGTACATCTTGAATTGTACGACGAGGCCACCCCGTTTTTTCGATCAACTTTGGCACATTCGGCCTTTCTAGGTTTTCCACCAACAAGGCCAAATATAGCCGCCTTGCAAAAACAGGACTCAATTCCATTGACACCTCCTAAAATTGTGCTGATTCATTATTTCGTTTTTGCTCAGCGAGATGTTGCGTTTGATCAATAACTCGACTTTTCCATTTGATTTAGACGATTTTTTATTCGATTTATAGTGCATTCATCGTAAATAAGTTACGTAACATCAGTTATCTCAATCTATCTGAAAATATTTTCCACCGCATTTTGTCAGTTTGATTGCTTCTTGATAGGATGCTATAGCAGCCCAAATCACTTAAGTGCGTCTTAACCGCGCCAGTGAAAAATAGAACAAAGAAAAAAGGAAACACTATGTCGATTACCATGTTTGGTATTCCCAACTGCGATACGATCAAAAAAGCCAAAAAATGGTTAGAAGCTGAGGATATTACTTACGACTTCCATGACTACCGTAAGCAAGGCGTTGATGTAGCTATGGTAAGCGAATTTTGTCGCGCTTTAGGTTGGGAACAGGTGCTCAACAAACGTGGCACGACCTACCGCCAACTGACACAAGAACAGAAAGACACGCTTAACGAAGAAAACGCGATCGCTCTTTTGGTAGAAAATCCGGCGATGATCAAGCGCCCAATTTTAAAAGTGAATGATCAACTTCATATCGGTTTTAAAGCTGATCAATACGCTACCATTTTCAACTCTTAAATAAAGGAATACTCAAGGATGACAGACAGTCCAGTATTGGCACTTGCTAAAGATCTGATCAGTAGACAATCTGTAACGCCGGAAGACGCAGGTTGTCAGGATTTGATGATCGAGCGCTTAAAAGCACTCGGGTTTGAAATTGAAGTGATGGTATTTGAAGACACCACGAACTTCTGGGCTCGCCGTGGTTCAGAAGCGCCACTATTTGCGTTCGCTGGCCACACCGATGTGGTACCTGCTGGCAAACTGGAGCACTGGGATACACATCCGTTTGAACCAACTATTATTGATGGTTACCTACACGGTCGCGGTGCAGCGGACATGAAAGGGTCGCTAGCTGCTATGGTCGTTGCTGTCGAACGCTTCATTGCAGAAAACCCAGACCACAAAGGCTCAATCGGCTTTCTAATTACGTCGGATGAAGAAGGACCATTTATCAATGGTACCGTTCGTGTTGTAGAAACGTTGATGGCACGTGGCGAAAATATCGACATGTGTATCGTCGGTGAACCATCCAGTACCGAAGTAGTTGGCGATGTGGTGAAAAATGGACGTCGCGGCTCTATTACGGGCGATTTGACGATAAAAGGAACACAAGGCCACGTGGCCTATCCTCATCTAGCCAATAACCCAGTGCACGAGTCTCTACTCGCGATTCATGAACTCGCGACGACAGAGTGGGACAAAGGAAATGATTATTTCCCACCAACCAGCTTCCAGATCCCGAACGTATCGGCTGGCACTGGTGCGTCTAACGTCATTCCTGGCGAGTTCCATGTTCAGTTCAACCTACGTTTTAGTACTGAGCTTAACAATGACGCAATTGTTCAGCGTGTTACCGAAACACTAGACAAGCATGAGCTGGACTACGAACTAAAATGGACATTCAACGGCGACCCATTCCTGACCGATACGGGCGCACTGCTAGACGCGGTTGTAGCTGCTGTGGCCGAAGTCAATGATACGAAGCCAGCGCTACTTACAACTGGCGGTACGTCTGATGGTCGCTTTATCGCTCGAATGGGTGGTCAAGTCGTAGAGTTAGGCCCTGTTAACGCTACGATTCATAAAGTGAACGAATGCGTGAAAGTGGACGATCTAGAAAAGTTGACTGACATGTACGAGAACACGTTGAAACACCTGTTAGCGAAGTAATCAGCGAGAACACCATGACACCAGAGCAACTCACCGGCACCACAGATTCTCATCTGCAATCCACTTTAGTGGGTCAAAAAGCGTTTCTACTCCATCCTGAAGTGGCTGACGATCTGCTAAAGATGATCAAAGCGGCAACAGAAGCAGGTTTTAAAATGGAAATCGCCAGTGGTTTTCGTGACTTCAACCGCCAAAAAGCGATCTGGAACGGGAAGTTTTCTGGTGAGTTGCCAGTTCTCGACGTCAACTCCCGCCCTTTAAACAAAGCAGAGTTAAATGACGAAGAGAAGTTGATGGCCATTTTGCGCTGGTCGGCACTGCCTGGAGGAAGTCGTCATCATTGGGGTTGTGATTTTGATGTCTATGCGCGCAATTTATTGCCTACTGACACCAAACTCAAGCTGGAACCTTGGGAGTACATTGAAGGCCACCAGCAAGCGTTCTACCAATGGTTAAAAGCCAACCTTGGTCGATTCGGCTTCTTCTTCCCTTATCAGCAAGATTTAGGTGGCGTTTCGATTGAGCCTTGGCACATTAGCCACCGCACTGTCGGGCAACAGTGCCTCGAGCAGTTGACGCTTGATGTACTCAGAAGCCAGTTGATTCAGCAAAATCAGACCGACAACATTGCAGGGATTGACGTCATACTGAATAATTTGGATAACGTCGTTGCCAAATTTATTCACAATATCACGCCGCCGGAGGCTCTATGATAGAAATACTCACCAACCCTTGGGTCATTATCATTGTAGTGTTGAGCGTGGTCATTGGTAACATTGCCGCACTCAAATACACCGCAAAAATGAAGTTTGGTCAGATGGATAAAAGCCGTAAGAACGATTTAGATAAGCTGAACACGTTGGATAAACAGCGCTCCGCTGACGAGGAGAGCAACAAAGACGAGCCTCGTTAGTTAAACACCTACTTTATCTCGACACACCGAATATAAGCATCAAAAAAGGGACCACTAGGTCCCTTTTCAATTATTGTGTAAACGTATCGCGTTAAGTTCGCTTTGGTTACTGCTTCACCGTCGCAGCCAATACAGGCGCTAGTGATTTCAAAAACTCTTCTTCTACTGGCTTACCAGAGGAATCCGTAATATTGATAGACGTACGGTTGCCTAAATCACCAAGTAAGAATGTGTACTTACCAGCGTCTAACTCCACTGGTTTAACGCCGATATCGTTCCAGAATTCATCATCCGGAGACGCATATTTCGCTGTGATTGTGCCCTGAGACTGGCTACGCTCTTCAATCTTAAAGCCCATCTTAGGTAGAATATTAGGCAAACGTTGCCAAAGCATGTTGTATTGCGCACGCGCGACAATCACAGGAAGCCCGCTGCGGTCTTTACCCATTGTAATTGGGATCTGTTTAACCAACTCTTGCGCTTTACGTTGTGCTTCTTCACGTACTTCTTGATCGTAGCGAGCGGTTACCAAGTTAGTCATGAACACATTGTAGCGCTCACGGTTGGTCGCCGTTACTTCTTTCACTTGATTGCCTTCACGCCAGTCAATAAGACTCACTTTAAAGCCGTGTCGACCATTAGCTTCAGCACGTACGATCTCATATCGGCTACCAATTTCCAGCTCTTCGTCTGGCGAATCCCACGTCACCCAACCCGTCTCGATACGAGAATCTGTTTGGCTTTCAACCGGAATCTCGTTGGCCGCAACCATGTTTTGTACGGTTTGCCAAACCTTGTCTAGTTCATCTTTACGAAGTAGCCAAAGTGTCACTTCACCATCACTACTGCGGTCCAGACGTGCACCAGGAATAAGCTCTAGGACTTGTTGAGGTGGACGAATGTCGACATCTTTACCTACACCACCAGCGTAGTTACCCTGAGGGATCTCATAGTTCGGGTAAAACTGTGGCTGTGCGCCTTGTGGGACATTCCACTCACCCAAATTGGGGGAGTTCAAATACTCGAAGTCATCTTTTGCTTGACGACGTTGATTGGCACCACCTGAACAGGCAGTCAATACGAATACAGCTAATGAACTTAACACTAACTGGCTTGAAAGCTTCATCTATACTCCTAAAACACCGAGGGCGCTTTGGCCCCCAGTATGAACTTCAATCCTAGTAACTCAATCTTAATAGCTCAATTTTAATAAATACCGGCGTCGGTTAACGCCTGTTCAACGATCGGCTGCGATTTTTCAGAAAGTGTGGTTAAAGGAAGACGCAAACCACCTTCTTCAATCAAACCAAGCTTTTGCGCTGCCCATTTTACTGGGATAGGGCTTGCTTCAATGAAAAGGTTTTTGTGTAGAGTCATCAAGCGTTGGTTAATCGCTTCTGCTTCTTCATACTTACCTTCACTTGCCAAATGGAACATGTCTGCCATGTCTTTAGCTGCAATATTGTTTGTTACCGAGATAACACCATTGCCGCCAAGTTTCACAAAATCGAGACCCGTCGCATCATCGCCACTTAGTAAGATAAAATCTTCGCCACAAAGTTCACGGTGAATTGCAATTCGGTCCAAATCGCCCGTTGCATCTTTTAAAGCCACGATATTATCAAGCTTTGACAAGCGTGCCACTGTTTCTGGCTGCATATCAACAGCAGTACGGCCTGGTACGTTGTATAAAATTAGAGGCACATCACTCGCTTCAGCAATTGCCTTGTAGTGCAAGAACAAACCTTCTTGAGTTGGTTTGTTGTAATACGGTGTCACACTCAGGAAGCCAGCAATACCAGAATCAGCCAGTAATTTGCTAAATGTTACTGCCTCGTGGGTTGCATTTGCACCCGTGCCAGCAATCACAGGGATGCGACCGTCGGCAAACTCAACAGTTTTATTAACGACCTTTACATGCTCTTCAATGGTCAGTGTCGCTGACTCACCTGTTGTGCCTACTGCCACAATACCGTCTGTACCCGCTTCAACGTGGTACTCTACTAGCTTTTGCAGACTGTCAAAGTCTACTTCGCCATCTGCTTTGAATGGCGTAATCAGCGCTACGATACTTCCTGAAAACATGTTTATCTCCCTCATTTAACTCTTTCTGCATGGTACTGTAATGCGATTGAAAAACACAAGAGCGTAAACTCGCTTACAAAGTACAAATGAATGAATAATTATCAGTTGTTAGAGGTCTAGCAACTTAATTGCTCTATTTGGTTTGATTAGCGGCAATATTGATAATCGTATTGGGCTTTCGAGTGACTTTAGAATCTATCAGTGATTTGGAAAATACTGAAGTGCACAAGCCAGGAAAATATACTCTTGGGTCGTGCTCACTAAGTCAGACCTGAGTGAATAAAAAGACCAAACAACACGCAAGCACATCATGCAAACGTTTTATTCCCTCAACTCCCTCGTTTACTGCTTGCCTTCGATCGTTCACCTCGAGAGCCAACCTGCTTTTTTGTAAACTAAAAAAAGAACTGACTCGATATTTCTCCGCAATATCTGTGCTAACATCTCTCTATTGAAGAAAGGACAAGAAGCTCATTTATGAAGCAACATCTGGTACTTACAGCAGTTGGAACGGACCGTCCAGGCATTTGTAACCAAGTCGTACACCTCGTTACTCAAGCCGGTTGTAACATAGTCGATAGCCGTATCGCTATCTTTGGAAGTGAATTTACGCTAATCATGCTCCTAACTGGGAACGCCAGCAGTGTGACTCGAGTAGAAACGCAATTGCCCCTACTTGGCCAAGAGCATGATCTGATTACGATTATGAAGCGTACGTCGGCGCACGAATTGCTCGACAACAGCTACACAATGGAAGTGTTTATTGAGTCTGAAGACCGCCCAGGTCTGACTGAAAAGTTTACTAAGTTCTTCGCGGATCAACAGATTGGTTTGGACTCTCTTAGCGCCCAAACTATCAGTAAGTCGAAAATTCAACTTGATGCCGACCAATTCCACATTGCGATTACCGCATCAGTAAGTGCGGATTGTAACTTAATGCAATTACAAGAAGATTTCGATGAACTTTGTCAGTCGCTCAACGTACAAGGTTCTCTGAATTTCATTAAAAACACACTATAAAGTAAAGGAAATCACCATGAATACGCTGACAGCAGGCTCGCCAGCGCCAGCCTTCTCTTTGCTCGACCAAGACGGAAATACCGTTTCTCTTGAAGACTTTAAAGGCAAGAAAGTACTTTTCTATTTTTACCCTAAGGCGATGACTCCGGGTTGTACTACACAAGCAAAAGGTCTTCGTGACATCAAAGCTGAACTCGATGCACACAACGTGGTGGTACTTGGCGTAAGCATCGACCCTGTAAAACGCCTAGGCAAATTCATCGAGCGTGATGATTTAAACTTCACCCTACTTTCTGACGAAGATCATGCCATTGCAGACCAATTTGGCGTTTGGGGCGAAAAGAAATTCATGGGTAAAGTATACGATGGTCTTCACCGCATTAGCTTCCTGATCAATGAAGAAGGCGTAATTGAACACGTGTTCAACAAGTTCAAAACCAAAGATCACCACGAAGTCGTATTAAATTACCTGAACGAAAACGCATAAGCGCGATCCGTTCTCAAATAACAAAAAGCCCAGCAAACTGCTGGGCTTTCTTTTGAGCATTGTACTTTGGTAACGCCTACTCTTGTTCGACTGGTTCGTTTTCTTCCGTACTTGGTAAGGCATGCCATACGGCTTTAACTAGTGTCGCCAACGGAATGGCGAAGAATACGCCCCAAAAACCCCACAAGCCACCGAAGACTAACACTGCCACAATGATGGCAACTGGGTGTAGATTTACCGCCTCGGAAAACAGAACAGGAACCAACACATTACCATCCAGCGCTTGGATAATACCGTAAGCAAGCAGCAACCAATAAAACGGAGGCGCAAGACCCCATTGGAACAGACCAACGATGGCGACAGGCACAGTTACAGCTGCCGCGCCGATATAAGGAATTAACACAGATAGACCGACAGCTACGGCAAGCAGCGCCGAATAGCGAAGATCTAAAATGGCAAAAGTCACGTAGCTCACGCCACCCACGATTAAAATCTCGAGCACTTTACCGCGAATGTAATTAGAGATCTGCTCGTTCATTTCATGCCAAACTTTATTCGCGAGTTTACGGTTTTTCGGCAAAACACCACTCGCGATTCTTAGCATCTCTTCTTTGTCTTTCAGTAAGAAGAAGATAAGTAGTGGCACTAAAATCAGGTATACCGCTAGCGTCGCAATACTGACTAATGACGCAAGTGAGCCTTTTACTACACTCTCACCAAGTCCCAACGCTTGGTTTTTGGCATTTGTCACCACGGTTTCTACAATTTCTAAGTTTGCTAACTCAGGATGACGTTCTGGTAGCGTGACAATAAACTTTTGTAACCCGTTGTACATGTTTGGAATATCGTTAATTAGATTACCGACCTGAGTCCAAATCGTCGGAACCAAACCAAACAAAGCGATCAACATCAATCCGACGAACATTAAGATCACGATGATGACCGACAAAGTGCGCGGCACGCCCATGCGACACATTTTTACGACTGGCCATTCAAGTAAATAAGCCAAAACGATCGCGACAAGCAATGGCGCAATCAAATGCCCAAAGAAGTAAATGGTGATAAAACCAAACAGCAAGATCGCGACGAGACTTACTGCATGAGGGTCTGAGAAACGTCGTTTATACCAACGACTAACCATTTCAAACATCTTATGCGGATTCCTTATTGAATACAGTCAATGTGTAGTGCTCTGATGTAGATTGGCAATCAACTGAGTACCCTTGGGCACTGAGATAGTTCACAATGTCTCGTTTAGAGCTGTTATCCACCACTTGAATAACAAGTTGATGATACTGCTGCGTTTCTCCTTGAAAGACTTCAGCAGCGTGACGCTTTGCAAGTAACAGTGCCATAGGGCAACGTTGTTCACGCAAATCAAGTAACATGGATTCCATTGTATTGCTCTGCACTTATGATAGGGTTGTATTGTAACGGCTTTTTGAGCTGGTGCTAGCACTTCTGACATGATTTAACCACATGCTGAAATGACTCGGATATAAAATAATTTACGAAACCAATTCATTTATTTCCGGTCTTATTGCTAGCTTATATCCTCGCGGATAACCAAAACGCATGTGGCGCTGTTGAGAGGTTCTCAGCCTCTAACCACATGCTTATGTATTTTGGAGAACCTTTTAAACGTATGTTAAAACGCACTCGCTCGCTAGTTTGCTTATGTCTTGCTGCTGCAATCAGTTCGCCGACAACTTATGCCAATAGCATTGACTTGCCAGACATTGGCACGGCTGCTGGTGGCACGCTCTCAATAGACCAAGAGTTGATTTACGGCGACGCCTATATGCGTATGCTCAGAGCCAGTAAACCTATCGTTAATGATCCTGTTATCAATGAGTATATTGACGCTCTCGGGCACAGATTAGTAGCAAATGCGAACGATGTAAAAACGCCGTTTCACTTCTTTATGATTCGCGACCGCAATATTAACGCGTTCGCGTTTTTTGGTGGTTACGTAGCGTTGCACTCTGGGTTGTTTCTTCATGCACGTTCAGAAAGCGAGTTAGCCTCTGTTGTTGCTCACGAGATTGCGCACGTCACACAACGCCACCTTGCGCGCAGCATGGAAGAGCAAGCACGTCGCTCTCCGGCCACATTAGCTGCACTCGCTGGCGCATTACTGCTTTCGATTGCCTCACCAGAAGCGGGGATGGCTGCAATTACGGCGGCAACCGCAGGTAACATGCAAAGCCAAATCAACTACACTCGCGCGAATGAAAAAGAAGCGGATCGCTTTGGTATTTCAACACTGGCAAAAGCTGGTTTTGATGTTCAAGCAATGCCACGTTTTTTTGGCCGTCTTGCAGATGAATATCGTTATGCGAGTAAACCGCCGCCAATGCTACTGACTCACCCACTACCTGAAGATCGAATTACTGATAGCCGTGCACGAGCAAGGACCTATCCACCAATGCGAGTTGTGCCTTCGATAGACTATCACCTAGCGCGTGCGCGCATTGTGGCTCGTTACGCTGGCATTGATGGACAAGCTGCTTTGGGCTGGTTTGAGCGAACTCAAAAGAAAGCCTCTGCGGACATCACACCTGCTTTTGACTATGGGCGAGCACTCGTACATTTAGACAGCAAACGCTTGTCTCAAGCGGAACCTATTTTGAAAAAGTTGCTGGAGCAGGACCCAAGTAACCCGTTCTACCTGGATGCTATGACGGATTTATATATCGAGAAGAAGCAGCCAGAAAAAGCAACCGATATGCTCCGTAAAGCGTTATCTCGGAACCCTCAAAATAAAGTATTGACCATTAACTATGCCAATGCGCTACTTGAGGACAATAAAAACGATCAAGCCACGCGAGTTCTTCAAAGATACACTCATGATTATCCTGAAGATACAAATGGCTGGCACCTAATATCGAAGAGCTACCACGCGCTAGGACGTAGTGATGAAGAGTTGGCTGCGCGAGCGGAAATTTTGGCGTTGCGAGCAAACTGGAATAAAGCGATTCAATATTATAGTGAAGCAAGTAAAATGGCCAAGTTGGGCAGCTTAGAGCAAGCTCGATACGATGCCCGTATTGACCAACTTATGATCCAAAGAGATCGATTCATGGCATTACAATAACGAAATGGAGAAAACCATGTCAGTCGTGATTTATCACAACCCTCGTTGCTCAAAGAGCCGTCAAACACTTGAACTGCTTGAGCAAAATGGTGTTACACCGGAAGTCGTCAAATACCTAGACACACCACTTAACGTAGATGAGCTAAAAGCGCTGTACGCACAACTTGGCTTTTCATCTGTACGTGAAATGATGCGCACCAAAGAAAGCGAATACAAAGAACTTGGCCTAGGCGAAGACTCTGTTAGCGATGAGCAATTGTTCGAAGCAATGGCGAAAAATCCAAAATTATTTGAGCGTCCGGTGGTAGTTGCCAACGGCAAAGCGAAAATTGGTCGACCACCAGAGCAAGTGTTGGATATTCTATAAATGGATTGCCAGATCCTTATTTTGTATTTCAGCCGTCACGGCTCGACAAAACAACTGGCAAGACAGATAGCAAGAGGAGTCGAATCGACTCCTCAATGCCAAGCAATTTTGCGTACAGTTGAAGAATTGTCACCTCACTCACACTCCCCTTCTGATCCAATTGTTACTCTAGAGGAACTGAAAACGTGCGACGGTCTAGCGTTTGGCAGTCCCGTCTGGTTTGGCAACATGGCTGCGCCTTTAAAGCACTTCTGGGATCAGACTACATCTTTATGGGTCAGTGGTGACTTAATCGATAAGCCAGCTTGTGTCTTTACCTCTTCCTCTTCGATGCATGGCGGTCAAGAAACAACGTTACAAAGCATGATGACCCCTTTGTTGCATCACGGGATGATGGTTTTGGGCATTCCTTATGCCGAACCAGAGCTACACACTACGCAGTCCGGAGGCACTCCGTATGGCGCCAGCAGTGTAGGCCATGAGGCAACCCTCAGCAGTGAAGAGATTCGTCTGGCACAACAATTAGGCAAAAGGCTGGCAACTGCAGCGTTAAAACTAAAAGTCTGTTAGTAAAATCAAGGATAGTTAATCGATGTCTGACTCTTTAGACCAAACACCACTCGGTACACAGGCTAAAACCTATCGTTACCTGGCTTTATTTGGCAACTTAGCCTTATTGGCCTGGGTCGCTATTTGGCAGCTTGCGTTGTCCCCTCACCCTCACCTCAGCAGCACAACACTTGCTATTGCTTGGTGTATTCCGCTATTACTTCCGTTGCCTGGTATTTTGGCCGGCAAGCCTTACACTCATGCTTGGGCTAACTTTGTTCTTATGCTGTATTTCTTGCATGCGCTGACCATTCTTTATGTGGATGGCGGAGAACGTTGGCTTGCGGCAGTAGAGTTGCTCCTGACTTCACTCGGTTTCGCTGGCAATATTTTGTTTGCTAGAGCGAGAGGCAAAGAGCTAGGTCTTAAGTTGAAGCGCCTCTCTCAAGTAGAAAAAGAAGAAAAAGCGAAATTCAATAAATAACGCCAATCGCAATCAATCACTGAGCATTGGTTCGAATACGAATTTAGAAAACAAAAAGAGTCGCTATTGCGACTCTTTTTTACGCTTACCACATTGGTGTTTGATCCTTGCGCTTTACGCCTGGAAAGCTATCAATGCGATTACGATGCCGAGCGCCACTCGTAGATCAAGTCATACTGTTCTCGGACAGGCTTCACAATCATCGGCTGAATTGGTTGCGTTTCGTCCTTTGCTTCCGCTGCGATATCCGCATGCACTTCAGACTGCACTTTTTCTACCATAGCTGTATCTTTCGCTTCATTCATCGGAGCAATTGGCTCTGCTTCTTGAGTTAAAGCTGGGGCATCAACTTCACCTAAAGGATCTTCAAAAACCATTAATTGAGAAATAGAAGAAGCTTCTTTCTCAAAAGCTTGTTGAGATGCCAAAAGATGGATGTTGAGCGTCAGCTCATCACCTTGGACACGCTTAATTTCCGTACCCGCAACCGAATTAAGTTGTTTTAACGCATTCTCTAAACGGAAGAAGTCCGTGGCAGACGTTACATTAAGGACTTTCACCGCCAACGCTTTTGAAGATTTTCCAGATACTACCACTGCGCTCTTACTCGCGTAGTAGTCAGCGATGCCATCAACCATCTCAGCAATGGCATTGGCGCCTGATGCGGAACCGTTACGCGGAGAGCGCTGTGCTTCAACAATTCTCATTGGTGATTGATCGTATAACGTCCAGCGAATTTGTTCACCTTGAGCGCGCACAACTAAAACAGCATCCGCTGGGTATCGCTGGCTGGCTTGGCCAATAGGCTCAATAAAGCCGCCCCAAAGATCAGAAACATTCACACCAGTTACATCATCAAAATCACCAACCGGGATCGTGATCGGCAAGCCTCTCGATTTCGCAGCACTGCGAAGTGCTACAACGTTTGAAGAGTCGGAATGCTCCCAAGCAATATTACGATCGTAGCCCTGCTCTTCCACCATCCAAACCAAAATATTGGCGCGATTTGGCGACCAAGATGGCAATTGTGCTTGTGTTAAAAGCGAGCTGATTTGGTCGCTGTTAAACAACATTTTTAAGCTCGCTTTTCCATCAACCTGCCCATAACTCAGTTGGGAAATGTAACGCGCACTTGAACCAAGTGCCTTTTTAATCACTGGATTGCTTAAAGAGGATTGAGAACCGGTCGCTCGAACAATCACATCCTGCATACCTTGTTGACGAGCCAGAGACTCACCGTCGTTCTGCTCACTGTCGATAACCACTTCGGCACGATAGATATCCACCTGAGTTAATGCATATACTGGTAGGGACAACCAACCTATCAGTAAGAGAGCTAAATAGCGCATAGTTTTTATAATCCTCTGAACAAGAACCCGAATAATAAGCAACTATCAAATCTTGAGCAAGGTAAGTACTGAGTAAATTGTCTGTATTATGACCAGCTTTGTTAACTCGGGTCTCAACGAGCACTCTAATGTTGTTTTTCATAATAAACTCATTGCTTATCCAGCTATCTCAACGAGTTAGACAGTTCATTTTTCTTCGTCACGCAAGACTCGTAAAAGAGACCAATTTGCAAGCAACTAACTCTCAAAAATGCTATTTATGGGAAAGATTCAATCGAAAGTTTGATCCATGCAACGTTGCAAACGATTGCAGGATGATAGTATTCGCCGGATTTGTCTGCGTATCTTGAAAATAGGGAATTATTATGAAAAACGCGTTACAAGGCGCTCAAATGCTCTTTGTCGCTTTTGGTGCTTTGGTGCTTGTGCCGCTGCTAACTGGCCTTGATCCAAATGTCGCCCTCTTTGGTGCCGGTGTCGGTACTCTCCTCTTCCAATTAATGACTAAACGTTCTGTTCCCATCTTCCTTGCCTCTTCTTTTGCGTTTATTGCTCCTATTATGTTCGGTATCCAAACTTGGGGTATCGGCGCAACGATGGGCGGCTTAATGGCAGCGGGCCTGGTTTATGTGGCTCTAGGGGCGATGATCAAAGTGCGTGGTGTTGGATTTATCCATAAAATTCTCCCGCCTGTTGTCGTTGGTCCTGTGATCATGGTGATTGGTCTTGGCCTTGCTCCAACAGCAGTGAACATGGCGGTAGGTAAAACCGGTGATGGTGCTGCACAGCTTGTTAATGGTGATGCTGCGATCATCATCTCGGCGGTCTCACTGCTCACAACCATTGTACTAAGCGTGTTTGCAAAAGGCTTCTTGAAGCTCGTTCCTATTGTTGGTGGTATTCTTGCTGGTTACTCTGTTTCTCTATTCTACGGGGTGGTTGATTTCACTCCTGTAACACAAGCGGCTTGGCTAGCTATGCCAAACTTCACCGCGCCAGAGTTCAACATAAACGCAATCTTGTTCATGATTCCTGTCGCTATCGCACCTGCGGTAGAGCACGTAGGTGACATGCTTGCTATCTCAAACGTTACAGGTAAAAACTACCTGAAAAAACCTGGCCTTCATCGCACAATCGCAGGTGACGGGGTGGCAACTATCGCAGCCTCGATGGTGGGTGCTCCACCAAACACCACTTACAGTGAAGTTACAGGAGCGGTAATGCTAACCAAAGCATTTAACCCTGTGATCATGACTTGGGCTGCGATCACTGCAATCGTACTTGCATTGGTAGGTAAGCTAGGCGCGGTTCTTCAAACGATTCCAGTACCTGTCATGGGCGGTATCATGATTCTGCTGTTCGGCTCTATCGCCACGGTAGGCCTTAATACACTGATCAAGAATAACGTTGATTTACATAAGTCTCGTAACCTAGTGATCGTTGCCGTAACACTTGTATTTGGTATTGGCGGTATGGCTTTCGGTATTGGCGAGTTCAGCCTACAAGGTGTGAGCCTATGCGGTATCGTGGCAATTATTCTTAACCTTGTGCTACCAAACGATTTAGGTGAAAACCACGTTGTAGATAACGCACAAATGGAAGAAGAGAACGCGAAATAGTGCGTCTGCGCTGCTTTACTGAGGGCGCATTTTATTCTTCTCGTATTATAGATATAAAAAAGGCTTGGTTTTCACCAAGCCTTTGTTTTTTCTGTTCAGTCGTAGTAATACATTAAAGAATTACTTAGTACCGAAGATCTTATCACCTGCATCACCTAGACCCGGTACGATGTAGCCTTTGTCATTTAGCTTCTCATCGATTGCCGCAGTGTATAGCTCCACATCTGGGTGTGCTTTTTCTAGCGCTTCAATACCTTCTGGTGCAGCAACAAGTACTAACACTTTGATTTGGTTACAACCTTTCTCTTTTAGAAGATCAATCGTAGCAATCATAGAACCACCCGTTGCAAGCATTGGGTCAACAACAAGCGCAATACGCTCATCGATGTTAGAAGCAAGCTTGTTGAAGTAAGGAACTGGCTCAAGTGTTTCTTCATCACGGTAAATACCAACAACACTGATACGTGCGCTTGGCATGTGCTCAAGAACACCGTCCATCATGCCTAGACCTGCACGTAGGATTGGTACTACGGTTACTTTTTTACCTTTAATTTGGTCTACTTCTACCGGACCGTTCCAACCATCAATGGTCACTTTTTCTGTTTCAAAGTCTGACGTTGCTTCGTAAGTAAGTAGGCTACCGACCTCAGTCGCTAACTCACGAAAACGTTTTGTGCTGATGTCACCTTCTCTCATTAGACCAATTTTATGTTTTACTAGAGGGTGCTTTACTTCAACAACTTTCATGTCCATCTCCGGCTATAGTTGGCAATATTTAAACAAACCTTCAGATTATACATGATTTTTACAGGGATATCAGGATAAATCACTAAAGAAAAAAACAGACGCAAACGTTTGCTATCTATGTTTAAGCACTGTTAGAATAGCGCCGTTTTCATATCCAACTTAATACCGAGGACTTCCCTGTGAGTGGTAACAACTCTTCTCTTAGCTATAAAGACGCTGGTGTAGATATTGATGCAGGCAACGCGCTTGTGGATCGTATTAAGGGTGCGGTAAAACGTACTCGTCGCCCTGAAGTTATGGGTGGTATCGGTGGTTTTGGCGCGCTATGCGAATTGCCAACCAAATACAAACAACCTGTACTGGTTTCTGGTACTGATGGCGTAGGTACTAAGCTTCGCCTAGCACTGGATATGAACAAGCACGACACTATCGGCATCGACCTTGTTGCGATGTGTGTAAATGATCTTATCGTGCAAGGCGCAGAGCCACTGTTCTTCCTAGATTATTACGCAACAGGCAAGCTAGACGTTGATACCGCAGCGGATGTTGTTTCAGGTATCGCGGAAGGCTGTATTCAAGCAGGTTGCGCCCTAATTGGTGGCGAAACTGCCGAGATGCCTGGCATGTATGAAGGCGAAGACTACGACGTAGCTGGTTTCTGTGTTGGCGTAGTAGAAAAAGAAGACGTGATTGACGGCACGAAAGTCGCTGCTGGTGATGCACTTATCGCTGTTGGCTCAAGCGGCCCACACTCAAACGGTTACTCCCTTATCCGTAAAATCCTAGAAGTATCAGGTGCAGATAAGAACGAAGAACTAGCAGGTCGCACTATCGGTGAGCACCTACTAGAACCAACTAAGATTTACATCAAATCAGCACTTAAGATGATTGAGAAACACGACATCCATGCGATTTCTCATATCACTGGTGGTGGTTTCTGGGAAAACATCCCACGTGTGCTGCCTGAAGGCACAAAAGCAGTTATCGATGGTAACAGCTGGGAATGGCCAGTGATCTTCAAGTGGCTACAAGAGAAAGGCAACGTCGACACACACGAAATGTACCGTACATTCAACTGTGGTGTGGGTCTAATCGTCGCACTACCTAAAGACCAAGCGGAAGCCGCGGTTGCTCTTCTTCAAGAAGAAGGTGAAAACGCATGGGTGATTGGTCAAATCGCGCAAGCTGAAGCGAATGAAGAGCAAGTTGAAATCCAATAATTTGCAAATCGAGCTCACAAGATAAAAAGAATGAGGACACTAGATGACTAGGTCCTCATTTTGCTATCTAGAACAATAAAAACCATTCTATTAGTAGGTAGTTTAGAAGCTACATAACTCTAACCTACAATACCAAGGCACTCTCGACATCATGAAAAACCATACCCTAAAAAACATTGTGGTCCTCATCTCGGGTAACGGAAGTAACCTGCAAGCTATCTTGGAAGCTTGCGAAAACAGCATGCCAAACGCACGAGTGGCAGCCGTGTTCTCTAACAAAGCAGATGCTTTTGGTTTAGAACGTGCAAAAAAATTTGATGTAGACGGTCACTTTGTCGACCCTAAAGCATTCGACTCGCGTGAAAGCTTTGATGCAGAGCTAATGAGTCAAATCGATGAATACCAACCAGACGTGATTATTCTGGCGGGCTACATGCGTATTCTGAGCAGCGAGTTTGTTTCTCATTACATGGGTAAGATGATCAATATCCACCCTTCTCTTCTACCAAAATATCCTGGGCTACACACACACCAGAGAGCAATAGATGCTGGCGACAAAGAACATGGTACGAGTGTGCACTTTGTAACGGAAGAGCTTGATGGTGGCCCTGTCATACTGCAAGCAAAAGTTCCTGTGTTCGAAGACGATGATGCTAGTGTACTTGCAGCGCGTGTTCAGGCTCAGGAACACCGAATATACCCTATGGTGGCGAAGTGGTTAGTAGATGAGCGCTTGATCATGAAGGATGGTAAAGCCTATTTAGATGGCGCAGAGCTTGGCACACACGGCTACGCCTCCGATGAGTAGTCCTGAATACCAAACTCCAAACACAAAAGAGCAGCCTGAGAGCTGCCTTTTGTTATTTTGAAACATATAAAACTGATTCAAGAAAACCGTAGTGAGACTAGAAACCTAAAACCCAACATTCTAAAAAATCCCATAACCACTTGAGTAACACGACACTCGGAAAGTAGATTCTGAATCTGGTTCGTTCCTCACCGTTCAGAATGACGTGGTGTTTTATGAGAAATTTCTATCAGTTCCATCTTTCCGGCAAGCCTTAGCGAGACTAGGAGGCTAGGAGGCTAGGAGGCTAGAAAGTATGAGAGTTCACCAGTATCCGCCCTCGGTTTAAACGCATAAAAATAAAGCTCGCGATTAAGCGAGCTTTACGAGTTGTTCCGAATGAACCGCTATTCTAACGGCTCAGTTGGCGCCTGATTGCCCGGTTTCGCCGCTGCAAACGGCACATTCACCAGTTCAGAGGCATTGTTTTTCACAAGTTCACCTAGGTGAAACAAGCCGTATTCGCCAGGCTTCATCCGCTGCCAAGCTTCATTGCCCGTTAAAGGTTGAGTCGCGATCACAGACACAATGTCATGTGGCGTTGTTTCTTCTTGGAAGTTAATTTCCACATCTTCATCAAGCAAAGCGGCTTTTCCAAACGGTGCGCGTCTTGTGATCCAATACAAATGATTGGTGCAATACGTCATTACATACTCACCATCACTCAGAAGCATGTTAAATACACCCTTCTCTCTTAGCTCATCACAACATTTAGCAACATATAAGAATACCGACTCCATATCCTTTGGCGGCTCAGGATATCGATCTTCCATTTGCTTCAACAACCAGCAAAATGCCAGTTCGCTATCTGTCTCGCCGACAGGTCGGTGTCGACCCGTATGTAAGTCTTGATAGCCTGAGAGCTGACCGTTGTGCGCAAACGTCCAATACCTACCCCATAACTCACGTGTAAAGGGATGAGTATTTTCTAAATTAACACCACCACGATTCGCCTGTCGGATATGACTAACGACAGCACGACTCTTGATAGGATAATTTTGCACTAACTCTGCAATTTGCGACTCACAACTTGGCTTGGGATCTTTGAAAGTTCGAAAACCTTTCCCTTCGTAGAAGGTAATTCCCCATCCGTCACGGTGTGGGCCAGTTCGACCTCCACGCTGCATGAGCCCGGTAAAACTGAAACAAATATCCGTCGGAACATTAGCGCTCATACCGAGCAATTCACACATGATTAAAAAAACTCCCTAACAACACAGCTCGAGAAGGTGGCTGTGAAACGACTATTCCATCTCTTTTTCAATCAACTGAATGATGATATGAATAATCTTAATATGAATTTCCTGAATGCGGTCCGCATAACCAAAGTGTGGCACGCGGATTTCAATATCGGCAAGCCCTGCCATTTTGCCACCATCTTTGCCTGTTAGCGCAATCGTCTTCATGCCTTTCGCTTGCGCCGCTTCAATCGCTTTCAGGATGTTACCTGAGTTACCTGAAGTCGACAGACCAAACAGTACGTCACCTTTTCGGCCTACCGCTTCTACATAACGGGAAAACACGAAGTCATAACCAAAGTCATTACTCACGCAAGAAAGGTGGCTTGGATCTGAAATAGCAATACCAGCATAGCCAGGACGGTTTTCTCGGTAACGGCCTGTTAACTCTTCGGCAAAGTGCATCGAATCACAGTGAGAACCACCGTTACCACATGACAGTACTTTACCATCTTGCTTGAATGAGTCAGCAATCATTTTCGCCGCTGCTTCGATTTGCGCAATGTTATGGTCATCGCTTAAAAATTTGTTGAGCACTTCAGCAGCTTCGTTTAATTCACTTCTAATCAGATCATGGTACATAAGACGTTCTCTTTATTATTTCGGCTTCAGTCAGTCCTAGATTCACTGAGCAAATTGTTCTGATACCAGTTTGATATCGGACATTTCATAAACCTGAACTCGGGTTTGATTACTCTGAGTTTACCCACAAACGAGAATTAGTGTCGATAGTGAACCAACAGATTTAGATTGGTGATGGTAATAAACTTGTCAACTTGCTCATGAAACCATCACTCAAATCGCAACTTTAGAACTTTAACTCTACTTAGATCACTTTTTATCCAATCTTATGTTTTACATCTCCTTAATATTTTGATTACACTTAAACCAACTGGTTAGACCTCTTACCTAACATACAGACGTACAACACTTATAAAGTCTGAAAAGGAAAATACATATGGACATCTTGCTCTCAATCATCACGATGACGGTCGTGTTAGGCATTACGCTCTACCACCGCATGTCTCTCGTGAAATCTATTAGTTTACTCACAGCAGCTATGTTAGCGCTCACAGCAACAGGCGCGGTTGGCGTTACTGGTTGGACGATTTACGTTCTTGCTGCCGCCGTATTAGCGGTTCCTGGCGTACGTCAGTCTTTGATAAGCCGCAAAGCATTAGCGCTTTTCAAGAAAGTGCTGCCAGCTATGTCTCAAACCGAAAAAGAAGCGTTAGACGCAGGTACCGTCTGGTGGGAAGCCGAGCTATTTAAAGGCAAACCAGAGTGGCAAAAGCTTCACGCAATTCAAGCACCTAAATTAAGTGCAGAAGAACAAGCCTTTTTAGACGGTCCTGTGAATGAAGTGTGTGCCATGGTGAGCGATTTCCAAGTGACTCACGAACTCGCGGACTTACCGCCAGAAGTATGGCAATACCTGAAAGATCACAAATTCTTTGCCATGATCATTAAGAAAAAGTACGGTGGTCTTGAGTTCTCAGCATACGCGCAATCACTAGTACTACAAAAACTAACGGGTGTTTCTGGCGTTCTATCGTCTACCGTTGGTGTTCCTAACTCTTTGGGTCCTGGTGAGCTACTGCAACACTACGGTACTGAAGATCAGAAAAACCATTACTTACCGCGCCTAGCTGAAGGTAAGGAAATCCCTTGTTTCGCCCTAACAAGTCCAGAAGCGGGCTCTGACGCTGGCTCTATTCCAGATTACGGTGTGGTCTGTAAAGGCGAATGGGAAGGAAAAGAAGTACTGGGTATGCGCCTGACTTGGAACAAGCGCTACATCACCCTAGCGCCAGTCGCAACGGTACTAGGCTTAGCATTTAAACTTCGCGATCCTGAAGGTTTGCTAGGCGACAAAGAAGATCTTGGCATCACTTGTGCGCTTATCCCAACTGATGTCAAAGGTGTTGAAATTGGTAACCGACACTTCCCGCTCAATGTGCCATTCCAAAATGGTCCAACGCGCGGTAAAGACATCTTTGTTCCTATCGATTTCATCATCGGTGGTGAAAAAATGGCGGGCCAAGGTTGGCGTATGCTGGTTGAGTGTCTATCGGTTGGTCGTGGTATCACGCTACCTTCAAACTCAACAGGTGGCATCAAAACTGCGGCAATGGCAACGGGCGCTTACTCACGCATTCGTCGTCAGTTCAAACAACCTATCGGTCACATGGAAGGCGTAGAAGAGCCATTAGCTCGTCTGGGTGGTAACGCTTACGTAATGGATGCGGCAAGCAACTTAACCGTGGCAGGTATCGACTTAGGTGAAAAGCCATCAGTAATCTCAGCTATCGTGAAGTACCACTGTACTCATCGCGGTCAGCAAAGCATCATCGACGCAATGGACATCGTAGGCGGTAAAGGTATCTGTATGGGACCTTCTAACTTCCTAGCGCGTGGTTACCAAGGTGCGCCAATCGCGGTAACGGTTGAGGGTGCAAACATCCTAACTCGTTCAATGATCATCTTTGGTCAAGGTGCGATTCGCTGTCACCCTTACGTTCTTGAAGAAATGAACGCAGCGTACTCTGATGCCAGTGACTCTGTAGAGAAGTTTGATAAAGCGCTTGCTGGTCACGTGAGCTTTACAATGAGTAACCTCGTGCGCAGTATCTGGTTTGGTTTAAGTGACGGTCTGGGTTCTTCATCACCAACCAAAGATGCGACAAAACGTTACTACCAACAATTGAACCGTTACAGTGCAAACCTTGCTCTGCTATCGGATATCTCAATGGCAGTGCTAGGTGGCTCTTTGAAGCGTAAAGAGCGTCTATCAGCGCGTCTTGGTGACATTCTAAGCCAGCTATATTTGAGCTCTGCGACGTTGAAACGTTTTGAGCAAGATGGCCGCCCAGTCGAAGATTTACCATTAGTACACTGGGGTCTACAAGACAGTTTGAAACAAGCGGAAGTGGCGGTAGACGAATTCTTAGCAAACTTCCCGAACAAAGTGATTGGTCGTGCACTGCGCGTGTTAATCATGCCATTCGGTCGTGTACGCAAAGCGCCAAGTGATAAGCTAGACAGCAAAGTGGCGCGCATTCTACAAACGCCAAGTGCAACACGTTCACGCATTGGTCGCGGTCAATACCTTGAACCAACCGAGCACAACGCAGCAGGTAAGATTGAGCTTGCACTATCAGTCATTCTTCAAGCTGAACCTGTGTTTGACAAAGTATGTAAAGCGCAAGGTAAGCGTCGCCCATTCTTACGTTTGGATATAATTGCTCAGGAAGGGCTAGAGCAAGGCTTTATCACGCAAGAAGAAGCTGATCTACTCAGAGAAGCAGAACAGCATCGTCTAGATACAATCAACGTTGACGATTTTGAGCCGGAACTGCTTGCCGCAAAGCCGCTATACCCTCAGATGGATAGCGTTGCCTAACTTTCTAATCTGAAACCACAAACGGGAGTGACAACTCCCGTTTTTTATTGCTACCAGAATAGCCTTCATAACACCTCACACCACGAAGAACCTCTGCGCAAGCGCAATAAAATCCACGCACTCCGACCCTTCCCCCGATTTCCAGTGATAACTAACTCACAGACGTTCCAAGCAAGCGGTGTATACTTTTAAGTAACTCACTCACATATATGGTAAATCCGTTGGCTAAAATATTATTCGCACAGTGGTTCCCTGGACTTGTTCAGCTTAAGCATTATCAAAAAGAATGGTTTGTTAACGACTTTAGAGCCGCCTTTTCTGTTGTCGCGGTTGCCCTGCCAGTTGCCATAGCTTATGCACAGCTAACCGGTGTATCTGCAATTGTCGGTCTGTACTCGTGTGTACTGCCAATGTTGGTATACGCCATGATGGGCACATCTCGACAACTCATTGTCGGACCCGATGCAGCAACCTGTGCAGTGATTGCCGCCGTTGTTACGCCGCTTGCCGCGGGTGATCCTACAAAGCATTGGCAGTTAGTCATGACCATGACAGCGATGACTGGTATTTGGTGTGTACTGGCAAGTCGTTTCAAGTTAGGGGTGTTTGCAGACTTCCTTTCTCGCCCGATTCTTTTGGGTCTACTCAACGGTGTCGCTCTCACGATTATCGTTGGTCAGTTTGCCAAAGTGGTCGGTTTGAAATACGAACAACGTTATTTGCTGGAACGCTTATGGGAGGCTCCACAACGATTAACCGAGCTTCATTGGCCTACCGTAACTCTGAGTATCGTGACGGTTGTCGTTTATTTACTCACCAAGCGCTACCGACCAACTTGGCCTGCTGCCATGCTGGCAATACTCGTGACTACCGCGTCAGTTTGGTTTTTCCATTTACAAGAGATGAGCGTATCCGTGGTTGGACTCACTCAAGGTGGTTTCCCTCAGTTTCAAACGCCGGAGTTTGAGCTAGGTGAAGTTCGTGAGCTAGTGGTCCCGGCGCTCAACCTTGCGATTGTCAGCTTTGTTAGCATGATGCTCACCGCGCGCAGTTTCGCCGCTAAAAACGGTTATGATATTGATGCAAATAAAGAGTTTCAGGCGTTGGGCTTTGCCAACATTGCCTCAGCGTTTTCGCAAGGTTTCGCGATAAGCGGCGCTGACTCACGCACAGCGGTAAATGATGCAAATGGCGGTAAATCTCAATTAGTTTCGATTGTCGCCGCAATCACCATTGCCATTATTGCGGTATTTATTTATGAGCCTTTACAGTTTATTCCCATCGCATCACTTGGTGTCGTGTTGATCATCGCATCCTTGTCGTTGCTCGATCTCAAAGCCATTTGGAAATTAAAATCTCGTGACAAAGATGCGTTCTATCTAGCAATCATCACTTTTATTTCTGTTTTGATCGTAGGCGTAATACCGGGGATCACTTTAGCGGTACTGCTAGGGCTATTTCAATTTTTACGTATTGTCATGCGGCCGAGTGATCAGCTACTTGGCTTGGATGAAAAAGGCACCATTCGGACCATCGACGACTCAGGAAAAGCTTCGCCTATTCCTGGAATGGTGATTTACCGCTTTAACTCACCGCTGACTTACTTCAATGCTCCTTACTTTAAACGTAGAGTGTTAGAGCAGGCAGAGCATCACAAAGACGCAAGTTGCGTTGTCATCGACGCCGTGTCGAGCTTTACTCACTTGGATCTCAGTGTGATGGCAACACTGGCAGATATTCACAATACTTTGAAAAAGAGAGGCGTACGCTTAATCCTCGCAGGAAGGAAACGACGTCTTCGTCAATGGTGTGAGCTTACGGGTATCAGCACCAGTGAAGGAGGCATCTTACTGCGAGCTGATATGTACCTTGCCATTAAACTTAGTGGCTGTTACATCAGTGCTGTGGGTGAGGGACAAATTCCTACTGTTCAAAAAGAGCCTGATTTAGAGCAGCCACCCAAACCAATTCCAGAAGTGGCTTAAATGGAAATTTAATATAGAAAACAGGAAATTAAACTCCTGTTTTCTATTGCTTATTTGCACAGCTGAATACGTGTTACACCTTCGGCTTAAACTTTTTTGTCATCCCTTGGCTTTTAGGAGCCACCAGCCTATAACCAAGCTTTTCGTAAAAGACCGGCTCATCAGCAATCATAGAAACGTAAGAGCCTTCAAGTGCAACAGAAGAAAGATAACCGTCGATGTATTCCATGACTTTTCTACCTAAACCGTTACCTTGATAATCAGAATCAACGGCAACGTCGACAATTTCGAAGTTACACGCCCCGTCACCAACAACCCGACCCATTGCAATGAGCTTTCCTTCATCCCGGACAGATACGCCATACAACGAATTGGGTAGACCAATTTCAGCAGCTTTCAACGATTTGGGTGATAGCCCGGCTTTGACGCGCATATCACAGTATTCTTTCGGGCTTGGCACATGCTCTTCATATCTTATTGTCATTATGTACGACTCCTTTGTATCATCTTGGAGCTTACACAACCAAACTGTATAAATAAACAGTTAAACATTGGAAAGATATTCCCGCTAAGCACACAAAGTATCGGGTCTGGAAAAGAAGCTACCGACAACTCTGACGCCATAATAGATATAAGTTGCTCTGAAGCTAGACATTCCTTTTTCTAAACATATTTCTCTCAGCAACATATCCGCATGCTTTCGAGCACTTTGAGGCAACACCTCTTCCCTCATGAGTTGGTAAAGAGCATCATGCACTAAAGAAGCTTTCATAATGTTTTTTGTGTCTAACGCTGGCCCACTCGCTCCATCCCATGCATAGCCCTTTTTAATCGTTAACACGCCTTGTTTGGACAAACTAAGAAAAGGGCTGTCATACACCTGACTCACTGAAATGCGAGTCTCAATCTTTTCTTCAGAATGGAGAGTGTATTTGTACTTCTGACGCTTTTTGTATTTCATAACCTAACCGCCTAACTAACTTGAGTGGGAGGAACGGGGATAACTCTCAAATTAGAGTTTCTCAGAGAGTTTTTTCAAGTAGGACTTTGCAAGATCATGGTTATCTCTGCTCAACCACTTAATACAATCAAAGAGTTCCCAAATCAGGCCTTGATCACCACTGGTATAAACTGGGAAACCTTCATGTTTTGGCGCAGGTTCATCAGTAACCATGCCAGCAGTCACATCAGCTTTATCAAATAAAACCTTAAATGGCTTAGAAAGTTTGAAAGGCTCACAGAGATCTAAACAATGAATCTCCGCACTGGTTAGGTCATTAAAAATATATTTTTTGAAGCACGCATTTCCGTTGTGTTCCCCCTCAAGACGATAAAAAATGTCTTTATTTACTTCAAAGTGGGTAAAGCAAGGCGCTGAGGCTTTATGGAAGTTGTTTTGAGTAAAGACAACAACATCAGCGTCCGAAATACGGTCACCTTTTCCTGATGACAATGAACCAAGCAATACCGCAGCAACAACGTCTTTTTCAGAATAAAAGGCATCATAAGCAGACTCAACCAATGCCTTTTGTAGTGGTAAATGCTCTAGTTCTAACGCTCCAATTGTCATAACTCACTCCGTCGATACGCACTAAAATCAAGTCGAAACGTAAAGAGTATCATGCGAGCTTTATTATGATTAATCAACGTTAAATCATGGTGTTACTTTAAAATAAAATGATTAATGACCATGAGAAACATCAAATTCTGCCTCAAAGTTAAACTGAAAAAAAAACGGAGCCGATTGGCTCCGTTTCTAGGTTTACGTGTTACTACTATTTCTTTGGCACTTCTAACTGCATCTCTGGCATGGCATCGCGCTTCGCTTTAATTTTGCGCCAGACTATCCATGCAATGATCACAATCAGCAGCATTATCACGTTACCCACCGCGATAATAATCATGCTGCGCTTACGCTCAGCCTCCCGCTCAGCGATAATTTGCTTTTCCATTTCAATACGGCGCTGCTCGGCTAATTCAGCTTCTTTTGCAATTCGAGCGGCTTCTAGATCAACGTCATCAACAACACTGAAGGTTTGCTCTGGAATAGGAAACACTAGTGGACGTTGAGTCGCAAAATCAGTGGCAAAGATCTCGCCGCGCCATGCGTATTTACCAAGCTCAGCGTCGTTATTGAGGTTCAGCGTGGTTCTCATTCCATCTTTAGAAACCTGGCCTTGGCTGTAGCTAACAAAGCCATCGGGTGCATCTTGTTCCACCGTGACTGCGATTGAGCCTGGCGCGATCATACCTTGCTCACCACTCACCACCAATTGGTGTGGTTTGTCAGGATTGCGCGCCTGAATAAAAGTACGAGAAATTGGGTTCGGATAAACCAAGATGACTTGCTCTTGCGCTCGTAAGAATACGCCATTACCAGAGGTGATTCGCGCACGGTACTTACCGGGCTCAACGTCTATTGGTAGTTGGACAGTGAACACACCATCCCCTGCTTTTTCATCCAAGCCGCGGCCATCATCAGCAAACTCACCCACAACCATCGGCACTGGACGTGCTTCTTTGATCAACTCATCTTCATTTTCGACAAACTTGGTAAATGTCACGCGTAGATTCACGCGGTCAAGGAAGTCGCGCAGTATAAGAGGTTTGTCGTCGGAGGTTAGGCGAGCTGTAAACTTAAGCGCTTCCCCATTATATAATCGGTTTGGGAACACATCCGTGCTGAGCTTTAAGTGAGAAATTAAGCGGATGTTATTTTTAGGAGTGACTTTCCCCACAGCCTGCCATGGGCCTGGCATAGGGTTGTCAACGGAGATAATATCGAGTGAGGCTTCTTGGTACCAACGTACATTGTCGTAGGCGTCCCAAGCATAGTACTTTTTACCGTCAGGGCGGACTAAAACAACTGGCTGAGAACTTTGCTCACGATAAACTAAAAAAGTGATCTGCTCGATGGTTGGATCCACTCGAAAGCGATTGTCTAACAAAGACATAGCAGATTCACTCGATGCACTCGAGAGACTACTCCATATCGCTAAAAACGCGACCAACAAAGCCCTCAGCATAGCTTCTCCTATTGATGCCAAATACAGTCGTTCACCAACTCTAATCTTTTTTGGTGAGCTTCTAGTTCATCGGCACTTGCGCGCAAAACCTTTAGCGCTTTTCTTCCTTCAATACGGCGAATGGTTTCTACCCCACCCTCTTGTTTATTCGCGTTAAATTCTAGACTCGTTTGACCACCCGTCATAAAGAGGTAAACGTCGGCTAGAATCTCCGCATCGAGCAAAGCTCCGTGGAGTGTACGGTGCGAGTTATCAATACCGTAGCGTTCACATAAGATATCAAGGTTGTTTCGCTTGCCAGGGAAGATTTTCTTCGCCATAGCAAGGGTATCGGTCACCTTGCAGTAGTCGTCCGTTTTGCCGATGTTAGGATCGAGCATGCCAAACTCGTAATCCATAAAGCCCGTATCGAAGGGCGCATTGTGGGCAACAAGTTCGGCGCCTTTAATAAACTCAAGAAACTCTTGGTGCACGCTCGCGTATTCCGGCTTATCAACCAAGAATTCATCCGTAATACCGTGAACTTCAACCGCTTCTGGTTGGATTTCACGATCGGGTTTTAAATAAACGTGGAAGTGACGACCAGTCAGCTTACGGTTGATGATCTCCACGGCACCGATTTCAATAATGCGGTGTCCCATGTAGTGAGGACCACCCTCGCGGTTCATACCTGTGGTTTCGGTATCGAGAACGACAATGCGGTTATATTCAGAATTGCTGCTGGTATTCATAAGGTTATGTATGTCAGACTATGCTTTATTAAATGTTTCGGCTAATAGTACCAAAAAATATGACCAAACACGTTGAGATTTTCACTGACGGTTCTTGTTTAGGTAACCCAGGACCCGGTGGTTACGGCATTGTATTGCGTTACAAAGACGTAGAAAAGACGCTTTCCAAAGGCTACACGTTAACCACCAACAACCGCATGGAAATGTTGGCGGCTGTCGTCGCGCTGCAGACGTTAAAACAACCTTGCAAAGTCACTTTAACGACTGACAGTCAATATGTGCGCCAAGGTATTACTCAGTGGATCCATAACTGGAAGAAGCGTGGTTGGAAAACAGCGGATAAAAAACCCGTTAAGAATGCCGATTTATGGCAAGCTCTAGACAAAGAAACCGCACGCCATCAAGTTGAATGGCATTGGGTAAAAGGCCACGCGGGCCATCGTGAGAACGAAATTTGTGATGAGCTAGCCCGTACCGCCGCAGAAAACCCAACCGAGGAAGATACTGGTTACCAACCCTCTTAACGAGATTCTTTCCTCATAGTATTGCCCTCTCGATTCATCACCCCTAGTGGTGTGAGCTTTTTCTTCAAACGCCAATGCGGTTTGATAGGCTTGAGAGGGTATGTTCGTTTCCGTGCCACAATGTAATACAAACTCCCTGCAGGTGACGCCCAATCACCGAGACTGTTTTCCAACCATGTCCACATCGTACGGTAACGCTTCATCGGAAACAGCGCGTAACGATCGCAATGAATCACTTGATAATTAAGTAACCCTAACCAGTCGTTGATGCGGTTCGACGTAAACATTCGTCCACTCCAAGGCAAATTATGTTTACGCCATGGAAGCAAACTCGCTAATCCAGTCAAACTTAGTGGGTTAAATCCAGTGATTATCAAATAACCATCATCCATCATCACTCTATCGACTTCCCGTAGCAAACGGTGTGGATCGCTTGCATAGTCGAGCTGATGAGCGAGTATCACAACATCAAAGCTTTTTTCCAAAAAGGGCAATTCGTAACCATCTGCAATCACATTATGCAACGGGTTCTGGATATCTACGTTGACTTGGTGTTGAATGTTACAATTACAGCTGGTTAGCTCACAGCTCAACCCGCCCAGTTTGAGCATATGGTAGCCGAAGAGTTTCGGGCACCATTCATCAAGTCGGGTCTGGATTGACTCAAGCACCCACGGACCGTTGTTCATTGCTGACCAAGTCGACGGGTGTGGTATAGTTTTGTTGCTGAGTGCTGGTTTCATTAACCACCTGACTAAAATGGGTGACGGAGAACGAATCGTGTTAGAGATCAAAAGCATACCCGCATTTAATGATAATTACATCTGGCTGATACAAAATAGCGATAAACGTTGCGCAGTCGTTGATCCGGGCGATGCGAAGCCAGTGTTAGAATACTTGCAGGCTAACGAATTAACTTTAGAAGCGATTTTAATTACGCACCACCACAACGATCACATTGGTGGCGTTCCAGACTTAGTGCGTGCCTTTCCTGAAGTCGCCGTTGTGGGCCCGAAATCTGAACCAATTCCAACCCTAACCACCCCCATGGAAGAAGGCGACAAACTGGAGTTATTTGGCGAAATCTTTTTGGTGCTAGGTTTACCAGGCCATACCTTAGGTCATATCGGTTACGTTGGAGACGGAAAACTGTTTTGCGGTGACGTGTTGTTTTCCGCAGGCTGCGGTCGTATTTTTGAAGGTACGCCAGAGCAAATGTTTGAGTCACTAAACAAGCTAACGTCTCTACCAGAAGAAACTCAAGTCTTCTGCGCGCATGAATACACCGCGAGTAACGTGGCGTTTGCTTTAGCGGTTGAGCCTGATAATGAGCAGCTCCGTCAATATCGCGATGATGTAAACCGACTGCGAGCCCTTAACATTCCGACACTTCCAACAACAATACGCAAAGAAAAGTGGATTAATCCGTTCTTGCGAACCACCAATCCTGACGTGGTTCAATCTGTTGCTAGTCGCATTAAAAATAGCGATCCATGCTCGGTTTTTACTGCTTTGCGTGAGTGGAAGAACGAATTTTAACCATTTTCTGCTTGTAAGTTTGCAAGACCCCAGTATTATCAGGGGCTGATTTTTCGAGAAGCGCCACTGGCGCTTCTCTTACGTTTGGGGTTGATATAAATCTATTTGAATTTCTCCCCATTGCATAATTTAGAAGCTCTTTGCCTCTATTAATTAGTTAGTGTTTAAAAGATGTCTATTATCTTGCGACTGCCACGCACATTGTGTTGCGCGACAGGCAGGTGAAGATAAAAAGGCCCTAAATAGGCTGAATCCATGCGTTTGAAGTATACCTGGGCGTTGGCGTTGTTATTATCTGGCTGTCAATTGACTCAGTCAGACTCAACGTCTTCTACACCAGAAACCAATAAATCTGAGCAGACTGCAAAACAAAATGCAGCGAAGGCTCAACCGGGCAACACATCGTCTTTAGCAAAAAAATCCGCTAACGACGCGCCTAAAGTTCTTTCCCCTCAGGAACAAGAAGATGTATGGCAACGTATCGCCATGCAACTTGAAATGGATATCCCAAACCATAAGAAAGTGGACTACTACCGTACGTGGTATCTAAAGCACCCGAATCACCTTTACACGGTGTCTAAGCGTGCGACTCCTTTTCTATACATGATCACAAAACGTATCGAAGAGCGTGGACTTCCAATGGAGCTTGCTTTGCTTCCTGTGGTGGAAAGCTCATTCGATGCCTTTGCCTACTCACACGGTAGTGCAGCTGGATTGTGGCAATTTGTCCCTGGCACCGGAAAGATGATGGGACTAGAGCAAAACTACTGGTATGACGGTCGCCGAGATGTGGCAGCAGCAACGGATGCCGCGCTGGACTACCTTGTACAACTAAACGAGCGTTTTGATGGTAGCTGGGAGCATGCAATTGCCGCTTACAATAGTGGTGGTGGCCGTGTTTCTAGCGCAATTCGTAAGAATAAAAAGCTCGGTAAACCTATCGATTTCTTCTCATTGGACTTACCAAAAGAGACCAGCAGTTACGTGCCTAAGCTGCTAGCCTTGGCTGACGTCATCGCAAACCAAGACAAGTACGGACTTAATATTCCTGCGATTCCAAACAAACCTGTTCTAACGCTTGTCGATCCGAAAGAACAGCTTGATCTGGCCATTGCAGCAGATTATGCCGGCATTGGTGTGAAAGAGTTACAAAGTTACAACCCTGCATACAACCAATGGTCGACTGCGCCTGAAGGTCCGCATCAACTTTTGATTCCGGTAGAGAAAAAAGAGACTTTTCTCACTAAGGTGGAGAAAAACCGTGGTAAAGGGATGAAGGTCGCTCGCTACAAGGTGAAGTCTGGTGACTCTTTAAGTGTGCTAGCTAATAAATACGGCACAACCACAAAAGTGATTCGACGTGCAAACGGCCTGTCGAATAACAATATTCGTATTGGTCAATACCTACTGATTCCGACGTCAACAAAAGACGATGCGAAATACGCACTAACGGCACAAAATCGATTAAGCAAGACTCAATCACGTGCTCGTGGACAACTCAAGCTCACTCATGTCGTTCAGTCTGGAGAAAGTTTGTGGTCAATCGCACGTGAAAATAAAGTGTCGTATAAATCGTTAGCAAAATGGAATGGCATGGGCCCTAAAGATCCATTGCGTGTGGGTCAAAAGCTCGTGATTTGGAAGGACTCAGACAAAGGTGCTGTGATCCGTACCGTTTTCTACAACGTTCGCTCCGGTGACACCATTAGCGGCATTGCAAGCAAGTTCAAAGTAAAAACAAACGACATCGTAAAATGGAACTCGCTACACAAGAAAAAATACTTACAACCAGGTCAAAAACTTAAGTTGTACGTTGACGTAACGAAGGTAAGTGTATGAACCCATCAAGCAACCCACTTGTGATGCTGTTGGACATTTTTCGTTCTCCAACATCTTGCTTTCTAGCGCTTTACCAACGCGGCGGATGGGGATGGCAGCCGTTCATCTTCTTGATGCTTAGTCCGTTTTTATTCTGGGGCGCTTACTTTTCGAATGTCGATTTCACGTGGCTTAGTGACCAACTAGCCGCGCAGTTTCAACAAATCGACCCAAAGCAGATTGAGCTATTAGAGCCAAACACGCTAATGGCCAGTGCGATCATCAATGATGTATTCAACCGCTTTGCCACCTTACTGTTGCTTGCGCTTTGGTTCTTTCTTGCAACGAAGGCAAGCAAGCAACAATATGGTTACTGGAAGTGGTTTGCCGCATCGTGTGCTATCTTATTCCCAGCAGTATTGGGCGATATCGCTAGCTATGCGAGCCTGTTACTCAAGCATGGCAAAGTGATGACTTACGCAGCAGATTTAAACAGCCTCAATGGTCTATTAAAACTGCCGCTTACCAGCGAGTGGTCTCAGTTCGCTAGCTCATTGCCTTTGCTTCTACCTTGGTACATTGTACTCGGCTACGGTGTTGTGCTTACTTGGACTGAGTTTGAACGTGGGCAAGCCTTGGTGATTGCAAGCCTGCCATGGGTATTCTTCTACGTTATTTGGGCGCTTTATATTGTAGTGACCTAAGCTAGTCATCTAACGTAAATGACAGTAACAATGGGTTATGATCGGAAGCGTCGCTCTGCGGCGCTTTCGCGTATTTGAGGGTCAGCCCTCGGTAAAATACGTGATCCAACGGTAATCCCGTTATAAATTGGACTCGATGATCAGGCGAGAACGTCACTTCTTGCAAGTCCGCGGCTTTTAAGGCCTGTCGCATCGCATTAACGCGAGATTCACTCCAACTATTGAAGTCTCCAGCGAATAGGATCGGCCCTGTATGATGCTTTAAAAGCATTTCAAGAGCCGTTAACTGAGAGACATACTCTTGCGTGCCAACCGTGAAGTTAATTGCATGTACATTCACCACAGCGAGTCTCTCGCCATTGCTTAATTGATATTGGCTGTATAGTGCAGACTTGGGTAAACGCAGCCAAGGCTCTTTAGACGTATAAGCACAGGCTTTTTCTGGTTGCCCTTGAGCGATACTAATCACACCCGCACCGCTGCCCAGCGCCTTAAAGGCACTCACTTGGTTGCTGACCCAGTTGCCATCCACCAACCATTGCTTAAAAGATGGTGTCATGCTGGCTTCTTGCAATAACAGCATCTGCTTATCAGCAGAGAATTCATTGAGTGCGCTTTGCCAATTAGTCCGGTTCTGTTTGTAGATGTTCCAGACAAGTACATTGATTTCACCGCCCTGATCCAGAGCTTTTGAGCCGCTAAATTCGATACACCTAATATCCTGCGTCAACTCTGAACCTGTTTGAGTAATGATTTGCGGCTGATCTGGTACGGTGAAAATAACCTGGAAGCCGACCAATACCGCCATAATAAGAAAAGCTAACGCCAGAAAAAAACGCTTAAACATACGACAAACCTGAATATACACACCCTAAAACTGGAACAACCAACCTCGGGTTATTGGATTTCACTGAAAGTAAAAAACAAAAAAGGAGCCACTTGGCTCCCTTTTAGCATAATAAATACGAGACAGGTAACAAGAAACCTTAGATCGCGTCTTCGTCTTCTTCACCAGTACGGATACGAACCACACGCTCAACATCAGTCACAAAGATTTTACCATCACCAATTTTGCCGGTTTGCGCGGTTTCAATGATCGTCTCTACGCATTTATCAGCCACATCTTCCGTTACAACGATTTCGAGCTTCACTTTAGGCAGAAAGTCCACCATGTACTCTGCACCACGGTAAAGCTCGGTGTGACCTTTTTGGCGACCAAAGCCTTTCACTTCAGAGACGGTCATCCCTGTAATGCCAACTTCAGCTAGCGCTTCTCGAACATCATCCAATTTAAATGGCTTGATAATCGCTTCAATTTTTTTCATGTTCATCCCTTAAGCTTCAATCGATTGCGCTTATTATCGTTTAGCGTTTCGCAACATTCAATGTTTGTCTATGATCCACCAACGAAAATCCAGATTGAGCAAATTAACATAGCGAATATCGTGAGTTGATAAAACCCCAGTAAGGACTGCTCAATGCCCAATCGTCCAAGCTTTTTCAGACGCCCGTTTACTTCAAACTTGCGTAGTAAGCCGCTAGATTAGCGATGTCTTCATCAGACAACAGTGAAGCTTGAGCTTGCATAACAGCAGCAAGACCACCTGTTCGCTCTTTGTTTTTATAGGCTTTAATTGAACTGATAATATATTGCTCATTTTGCCCTTTCAGGTTTGGGTAACCCGGAATGACAGCAATACCGTCGGCGCCATGACATGCTGCGCATACTCCTGCCTTTGCTTGACCTGCTGTGGCATCTCCCGCTGCTAGAGCCTGCCCACAGAATATGGTTAGCGCCACCATTGCGCCCATGATTGTTTTCTTCATTGCTTCACCTAATCAATTATTATTTAAGGATTTTTATATTTTATAATCGACATTGTGGCATGAATTTTCATTACCTGCGCCAAATAAGTTCACAATCTTGACCATTAAACGCCTGATCAACGAACAGATCTGCTACAGCAACGACTCGGTCTTGGTACATCAAAATCGGAATTTGACGACGCAGCCAGCTTGGTACATTGTATTCTTGGAACAACTTCTTCAGTTTTCGACTGTGATTACGCGTGGTTGGATGCGCTGATAAGCCTTCCGGATTGAAGGTCACGCGAAGCAACTCTGGCTGACTCGGAAGCGCAATCGTTGCGTTGCTAGAACTCGTCGTTAAGATCAGCTCCCCTAGCCGCTCTGGAAGCGATAAAACGGTATCGACTTGAATCGTACTTTGCCACTCAGTGACGTCAGCGATTTCCGTTACCCAATAGAGACGATTTCGAAAACGGCGCACTTCACCTTGTTTAAGTTGTAGTTTGGGGTTGGCATCTTGCTGAGCTAATGCGACTTCATTCCAGATAAGATTGAGTTGTACCTGAGTCGGCATACTAGTATTAAGCTTAGCCAGCCACATACGAATCAAGCGCGCACGCGCTAATTCACTGTGCTTAGCCAGTTCTTCAATACTCAAACTTAGATCCGTTTGTAAAGCGCGTTCAAACACCGCGCTCAATAGTTCATCCAATAGCGCTTCTTGTTGAGCACATAAGCTTGCACTGCGCTGAACCGCTTGATGGATACTAGGCCAGCGACCAGACAATTCAGGGATAACACAATGACGAAGAAAGTTACGATCATAACGAGTATCTTGGTTGCTTTCGTCTTCCACCCACTCCAAACCTAATTTAGTAGCCGCGTCTTCGATGGTCTTCCGCTTGATAGTAAGCAATGGTCGAACTAGGGACCCACTAGAAAACGGCATACTCTCCGCCATCGAAGATAACCCTTTTGGCCCGCTGCCTCGCTTAAGAGCAAGGAGAAAAGTCTCTAGTTGATCATCAGCATGTTGGCCGGTCAACAGTATATCGCCTTCTTGAACGTACTTAGTTAAGGCTTGATAGCGAGCTTCACGAGCAAGAAGTTCAATACTTTCACCATTGCTGATGTCTAAGCTCACTCGCTCAATCGAGCATGATATCCCCACTTGTTTTGCCCACAGTAGGCATTTATCAGCCCAATCATCGGCATTCGAGCTCAAACCATGGTGCACATATACGGCGTGGCACTCTATCGAATGCGCTTGTTGATAGCGACTGAGTAATTCGAGTAAAAGACGTGAATCCACTCCTCCGCTAAACGCCAAGACAACCTTAGTGCCTGATTGATAGTAGCGGCCGAGAACTTGAGCAAAATGCGGGTAAAGCGATTCCATAAGCGATCCGATAGGTACAAAAAAGGGCAGGACTCTCATCCAACCCTTTCTATTTTAACTGTTATCACTTGAGATATCAGCTAACGCTTAATTGCAATCACCGAAATTAACAGTAACCGTAGCTCATTAGGCGCTGGTAACGACGTTCACGTAGCGTCTCTTCATCCAATTGTTCTAGATCTTCTAGCTGACGAAGTAGTGTCGCTTTCATATTCGCTGCCATTTGAACATGATCGCGATGAGCGCCGCCTAGTGGCTCTTCAATGATTTCGTCGATCAGTTCAAGCTCTTTAAGACGAGGAGCAGTTAGACCCATCGCTTCTGCCGCTTGCGGCGCTTTGTCAGAATCACGCCATAGGATTGAAGCACAACCTTCAGGAGAGATTACTGAGTATGTAGAGTACTGAAGCATGTTCACGTAGTCGCCTACACCAATTGCTAGTGCGCCGCCTGAACCACCTTCACCAACAACGTTACAGATTACTGGCACTTTAAGACCAGACATCACTTTTAGGTTTTTCGCGATAGCTTCAGATTGACCACGCTCTTCTGCACCCACACCTGGGTACGCGCCAGCCGTATCGATAAATGTGATGATCGGCATGTTGAAACGCTCAGCCATTTCCATCAAACGTAGCGCTTTACGGTAACCTTCTGGTTTTGGCATACCAAAGTTACGTTTCACTTTCTCTTTGGTTTCACGACCTTTTTGATGACCGATGATCATCACAGGACGGCCTTCAAGGCGAGCCATACCACCCACAATCGCTTTGTCGTCTGCAAACGCGCGGTCACCCGCTAATTCATCAAACTCCTCAAAAGCGTGTTGGATGTAATCCAGCGTGTAAGGACGTAGTGGGTGACGAGCCAGTTGAGCTGTTTCCCATGCGCCTAGGTCGCTGAAGGTTTTTTTCTTCAGCTCTAAGCTTTTCTTCTCAAGCTGTTCGATTTCTTTATCCAGGTCAATCGCAGAATCACCACCGTGACGAGAGACATCACGTAGTGCTTCAATTTTCGCTTCTAGTTCTGCAATTGGCTTTTCAAATTCAAGAAAGTTTAGGCTCATCTATGAATCCTTGTTTACTCAGCGTCTAACATATTGCGCTGAATTTTTAGTTAAATTCGAGTTCTACCTGGCTTTTGCCAAGTAACTGTTTTAAATCGTCGAGTAATGTATCACTTGGCGTTACTCGCCACTCGGTGCCCAATGTTAACCGCGCTCTGGCGTCGGCACGCTGGTAGTATACATTGACGGGTACGGTTCCGGCTTTGTGCGGTTCTAAAATACGGCTGAACTGCTCAAAAAACTGATCGTTGATCTGAGTTGCATCTATCGATACCGACAAACCACGAGCGTATTTCTCGCGCGCACTGCCGAGATCCATAACTTCACGCGCCGACATTTTAAGGCCACCGTTGAAGTCATCAAAGCTGACCTGTCCAGAAACGACCAAAATTCTGTCTTTTTCGAGAAGTTCAGCGTATCGATCCAGTGCATCTGAGAACAACATCACTTCCATACGACCACTTCGGTCATCCAGTGTCATAATGCCAATTCGTGTACCACGCTTGGTCGTCATTACACGAGCGGCAATAACCAGGCCGGCCACCGTGACAGATTGGTCGCGACGCGTAGGTGTTGCGTCTTTTAGTCGACAACTGGTGTATTTGTTTAGTTCCTTTACGTAGGCGTTAATTGGGTGCCCTGTCAAATATAGACCTAGGGTATCACGCTCGCCCTCTAACCACACTTTTTCTGGCCAAGGCGGAACCTGCGTATACTTATGCTCTACTTCTTCAGGCGCATCCGTTAGCACACCAAACATATCCGTTTGACCAAACGCCTCAGCTTGGTGATGTTGACTTGCTGCTTTTACCGCATCATTGAGTGACGCCATCATCGCCGCGCGGTGTGGGCCTAGTCGATCCAACGCGCCCGCGTAAATCAGCTTCTCTATCACTCGTTTATTGACGCGTTTTAGATCAACTCGAGCACAGAAATCAAATAGGTCTTTAAAGTGACCACCTTTATTTCTCGCCTCAAGAATCGCATCGATAGGACCTTCACCTACCCCTTTTATCGCACCAATACCGTAAACAATTGCGCCATTTTCATCAACATTAAAGCGATATAGGCCAGAGTTGATGTCTGGTGGCAACACGGTGAGCTTCATACGGAAACACTCATCGACCAAGCCAACGACTTTTTCCGTGTTATCCATATCGGCTGTCATTACCGCAGCCATAAATTCGGCAGGATAATGTGTTTTCAGCCAAAGAGTCTGATAAGAAACCAATGCATAAGCAGCAGAGTGTGATTTGTTAAAGCCATAACCGGCGAACTTCTCTACCAAGTCGAAGATTTTCATCGCCAACTCGCCATCGATACCGTTCTTTATCGCACCTTCTTCAAAGATAGCACGTTGTTTTGCCATCTCTTCTGGCTTTTTCTTACCCATTGCACGGCGGAGCATGTCCGCCCCACCTAGCGTGTAACCCGCTAAGATCTGCGCAATCTGCATTACCTGCTCTTGGTACAGGATGATGCCGTAGGTTGGATCAAGCGTCTCTTTTAGCGACTCGTGTTGCCACTTTTCATCTGGATAAGAGATCGCTTCTCGACCATGTTTACGGTCGATAAAGTTATCTACCATGCCCGATTGCAAAGGACCCGGACGGAAGAGTGCTACCAATGCGATAATGTCTTCGAAACAGTCTGGCTGAAGTCGCTTGATCAGCTCTTTCATGCCTCGAGATTCAAGCTGGAATACTGCTGTCGTTTCAGAGTTTTGCAACAAACGGAAAGAGGCAGGGTCTTCTAACGGTATGGATTCAATTTGAACCGGTTCTTTACCTTCTCGCTCTAGACGTGGGTTAATCAGCCCTAACGCCCAGTCAATAATGGTTAAGGTACGTAAACCCAAGAAGTCAAACTTAACTAGGCCAGCGGTCTCAACATCGTTTTTATCAAATTGAGTAACCGGGAAGTGACCTTCAGCGTCTGCATAAATTGGCGCAAAATCGGTAATTGTTGTAGGTGAAATTACAACACCACCAGCGTGTTTACCGGCGTTTCGCGTACAGCCTTCCAAAATATGACACATGTCGATGAGTTCTTTAACTTCCTCATCGGCCTCATACAATTCAGGTAGTGCAGGTTCAGCTTTAAACGCCTTATCTAGCGTCATGCCTGGATCGGGCGGGATCAGCTTTGAAATACGATCAACAAAACCAAATGGATGACCCAATACGCGGCCAACGTCACGGATTACCGCTTTTGCCGCCATGGTACCAAACGTGATGATCTGAGACACCGCGTCACGACCGTACATTTCCGCAACGTGGTCAATAACTTGGTCACGTTTATCCATACAGAAGTCGACGTCGAAATCGGGCATCGAAACACGTTCTGGGTTCAAGAAACGTTCGAACAGCAAGTCGTATTCTAGTGGATCCAGATCGGTGATTTTTAGTGCGTAAGCCACCAAAGAGCCGGCACCTGAACCACGTCCAGGACCTACAGGAATTCCATTATCTTTTGACCACTGGATGAATTCCATTACGATCAAGAAGTAACCAGGGAATCCCATTTGGTTGATAACATCTAGCTCTATCTGAAGACGTTCATCATATTCAGGGCGGCGACGTTTCCTCTCTTCCTCATCTGGAAATAGGAACTCTAAACGCTCTTCCAAGCCCTCTCGGGATTTCATGACTAAGAACTCAGTCTCTTTCATCCCTTCAGTTGGGAAGGCTGGTAGGAAGTACTCCCCTAAGCGCACAGTCACGTTACAACGCTTCGCTATCTCGACACTGTTTTCTAACGCTTCAGGAATATCAGCAAACAACTCGCACATTTCTTCTTCTGTACGAAGATATTGCTGCGGACTGTAGTTTTTTGGCCTGCGCGGATCTTCTAATGTGTAACCATCGTGAATCGCTACGCGTATTTCATGAGCATCAAATAGGTCTGGACTCAGGAATACAACTTCATTGGTCGCCACTACTGGCAAGTCTTGCTGCTCTGCCAATTCAACCGCAAAGTGAAGATAAGTTTCTTCATCTGGACGACCGGTACGAAGTAACTCAAGATAAAAGCGATCTGGAAAATGCTGTTTATAAAAATCAACACACCCTTGCACTATTTGACGGTTGCCTTTCAAAAGGCCGCGACCAATTTCCCCGCTTTTACCGCCGGATAATACAATCAGGCCTTCAGACATTTCAGCCAACCAGGCTTTATCAATCACAGGGTGGTGTTGAACATGTCCACGTAAGTACGCTTTTGATATCAATAACGTCAGGTTCTTATAACCCACATTATCCGCCGCAAGCAAAGTCACTTGAGTCAGCTCTTCACCAAACTCGTCCGACTGCATTTTAAAGTCAGCACCGATGATCGGTTTAACACCACTGCTATGTGCCGTACCGTAAAACTTCACCAAACCACATAGGTTGGTAAAGTCGGTCAACGCCATTGCGGGCATACCGAGTTCAGCAACTTTCTTTACGATTGGCGGAACTTTGTTGAGGCCATCCACCATCGAGAAGTCACTATGAACACGCAGGTGGATGAATTTGGGATCTGACATTAACAGGTACCGTGTAACTCTATTTTGTTGGGGATTCTAACCTAAAGAGGTTGGGTTTATAACACCAATTAGATCGTTTGATTATTCTATGCCTAAAGCTTTTTTTACTGGCTTGAAACTCTTGCGGTGTTCACTGATCACTCCGTATTGCTCAATCGCTTCAAAGTGCGCTTTAGTTGGATAACCTTTGTGATTCGCGAAGCCAAATTGTGGATGAAGTTTATCCAACTCTTCCATCTCTTGGTCACGCACGACTTTGGCAATAATGGAAGCCGCACTGATTTCGGCAACGCGTAGATCGCCTTTTACTACAGCTTGAGCATCCATTGGCAGCTCTGGACAACGGTTACCATCAATCAACACCAAATCAGGTTGAACCTTTAACCCCGCCACTGCACGCTGCATCGCAACCATAGTCGCCTGCAAAATATTCAGTTGATCGATTTCTTCAGGAGAACAGCGCCCGACCGCCCAAGCCAATGCTTTTTCTTTAATTTCAGGAAGCAGCGCCATGCGTTTCTTTTCGGTCAATTTTTTCGAATCGTTCAAACCTTCAATAGGATTGTTAGGATCAAGGATAACCGCAGCGGTGACGACGTCTCCCACCAAAGGGCCACGTCCTACCTCGTCGACTCCGGCCACAAACTGATAACCTTGTGGATATTCAAACGGAGGGAGTTCAACTTTGGTTTTGGTCGCTTTTGGTTTAACAGCCATGATAAATCTCTATTTTTCAATCAGTTTTAGAACCGCGTTTGCGGCTTGTTGGTCCGCATCTTTACGAATCCAATGATGCATTTCCGTAAACTTATCTAACATCAGTTTATTGTCGCTTTCCAATAAGCGAGAAACCTCAGTAAACAAATTGTCTGGTGTGCATTCATCTTGTAGATATTCTTTGACGAGCTCATCATCCGCCAAGATATTCGGCAATGACACATACTTCGTTTTCAATAAACATTTAGCCAAGAAAGCGGTAAATGCATTCACACGATAACCCACCACCATTGGACGCTTGAGAAGCATACACTCCAACGCTACAGTACCAGAGGCCAGCATCACGGCATCGGATGCGGTGATGACGTTGCGTGCGGTGTCATCAACTAACTTGAAGTCCAACTCTGGTGCGAGCTCTTTCCATGCTTGTTCAAACTGCTCACGGCGTTTTTGATTAACAAGTGCGACAACAAACCCCAGTTCTGGAAATTTTTTATGAAGTAACTTGCAGGTTTCAATAAATGGCTCAGAGAGCATTTTTAACTCGCTACCACGACTGCCTGGCAGGACAGCAAGCCACTTTTTATCTTGTTCTAAACCAAGCAACTCACGTGCAGGCGCTTGTTCTGATTCAAGTGGGATGGAATCAGCCAAGGTATGACCAATGAACTCGCAAGGTACATTAAATTTGTCGTAGAACGCTTTCTCAAACGGAAGAAATGCTAGCACCAAGTTCGTTGCCGCTTCTATTTTAAAGATTCGCTTCTGACGCCAAGCCCAAACAGACGGACTCACGTAATGAACGGTTTTAATGCCCGCTTGCTTGAGGTCAAGTTCCAGACGTAAGTTGAAGTCAGGAGCATCGATCCCGATGAAAACATCAGGCGGATTCTGAGTAAAATACTGAACGAGCTCAGCTTTCACTTTAAGAAGTCTCGGTAAGCGGCCTAAAACCTCGACTAACCCCATCACCGCAAGCTCTTCCATATCAAACAGAGACTCGCAACCTTGGGCTATCATTTTCGGGCCGCCAATGCCTACGAACTCTGCGTCTGGATATTGCTGCTTTACTGCTTTGATAAAGCCTTCACCTAGCGTATCGCCAGACAATTCTCCGGCAATGATGCCAATACGTAATGGTCTTTCCATATCTACTTCGCTATTTTTCCTGTGCGCTATGGATAACGGTTTGCCTTATCCATAAAACACAAAAAGATCGTAACCTCAAATTCGGTCACGATCTTTTTATTTATTGGTTCATTCGCCAATTAACGAATAATGCCACGTTCCGTCGTTTCCAGAATATCTGAGAAACGCTTCACAGCCGGCCACTCTTGAGCCATTTCAGCCAGAATAGGCTTCACTTCTTCTAGCGTCTTACCTGAACGATAGATTTCTTTATACGCTTTTTGCAGCGCACGAATCTCTGGTTTCTCAAAGCCGTTACGCTTCAAGCCAACAAGGTTCAAGCCGAAAGGAGTCGCGTGGTTACCTTGCGCGAGTACGTAAGCTGGGACATCTTGCACCACTGCTGAGCAGCCGCCAATGTACGCGTAGGCGCCCACTGTACAAAACGGATGAATCGCAGACAGTGCCATCACACCGGCATAATCTTCAACAGTAACGTGACCACCAAGAATCGAGTTATTACCGATATGAGTATGGTTACCAATAACAACATCGTGCGCAATGTGTGCATTCACACATAATAAGTTGTCATCACCAATGATCGTGGTTGCTTTGTCTTGCACTGTGCCGCGGTGAACTTGGACCGCTTCACGAATGACGTTACGATCACCGATAACCACAGTTGTGTCTTCACCACTATATTTTTTGTCTTGGTTTTCTTCGCCAATGACAGCATGAGGGAAAATACGGTTATCTTTGCCAATAGTCGTATGGCCTTTGATCACAACGTGAGACATCACTTCTGTGCCTTCACCAATTTCAACCGTAGAGGTGATGTACGTAAAAGGACCTACTGTTACGTTAGCACCAATTTTGGCGCCCTCTTCTACCACCGCTGCCGGGTGGATTTTAGCGGTTTCATGAATCATATTAAAACTCTCGACGAGCACACTTCAGTTCTGCAGAACATACCACTTCGCCGTCAACTTTTGCTACACCGCTAAATGCAGCAATGCCGCGACGTTCTTTCAGAAATTCTACCTCAATAACCAATTGGTCGCCCGGAACCACTGGTTTACGGAATTTCGCGCCGTCTACGCTTGCAAAGTAGTACAGTTCATTTTCTGTTGGTGCACCAAATGATTTAAATGCAAGTAAGCCTGTTGCCTGAGCCATTGCTTCTAAAATCAAAACACCTGGGAATACTGGTAGTTGAGGAAAGTGACCTGTGAACTGAGGTTCGTTAACCGACACGTTTTTAATCGCGTGAAGGTACTTCTCTTCTTGGAAGTCTATCACTCGGTCGATCAATAAGAATGGGTAGCGATGAGGTAGTAGCTCTTGAATTTCAGAGATGTTCATCGTTTTCTTTTCAGTAGTCAAAGTCGTCTTCCTATATCAATTTTTTGCCGCCAAGATGGCAAACGTGGCAACAGGTCGTAAAGCCGAATCGCTTTGCAATATACTAGCAAAATACGCACCATCTTGGAGTTAAATCTACTTAGAGCGCGTCATTATAGAAGAAAAAGACCCGCATTTCGCGAGTCTTCGTACAGAATATGGAACTAGAGCCTGTTAGCTTTCACGTTAAATACAGAGCGAAAGATAACTTGTTCTAAATTTCTTCTTTCTGTTCCAGCTGTTTTTCAACCGCTTTCAGGCGCTTATTCATCTCATCAATACGGTGAACTCGAGTTGCAGTTTTACGCCACTCTCTGTTCGTTTGTAGTGGAATACCTGATGAGTAAAGGCCTTTTTCTTCGATACTGCGCATTACCATGCCCATACCTGTAATCGCCACACCATCTGCGATAGTGATATGGCCATTCAGAACAGACGCGCCGCCAATCTGGCAGTACTTACCAATTTTTGTACTGCCCGCGACAATAGTACCACCAGGCATCACGGTACCATATCCGATCTGCACGTTGTGCGCGATTTGAAGTTGGTTATCCAGAATGACATTGTCTTCAATGATAGTATCTTCGAGTGCACCGCGGTCAATCGTAGTACAAGCACCAATCTCAACGCGGTTACCGATACGCACTGAACCAAGCTGAGGAATTTTAATCCACTCGCCTTTGTCATTCGCATAACCGAAGCCATCAGAGCCAATGACGGTGCCCGATTGAACAAGACAGTCATCACCCAATGACACTTCATGATAGATAGTGACATTAGCCCAAAGCTTGGTGTTATTCCCTAGCTTGGCGTTCTTACCGATAAAACAACCAGCGCCAACGCTTACGTTGTCGCCGAGTTCCACGCCCGTTTCAATCACGGCGTTAGCGCCGATCGTAACGTTCTCACCCATCTTAACGTCAGCGGCAATCACAGCACTTGGTGCAATATCGTCTGCCGGTTTTGGTGTGGTATCCATCGCTTGGACCACACGAGCAAATGCGACATAAGGGTCCGAAACCACTAGCGCGTTTCCAACGCATTGCTCTTTATGCTCAGCCTTTACCATAACAACGGTAGCTTGGCACTCAGAAAGGTGTTTTGCGTATTTTGGGTTAGACAAGAAGGTTACATCACCTTCTTGTGCTTTATCCATTGGGGCAACACGGCTTACAACGAGAGACTCGTCACCAAACAGCTCACCCCCGGTAATTGTCGCCAATTCGGCTAATGTTAATGTCTTCATAACTTCTTATTTTAGAGCTTTAATTACGTCTTCAGAGATATTGTATTCTGGCTTGCCGTACTGCAAAGCAGAGATATCAATCACAAGATCGTAACCATTTTTGTCTGCGACTTTCTTAACTGCATCTTGAATCGTTTTGAAAAGCTTCGCTTTTTCTTCAGCTTCACGACGCGCACTTGCTTTTTCAAGTGCTTGTGCTTTCACTTTGTACTCGCTGTCTAGCTTCGCGATATCGATACGTAGCTTTTCAACTTCGTCTTGACCCAAAAGCTCGCCGTCACGTTGTAGCTTCTCAATCTTTGTTTTAGCTTGTGCTTGGATTGACTTCAGTTCATCAGCTTTGCTTTTGAAGTCTTTCTGCATTTTTTGTAGTACAACTTCACGTTGAGGAAGAGCTTGAAAAACTTGAGCTGTATTTACGTAAGCAATTTTCTGTGCAGCTTCTGCCGCATTTGCAAACATTGAAGAGCTCAGTACAAGAAGGCCAATCCCAGCCGCTTTGATCATTTTATTCAAAATATTTTCCTCTTTAGAAAGTTCTACCGATAGTGAATGTGAAGAACTCTTCATCATCGCCATCAAATTTCTTAATTGGTTTCGCTAGTGAGAATACTAGTGGCCCCATTGGAGACATCCACTGCAACGCCGCACCGTAAGAAGAGCGGTAGTTGGTTGGATCTGAGTAATCGTAGTAGTAACGGTCACCATATTCCGCACCTGAATCGCGGTAGTCAAACTCCGTATCCCAAACACTTGCCATATCAAAGAAGATACTGGTACGAATTTGGTTTTGTACTTCTTCTGACGCAAATGGTGTTGGGACAATCAACTCAACACTTGCTAGCGCTACAGCGTTACCACCAACAGAGTCATCTGTTGCTGTATCTGCACCATTGTTTGAGCCTGATGTATCACGGTAAACCGCTTTAGGGCCAACAGAGTTTGAACCAAAACCACGAAGCGACGTAAAGCCACCTGCGTAGTAGTTTTCATAGAATGGGAACAAGTTATCGTTACCATCTGTTTGGCCGTAACCATTGCCGTAACCTAAGCGACCACGGAACAAGAGGGTAAACTCGTGCTTCTTAGTCAATGGCACATACTGGCGAACATCGTACTGCATTTTGAAGTATTGAACGTCAGAGCCAGGTACGGTCATTTTATAAAACGCACGTTGGTGGTTACCTGCCGTTGGGAAGTAACCACGGTTTAAGTTATTACGCGTCCAAGAGATATTGAAATCGAAGTCGTTCGTGTTCAACGCTCCACTAGAATCAATGTTGTCTGCTTGTGCTCGTAAGAACTGCTCTACCTGCAAGTAAGGCGATAAGTTACCGATCTTGTTGTGCGTATAACCGACACCGAATTCAAAACGGTTCAGCTCATCGAATGGGAAGCCCCACGTTAAGCTCGCACCATAGCTTTCGTTGGTATAGTCAACGATATTGGCTTCTTTCGCTTCAAATTCGTTGTAGAAGACCTTACCACCTAAGCTAACACCGTCTAAGTTCCAGTACGGGTCTCGGTAATCTAGACTGATGTTTTTCTGGTAGTCATTCATCATCGCGTTGATACCAACACGGTTACCGCTACCAATAAAGTTATCTTGTTGCAGACCTACTTGGAAGCTCACGCCTGATTCGGTACCGTAGCCAACACCGAAGTTAACGCTACCAGAGTTCGCTTCTTTGACTGAGTAAACTAGATCGACTTGATCATCACTACCTGGCACTCGAACGGTTTGTACTTCAACGTTTTCAAAGTAGCCCAAACGGTTTAGACGAGTTTTACCCGTTTCAATCGATTTCGAGTTTAACCAACTGCCTTCCATCTGACGCATTTCACGACGAAGTACTTCATCTTTGGTTGAGTTGTTACCCGTGAAGCGGATATCACGAACGTAAATTCGGTTACCTGGATCGACGTTAACGACCAAAGAAACTTCTTGATTCTCATCGTCAAACTCAGGAATGGTATTCACTTGAGGATAAGCGTAGCCGGACTCACCAAGCACACGTTTAATACCCTCTTCCATTGAAGTGACCAACGAGCCGTTGTACGTCTCATTGTCTTCAAATGGTACAAGTCGTTCGAACGTCGCTTCCTCACCAATCAAATCACCACGGAACTTTACGTCCTTGACGGTATAAACCTCTCCCTCTTCTAAGCCAAGAGTAATGTATACCCCTTTCTTGTCAGGAGAGATTGCAACTTGTGTCGAATCAACGTTAAATTTTAAGTAACCGCGGTCCAGATAGAATGATTTGAGCGCTTCAATATCACCTGCAAGCACTTGTTTTTGGTACTTTTCGTCAGACAGGAAATTCCACCACGGCACATCAACATTCAAGTTAAAACGAGAAAGAAGGTCCTCATCGCTGAAAACTTCATTGCCGATAAAATTGATTTGCTGAATTTTTGCCGACACGCCTTCAGTAAAGACAAACTTTAGGTCAGAACGGTTACGTGGCAGTGGAGTCACCACAGCTTTTACTGTGGCGTTGTATTTACCTACGCTGTAGTAAAAGTCTTCTAAGCCTTTTTCAATGTTGCTTAGCGTGGTGCGGTCAAGCGCTTCGCCTTCACGAACGCCAGATGCGTTCAGGTTTTCTTGTAGCTGCTCGTCCTTGATTGCTTTGTTACCAGAAAATGAGATGCTGGCAATGGTAGGACGCTCTTTGACTTGAACCATCAGAACGCCGCCGTCACGTAACACTTTCACATCTTCAAAGTTACCAGATGCATACAGTGCACGGATAATCTCTGCAACATCGCCTTGGCCAATGGTATCACCGACACGTACAGGCATTTTCAACAACGCAGCACCCAGTGCTACACGCTGCAATCCATCGATTTCAATATCTTGAACTACGAAGTTCTCTGCTCCATTTGCAGATACACTGGTCGCCAGTAAACTTGCAAATAGAATTCGCTTAATCGCCATACTTGTTCTAATTATTCCTTGCTACTGCTTTTGTCTCTGAACTATCACAGACGAGTAAAATCATTAAATAGCGCTAACGCCATGAGCGAGAAGATGATCGCACCACCAATTCTAAAGCCCATTTCCTGCACTCTCTCAGGAACGGGGCGTCGAATGACTGCTTCAATTGCAAAAAACAACAAATGACCGCCATCCAACATTGGTAAAGGAACGAGATTAATAATACCTAGGTTAACACTAATTAGAGCGAGAAAACCTAAAAAGTAGACCAAGCCATAATCAGCCGTCGCACCTGCGCCTTTGGCTATTGATATTGGACCACTCAGATTATTCAGACCAACGTCACCAACAATCAGTTTCTTAAGCATGCTGATTGTCAAGCCAATGACTTGGCCGGTTTTGTCTACCGCCTTACCTACTGACTCGAATACACCAAACTGAAGGTCGAAGCGATAACTTTCTGGCCATTCTGCGACTTTAGGTGCAATACCTGCAAAACCAACGACTTCTTTGTTAGCTAGCTCACGGCTACCAGGCGTCAGCGTTAATGTTTGCTCATAGCCCTGACGCAATACCGTTAATTCAATCGGTATATCAGGATTAGAGCGAACCGCTTCAACAACCTGCTTCCACTCCGTGACGCGTTGTTCATCAATAGCGACAATCTCATCACCTGGAAGCACACCTGCTTTTTCCGCCGCTCCACCTTGCGAAACCTGTTCGATAACGCGATACACCTCCGGTGTATACGGCGCAAAACCCAAGGACTGCATCGCAGACTGAGTTTCAGGGTCGAACTCCCATTCGCGCAGATCGAGCGTTTTCGTTACTTCTGAACCAACTTCATTCGCTGACGTCAGTGTTACTGTCATCAAATCATCGCCAATATGAGAAATCAATCCCATATTTACCGATTCCCAATCCGGAGTTTTGATACCAGATATCGATTTAAGTTCCATTCCTGATTCAATTCCGGCTTCTGCGACGATCGAATTGGGCGTAACTTCACCAATTACTGGCTTAACTGCTGGGATACCAATAAGAAATACGAGCCAATAGGCGAAAATTGCGAAAAGGAAGTTAAAGATAGGGCCTGCCGCAACAATAGAGGTTCGCTTCCATAGCGGCTTCTTATCAAACGCTAAGTGCTTCTCATGTTCTGGCACCTCATCAACACGGCTATCAACCATTTTTACATAGCCGCCGAGAGGGATCATTGAGATGCTGTACTCCGTTCCGTCTTTGCCTACCTTACTCCAGATAGACTTGCCGAAACCGATTGAAAACTTTTCAACTTTCACGCCGCAACGGCGAGCAACCCAAAAGTGCCCAAACTCGTGCACAGCGACAAGAATGCCCAGTGCGACGATAAAAGAAATGAGATTCCACAATATACCAGTCATCAGCTACGCTCGCGTATGGTTTCTAGGGCAATAGTTCGTGCCATTCTATCTAGCTCTAACAAGCTTTCCAAGCTATTCGCATTCTCAGCTTTGCAGCTTGCATTGATTTTATTCAACACAGACTCATTGATGCGAGCGATATCCGTAAAACCCAGGCTGTTATTTAAAAATGCATCAACAGCGACTTCATTCGCTGCATTCAGTGCCGTTGTTGCATGTTGACCTTCATAACAAGCGTCAATTGCTAGTTTTAAACATGGGTAACGAGCAAAATCAGGTTGCAAAAACGTCAATTCGCCAATTTGCGTGAAGTCTAGTGGCTTAACCCCAGCTTCAACTCTTGATGGGTATGACATAGTCAGTGCAATAGGGGTCGCCATATCCGGCTCACCCATTTGTGCCAAAACCGAACCATCGCGGTATTGAACCATTGAATGAATAACAGACTGCGGATGAATAATAACCTTTAGCTGCTCGCGAGCCGCATTAAACAACCATTTAGCTTCGATATACTCCAAGCCTTTGTTCATCATCGTGGCTGAGTCAACGGAAATCTTTGGTCCCATCGACCAGTTTGGATGGGCGATCGCCTGTTCAGGAGTCACCTTTTCCAGTTCTGCGATGTCAGTGTAACGGAAAGGACCACCAGAACCAGTCAGCAAAATATGAGAAATGCCATGTTCTTGTAAATTACAACGACCTAAATTGGTTTGTACTTGCTGTGGTAAGCATTGGAAAATAGCATTGTGTTCACTATCGACGGGAAGTAGCTCCGCACCAAACTCTTCTACGGCATCAATAAATAACTGGCCTGACATTACCAGCGCTTCTTTATTTGCCAACAAGACTCGCTTACCAGCTTTCACAGCAGCCATGGTAGGCAGTAGACCAGCCGCTCCGACAATAGCAGCCATCACACTGTCAACTTCGTCCAATGAAGCAATATGGCATAGAGCATCCACACCACCTAATACTTCGGTGTTTGGAGAAACCAAATGTAACTCAGATTGGAGTTGAACCGCTGCGGCTTTGTCCGCCATGACCGCGTATTTAGGTTGCCACTGACGACATAGCCCGATCATCTTTTCAACGTTGGTGCTTGCCGCTAAGGCAACGACAGAAAACAGCTCTGGGTTTTGTTCGACCACTTTAAGCGTGCTTGCACCAATGGATCCAGTAGCACCAAGAATCGTTAACTTTTGCATGTTGTAAGACCGTTAGAAAGCTCAGGAGCGACAATGCCGCTCCTGATAAATTAGAATACGTAGTAAAGAAGAGCAAAAACTGGGAATGCTGCGGTTAGGCTGTCAATACGATCGAGCACACCGCCATGTCCTGGGATAATGTTGCTGCTGTCTTTAATGCCTGAGACACGCTTGAACATACTTTCCACCAGATCGCCGAGCACTGATATAACAACAGTAACCAACGTAATCAACACCATATGGACAGGACTGGTGAACTGAATATCGAACCAATCAGCAAATGCCCACGCCACGATCAATGCCGTGATAATGCCGCCAATAAGCCCTTCAATGGTTTTATTCGGACTGACATGTGGCGCCATTTTACGTTTGCCTAAGCTTTTGCCTGCAAAGTAAGCACCGCTATCTGCAGCCCATACCAAGAAACAAACGTATAACACGAGCTTTGCTCCGTGGTATGGATCTACCGTAATGTCATGAGCTCTAAGAATAACTACACTCCAAAGGAATGGAATTAATGTCAGAAAACCAAACACATGGCGTAAAACAAAATTATTTTGCCAAGATTTCGTTGTTTTGGGATAAGTAATCGCCATTAAGCTAGCAATAATCCACCAAACAAAACCAAGGCCCAGCACAACATAATGAGGCGTTGCTAAATGGTTGAGGCTATGTGCGTCAGGCGAAATATATAGAAAACTAAGTCCGGTAACAATGACTGCCGGAACGAGGGCAGCAAAGCGAGAGTTGCTTCCTGTAAATTGAGTCCACTCCCAAAAACCTAATAGGGTAATTGCAGTTAAAGCGGCAATAAAGCCCATTAGGGGTAATTTAAAAATGCCTAAAATAACCAGGGGAGCTAAAATTAGTGCTGTTATTATTCTCTGTTTCAAACTAACTAGTCCTTATTGAGCTGCCATCAATGCCTTTATTTGTTCACCTGTACAGCCAAAACGACGTTCTCGATTGATAAACCAAGTTACAGCTTCAACTAAGCTGTCTTCGTCGAATTCCGGCCAATACTCGGGTGTAAAGTACATTTCTGCATAAGCCATTTGCCACAACATAAAGTTGCTGATGCGACACTCTCCACTGGTACGAATCAAAAGATCCACTTCAGGTAAGTCTGCCATGGTCAAATGCTCAGTGATTAGCTGCTCATTGATATCCTCTACACGAATCTCACCGTTACGTGCTTTTAACGCTAACGTTTTGGCCGCTTCTGTGATGTCCCACTTACCGCCATAATTGGCTGCAATGTTGATCACCATCCCCGTGTTACCTGCCGTTAGATTTTCAGCTTCTACAATCTTCTTTTGTAGACGCTCACTAAATCGACTGGTATCACCGATCACGCGCAACCGTAAATTATTTTTGTGTAGTTTTTTTACTTCACTAGACAGGACCGTGATAAACAGTTCCATCAAAAGACCCACTTCTTCCTCCGGACGACGCCAGTTTTCACTACTAAAAGCAAATAGCGTCATGGCTTTAATGCCAAGCTTTGAAGCAGCAGCCACGGTCTTACGAACGGCATTAACGCCTTTTTTGTGACCAAATACGCGAGGTTTTCCTTTGGACTTAGCCCAACGGCCATTACCGTCCATAATGATGGCAATATGCTTAGGAAGGGAATCAGAGAAGGCTTGAGAATTTTGCATAGGGAGTTAATTGAGTTCCATCAGTTGGATAGACTAACATAAAAAAACGCTGAGCTGTGAGCACAGCGTTTTCCAACAGTGATGTGTGTGGGAGTATTAAACTTCCATCAACTCTTTTTCTTTTGCAGCAAGAACTTCATCGATCTTCTTAACTGCAACGTCAGTTAGTTTTTGAATTTCGTCTTGTGCTTTACGATCTTCATCTTCAGAGATTTCTTTATCTTTTAGAAGCGCTTTAAGATCGTTGTTTGCGTCACGACGGATGTTACGAACAGCAACACGACCACCTTCAGCTTCACCACGAACGATCTTAACTAGGTCTTTACGACGCTCTTCCGTTAGTGGTGGAAGTGGAACACGGATGATAGTACCAGCAGACATAGGATTTAGACCAAGATCAGACGTCATGATCGCTTTTTCTACTTTCGGAGTCAGCTCTTTATCGAAAACCGTGATTGCAAGTGTACGTGCATCTTCAGCAATAACGTTTGCTACTTGGTTTAGAGGTGTTGCTGCACCGTAGTATTCTACAGAAATACCAGATAGTAGGCTTGGGTGTGCACGACCTGTACGAATTTTAGAAAGGTTGTTCTTAAGCGCTTCAACGCTTTTATCCATGCGCTCTTGCGCGTCTTTTTTGATTTCGTTAATCACAGTTTCACCTTAAAAATGTCATCTTTCCTGAAGAAAGCCTAAAACGGTTGAGCAAAGCAAACGCCACCCTAACGCTTTGGGTGGCACCTTGGGACAAGCTTATTCGTTGATTAGCGTGCCTTCTGCTTCGCCCATAACCACGCGACGTAGTGCGCCTGGCTTGTTCATGTTAAATACGCGGATTGGCATTTTGTGGTCACGAGCTAGCGTAAACGCCGCCAAGTCCATCACTTTCAGCTCTTTATCCAGAACTTCTGCGTAAGATAGCTTATCATACAGCTCTGCGTCTGGGTTTGCTACAGGGTCAGCAGTAAATACACCATCAACTTTCGTCGCTTTTAGTACAACATCCGCTTCGATTTCAATACCACGTAGGCAAGCAGCAGAATCCGTTGTAAAGAACGGGTTACCCGTACCAGCAGAGAAGATGACAACACGGCCTTGGCGAAGCTCACGGATCGCATCAGCCCAATTATAGTCGTCACATACGCCTTTTAGAGGGATGGCAGACATAACGCGCGCATTCACGTATGCGCGGTGAAGAGCATCGCGCATCGCTAGGCCATTCATTACTGTAGCAAGCATACCCATGTGGTCACCAACTACGCGGTTCATACCAGCTTCAGCAAGGCCTGCACCACGGAACAAGTTACCGCCACCGATAACTACACCAACCTGAACACCCAGTTCAACCAGTTCTTTAACTTCTTGTGCCATGCGATCAAGGACCGCAGGATCAATACCAAAACCGTCTTCACCTTGAAGAGCTTCACCACTCAGTTTTAATAGAATACGTTGATACGCTGGTTTAGGGTTCGTAGTCATGGAGTTTACCTTCCAAAGAGAGTTGTTGATTAACAGTCATGAATAGACACAAATTCAGTTATGGCTATTCATCACGGCTAATCGTTCACTGCTCATAAAAAGACCGCAGCCAAGGCTACGGTCTAATCTTTATACAGTCTCTAAGGATTAACCTTTTTGAGCTGCAGCAACTTCTTCAGCGAAGCTCATTTCTTCTTTCTTCTCGATACCTTCACCTACTTCTAGGCGAACGAATGTAGAAACTGAAGCGCCTTTTTCTTTCAGCATTTCACCTACAGTTTTCTTAGGTTCCATGATGAAAGTTTGACCTGTTAGAGAGATCTCGCCAGTGAATTTCTTCATGCGGCCAACAACCATCTTCTCAGCGATTTCAGCAGGCTTGCCTTCGTTCATTGCGATTTCAACTTGAACCGCTTTCTCTTTTTCTACTACGTCAGCTGGTACGTCTTCTGGGTTAACGAACTCAGGCTTAGAAGCAGCAACGTGCATTGCAACGTGCTTAAGAGTTTCTGCGTCGCCTTCACCAGCAACAACAACACCGATTTTCTCACCGTGACGGTAAGAAGCAATTGCAGTGCCTTGAACGTATTCTACGCGACGGATAGTGATGTTTTCACCGATTTTAGCTACAAGAGCTACACGTGCGTCTTCGAATTGTGCTTGTAGCTCTTCAACAGTCGCTTTTGAAGCTAGAGCTGCAGCTGCAACTTCTTCTGCGAATGCAGTGAAGTTACCGTCTTTAGCAACGAAGTCAGTTTGGCAGTTAACTTCAAGAAGAACAGCAACGCCGTTTTCTTCTTTGATGATGATTGCGCCTTCAGCTGCAACGTTACCAGCTTTCTTAGCTGCTTTCGCTGCGCCAGATTTACGCATGTTTTCAATTGCTAGTTCGATGTCAGCGTTTGCTTCTACAAGCGCTTTCTTACATTCCATCATGCCAGCGCCAGTACGCTCGCGAAGTTCTTTAACTAGAGCAGCAGTTACAGTTGCCATTCTGTATTCCTCGTTTGATTCGAAATAAGGTAAAAAACAGGGGCCTAACATTGTCGGCCCCCATTGCTAACTATAACTTAGTTTATGCTACACAAAGGTTTCACATAGACCAAGTGTGACACAGAGCCGCTATTATTCAGCTTCTACGAAACCGTCTTTTTCGGCAACTGCAGCTACGTCTTTGTTACGACCTTCAGATACTGCTGAAGCAGCAGCGTTCAGGTATAGCTGTACAGCGCGGATCGCGTCGTCGTTACCTGGGATTACGTAGTCAACGCCGTCTGGGTTAGAGTTAGTATCTACCACAGCGTATACTGGAATACCTAGGTTGTTAGCTTCTTTAATTGCAATGTGTTCGTGATCAGCGTCGATTACGAATAGAGCGTCTGGTAGGCCGCCCATGTCTTTGATACCACCAAGAGATTTCTCTAGCTTCTCCATTTCGCGAGTACGCATTAGAGCTTCTTTCTTAGTTAGTTTGTCAAAAGTACCGTCTTGAGATTGAGTCTCTAGATCTTTTAGACGCTTGATAGACTGACGAACTGTTTTGTAGTTTGTAAGCATACCGCCTAACCAGCGGTTGTTTACGTAAAACTGGTTGCTTGCGATTGCAGCTTCTTTAACAGCTTCAGATGCAGCGCGCTTAGTACCTACGAATAGAACTTTACCTTTCTTCTCGCCAACTTTAGCTAGTTCAGCTAGAGCGTCGTTGAACATTGGTACAGTTTTTTCTAGGTTGATGATATGAACTTTGTTACGAGCGCCAAAGATGAATGGCTTCATTTTTGGGTTCCAGTAACGAGTCTGGTGACCGAAGTGAACACCAGCTTTTAGCATATCGCGCATTGATACAGTTGCCATTTTAAATTCCTCTATGGGGTTAGGCCTCCACATTCCCCATAACTCCGACCAAGCTTCTGCTCAGCACCCCGGAATATGTGACGGAATGTGTGTGATTTAAAGATAAAAGGTTATTCGGATGAAGCTTGCTTCGCCGCTTAGCTTTGCTAAACGAAGAGAACAGTCCTCTATTCCGGCGCGCTTTATACCATATTTTAGCTCACTGTGGCTAGTAAAAATTATTTCTTCACCGTGACACTTTCTCCTATTTATAAGCAAATTTATAAGCAAAACTTTAAACATACGATCGAATTAAGAATGATGCATATTCCTATCTAACTTGGGTTAACGCCCCGATGTCTGATAGAATGCGGCCATTCGCACGTTTACGTGCTTAGGAATAAGTAGAGAAAGCCAATGTCAATCAAGATTAAAACTGCTGAAGAAATAGAACGCATGCGCATTGCGGGCAAGCTGGCCGCAGAGATTCTAGAAATGATCGAACCTCACATCAAAGTTGGTGTGACGACAGAAGAGTTGAACAAAATCTGTCATGAGTACGCTCTAGAAAAAGGCGCATACTCTGCTCCGCTTGATTACCATGGTTTCCCTAAGTCGATTTGTACTTCAATCAACCATATCGTATGCCACGGTATTCCAGCAGAAAAAGACGAAATCGGTAGCAACGGTCAAATGAAGCCAGCGGTACTAAAAGATGGCGACATCTTAAACGTTGATATTACCGTAATCGTTCCAAATGACGAAAATGCGGATCTGAGCGTGCGTCCTCAAGGTTACCATGGTGACACTTCTAAGATGTTCCTAGTCGGTGATGTTTCACCTGCAAACAAACGTCTGTGCATGGTAGCTCAAGAAGCACTGTATGTTGGTATGCGTACCGTTAAGCCAGGTTCAACGGTTGGTGACATCGGTACAGCTATCGAGAAATACATCAAAGAGAACAACAAAAACAACCCTCGCAACAAGTTTTCTATTGTGAAAGACTTCTGTGGCCACGGTATCGGCGATGAGTTCCATGAAGAACCACAAGTGGTTCATTACAAGAACAAAGACCGCCGCGTACTAAAAGAAGGCATGTGCTTTACTATTGAGCCGATGATTAACGCAGGTAAATTTGGTTGCTCTGTTGACGCTCAAGACGATTGGACCGTTTACACAGGCGACGGCAAGAACTCTGCGCAATGGGAACATACCATTGTTGTAACAAAAGAAGGTTGTGAAGTACTGACGCTTCGTAGCGACGATACGATTCCTCGCCTAATGAAAAACGCGTAAAGCTGACGACCACTCGTTGTTTACTATATCCCTGCTTCGGCGGGGATATTTTTTATCTGCCACAAATTTGTTAGATTGTAACTAGATTAGCTTGCACGGATGGCAAATATGACACTTCAGTCCCCTCTTACCTTTTCCGATGAACAAATCAATATCGGAGAGCTCAAACAAGAGTTAGAGAAATTTAGCTCCGATCAAAACCAAGAGTTTCTCAATCATCATCCGGTAACAAGCTTGGTTTTAGCCAGGGCAGAATACATGGATCTGCTTCTGAATCGTTTGTGGCAACATTTTGGCTTCAAAGATATTTACAACATTTCTCTAGTTGCCGTGGGTGGCTATGGGCGTGGCGAGCTGCATCCGCTCTCCGATATCGATATTTTGATTCTGTCGAACAATAAGCTGCCGACCGCACTAGAAGCAAAAATCAGCGAATTCATTACGCTGTTGTGGGATTTAAAACTCGAGGTCGGACACGCTGTTCGCACCGTTAACGAATGTGCGGAAATTGGTAAAGCCGATCTGACCGTCGCGACAAACCTTCAAGAAGCGCGTCTACTGTGTGGCAGCGAGGATACCTTTCAGGCAGTGAAGAAAGTCGTGTTATCAGACTCCTTTTGGCCAAGTGAAACGTTTTATCGCGCTAAAATTCAAGAGCAGCGAGAACGCCATGCCCGTTACCACGATACGACCTACAACTTAGAACCAGACATTAAGTCGACCCCTGGCGGGCTGCGCGATATTCATACATTAAGCTGGGTCGCCCGGCGTCACTTTGGTGCCACGTCATTGCTGGAAATGAGCCGATATGGATTTTTAACTGACGCAGAATACCGAGAATTGGTTGAATGTCAGGACTTCCTTTGGCGAGTGCGTTTCGCTCTGCACATGGAGCTTCGCCGCTATGACAACCGCTTAACCTTTGCCCATCAAGCACAAGTTGCGGAAAATCTAGGCTACGTCGGTGAAGGCAACCGAGGCGTAGAAATGATGATGAAAGAGTTCTATCGCACACTTCGTCGTGTGGCAGAGCTCAATAAAATGCTACTCAAACTTTTTGATCAAGCGATCATTAATGGTGGTGCGACAGAAAGTGCCGAGATTCTCGATGCCGACTTCCAACGTCGTGGCTCTTTGATTGAAGCGCGGAAACCCGCATTGTTTCAAGCTCGCCCAGAAACTATTCTGGATATGTTCTTACATATCGCGAACGACTCAACCATTGAAGGGGTGAGCCCACCAACACTACGTCAGCTGCGCACCGCGCGCCGTCGACTCAACAAATTTTTGCACACCATTCCTGCTGCGCGTGAAAAGTTCATGGCGTTATGTCGTCACCCTAATGCTCTGCATAAAGCATTCAGCCTGATGCACAGATTGGGGGTTATGGCGGCCTATTTACCGCAATGGAGCCAAATTGTTGGTCAAATGCAGTTTGACTTATTCCACGCCTACACGGTTGATGAGCACAGTATTCGCTTACTGAAACACATTAATACCTTTAGTGACCCAGACAATCATGCGAAGCACCCTATTTGTTGTGACGTCTACCCACGGATGCAAAAGAAAGAGCTGCTGATTATTGCCGCTATTTTCCACGATATCGGTAAAGGACGTGGCGGCGATCACTCTGTTATAGGCGAAGGTGAGGCTTACGACTTCTGTATTGAGCATGGCTTATCAAAGCCCGAGGCCAAACTTGTCGCTTGGTTGGTAAGGCATCATCTATTAATGTCCGTCACCGCACAGCGCCGAGACATTTATGATCCCGATGTGATTACCGAATTTGCCAAAAAAGTCAGAGACGAAGAATCTCTCGATTATCTTGTGTGCCTGACAGTTGCAGATATTTGTGCAACCAACCCAGAACTTTGGAATGCTTGGAAACGAACCTTACTGGCAGAGCTTTATTACTCCACACAACGTGCTTTACGTAGAGGGTTAGAGAATCCTGTCGATGTGCGTGAGCGAATTCGCCACAATCAACAAATGGCCTCCGCAATGCTACGTAAAGAGGGCTTTGCCGCGCGCGAAATTGAAGTATTGTGGCAGCGCTTTAAAGCTGACTATTTCCTTCGTCATACTCATACGCAAATCGCGTGGCACTGCGAACACTTACTTCGCATGGAAGATCCAACTAAGCCCTTGGTCTTGATCAGCAAAAAAGCCACTCGCGGCGGCACTGAGGTGTTTGTATATACGAAAGACCAGCCAGCTTTATTTGCGACGGTCGTGGCGGAGTTAGATAGGCGTAATTTTAATGTACACGACGCGCAAATCATGACCAGCAAAGATGGGCACGTGATTGATACCTTTATGGTTCTCGATCAACATGGCGAAGCGATTGATGAGTCTCGTCATGCCGCGGTGATTAAGCACCTCACCCATGTACTAGAGGCGGGCCGACCAACCAAGATTAAAACACGCCGTACTCCGAACAAACTTCAGCACTTTAATGTGAAAACCAAAGTCGACTTCTTACCAACCAAAGGTAAAAAGCACACTTTAATGGAGTTTGTCGCGCTAGACACACCAGGATTGTTGGCCAAAGTAGGCCGTACGTTTGCTGATTTAAATATCAACCTTCATGGTGCAAAAATCACCACCATTGGTGAGCGAGCAGAAGACTTGTTTATTTTAACCAGTGATGCAGGGGGAAGATTAAGTGAAGAACAGCAAGATGAGCTAAGGGAGAGATTGATCGAAAAGTTATCTGATGAGGTCGCTGCTTAGATCAAACCTGCCAATCTTTTCGGTTCAGGGCGAGAGCGATCTTGCCCACAAGTTAAGCATTTTGGCTAAATATCAGCTATCTAGCTCATACATAGGCTGCTACAGTTATATCAATATCAATTCGATGTAATAGAGGTAGCCTATGTATCCCCACCTCACTGGTTTGGGTATTCACGACCCTAAGCAGATTGAACGTTATTCCCTACGCCAAGAAGCACACAAAGACGTACTCAAGATCTATTTCCACAAGCAAAAAGGCGAGCTGTTCGCCAAAAGCGTTAAATTCAAATACCCGCGCCAAATCAAAAATGTTCTTGTGGACAGTGGCAGTCACAAATATAAAGAAGTAACGGAAATCAACCGTAACCTCACATTAGTCATTGATGAACTGAATAAAATCACTAAACCAACGAAACAACCTGAGGTTGATGTCAAAGAGAAAATTCTCTCAGACCTTCGTCATTTAGAAAAAGTCGTTTCGAGCAAGATCGCAGAGATCGAAGCGGATCTCGAAAAACTAAAGTAAAACGTTAAGTCTTAAATATTAAAAAAGGGTTAGCATTGATGCTAACCCTTTTTATTTGTACTCAATCATTATCTAGATCTAACTAATCCCATTATCGGTTGATCATTGATTCATCCCACTCAAATCGAGTAAACAATTGCTGCCAAGTCTCATCAATATTGGCCGTCATGACAATCTCTTGATCGGTAAATGGGTGGACAAACCGTAACTCTGAAGAGTGCAGTAGCAAGCGGTGAGCATCAAACTCTGTGCGATAAAGCTTGTTGTGCTTGCCGTCTCCGTGCGTTGTATCACCCACAATAGGATGACGTAGATGCGCCATATGACGACGAAGTTGGTGCTTACGCCCCGTTTTAGGTTTCATCTCAACTAAGCAATAACGCGTTGTAGGAAATTTACCCGTCGAATAGGGAACTTCCACTTTAGCCAACGGTTTATATTCCGTCACCGCTTCTTGCGCTTCTTTTTCTTGTGAAGCGAACTTATCAGCAATCTTGTCTAACTCGACTTTGAGTGCGTAATCCAAGACGCCCTCTTCCTCAATCCAACCGCGTACTATCGCGTGGTATGTCTTTTCCATTTTATGTTCAGCAAACATCGGCATGACTTGTGATGCTACTTCACTCGACAACGCAAACACGAGCACACCAGATGTTGGACGATCCAGACGATGCAATGGGAACACATGCTGACCAATTTGGTCGCGCAAAGTTTGCATGACAAACTGAGTTTCGTGTTTATCTAACCAACTGCGATGCACTAACATGCCTGCTGGCTTGTTGACCGCTACAAAATATTCATCCTGATAAACGATCTCCAGCTCAACTGGTTCTGAAGATCGCGCTATTTCTTGTTCTAGCATTCGTTTACTTACACAGTTCGTCAATGGTTCGGATTGTAACAAGCAGCTCTGCGAACTGCGGTTCCTGCTTCCACGCTTCTGAAAAATAGGGCTCGAGAGAAAACCCTCTTGGCAATGGTTGGTTGTTTTCCACTAGCACGTGCATTCTGTCTATAAAGATCCACTGCAACCACTCATGAGGATGCAGTGTATCAATCGCAAATGGCTCCACGCTTTGTAAAGCTTGCTCTGAAGGCCTAGTGTGTTGCCACAACTTATGTTCTTTGAGCTGCGCTTCAAGTTGGTGAAGTAAGTCGACCAATTGAGTATTTGTTACCATTAATTCTATCTCGAACCTTGAATTAGCCGAGAATGATACCATTTCTTGTGAAAAGAACGTTAGGACGTCGTATTTAATGGAAAACATTCAAACCCTCACTCAACTGTTGAACAACAGCCGCTGTGATTATCAAATCTTCGATCTTGGTCGTCGTATCAAAACCATCGCTAAGAAAGAGTTTGCCGATGTAGAAAAAGGTCAAGCACCGTACCCATTCCCAATGCAGCGTAAAGCACACCTTGCCATCGCTTATTGGAATGAACAAAAGCAACCTTGGATTTGGTTTCTAAAGTTTGAATTGGACGAGCGCGGCTTGTTAAAGCAAGCGGATATCGGCAATTTCATTAAATACGTAGTGGAAGCCATGGGAACACGCCTCAATGATGATATCACTGAAGAGCAACAGCAAAAGCTGTCTAATAACCCATATACGTTCAAACCTTCCGAAGACAAAATGGCCGTGTTCCATAGCCAGGTCCGCGCGAACCTCGATCTTCCTACCAGCCAATATTACGAGCACACTCAGCATTACTTTTCAGGTGGTTTAGGCTGGGATAATTGGCAAACCGTAGGTCTGCAAGGGATCACCGACATGGCCGCTCGTTTGGACAAAGAGCAAAACGGGGTAATGATACGCAAAGCGTTGAACCACCTACCGAATGAGCCACTTTATGCTCTGTTGGGTGCGCTTGAGCATGTAGAGTTACAAGAGCGTTTAGCAGAACGTATCGCGGAAAAAGCACAACAAGAAATCGCAAGTAGCGAGCCTGATCTCTTCCTACTTTCAGCGCTTATCCGAGCTTTGGCTGGCGCACCAATAGCCATTGCCTCTCCAGTGTTAGAAGCGATATTACAAAGCCCTCGTTTAAGCCATCAGGAAGTACTGATTGGCGTGGCTGGCCGAGCTTGGCACTTACTAGCCAATGAAAAGGTAGCAGAACAGTTTTTGCTGCGTTTAGCTCAAACCGGTAATCAAGCCCTATTTAATCAGTTATTTGCCGATTTAGTGATGCTACCAGAGTTAAGAATGGTGCTATTGCCCTTGCTACATTCTAATCCATCTGAAGAACTAGCAAACGCGCTAGTAAGCTTACAACAAGCAACAAAGGGATAATAAAGGTTCAGGGATGATTGGTGATCTTTTAGCAATTTTAGGGCTATGCTTTTTCTGTTATCTGTTTTGGCAACAACGTCGTCAAGCCGAACTCGCAAAAGTGGCAATCACGCGTAAATGTGAGCAATTGGATCTCCAATTAATCAGCATCGCCTTTGGTGCCCATAAACTAAAAACGCCAGACGGAGTCTGGCGTTGGCATACGGTGTATCAATTTGAGTTTTCATCGCTTGGTGACGATTGTTACCAAGGAGAGCTAACTATGGTCGGTTTCAGGCCGCAGAACTTTCACCTACCACCGCATCGCTTGTAAATTCCATTTCAAAGTAAGGACCATATAGATCCTTACTTTCTTTTGTTTCAACAAATCCCAGTTTTTTCAGCACCGCCATAGAAGCTTGATGGTTGCTATTCACGTTAGCTTTCACCTTATGTAGCCCCAGCTCACGGCACGCCTTTGGGAAAAACGCTTTTAGAGCTTCTGTCGCTAACCCTTTACCCCAATAAGATTTATCAAAAATAAACCCTAACTCAGGCTCGGAATCGAGATGGGAAATGAACACGTGCCCCATATAGTCACGACTGGTACTTTCTAGCACCGCCATACTATAAATATTTTCATCATCCAGTATTTTCTCAAACATCTGTTTGGCAGACGCGACAGTATACGGACCGTTCATTTCAGCACGGTTTTTCGCACAGCAATTCAGCATGACGAACTCTAGTTGCAACGACTCATTGTAGGGTAGAAGAAGCATTCTTCTGGTTACTATGGCCACATCTGTTCCTTGATTACAACAAACTTTGTTTATCCGCAGATCACAAACTCGATGAGCTTGAACTTGAATATGCTCAATAACTGCGGGGCATAACACCTTGTAGAGAAGCCGAAAGTTAAACCAACTGATTGGAAAGGATATTGATCTGGATTGTTTTTTATTAAGTGTTATTAGGAATTTATAAATTTTGTGATATTGATATACCCAAGTCACCTCGAGGTGCTTAATTCAACGAGAACGATTGGGTATCTTTTTATATAAGAAAGACCCCGACACATAAGTATCGGGGTCATGGTCTTACTCGCAGCAGTCCGGCTACTAAAAGTGCTCCATGCATCATCCATAATAGTGGCTGATTCCGTCAGCTTATTCCTTACGTCGCCGTCCTAGCGGTGTCCTTATCATCCTGATAGCTAACATTCCCCCGTTAGCACACATCACTTGTTCCTTGAGCGGTGTCCGTTGCATCTTCCTGACGCTGTCCATAACCTCTATCCTAGAGGGGTCCATTGTCTATCCTTAGTCATCAACATCCTATTGATGATAGTGTCCTTACAATGTCCTACGCTCCATGCTTGATTAATCATCCTGACCAACCAAATCGTCTTCCTGACGATAACCAAATCCTTGGTGCTTTCCTGTTCCATGTCTGCTTCCTGCTGACAACTCTCAATTTACGCCTTTCCTAAAAATTGACAATCTATACTAGATAAATATTTATACCCCATATTGGTTAAATAGTTGTTAAATCGTTATTTATCAATAACTTGATGTTTATAATTTCTATTTTTCCGCTCACGAAATCGTTTTCTCTCACAACCCATGTAAGAGATCTCTCACACCACACATTCCAAATTGCTATTCGCCAAATTAGGGGACTCAACGTATGATGATAGATATATCGTTGTTAAGGATTAAAAATGTTAACTCAAGACGTTACTAAAGAATTAGAAGCGGTAATGGAACAACTGCAACAACAAGGAAAAGAACCAACCGTAGCGTTAGTGAAAGCACGCTTGAAAACGCCCGTCCCAATGCCTGCATTAATCACCGCAATAAAAAGTTGGAAAAGTGCTCAGCGTGTTCCCAAGGTTGAAGTCGCAGCGCAAGCGCATACCGATAATGATCGTCTTGCAGCGCTAGAAAGCACGGTGAAAAAACTAGTCGCTCGCATTGAAGAGCTAGAAGCCAAGCTAAGTGAGAAGTCATCATGAAGTTATGGGTAGATGCAGACGCGTGTCCGAAAGTCATCCGCGAAACCATTGTGCGTGCCGCCGAACGCACGGGGATTGAATGTACGTTTGTCGCCAACCACGTTGTCCCGGTGCCCAAAAGAGACAACATCCACTCGCTGCAAGTTCCAGCTGGATTTGACATCGCTGACAACGAAATCGTTAAGCGTGTGGAGGCCAACGATTTGGTGATCACATCAGATATTCCGCTTGCAGATGAGGTCATCTCTAAAGGCGCTCAAGCCCTCAGTTCACGTGGCGATCTTTATACAAAAGATACTATCAAAGCTCGTCTAAATATCCGCGACTTCATGGAAACCATGCGCTCAAGCGGAATTCAGACTGGTGGTCCCGCTGCGCTTTCCCAAACCGATCGCCGCGAATTTGCGAACCATTTAGATCGTATTTTGGCTAAATTTAGGAAGTAATCCTCACTCTATTCATATTGAGCCAGCAAATCAAAGCCTGGCTCATTCCTGAAAATTCATTTTCAGCATTGCACCCAAAGCGTGCTCTTACTCCCATTTGTTTTGTTCTGTTTATTTTTCATCTCGCTCGCCATAGCTTCAATATGCAACGTGGTTTATTTTGAACGACGTTTTTAATAAATGTATAGAGAATAATGGGCTTTAACATCGTTTCTAGTGGAAGCTATCTGCCAACGAATCAATGGTCAGATCGAGAGATGGATCGCTTCCTAAAATTGGCGCCAGGGACCTGCCGAAATAAATTCGACGTTGAATATCGTCATGTAGCCAATACAAAAGAGACCGCTATTTACATGGCGGTGCAGGCGATAGAGCAGTGTTTAGGAAACATACATACCTTGGGCTCCATTGATCTCCTTATCTACGCCAGCGGCACTCACCATCAGTCTCTGCCCTACGACGCCTCAGCGGTTCTCGCCGCGTTAGACGCTCCAACATGGCTAGAAAGCTTTGATTTGAACAGCACCTGTTTATCATTTCTCTCTGCGCTTGATCTTGCTCAGAGTCTATTCTTCGCAAAACGGTACCGTCGGATTCTCATTGTCACCAGCGAACTCGCTACTGGCATCACACTGAATCGAAATTTTACGCTAAAACCAGAAGTTGCAACCCTATTCGCCGACGGTGCCGCCGCATTTTTGCTCGAAGAACACAACGGTGATGGATTGCTCACCAGTCACTTTGAAACGCATCATACCGGGTATTCATTTTGTCAAATTAAGGGCGGAGGTAGTCATGTCAACCCTCATACCTCAGAGCATCAAGCCTATTTAAAAAGCTGCCAGTTTGAGATGGAGGGCAAAGCACTGTTTAAACATGTGCGTAAAACCTTACCGGCGTTTCTAAAAAAAGGCTTTGACGCCTCTCCGGTAACACTCAGCGATATTGATTATTTTCTTCCGCATCAAGCCAGTGCGCACGGATTAAAAAAACTGCCATCACTCACCGGGTTACCAACCGAGAAAACAGTTAATCACTTTTCGACTTTGGGAAACCAAGTCGCCGCCTCACTCCCAATTAACTTACACTGGCTGCGTAATCAGCCAGAAACAGCAGGAAAACATGTGTTATTAGCTGGCACCGCCGCAGGGTTGTCACTAGGGATGGGAGTGCTAAAACTATGAAGATATTAGTCACTGGTGGCAGTGGGATGTTGGGTAGCGCAATTCTAAGAATGTTTCACCAGCAGCATGAACTGCATTTTACAGCACGAAACACAGTCATCGCTAAACAACTCGCCGAGCAATTCGATGTTATCCCACATATAGTCGATTTAAGAGACCACTCAGCAGTTCATGCGGTATGCCACGGCATGGATGCAATCATCCATTGTGCCGCTCTCTCAAGCCCATGGGGCAAGTGGGAAGCGTTTTATCAAGCCAATGTAGATGCCACCAAAAACCTCGTCAGTGCGGCTAATTCGCATCAAATCTCGCGCTTTATCCATATTTCCTCCACCAGCGTCTATTTTGACCATCAAGACCGTTGGAATATTAGAGAAACCGACGCCATTGCTTCACACTGGTGTAATGATTACGCACACACCAAATACCTATCTGAACTTGAAGCCATAAAAGGCCAAAGCAAAGCGATCATTTTAAGACCGCGTGGCATTTTTGGTCCCAACGATCGCGCGATTATCCCAAGAGTGCTTAAGGCGATAAAAAACAACACTCTGCTTCTGCCATCGGGTAGAAACCCAGTGGTTGATCTAACTTATGTCGACAACGTTGCCCATGCGGCGATGCTCGCTTGCACTCAGGCAGACCGGCTTCAGCATGGTGATGTCTTCAATATTTCCAACAACGAACCAATGCCAATTGAGACTGTTCTACAAGCTTTATGTGTGGGGTTGAACCTAAAAGTAACGTTACAATCATTACCATACGGTGTGGTATCACCATTATTAAAGCTCAGTGAGCAAATACGAAGGCGCTTACCACATCAGCCAGAGCCAAGGCTCACTTCATACAGCGCAGGATTGTTTAACTATCATCAAACTCTGGATATCAGCAAGGCGATAAAAAAACTGAATTACCAACCGCTTTTTTCAATTCAAGAAGGAATACAGCAGTATGCAAACTGGTCTAAAAATAAAAATCTTTGAGGCTGGACACTGCGTACACCCAGGCTTTGTTGTCAAACCAGGCTCTGGTATCAAGCCTAGAGCATTTCCGGCAGCCGTTGCGTTAATTCAACACCCGACACAAGGCAACATCCTGTTTGATACGGGATATCACGAGCACTTTTTTAGCGCGACTCGTCCCTTCCCTGAACGTTTTTATGCTTGGACAACACCTTGCCGCTATCAACAAGAACATGGGATTGTTGCGCAGTTAGCAAAAGAAAATCTCAAACCTCATGATATTGAGCATTTAGTGCTCTCCCACTTTCACGCTGATCACATTGCCGCCGTGTCTGAGTTTTCTCACTCTCAATTGCATTGCCAACAAAAAGGGGTAGATGCGATTACTAAAAGTGGTCGAATTGGAGGCGTAAGAAAAGGATACCTAAAAGCTCTACTTCCTCCACAACTTGAATCTAACTTATTCATTCATCATGATTTTTCTGTACCAATCAGCCAAATTCTTCCTCAGTGCCAAGGTGTTAATTTGCTCTGTAAAGACATGTTCGACGACGGATTCATTTATATGGTTAGCTTGCCAGGCCATGCTGCGGGTCAAGTGGGCCTATTAGTTAAAAGAGAGCAAGGTTGGCTGTTCTTACTTGCCGATGCATGCTGGTTAATCGAGAGCTTGAGTGAAAATATCGATCAGCATTGGCTGGCGAACATGCTTTGCGATGATACAAAAGCCTATAAAAACACCCTCTCCGAGTTGAGAAGTTGCTACCAACAAGCCCACCACGTTGTTCGCTTCGTACCTTCACATTGTCAGGAAACTATCCAGCAGCTAATCAAAGAAGGATGGATTAAGTGAGAACGCTTATCTCAGAATTCTGGCGAACCCGCTACCGCCCTTTCGGCTCAAGGGAACAAGTCGAAACATGGCAGCAACAACACTTAACGCAACACTTGGATTGGGTATGCCGTCATTCACCGTATTACCGCTCTTTTCAGGGTGCACCACTCAGTGATTTCCCTATCATGAATAAGCAAATCATGATGGAGAACCTTTCAGAGTTAAATACGAAGGGCTTAGATGCTGAACAGTTAATGCAGCAGGCACTCAAAGCAGAGCAGTCACGCAACTTTGCCGCTTCGAAAGTTGGCGATGTTACGGTTGGGCTTTCTTCGGGCACATCAGGCATGCGCGGGCTGTTTCTTGCTGACAAGCAGGAAACACAACTGTGGGCCGGCAATATATTGGCTCGCCTTTTGCCCAACCTATGGCAAAAGCACCGAATTGCACTAGCCTTGCGAGCCAACAGCCCACTGTATAAATCCGTCGCGAAAGGGCCTGTCACATTCTTTTATGCCGATTTAACCAAACCTTACCAAGAATGGATAAAAGAGCTGGATGAGTTCCAACCCACGCTTTTGGTTGGTAGTGCGCAAGCTCTTCAGCTCTGCGCCCAGTTCAGCGGTCAATTTGGTCAACCCGCAATTCAACCACAACGGATCATTTCTGGGGCAGAGGTTCTAACCGAGAGTGACCGTCACTATATTTCTCAACGGTTCGACAGCGAACTCCATGAAGTCTATCAATGTACTGAAGGTTTTCTTGCATGTACTGATCAGCATGGACAAATGCGCTGGAATCAAGATGTTGTTTACATCGAAAAACACTGGCTGAATACCGAACGTACTCACTACAGCCCCATCATCACCGATTTTCGTCGTAAAACTCAGCCAATTATTCGTTATCAGCTCGACGATATTATTGAGAATAAACAGGATAATGGCGTATTTGAACCTCTTGGAGCGATTGCCGGACGATGTGGTGATCGCCTCACGCTAAACGCAAACCACGTCCCAGTGACGGTGTTACCAGATCTCATCTACCACGCTATAACACTATCTGCCCAAGGTCGCGTGGATTACCGAATCACCCAAACAGGGTCACAAACCATTCAAATTGAAGCGGATGTTCACCACCATAGGGTTATACATCAAGCCTTGATAAAGTTGTTTGACCAATTACGGCTTGATCCTGTCAGATTTAGTTACCGCCCTGCGCCTATTTGGACGCCAATGAATAAACAACGACGTGTGGTGAACATATGCGGGTCTTAATCACCGGAGCCCGGGCACCAGTTGCACTAGAGTGGGCAACCATGTGTATGCATCATGGACATGAAGTAATTCTCACCGATTCGCTAAAAAAGCCTCTGGGATCATTTTTGCGAGGCATCGAGTCTTATATACCCACCGCTTCACCTCGATTTGCATTTCCCACCTATCAACAGCAGCTCCTAAAAATCATTACTCAGATGCGTATTGATATGGTGATACCCACTTGTGAAGAAGTGTATTACTTGGCTCATTTTGCCAAACAATGCCCAGAAGTAGATTTTTTTCTGCCCAATGTGGCGCTGCTCAATGCCCTGCACAACAAGTTGACCGTCTTTGAACAGCTTCAAGGTTTGCCAGAAATTACACTTCCAAAAACTCGTTTGGTCACTGATAAAAGTGAGATTGGAATTAATAAGAGAACCGTTCTAAAGCCAGTTTACTCTCGGTTTGGCGGGCAAGTAATAAGAGATGTGACAACTCAGTCTATTTCTGCCGCCACGATATCACACCTTTTCCCTTGGGTTCAGCAACAAAAAATCCATGGGACTCCGGTGTGTAACTATGCGATTTTTGAACATGGTGACCTTAAAGCACACCAAGCTTATGTGTCGAAATACTGTGTAAACGGATCGGCCGCCAGTGCTTTTCAGCCGATCTCATGCGATCGACTAGATACATTTATCGCCGCTTTTGGTAAACGTCATACTTATCATGGGCAAGTGTCGTTTGACTTCATCCAATCACAAAATGAACTCTACGTGATTGAGTGTAACCCAAGAGCCACCAGTGGTTTGCACCTACTCTCGTCTCGATGCAATCAACTGCTTCCTAATATGGAGTTTACCAGTCCTTCCAAACAGCGATTGCATCATTTAGGGCCAATAACACTCATCGCTGAAGGTGGGTTATCCCTGTTCAAGGCTCGAACTTGGCAAGATTGGTGGTCTGGAGTGAATGTTATGCAACAGCATAACTTACCGGTCGGGAGCCAAATCCGGAGTGTGTTTGAATTACTCCGGTTAGCTAGGCAGAACAAGGCAAAATGGAGCGCCGCTTCTACCGTTGATATTGAGTGGAATGGAGAGGCGTTGAGATCATGACGCTTTCCTCTCAAGAATGGCATAAAACCTTTATCACTCTTATGCAGTCGAATCCTATTGATGAATGCACAGCAAGCTTCGGTTGCTACTATATCGATGATGTTGCCATTCCCTACTCCGTAACACCAAAAATACCAAACAACTGTTATGCCGTGTCCCCTATGACACTGCTTAGTGGCTACGCCGAAGAAGAGCTTCACAAAGTCAAAAATGTGGCTGTTCGATGGGTATGTAAGCTACTTATTAATATGACTAAACCAATCTTATCATTAGCTGGATTGGATCAAGTCCAAACGCTCAACAATCAGTGCTTGTCCACCAATATGTATAGCGAACAATGGGAATCCTTAAACCTTGATGAACTGCGTCGCGTGGCACTCGATCAATACCCCACCTTTCCCTTGGTGCTTCGCTCCCTCAACCAACTTCAGCACTCACACTTAATTCAGCGATTAGAACAGCAACAATGGCAAAGCTTAGTAACGCGACAAGTGTATTTACTTGAGGATTGGCAAGCCTTCAGCTTCAACCGAGATTTAACGAAAGACTTCAAGCTGTTTAATGATAAAGATTGGCAGTTTAAGCCACTGGCTACTGATGAAGAGTTTCAGCGTGCCAAAGCGTTATATGACATGCTTTACCTTGATAAATACAGCCGGAATAACATCCAGTTTTCAACCCAATATTTAAAACAGGCTAACCAGAATAACTTAGTGCATTTAGTGGGACTATTTTATCAAGAAGAGATGCTGGCTACGTTAGGCATAGTAGAAATTGATAACGACATGACTTGCCCAATTTTTGGCTACGATACCAATAAGCCGCAGAGTTTTGCGCTGTATAGAAGAATATCTGCTTATACCATCCGCCACGCAATGATATGCCAGCGTCGCTTTAATATGAGCTCAGGGGCTCCAGCTTTTAAACGCAACAGAAAAGCCCGGCCAGAAATTGAATTTAGCTATGTTTATATTGCGCACTTACCTTGGTACAAACGCATAATTTGGAAAAGCTTGTGCTGGCTCACTCAGCACTTTTATCGCCCTTTGTTGATGCGTTTTCAGCTATAAATCGACATCTATAATCAGGCAAGCCTGCGTGCACAGTCTCAATCGATAAAAAAGCCTGCGACGTTCGCAGGCTTTTTATAATGGAGCTGTGTGAGGTAACCGTTTTTTACGGTGTGTAGTATGTTGCTGCGCCAGGGCCTACTGGTAAACCAAATACGAATACCCACAGATAGAACAACACACTCCAACCTACAATGAAGCAGATTGAGTAAGGTAGCATGGTCGCGATCAGCGTACCGATACCTAAGTTCTTCATGTAACGAGTTGCTACCGCTAGGATCAAACCAAAGTAGCTCATCATTGGAGTAATGATGTTTGTCGTCGAGTCACCAATTCGGTAAGCAGCCTGAATCGTTTCCGGTGCATAACCAACAAGCATCAACATAGGAACAAAAATCGGTGCCGTCACTGCCCACTGTGCCGATGCCGAACCAATCATTAGGTTGATAAAGCCACACATGAGGATGAAGGCAAAGAACAACATTGGGCCAGTTAAGCCAATTTCTTGCAAGAAGCTAGCGCCAGCAACTGCGAATACCTGACCGAAGTTAGTCCATTTAAAGAAAGCAACGAACTGAGCAGCAAAGAAAACTAATACAATGTACATGCCCATAGAAGACATCGATTTCGCCATTGCATCAATCACATCGCGATCCGTCTTCATCGTGCCAACAACTTTACCAAACACAAAGCCTGGGATAGCAAAGAACACAAAGATGAATGCCACGATACTTTTCAGGAATGGAGAGCCTGCAATTGTACCTGCATCAGAACGTAAGATGCCGTCTGCTGGAACAACCGTCCAAGCAAGCAACGCAGAAACAACCAGTACAGCAACACCTGCTAGTTTTAGGCCTTTCTTCTCAATGTCTGTCAAGCCGCCCATTTTGTCGTTAGACAAATCTTCTGAGGCTTCTTCTTCACTGTATTTGCCAAGCTTTGGCTCAACAATTTTTTCAGTAACAAACGCACCAGTGATTGCAATGAAGAACGTCGAAACAAACATGAAGTACCAGTTAACTTCTGGACCAACAGTGTAAGTTGGGTCAATCATTTGCGCTGCAGTTTCAGTAATACCTGACAGTAGCGGGTCAACCGTACCGATAAGTAGGTTTGCTGAATAACCACCAGATACACCAGCGAATGCCGCAGCAAGGCCTGCAAGTGGGTGACGACCTAGAGAATGGAACAGCATTGCTGCCAGTGGAATAAGTACCACATACCCCAGCTCTGATGCCGTATTTGAAATGATACCAGCGAAAACAACAGTCACTGTTACCATGCGTTGAGATGCGCCCATGACCAAGCCACGCATAGCTGCAGATAGCAAACCAGAGTACTCAGCAATAGCAACACCCAACATCGCAACCAAAACCGTGCCTAAAGGCGCAAAGCCAACAAAGTTTTTCACTAAATTGGTAACGATAAGTTCGAGTCCATCAGCGTTAAGTAAGCTGACGACATGAATCATGCCATCTGCGGCACGACCTTTTGCGCCCTCAGGACGAGGGTCTACAACGGAAACTTCGAAGTATCCTGCAATGCCCGACATCACCAGAATGGCTAAACAGAAAATGGCAAATAGTGTGATCGGGTGAGGTAATAAGTTCCCCAAATATTCGACAGTATCCAAAAAGCGCGTAAACAGCGGCTTCTTAGGCGAGTTTTGTTTAATTGAATCAGATGAACTCATCTGTTCCCTCCTTGTTTTTATTCCTGTGCAAATGTGACAAAAATGTCAAAAAAGCGAGCGAAGGGTACTTGAGTAGAAGGTTAAAGAAAAGCCCTAAATGTTACAAACTGTGACCATTAGAGAGTTTTATAACCAATAATGAACAAAAACGTAGATATTTCATCCATGTAAAACAATTAAGTCAAAATTATCAATTAAACAAAACCATAAGCCAGAAATATGCAGAACGATTACTTCTGCACTGCTTTAAACCTCGGATTCGCCTTACAAATGACATATAGACGCCCTCTTCGTTTTACGATCTGGCAATCCGGATGACGACTTTTTGCACTTTTTAATGATTTGACTACCTTCATGATTTATTCCTTTTCACTCTTAAATTGACCAAAACGACGGTTGAAGTTCGCAATACGACCTTCTGTTTGAACCACTCGCTGTTTACCGGTGTAGTACGGATGGGAGGCTGACGACACATCTAACGTAAAGTAAGGGTAGGTTTTGCCATCTTTCCATTCGATGGTTCTCTCTGTTTTCAACGTAGAACCAACAACGAAGTATTCATCTACGCTGGTGTCGTGGAACACCACTGGACGATATTCAGGGTGGATTCCTGGTTTCATAATACTTTTCCTCTTAATTAAGGTGTTATGTTATAACATTTTAATTAATAATCATTATCAACAAGAAAAGCAAGAGAAATTTGTGATACTTTTCATCTCAATGAATTCTTAAAGATGTCCACCATGTATTCCATTGAACCCATCGGCGTCATTGAGACACCGTACAAAGAAAAGTTTGCAGTACCGCGCCAGCCTCGCTTAGTACCAACAGCGAAAGCACGCGTAAAACTGTTAGGTGCAGCGAATAGCCCCGAAGCAGTACGCGGGCTAGAACAGTTCTCTCACGTTTGGCTGTTATTTTTGTTTGATCAGAATTTGGGAGCAGGTTGGAAGCCAACCGTCCGTCCGCCACGACTAGGCGGCAATGAACGAATAGGTGTCTTTGCCTCACGCTCGACTTTCCGCCCAAACGGAATCGGAATGTCAGCCGTTGAAGTGAAAGGAGTCACTAAGCAAGGCGATCAAATCTATCTTGATTTAGGCAGCGTTGATCTCGTTGATGGGACACCGATTGTAGATATTAAGCCTTATATCCCCTATTCGGATTCTATTTCGGAAGCACAAGGCGGATACGCAGACCAAGAGCCAGAAAAGTCACAAGTCACCTTTTCTGCTCAAGCATTAGCAACGATAGAAAATCGATCCGATACTGACTATGTAAGATCAGTCATTGAACAAGTTCTGGCACAAGATCCTCGTCCTGCATACAAGAAAAGCAAGCCGGACCACAAAGAATATGCGGTAAATTTGTTCGACTTGAACGTAAAGTTCACAGCAACAAGCAACTTAATAACGGTTACCGCTATTGAAAGCTTTTGACAAACGCAATTGGCTGATATTATAGACGGCTAATAAATTTCCCTTTCGGGAACTCCCATACTCCAGCTTATTCAAGCTTGAGTATCTAACTTAAATAAACGGATAAATTTAATGCGTACCAGTAATTATCTTCTTTCTACTCTGAAGGAGACTCCAAACGACGCAGAAGTAGTGAGCCACCAGCTCATGCTACGTGCAGGTATGATCCGTAAGCTGGCTTCAGGTCTATACACCTGGCTACCTACTGGTCTACGTGTACTGCGTAAAGTCGAAAACATCGTTCGTCAAGAAATCGACAATGCAGGCGCAGTCGAAACTTTGATGCCCGTTGTTCAGCCGTTTGAACTATGGGAAGAGACAGGCCGCAGCGAAAAGATGGGTCCTGAGCTACTTCGCTTTACTGACCGTCATGTTCGTCCGTTTGTACTTAGCCCAACCGCTGAAGAAGTGATCACTAGCCTTGTTCGCAATGAAGTGAGCTCTTACAAACAGCTTCCGCTAAACCTGTACCAAATCCAAACCAAATTCCGTGACGAACGTCGTCCACGCTTCGGTGTAATGCGTTCTCGTGAATTCTCAATGATGGATGCGTACAGCTTTGACATTGATAAAGACGGCCTACAAAAGTCATACGACGCAATGCACGATGCTTACTGCAAAGCATTCGATCGCATGGGTCTGGATTACCGTCCTGTACTAGCAGATAGCGGTGCTATCGGTGGTAGCGGCTCTCAAGAGTTCCACGTACTGGCTGAAAGTGGCGAAGACATCATCGCATTCTCTACCGAGTCAGATTACGCGGCAAACATCGAAAAAGCAGAAGCACTAGCTCCAGCCTCTGAAGCAGCGGCACCAACGCAAGAAATGACGTTGGTAGATACGCCGAACGCAAAAACAATCGCTGAATTGGTTGAACAGTTCGAGCTGCCAATTGAAAAAACAGTGAAAACTTTGTTTGTGAAAGCGTCTGACGAAGTTGATGCACCAATCATCGCGCTTATCATTCGTGGCGATCATGAACTGAACGAAGTGAAAGCAGAGAACCTTCCTCAGGTTGCAGCTCCACTGGAAATGGCATCTGAAGAAGAAATTCGTGAGCTTATCGGTGCTGGTCCTGGTTCTCTAGGCCCTGTTGGTCTTAAACTGCCGTTCATCGTTGACCGCAGCGTAGCGGTAATGAGTGATTTCGGTGCGGGCGCGAACATCGATGGCAAACACTACTTCGGCATTAACTGGGGTCGTGACACAGAGCTTGGTCAAGTTGAAGACCTACGCAACGTGGTTGAAGGCGATCCAAGCCCATGTGGTAAAGGCACTATCCAGCTTAAGCGTGGTATCGAAGTTGGCCATATCTTCCAACTTGGCAACGCTTACTCGGCAGCGATGAACTGTGGTGTACTTGGTCCTGATGGTAAGAACGTCATTCTAGAAATGGGCTGTTACGGCATCGGTATCACTCGTGTCGTAGCGGCTGCTATTGAGCAAAACCATGACAAATACGGCATCATCTGGCCAGATGCAATCGCACCATTCCAGGTTGCGATCGTTCCAATGAACATGCACAAGTCAGAAGAAGTAAAAGAAGCCGCTGAGAAGTTGTACGCTGAGCTAACGGCAATGGGCATCGAAGTCCTATTTGACGACCGTAAAGAACGCCCAGGTGTAATGTTCTCTGACATGGAGCTTATTGGTGTACCGCATACCATTATTATCGGTGACCGCTCAATGAAAGAAGGCAACTTCGAATACAAGAACCGTGCTACTGGTGAGAAAACGCCAGTCGCAATGACTGATATTATCGAGCACGTAAAGGCTCAACTAAAGTAAGCGCTCGACGGTTCTCATTTGAAGTAATTTCAAAATAATTAGTAAGGGTTGACTTCGGTCAGCCCTTTTTTATTACTGGGCAACCTTACTACTCCCCTTTAGATCTATTCACTTTGTTAATCTTTGGTTCAGCTTCTTGCTATTAAACTGATTTCATCATCTAAAGGAGGTCAGTTATGGATTTAAAAAGTCTTCTAAACCAAGCACTCAAATCAGACTTACTCAAGCAAGGGGCTGATGCGTTAGGTAAACAAACTAACAACATCAAATCCTCATCAAACTCAAGTAGCCTGAAAACGCTAGGAGCAGGCGCCGTTGGCGGAGGCCTTATCGGCATGCTGATGGGCTCGAAGAAAAGTAAAAAAATGACCAAGAAAATAGGCTCGGGCGCATTAAAAGTCGGTGGCGCTGCTGCGCTTGGAGCATTAGCCTACAAAGTTTATAACGACTGGCAAGCCAAACAGTCCGGTCAAGGTGTTCATGAGACCTTTGACCCCGATGACAGCAAACACAGTGTACTAATTTTAAAAGCAATGATTGGAGCCGCAAAAGCCGATGGCCATGTCGATGAAGAGGAAATGGCCCGCATCGAGCAAGCCCTCGCAGATATGGGCGCAGATGAGCACGTACGTCAGCTCGTTCAGCAAGAACTAAACAAACCGCTCGATCCTGCTGAAATTGCTAATCAGGCGACCTCTCCCCAGCAAGCGTCAGAAATTTATCTCGCATCTTTGATTGTTGCTGATGAGCAAAACTTCATGGAAAAAGCGTATTTGCAAGAACTGGCAAAACAGCTTCAGCTTTCACCAGAAGTCACTCAGCAGTTAGAAGTACAAATGCAGTGATTAAATCTCGCTCAAGCAACTCCTCAACTTGAGCCAAAACAACTCTGCACTTTGAGTTTCAAATCTGCTGTGTGTATATTGAGATAAGTTATCATTTAGTGGAAAGAAAACATGCAAGTATACGGCTGTTGTGAACTGGTTCGTGAGCTTTATGCTCAAATTGGTAGTGGCGATCAAGCTTACATTCCTCAGGCAATTTCATGTGCTGTTAAAGCGCTGAACGATGTTGCGGCGGATGAGTCTCTGCCTAAAGAAGTGCGTGAAAAAGCGGCATTTGCTGCAGCAAACCTACTGATTTCAGATTTTGAGGATAAGTAATGAATCTAGCTAACTTTGAATCCATGGATCCTGTCATGCTCATGAGCATTGTAAATATGAAGCTACGCGACGACTTCGGTGGTGACTTAGATAAACTGGTAGCTTTCTTCGATATCGATCGCACAGCACTAGAAGCAAAACTGGCTTCTGCTGGTTTTGACTTTCTTCCAGAAGCAGGACAATTCCGTTAACCCGCTGCAATCACCGCGGGTAACTGAAACTGGGAATAACCAACATGAAAAAGGGCTTGATGATCACTCATCAAGCCCTTCTCTTTTGTCCAATAGACGTTTCGATTAGCCGAATGAAGCCCAGATGACCGTAGCCACAAGAATTGGACATACAAACTTCACATACGCTGGCCATAACTTACCAAACCAACCTTGCGTAAACTCCGGGCAACCTTGCTCAAGCTCTTTGATTTTTGAGTTGCGATTCCATACCCAACCACCAAATAAGCAGAATAAGAGCGCAGCGGTTGGTTGTAGATACTGAGTAGCAACCGTCGCGACCATACCAAATAGAGCGCCAAAGTTATAAACAATCACCACACTGAACAAGGCGATGAGACCACCTAAAACCCAGCTCGTTGCGCTACGCTTGGTGTTGAAACGCTCACTCACTAACGCCACTGGACACTCTAACATTGAAATTGAAGACGTTAGCGCCGCAATCGTCAGCAATAAAAAGAACACAATAGAGAACAATTGACCAAGCAAACCTAAGCTATCAAACATCAACGGCAATACGGTAAATACCAACGTATCAGAGCTTAATAGAGAGCCATCTTCAGCATAGATTTGAACGCCTTTTTGCATCGCAACAAACATCGCTGGCATCACCACTAACCCTGCAATGAAAGCAACGGCAGTATCTACCATGGTCACGTTCATCGCCATCTTTGGTAGGTTCTCTTTCTTACTCAAGTAAGAGCCATAAATCAGCATTGAACAGCCACCGATCGTAAGCGAGAAGAAGCCCTGCCCCATTGCAGCAAGAATCAACTTGCGGTCCCATACCTTTTCGAAATCCGGTACCAAGTAATGCTTTAGCCCTTCCATCGCACCGTTTTGCGTCATGATGTAAGCAAACAGCAGGGCAAACAGAACAAACAATGCTGGCATCAAACGTGTGGACCACTTCTCAATACCTTGTTTTACGCCACCTTGTACGATGAGAATCGTTAGCACATAAAAAGTAATGGCTCCGAACAAGTTACGTTCAACGCTAAAGCCCTTTAGCCATTGAGTTGCAGCTTCTAACCCCATTAGATCTGTGATTGCACCCAGTAAAAAGCAGATCAGCCAACCACCGACTATAGAGTAAAACGCTAAAACAGCGCTTGGTACGCTTAAACCAATCCAGCCCACAATACCGCCGAGCTTTTTACCTACCGGATGATTGGTAAGCGAACGCATACTATCTACCGGATTGGCTTGACCATGACGACCAATCGCCATTTCAACCACCAGCATAGGAAATGCGACGATAAGAATCATCACCAAATAAACCAACAGGAAAGCCCCGCCGCCATTACTGGCAGCTTGGGTTGGAAAGCCCCAAATATTGCCAAGGCCAACTGCGGCACCTGCGGCTGCTAAGATGAATCCGAGACGAGAGCCAAAATGCTCACGAGGCTGAGAAGAGGTTTGCTGTGTCATACTACTCACACAAAATATCATTGAACTAGCTAACTAGTACACTATAGCAATATTCACTATTCAACAAGAGCGCTCCGGTTAAATACTCGACAGTTGAAACAATTCACAGTCATTCAGCTTGTAAATTTTAACGTACATCTCACATTCATCATTCTAAGACCTAGCGACTTTTGTCTTTTTCACACGCCTAGAATTTGTGCTTCTTCTATCGTGAAGTGAGCCGAAAAATAATGAGCTTTGGTGTAAGGAACGAATAGTTCCTCGTGATACTGTGTCGAAAAGCAGAATATTGTGCTTCGCTTTTTCCCCCTTATGTCTATTTATCAGCTAGTTATTACTCTGTTCTCATTTATATCCATGACTCAAGGAGAGGAAAATGAAGGTCACTCTACTTCACGGAGCGATGGTTGCAGCACTCAGCGTCAGCTACCAAGCTCAAGCCTATAACTGCCAAAGCCTACCCGACTGGGACAGCACTGCGACTTATACATCGGGCACTTTAGTAAAAACGCAAGGAGCCGCTTACGAGGCCGCGTATTGGACGCAAGGCAATGACCCTGTTACCAATTCAGGGGCTTGGGAGGCATGGAAAGCGTTAGGGCAATGTGATGGTGGAAGCAACAACCTAGAGCCAACAGTGTCATTCTCCTCTCCAACAAACAACGCACAAATTCCCGAAGGCAGTGCGATCACCTTGCTAGCCAACGCAGCCGACGAAGATGGTCAAATCACACAAGTTGAGTTTGTTGCAGGCAACCAAACGGTTGCTGTGGCAACTCAAGCACCATTCGAAGCATCTTGGACCGCTATTGAAGGTGTCTCGCAATTGACCGCAATTGCGACCGATAATGAGGGAGCCGTTACCACCACGACGATTTCTATCCAAGTTCAACCACAAGTCGAATTACCGCCACCAAGCATTTCATTGACAAGCCCAGTAGGCACAGAAGTGCTTAATGTAGGCGATAACCTAACCGTAGCCGCTCAAGCTGATGATATTGATGGTGTGGTCACACAAGTTGAGTTCTTCGTGAACAATCAATCCGTTGCGATTGATACCAGCGTACCTTACGAATATCAATGGACCGCGAATGCTGGTACACATTCGTTTAAAGCACAAGCGACTGATGACACATACCTCGCAACCATGAGCCAAGAAGTAACGCTTGTTGTTAGTAATTCAGAAACAGGGACGGGCGGATGTTCAGATGCAGTGCCTTACGCGGCGGGAACGAGTTATCAAGTTGGCGACCTGGTTTCTCACTTCAACCAAAAATATCGTTGTGATGTTGCGGGTTGGTGTTCCTCGGATGCGACATGGGCTTACGAGCCAGGTGAAGGGTTATACTGGCAAGATGCTTGGAGTGGCCTAGGTGCTTGTTCGACGCCACCGCAAGTTACCATTACGGCACCAACGGATGGACAAGTCGTGCTCGCTGGCAGCAATAACGAAATCACGGCTAACGCAAGCGATGCTGATGGCACAGTCACGCAAGTTGAGTTTTTTGCGAACAACACCAGCTTAGGGGTCACCACTCAAGCACCATATTCCGTTACTTGGAACGCCACACTTATTGGCGCTAACCAGCTTAAAGCCGTCGCAACCGATAATGATAACAACACGTCAGAGTCCTTGGTTGGTGTGGAAGTCAGCGATAAAGATTTGGTCGTCTCACTGACTTCACCAAGTAGCGGTCAAACCGTCGGCTTAGGCAAAAACCTCGCATTAAGTGCCGATGCAACATCTTTAACCTCAGGCATTAAACACGTTGATTTCATGATCAACGGCTCTATTGTTGCAACCGATACCACGGCACCTTACACAGCCAACTGGACACCAACTGCACTTGGTAACTTTACAGTTAGCGCCCAAGCTGTGGATTTGTCAGGAAGCAATGCATTGTCTGACGCAGCAGCAATAACGGTGGTTGAGCAAGCAGAGAAACGTCATAAACTCATCGGTTACTGGCACAATTTTGTAAATGGGGCTGGCTGTCCAATTCGTCTAGCGGATATGGCTGATGCGTGGGATGTGATTGATATTGCCTTTGCCGAAAATGACCGCAACAGTGATGGTACCGTGCACTTTAATCTATATTCAGGCGATATTTACAGCGATTGTCCAGCGCTCGACCCAGCACAGTTCAAACAAGACATGGCAGCGCTTCAAGCTAAAGGTAAAAAGTTTGTTCTCTCTCTTGGTGGCGCAGAAGGCACGATTACGCTGAATACCGATCAAGACGAAGCCAACTTTGTCTCTAGCCTAACAGGTCTTATCGCTGAGTGGGGCTTTGATGGTCTTGATGTGGATTTAGAGAGTGGATCTAACTTGGTTCATGGCTCGCAAATTCAAGCTCGCCTTGGTCGTGCTTTGCTTCAAATAGAGCAAAACATGGGTGGCGATATGTACCTAACCATGGCACCTGAGCATCCTTATGTTCAAGGCGGCTATGTGGCTTACAGCGGTATTTGGGGAGCTTACATTCCTGTGATTAATGAGACACGCAGCACGCTCGACCTGCTTCACGTCCAGCTATATAACAACGGTGGTTTGCCAAACCCATATCTGCCAGGCAGTGCACCAGAAGGCTCTGTGGATATGATGGTAGCGCAATCTAAAATGCTGATCGAAGGCTTTGAATTGGCCGACGGCACTCAGTTTGCACCACTACGTGATGATCAAGTCGCAATCGGCTTACCTTCAGGTCCTAGCTCAGCAAATTCAGGGCAGGCTCCGACACAGAATATTATCAGCGCACTAGATTGTTTAACCAAAGGCACTTCATGTGGCACCGTTAAACCAGCGTTCATTTACCCGAATTATGCAGGGATAATGACGTGGTCTATCAACTGGGATCAGCATGATGGTTTTAACTTCTCAAAACCTGTCGGCGATAAACTCACTCAGATGAACGCGCAGTAAGTTGTTAATGAGCAAACGAATAACATCGTCTTGCTTTCATTACTTGTTCAAGTATGTAAAAAACGAAAAGAGAGCACAATAGTGCTCTCTTTCTTTATACCATTGAGTTCTACTTTTTGAAGGGTAATTAAATCGTAAATACTCGGTAATCTTTTAGCTCAGGGATTTTCTTCAACAAATCGTCTTCTTGCCCTGCCATGTCATCCAACGAGTCACACAAGTCTTCTGCTTGTTGCTCTACCTCTTTCGAATGCTCAGCTAAACGCTCTTCTACTTTCGCGCTGAGTTCAGCCATACTCTCCGATAATGCAGTGAGGTTTATTCCCCCCTCTTCCTTCATTTTTTTCGATAAAGCATCCAACGAACTCGCTAAAAACTCTTTATTGAAGATCTCTTGTGCTTTTGCAAAGTCTTCAGTCCACCCTTGTGTCATGGACTCAAAACTTTCCGCTGGTAGAATGAAATCACCATCTTTGTAGTAACGTGATTCAACATCAGCGAAAAAGTCCTGTACTGCGACTTTGACGTTATCAAACGCGCCAGGTGCGTCTAGGCTTTCCGCGACATCATCGATGATGTCATTTGCAAGCGCTAAACCATCACTCGCCAACTGCTTTGCTTGTGGAATATACGCGTTCATTTTTTCGCGATAGTCTTCAATTGCCGCTTTCTGGTCGGCATTGAGTTCAATTAGCTCACCTTTGATGAAGAGGTTGTTATCCTCATCCACAACCGCTTTGTCACCCGTCGTTTGGCGAATTTCCAAGCTTTGCCCATCCATACGGACTTCATTATTGATGTCCACACGACACTGCGCTGCATAACCAGTAGCACTGACCATCAGCAATGAGAGTGTAAAAAGCTTTTTCATGTCATTCTCTTTTATTTAACATTACTCGTGTTAAACATAACACTGAGTGATACATGAGATGTCAGCAAACCGTCACGACTTCGTAACAAGTTGTTTTATCTCCTATTTTTACATCAATCTCATCGCCTTCTTCTTTCCCGAATAACGCTCGACCAAGAGGAGATTTTGCTGTTAAGACAAAAACTTCCTGAGCCTGATATTTAACAGTCAGACCACCAGAACAAGGGCCTACAAAGAAGTGCTTTTCAAGCAAATTCTCATCTGCGAGAACGACGTAAGCACCTACACCAACAGGTGCGCCTTTAAAGTCGCGAGTCACTAGAGCGCGATATTGACGCAGCTCGTCTTCACTCTCTTGGATTCGCATAGCTTGTCCATGAGCAAGATACGCGGCTTCAAGTGCTAACGTATCGTACTTATGCTCGGGAACAGTTTCTTCATCTGTCGCGGCATCAATGGCTCGCTGAGCAGATGCATGGGCCACTTGAAGTTTTTCTTCCAGATGTTGGATGATAATTTGGACTAAGTCAGCTTTGTTCATACTTTTAGGACGCGCGTTTGGCACTCAGGGTGTGTTAATGTACCTAAGTTTACCATCAAAGAAAGGTTTCCCTATTATGCAAAGTGACTCGCTGCATCAAACACTTCAATCCGTATTTGGTTTTGACTCATTACGCCAAGGTCAACAACCTGTTATTGAAGCGGTTATGAATGGTTACTCTGCTGCGGCCATCTTTCCTACGGGTTCGGGTAAGTCTCTCTGTTACCAATTGCCAGCAACCGTATTGCCCAATCTTACGTTGGTGATCTCGCCGTTGTTGGCGCTAATGAAAGATCAGCTGAACTTTTTGCAAAGTAAAGGGATCCCAGCCGCTTCTATCGATAGCAGTCAAAGCAAAGAAGAGTCACAACGCGTCATGGCAGGGGTAAAAAATGGACAGATCAAAATATTGATGATTTCTGTTGAGCGCCTAAAGAACGAGCGTTTTCGTGAGTTCATTCGCCAAGTGCCGATCTCTTTGATGGTGGTTGATGAAGCGCACTGTATTTCCGAATGGGGACATAACTTCCGCCCTGATTATCTCAAGCTACCGCAATATCAACGTGAACTGAACATTCCACAATCTTTGCTTCTCACTGCAACAGCAACGCCCGCAGTTATTGAAGACATGAAACAAAAGTTCGATATTGCCAGTGAACATATTACCGTTACAGGCTTCTACCGCCCCAATCTGGATATCTCGGTTATCCCATGCGAGGAAGCAACGAAACAAGAAAAGCTAAGTGAAATCATCGCCTCTTCTCCTAAGCTTCCGACTATCGTATACGTGACACAACAGCAGACAGCAGAGCAAGTAGCAAAATCACTAATCCATATTGGCATTAATGCTCACGCGTACCATGCAGGTATGAAAAGCGACATCCGTGAACAAATCCAACAGCAGTTCATGGATAGCCAAATTGACTGTATTGTTGCAACGATTGCATTTGGTATGGGGGTCGATAAATCTGATATCCGCCGCGTCATTCACTTCGACTTACCCAAATCGATCGAGAACTACGCACAAGAGATTGGACGTGCAGGCAGGGACGGGCAACGTTCTGAGTGCATTCTGCTGGGCAATACGTCCGGCTTAACGGTGTTGGAAAACTTTGTCTATGGTGACACACCTGAACTAACCTCAATTAACTATGTAGTCGAGCAAGCGAAAGAACATGCTCCACAATGGGAGGTAGTGCCACTGCGTTTATCGCGTGAAAGTAATATCCGCCAATTGCCACTCAAAACCTTGTTGGTTTATTTGGAGCTACATAAACTCATTGAAGCAAAATACAGTTACTTTGCGGAATATCGCTTTAAGTTTTTGCACGATCAGCAATTTATTGTGAATCAATTTCAAGGCGAGCGACGTCAATTCGTGGAGGCTATTTTCTCCTGCTCGCAAAAAGCCAAAGTATGGTGCCAAGTTGACCTAGAAGCGTTATGGATGAACTATCAATCGGAACGCAGCCGAGTTGTCGCAGCCCTCGACTATTTTCACCAGAATGGTTGGATAGAGCTAGAGAGCAAACAACTGACCGACGTGTACTCTGTTTTGCCAACCACACATAGTTCTGATGTTTTAATCCAACAACTGTATGAACTGTTCCAATCCAAAGAAAGCAAAGATATCGAAAGAATTCACACCATGCTGCGCTTGTTCCAGTCAGAGCACTGTTTGAGCTCACAATTGGCGAACTACTTTGCTGATCACAATGCACCAGAGCAATGTGGTCACTGCTCCGTGTGTCGTGGTCAAGTCGCTTCGTTCCCAGCACCACAAGGTGAGGATATTGAGCCACCTCAAGTAGCAATGTGGGTGCAGGAATTTATTCAGCTCTCCCCTTCAGCTATCAGCAATGATGCTGTCGCCCGCTTCTTGTGTGGCATTAGTACCCCTTTAATTAGCCAGCTAAAAGCTTCAAAACTGTCAGGTTATGGTGCGATGGCCAACACAAGCTTTGAGCAAGTATTAGATCAGGTAGAAGCAGTAAGAGCCTAGAAAAAGCTCAATTGACGCGCTTGGTTCTCGGGCTTGAGCATCACGTTCAAGCCTAAAAGGCGTATTTCCCGTCCGTTTTGGCGCTTAAGAATATCTCTTAACAAGATCTTGAAGTCCTCAAGCTCTAATTGCGGATGGATATGCTCAATTGTTGTCAGTTGAAAGTCGGCAAATTTGACTTTAATACCTTGTTTAATAATCGATTTATCTGGGCTTGCACGCTCTAAGCGTTTCTCGAGTTCAGGATAAAGTTTATCCTCGATCACTTGCCAACATTCATCATAGCTCGAGATATTCTGGCTGAATGTTCGTTCCACACCGACGGATTTTCTCTCTCGCTCAACGACGACCTCTCGATTATCAATTCCATGGCTACGCTGCCATAAAGATGCTCCCTGACGACCAAACTGTCTCAGCAATTCACGATAGTCGCTGTTTTTAATATCCTCACATCGATAAAAGCCCGCTTGATGTAGCTTCTCAAGACTCACCTTCCCAACACCAGGAATGTTTTCCAGCGGAAGTGTATCGATAACTTCCTGGACCTTATCTGGCGGGATAACAAACTGACCGTTGGGTTTATTCATATCAGAGGCGACTTTGGCAAGAAACTTAATCGGTGCAATGCCCGCCGATGCCGTCAGCCCAAGCTCATTCCAAATGTCGCGTCGAATAGACTCTGCGATCAACGTTGCGGAGCCACGACAAGCTGTAGAGTCCGTGACATCGAGGTATGCTTCATCTAATGATAGAGGTTCAATGATAGGCGTATAACGCTCAAAAATAGCACGAATCTGCTGAGAGACTTGTTTGTACACGTGCATTCGACCGGGAACGACTAGTAAATGGGGGCAGAGTTGCAATGCTCGCGCCGTTGACATTGCACTACGAACGCCATATTTGCGCGCCTCATAATTACAGGTGCTAATCACGCCACGCTGTTTTTCATGACCGCCAACGGCGAGTGCAATGCCACGGTAACTAGGATTATCTCTCATCTCAACGGCAGCATAAAAACAATCCATATCGACGTGAATGATTTTTCTGATTCGGTCTGACATAGCCATTAAACACTGTTCAAAAACACAGTATAAATTAAATCTGCCTTGATAGAAATGAGAGTTTGTAAACGTGCTTTAATCTCGTAACATCACATCAAGCTGATCGACCAACTCTGCCCAGTCTGCGTCTTCTTCAATGGCTTGTTTGAGAAATGTGGCCTGCGAACTTGTCCAAAAGCTGGCTTCATGCAGAGGGGCTGAAGCTCTTTTGTGCCGATGTTCGTTAATAAAGTCCTTTATCTCTTGAGGAGAGCTGCCGAGGCCTAGTTGTTGAAACAATTCAGCCATACCGTGTTGATGCATTTCCATATTTCCTCCTAAGTTGACGCGCTTTAGTTTGAGTATATAACCAAATAACAGTTAAGTACGGTGATTAAAGGGAAACGACTTGGCTGTGAAGTCTGCACCGACTTAAGCTTCCGGTCATCCTAGATTAAACGTAGCAAGCAAAGTATAAACTCTCAGAGAAGTAGAGCGAGAAATATAAAATAACCCAGCTTTGGCTGGGTTATTTTGTATTACTATTTGGATGATCGATACTTAAGCAATTCGATCTTTTTCCCATGCAGCCAATTTCTCAGCTCGCGCCGCTTCACGTGCTTCACGTTTCTTACGCGCGTCACATGGTTCTGGACAGTTACATACTTTCTCAATACCTACTGCACCAAGACCGCCACAGCTACCCTTCACTACTTTCTTCTGGAAGATGTAGCCAACAGCCATCGCTGCGATTACCGCAACAAAAACTGCAAACGTAATTAGAAATGTACTCATAAGAACATGCTCACTTCTGTTGTTATTTCTTCATGAACGGCTTGTATGCTTCCGAAGCCAGCTCTTTAAAACCATTTTCCGTCTTCACAATCATGAAAACAGGAATATTATTTTCGTTCGCAATTGCCATGCCTTTGTCTTCACCTAGCACCATAAGACCAGTTGCAAGACCATCAGCAGTCATCGACGATTTATCTAATACCGTTACAGACACCACTTTATGATGAATAGGTTTGCCTGTTCTTGGATTAATAATATGAGAGTATCTCACACCATTACTCTCAAAGTAATTACGATAGTCACCACTTGTTGCAATTGCCATGTCCCCTGGTTCAATAATTTCTTGAATTGAGCGCTCATCAATAGTCGGCTTTTCAATCGCTATGCGCCACGGCACGCCTTCACGATTCACGCCTTTGAGGCGCATTTCGCCGCCCACTTCTACCATGAAGTTATAAACCCCTTCAGATTGAAGGTAGTCAGCAACCACGTCAACCCCCCAACCTTTAGCAATAGTTGATAAATCGACATACAAGTTAGGAATATCTTTGGACAATTTATTGCCATCAACAGATAGGTGGTGAATGCCAGTATTGGCTTTGCGTGCCGCTAGCTCTTCATCTGTAGGAACGACATCAGGGCGAGCTTCTGGGCCAAAGCCCCACAGGTTAACTAAAGGGCCGACTGTCACATCCAATGCGCCTAAAGTAAGACCGTTGAGACGAATCGCTTCTTTGACTACGGTTGCTGTTTGTATCGATACAGTAAACGGCTCACTCGTTTGATGCTGGTTAAAGCGACTTAATTCTGAATCATCACGGTAAGTCGACATTTGATCATTAACCTCTTCCAGTAAGCGATCAATTTCCGTCTGCATCGCTTTTGGCGTAGGAATACCATCTTGCTCGATATACTTGATGTTATAAGAAGTCCCCATGGTAGGGCCACTTAGATGAATTTGATCTGCTGGCTGCTCACAGCCAGCCAAAATCAATAGAGAAGCGAATGCAACAAGCCACGTTTTCACTTGTTAACTCCCAATGTTGTTGAATTGATATGGGGAATGGGACCGATTACTTAAATCCAATTACCTATATCAACTGTTGAATATTATTTTTACTTCTACAAAAAATAATGGCTAGCTCTTAGAGAGCTAGCCATAGATTCAATCACTTGGAGGGATTAACCACCGAAGTCATCTAGTAGGATGTTTTCATCCTCTACACCTAGATCTTTTAGCATGCCGATAACAGCCGCATTCATCATAGGTGGACCACACATGTAGTACTCACAGTCTTCTGGCGCTTCGTGATCACGTAGATAGTTCTCGTAAAGAACGTTGTGAATAAAGCCAGTGTAACCATCCCAGTTATCTTCTGGAAGTGGATCAGACAGTGCACAGTGCCATACGAAGTTGTCATTCTCAGCTTGTAGCATATCGAAGTCTTCTACGTAGAACATTTCACGCTTAGAACGTGCGCCGTACCAGAAAGACATCTTACGCTTAGAATGTAGACGCTTAAGTTGGTCGAAGATGTGTGAGCGCATCGGAGCCATACCAGCACCACCACCAACGAATACCATTTCTGCATCTGTATCTTTCGCAAAGAACTCACCAAATGGACCAGAAATAGTACACTTGTCGCCTTCTTTTAGAGACCAGATGTACGAAGACATGATACCTGGTGGTACGTCTGGGTTGTTCGGCGGCGGAGTTGCGATACGAACGTTAAGCATGATGATACCGTGCTCTTCTGGGTAGTTAGCCATTGAGTATGCACGGATTGTCTCTTCGTTAACTTTAGACTCGTAACGGAAAAGGTTGAACTTCTCCCAGTCTTCACGGTATTCCTCAGGAATATCGTAGTCTGCGTATTTCACGTGGTGAGCAGGTGCTTCAATCTGGATGTAACCACCAGCACGGAAAGGTACTGATTCGCCATCTGGGATTTGTAGCTTAAGCTCTTTGATGAATGTCGCTTTGTTATCGTTAGAGATAACGGTACATTCCCACTTCTTAACGCCGAAGATTTCTTCAGGAAGCTCGATGTCCATGTCAGTTTTCATAGCAACCTGACACGCTAGGCGCTCACCTTCACGCGCTTCACCTTTAGTAATATGGTCAAGCTCGGTTGGTAGGATGTCGCCACCACCTGATTTAACTTTTACGCGACACTGACCACATGAGCCACCGCCACCACAAGCAGAAGATACGAATACGCCAGCACCGGCTAGAGCACTCAGTAGCTTACCACCTGGTTGTGTAACGATCGCCAGAGAAGGGTCATCGTTCACAGAAATTGTAATGTCACCTGTTGGTACAAGCTTAGACTTAGCGAAAAGAATCACTAGTACTAGTGCAAGTACGATCAGAGTAAACATCACTACACCAAGAATAATGTCCATTGACTATTCCTTAATTGTTGCGGTTTACCCGACTTACAGTTGAACACCAGAGAAAGACATAAAGCCTAACGCCATAAGACCTACAGTGATAAATGTGATACCAAGACCACGTAGACCTGGAGGTACGTCAGAGTACTTCATCTTCTCACGGATACCTGCAAGAGCAACGATTGCCAGCATCCAGCCCACACCAGAGCCGAAACCGTAAACGATAGATTCAGCAAAGTTGTAGTCACGTTGTACCATGAAAGATACACCACCGAAGATTGCACAGTTTACTGTGATCAGCGGTAGGAAGATGCCTAGCGCGTTGTACAAAGGTGGGAAGAAACGGTCTAGAACCATCTCTAGAATCTGTACAAGTGCTGCAATTACACCGATAAAGGTGATGAAGTTTAGGAAGCTAAGGTCCACGCCCTCAACTAACGCGTTCTCTCTCAGAACTAGGTTGTATACTAGGTTGTTCACAGGAACAGCGATAGTCAGTACTACCACAACTGCAACACCTAGGCCGAAAGAGGTCTTAACCTTCTTAGATACGGCAAGGAAAGTACACATACCTAGGAAGAAAGACAGAGCCATGTTTTCGATGAAAATCGATTTAACTAACAGACTAATGTAATGTTCCATGACGTCCTTACTCCTTCGCTTCTACTTGTTCTGGTTTCAGAATACGGATTACCCAGATAAGGAAGCCGATTAGGAAGAATGCTGATGGTGCTAGTAGCATTAGGCCGTTAGGCTGGTACCAACCACCGTTGCTCACTAGAGGTAGAACTTCTAGGCCAAATAGTTTGCCTGAGCCAAATAGCTCACGGAAGAAACCTACAGTGATAAGAACGAAACCGTAACCTAGACCGTTACCAATACCGTCAATAAGAGATGGTACTGGCGCAGACTTCATTGCGAATGCTTCAGCACGACCCATTACGATACAGTTAGTGATAATCAGACCAACGAATACAGATAGCTGTTTAGAGATATCGTATAGGTAAGCTTTTAGCACCTGGTCTACCACGATTACTAGCGATGCGATAATTGCCATCTGAACGATGATACGCACACTGTTAGGAATGTGGTTACGGATCAATGAAACAGAGAAGTTAGACAACGCAGTTACAAATGTTACCGCTAGCGTCATTACAAAAGCTGTTTCTAGTTTAGTTGTTACTGCAAGAGCAGAACATACACCAAGAACTTGTAGCGCGATTGGGTTGTTATCCAATACTGGCGCTAGAATGCTCTTTTTAACGTTTTGTGCACTAGACATTAGTTAAGTTCTCCGTCACGAACTTTTGCTAGGAAAGGACCAAAGCCCTTGTCACCTAACCAGAAGTCAAATGTGTGTTGAACACCATTACTAGTGAGCGTTGCTCCTGATAGGCCATCAACACCGTGCTCAGAACCTTGCGGTGCGCCGCCTTTCACGACCTTAATCGCTGGCTGATGATCTTCATTGTACAATTTCTTGCCAATGAATTGATCGCGCCATGAAGGGTTCTCTACTTCACCACCAAGTCCAGGAGTTTCACCTTGCTCGTAGTAAGTAATAGCAGACACAGTGTTACCATCAGTTTCCACGGCTACAAAGGCATACATCATCGACCATAGTCCTTTGCCGTGCATAGGCAAGATAACTTTTTGGACTTCATCTTGGTCTTTTACTAAGTACACCACTGCTGTATTCGCACGACGACGGATATCAGCGACGTCTTCTTCTGGTGTCAATGCGATTGAACGTTCTGCATCTTTTGATGCTTCACGCTGATCGTACGTAGATGCATTACCCTCAGTAAAGTTACCTGTTTCAAGGTCTACCAGACGAGGTTCGATGTACTCAGCAAATAGCTCTGGTACTTTCTTACCGTTCGCGTCAATGCCTGCAACTTCAACGATCTTTGATTGCTTATCTAGGACAGCGTTAGCTTTTTGCTTATCACGCAGACCTACTGCTGCTGTTGATACGATGATTGAACAAACAAGGCTCAACCCGATAACAACACCCAGCGTCTTTTTAATGCTGTCGTTATTACTTGCCATAGCGTGCTAGTCTCCGCTTGATGTTCTTCTCAATCACTACATGGTCGAACAGAGGTGCGAATAGGTTCGCGAATAGAATCGCCAGCATCATACCTTCTGGGTACGCCGGGTTAACTACACGGATCATCACACACATTGCACCAATCAGGATGCCGTACCACCATTTACCTTTGTTAGTAAATGACGCTGATACTGGGTCCGTTGCCATGAAGAACATACCGAATGCAAAACCACCTAGAACTAGGTGCCAGTGCCATGGCATGTTGAACATTGGGTTAGTGTCAGAACCGATCACGTTAAACAGAGTCGATACTGCAATCATACCGATCATTACGCCCGCAATGATGCGCCATGAAGCGATTCGCATGTAAACGATCATCGCTGCACCGATCATTAGAGCTAGAGTCGATACTTCACCAATAGAGCCAGGGATGTTACCGATGAAAGCGTCCATCCAAGTGATAGGAGAACCAGTTACTGTGTTAACTAGAGCACCGTTACCACCTTGAGCCCATTGGCTAAGAGCAGTTGCACCAGAGAAGCCGTCAGCTGCAGTCCATACTACGTCACCCGAGATTTGCGCTGGGTAAGCGAAGAATAGGAATGCACGACCTGCAAGTGCAGGGTTAAGGAAGTTACGACCTGTACCACCGAAGATCTCTTTCGCAACAACAACACCAAATGTGATACCTAGTGCCGCTTGCCATAGAGGTAGCGTTGGTGGAACGATAAGTGCGAACAAGATAGAAGTAACAAAGAAGCCTTCGTTTACTTCGTGCTTACGCACCATACAGAAAAGCACTTCCCAGAAACCACCAACAAGGAATACTGTTGCGTAGATAGGTAGGAAGTAGGTCGCACCTAGTAGCATCTTACTGCCAACCCCTGCATCAGCGGCAATCGTTCCGCCCAGCATTTCAGTTAGCCAGTAGTGCCAGTTACCAGAGATAACTGTCGCTAGTTGATCACCAGCGTACATGTGGTTAAGCGCTGCAATAGCTTGGCCACCTGCGTTGTACATACCCCAGAACATTGCTGGGAATACCGCAAACCAAACCATGATCATGATACGTTTTAGGTCAACGCTATCACGAACGTGCGAGCTTTTATTTGTTACGATACCTGGAGTGTAAAAAACTGTTGCTACAGCTTCGTACAGGGCAAACCATTTTTCGTGTTTACCACCAGGCTCAAAATGATGCTCGATGTCTTCAAGAAACTTTTTAAGAGCCATGAAAATTACCCTTCCTTCTCGATAGTATCTAGGCATTCACGAAGTAACGTACCGTACTCGTACTTACCTGGACATACAAAGGTACACAATGCTAGATCTTCTTCATCCAGTTCAAGCGCACCCAGTGCTTGAGCACTGTCTGTATCACCTGCACATAGATCACGAAGCAGCAGAGTAGGCTCCATATCTAGAGGCATTACGCGTTCGTAGTTGCCAATTGGAACCATTGAACGATCACTACCATTGGTCGTCGTTGTCATATTGAACAACTGACCTTTGAATACGTGACCAAGGAAAGAGCGAGTTACCGAGAACTTATTCTTACCAGGCATTGCCCAGCCAAATAGTTCTTTCTCACGGCCTTCACGTAATACAGAAACCTGTTGATGGTAACGGCCAAGGTATGCGTGTGGACCAGTTGCATGTGTACCTGTCAGTACAGAACCAGAAATCACACGAACTTCGCCAGGCATCAGCTCGTTATCTGTTAGGTCATCTAAGCTTGCACCGATTACGGTACGAACTAGACGAGGGTTATTCACAACCGGACCAGCTAGAGACACAACACGATCTGTGTATAGCTCACCAGTTAGGAACAGCTTACCGAACGCGATAACGTCTTGGTAGTTGATGCTCCATGCCACATTTTCTGCATTCACTGGGTATAGGAAATGCATGTGGGTGCCAGCAAGACCTGCTGGGTGAGGGCCATCGAAGACGTGTTCTTCTACGTTAGACTGTGAAGAGCGTGGCAAACTAGTGCCAGATTTACATACGTAAACCTTGCCTTCTGTCAGGGCTGAAAGAATGTCTAGACCAGCAATGAATGCTTCTTGTTGCTCATTAATGATCAACTCAGGCTTAGCTGCTAGTGGATTAGTATCCATTGCAGTTACGAAAATAGCCTTAGTAGAAGACTCGATTGCAGGAACCTTGCTAAACGGACGAGTACGTAAAGCGGTCCATAGGCCAGAGTCAACCAACTGAGTCTTGATCACTTCACGATCTAGACCTGAAAGTTGAGCGGCTTCGAACTTATCAAATGTCACCTGCTCTTCACCTGCCACTTCAATCACTACAGATTGAAGGACACGTTTAGCGCCACGGTTAACTTCGATCACTTTACCGGCTGCTGGTGCAGTAAATTTCACGCCAGGGTTCTTTTTATCTTCAAAAAGAACTTGCGCTTTTTTCACTTCATCACCAACGCGGACATGCATGGTAGGACGCATGCCAACGTACTCTTCGCCAAGCAAGGCGACTTTTTTGATGGTCTTACCATCATTAATCACCTGGGATGGAGTTCCTGCGATAGGAAGATCCAAGCCCTTCTTTATTGTAATCATACGCACTTGCACTACTTTTATCGGGAAAAAGATTCTTTTGATTGCGTAACTTTTAGACACGACATCAGTGTCCGGTTTTGATGTTGTTTTAAACATCAAAATCGCAACATCCTATTAAAAATCTCGTCACAAGGAATACGCGAGATTTATCAGGTGCCGTAGTCTAGCATTTTTTAGGAACTTGATGCCATGACCAATCATTAGAATAGAGGGGTTATTTCGGTAGAATCAGGTCTAAAAGGTCAAAGAATAGTCATAACTTTGACCGATCGCACAAATGCCATATTCCATACATATCTTATGGAAAAGTCATATTCATCGCCTGAAATATCCTGCAATTTCCATTCATTTGTTGAAACACTGTTAACACATTTTTTAACCAGAATTTGTGCCACATCAATGCCCCTAAAGAATGTAAAACGAAAAAAGATGGCCTTAGCCACCTTTTCTCTGCACCTTTATATTTTGCGTCTTTAGTGACCGCCACCCATACACATAGGGCTATCAGGAGCGCCATCTTGTTCTCGCTTCCACTCTTCATCAGTGTATGTATGAATAGCTAGTGCATGAATGTGGTTATCTAGCTCATCTGCCAAAATTTGATGAACTTGGCGATGGCGTCCAATCAAACGCTGTCCCGCGAACGAATCACTCACAACAATCACTTTGAAGTGACTCTCCGAGCCTGGTGGCACATTATGCATGTAGCTCTCATTAATCACTTTGAGATAGCTTGGTTGCAGCTCACTGTGTAGTTTCTTCTCTATGATTTCTTGGATCATATTCGTTCCTCATTGATGCGAATTCCATAAGTATATACCTAAGTAAAGCAGACGTGTATCACTCAAACATCACTCTCATTATTGATGCATTTTACGTTCAACTGATTTCAAAGCGCTTGACGCTATGAACATGCCTAGAGAGCGAGCACCACTGAACACGTAAAATTTGACAGCTTTTTGTATCTCGACACGTCATCATTTGCGACAATAACACTTAATTTCTAAATCAACTTACATTTAGCTATGAAAACCGAACTGAATCTTCACGAGCGAAGCCTAACACTTTATCGTTTCCCAAAACGCAGCAATGAAACTCTACAAGCGTGGGATGCCGGTGATGAGTATCTTATTAATCATGTTGAAGAACTTGCTTTGCCAAACAATCAAAACATCCTCGTGATTAATGACAGCTTTGGTGCCCTCTCCTGCTGGTTTTCAGAAAAGCACCATGTGACGCTAATGAGTGATTCTTTCATTTCTCATAAAGGTGTGCAGCAGAACCTTGAGCAAAACCAGTGCAATAAGGTAGCGTTTGCAACCACGATGGATCCCGTACCTTCCAATACTGATCTCGTATTGCTGCAACTGCCAAAAAGTAACCGTCACCTCGTTTGGATACTCAGTCAGTTAAGAAAAGCACTGCCTGCATCCTGCCCCGTCATTGCAGTTAATAAAGCGAAAGACATTCATACTTCAACGCTAAAACTGTTTGAAAAATATTTGGGTGAGACAAAAACCTCTCTGGCCTGGAAAAAGCACCGATTGGTATTTGCTCAAGCAACGGTTGACCCAACAATTGAAGTAAGCCCTTTCACGACTTGGCGCGTTGATGGCGAAGATATCGAACTCAAGAACATGCCAAATGTCTATTCAGGAGAAAGCTTAGATTTAGGTGCGCGTTTTATGCTTCAGCACCTACCTCAAGATCCATTGGTAGATAATGTTATCGATCTCGGTTGCGGTAATGGTGTTCTGTCTGTGAAGTTTGGTCAGCTGAATCCGAATGCTCGATTAACATGTGTTGATGAAAGCTTTATGGCGCTTGAGTCCGCGAAGCAGAACCTACTAGATAACCTTGGTAAAGATAGAGACATACAGTGTGTTGCAAACAATTGTTTGGACGGTTTTAAACACAACAGCTGCTCTATGATTATGTGTAACCCACCCTTTCACCAACAGCAGGCAATCACCGATCATATTGCTTGGCAAATGTTCTGTGATGCAAAGCAAGTATTAAGTGAAGGTGGTAAGTTACTGGTGATTGGAAATCGTCATCTTGGTTACGACGCAAAACTAAAACGGCTGTTTGGCGATAAGAATGTGAAACTTATCGCTTCCAACAATAAGTTTGTGATTTTACAGGCCACAAAAAATCCTGCTAAATTAAGCGCAAAATAAGCTTTAGCAAAATAGTTAAAAGGAATAATAAAATGAGAAAATTGGTACTTGCGGCTTCGGTTGCGTTGCTTGCTGCGTGTTCAGCTCCTCAACAGCCTCAGCTGAATTTGATGCCAGAAAGCACACTGAGCACCAATCCAATTGTTCAAGGCAAGACTTACAGCTTGACCAGCAAAGATGTACGTGCAGCGCAGTACGTGGCGTTGGTGGATAACGGCCGTTCGAACATTCTTCCTCTTCATGCTAAACAGAATTTACGTATTGCGTTAGAAGAAGCATTAGAGAAGCAGTTTTCATCTCAAGGCTTCCATGCCGATCTAAACAGCAACAATGCAATTGAATTAAACGTTCAAGAAGCATTAGTTAACGTAAAACATTCGGTGATGGAAAATGAGATGGATGCGAAAGTCGTGCTTGAAATCACCGCAGAAACACCAGAAGGTAAACTGGTCAAAACTTACACAGGCACTGCGAAGCGTTCTGGCACATTGAGTGCGTCTGATGCCGACATTGAGCAAACACTGAATGATGTAGTGACATTAACACTTAAAGAAATTGCCAATGATCCTGAGCTTCGTCAGTACATGCAGGAGCGTTTCTAATGTTACGCAAGGCAATTCTTTCTCTCGCGCTACTCAGCTGCAGCGTTTGGGCTGGACCAAAAGTGGCGTTTGAAACAACATTAGGTTCATTTACTGTCGAACTGAATGAAGAGAAAGCGCCGATTACGGTAGCGAACTTCCTGAAATATGTAGAGGACGGTAGCTATGAAGGCACTATTTTTCACCGCGTTATTCCAGGCTTTATGGCGCAAGGTGGTGGCTTTAACCAAGATATGCAAATGGTGAAGACTTACGCTCCAATCAAAAACGAGGGTAATAACGGTTTAAATAACGACCGTGCGACGATTGCAATGGCACGCACCAACGCGCCTGACTCTGCTACTCGTCAGTTTTTTATCAATTTAGTCGACAATGATTTTCTAAACTACGGCGCTCGTCCACCGGGTTATGCGGTATTTGGCGAGGTCACGGAAGGATTCGACATTATCCAAAAAATGGCAAAACAGCCAACTACGACGACTCGCGGTATGCGTGATGTTCCCGAGACTCAAATCGTCATCACTAAAGCAACACTACTTAAATAGCCAAAACGATAAGCCCTTTGAATAATCGAAGGGCTTTCTCTTTCAACGGCTTCATTTTATTGGATTGATTTATGTCTTCATTACCTTCCATCACTTGGTTGGAAACGGTAAAAAGTTACCTCGATAAACGACTCATGTGGGTTTTCATGTTGGGCTGCTCTAGCGGCTTTCCGTGGGTACTTATCGGTTCAAATATGTCTGGCTGGCTAAAAGACGCTGGTTTGACCCTATCCGCAATAGGCTACTTTGGTAGTGTCTTTGCGGTTTATGCAATTAACTTTCTCTGGGCGCCACTCGTAGACCGGGTGAAGCTACCAGTGCTCTATCGACTACTTGGACAAAGGCGTAGCTGGATTTTCTTCTGTCAAAGTATTGTACTCGTCGCGACGGTATTTATTGCGGGCGTGAATCCAGCAGAGAACTTGGTGTTTGCGTCTCTACTCGCCTTGTGTATTGCAACCGCATCAGCCACACAAGACATCGCGATAGATGCTTTTCGTATTGATACTTTCCCAAAATCAGAAGAATCTAAGCTGCCACAAGCTTCTGCAATGGCGGTCATTGGCTGGTGGACAGGTTATTCACTACCGGGTTATTTAGCGTTTGTTAATGCTGATAGCGTCGGTTGGAATGGCGTGTATTACGGGATGGCGGTGATAGTCGGCATTCTAATGGTCTTTACGATTTTAGTCGGTGAACCGAAGACTCAACGCGAACAACTTCAGTCTGCCGCTGAACAACGCCACAAAGAAGTGGTTGGTTCAAAAGTCGTGGCTTGGTTTACTGTGACTGTTGTAGAACCTTTCCTTGACTTCTTTAATCGCAATGGCGTCCGTGTCGCGATTACTCTTTTACTGTTCGTTTTCCTATTCAAAATTGGCGAAGCGTTTTTGGGCAGGATGTCGATCGCGTTCTATAAAGATATTGGTTTTAGTAACGAACAAATTGGTTATTACTCCAAACTGATCGGATGGGGAGCCACTATCTTCTTTACCTTTGTCGGAAGCATGTTCAACGTCAGGTTTGGTATTGTACGTGGATTAATGATCGGCGGTATTGCTATGTCTGCCAGCAACTTGATGTTTGCTTGGATTGCATCGGTAGGCCCAAATGAGCACCTGTATTTAGCAACCATTATTGTCGATAACTTTACAACTGCTTTCTCAACCGTCGCTTTTGTTTCATTTTTGACGATTCTAACCGGACAAGCATTCTCGGCAACTCAGTATGCGTTGCTTGCCTCTTTGGGGAACTTCGGACGAACGACTCTTGCTTCTTTCAGTGGAGAACTGGTTGACTACCTCAATGACTGGAGCACGTTCTTTGTGCTTACCGCTGTTATGGTCGTGCCAAGCTTGATTATGTTGTACTCGCTACGACATTACTTTGATGCTTTATTAGAAAAAGCACGTCACAAGCACTAAGAAGCGCATCAAAAAACCACCGAATTCGGTGGTTTTTGTTTTGCGAGATATGAGATAAGAGGTCTATGGGTATAGCCCTTTGCCAAACATATTAAATATACGTGCCACACCTTGAGTAAAGATCATCGGCTCGGTCAATACGGTTAAACACAAGCAATCTTCTCCGGCTTTAGTGTAAGGGCTGTGCTTCACTGAAGCGTCTCGAATCATCAAATCGCCCTCTTCATATTGGCCATCCTCATCACTAAACCCACCATGTAGGATCAATGTAGATTCTAAGCCTTTGTGCGTATGTTGAGGGATTTGCACATCTTCTCCGATGTACATTAAGCTAACACGAGCATCTTCCCCTAGATCAATCTGAGCACTGAAAACCTTGCCTCCGTAACTTCTCCATGACCCTACAAGGTCAGAGAAACGCGCTAAGGTTTTGGGAAGCTCAAAGCTCTTTCCTGCAACATTCACTGCGGCAGGATCTCGGATAACGATGTTATCTGTCGCTGGCTCCGCATTGATAATATCATTGAACATATCGTCGAATTCAGGGACATATTCAGAGGGGATGTCGCTCACGATATTCGCTTGGCTGGCTTCGACATGGTTCACATAAGCTCGGCACTTGGTACATGTTTCTAAATGGGTTGCGACCACAAGACCAGAAACTGCATCAATGCTTCCCGAAGCGTATGCTTCTAACAAGCTGTTATCTGGGTGTTTGTTCATAGTTGCTCCGTATGCATTGAATGCCTTAGCTTTTCTACTGCAAGCCTCAGCCTGGATTTTACGGTACCGAGGGGTATATCAAATAATTCAGCGACCTGCTGATGAGGTAGCTCTTCAAGATACACCGCTTGTAAGACGTCTCTCTGATTTTTCGGTAAAATATCTAAAAATTTAACCACCTGTTCTTTCAACATGTCTTGCTCTGGTGAATAGTGATCAACAAGATCTGGTGGATAATATTCTGACGGCCAAATGTCATCAGAATGAATGTGTAACTCCTTACCTTTCTGCTTTCTCAACAGATCAAAGCATAGGTTTCGGATTATGGTGTATATCCAAGTCGATAACGCGCTCTTTTCCCCATCATAGAGGTGCGCTTTCTGCCAAACTGTCGCCATGGTCTCTTGCACCATCTCCATAGCAACTTGCTCATTACCAACATGTTTGTAAGCGAATTGCTTCAGCTTGGGTGCGTAAAAACGGAATACAAAAGCGAACGCGTCTTTATCTCGAGCCTTCACTTTGTCCATGTAATCGTTCCAATCACTGCGCCCCAGTTTTTTTGGGCTATCACTCATCATAATCGGCCTTAATTTTAGGGAGGAGTCATCTCCTCCCATTCGTCCTAATCGGTAACGTCATCAACCAACAAGTTGAAGCCACCGTTGTTCCCATCATCAATGGCAACCACCTGATACACAACACCATTCATCACATTGACTGGTGCTGAATCAACAGCAACCGTACTTGGATCGCCTGCCACTGTCACGGTTACATAATAGGTACCTTCAGCGACATATAATCCCTGAACGCTATCTTTGTACGCAAAATTAGCAATAGTTGGATCACTTCCATCTATTCCAGCGCTTGTAGTGAGATAAATATCCACCATTTCCGCTACGGGATTCGCCGCCGCATGTGTCACATTCAGCGTCGCGCTAGTTGCCACTGCACGTCTCATGTCTTCAACAACTAGAGGTTCGATATCAATCGTTGGGCTAACAACACCGACTGCGTAAACACTGTAATCCATTCCGCCCGCAACCATTAATCCGTCAACATCGATAATAGGGTTGGTTGTTGTGCCATCCACATAAACGTCAATATCGTAAGCGCCAGCATCGAGATCCAAATAACCACGAATCTCTTTGAACGCTAAGTCGGCAAGAGGACCGAAGGCCGCCCCGTTAACGTTGACATCGACGATTGGCGCTCCATCAACAAGATGTCCAACTCTTACTTCAGCTTGGCTGCCCATATCCTCGATTATAGAAGATCCTGAACCATCCAATACCAACAACTTAACTGGTGACGTGCTATTTGAATCTCCGGTACCGATAGCGGCAATCGTCAAGTTTGAATTAGCAGCAAGAGATATTGTGCCCGAATCAAAAGCAACGCTATCCCCAACAGCAAGTCGAACTTGGTACTCACCAGCGGGAATGTTCAATACGTCTGTAGATGCTTTATATGCAAGATTCATAAGCGGTGTCGCGCTAGCAAGATCAGCCCCTGGCTCGGTGACGTAGAGATCAACGGCAGGAACGCCAGACGCTGCATGAACAACTTGAACATCTAAACTATTGGCATCAGCCATTGAATCGGCGCTGCGAGTCACAACTAAAGGTTCTACTGGGTTTGGCGAACCATCGACATCACCAACAACGAACACGTTGTAATTGAGGTCTGAATCGAGATCTAATTCTGTTTTAGGTATTACAGTCGCGGTTTCATCGCCTGGAAGTTGAACATCAACTTGAATTGAGTTCATACCCTCACGTAACTTCATGTAACCAGAACCCATACCATAATCAACACCTGTCAATGATGATTTATCGTTTATCCACACATTTGCAAGCGGCGCATCAGAAGACGCATGTACTGCTTGCAAATTGGAATACTCGATGGTGTCGCTGTCGGAGCCACACGCCACCAGTCCTAATGCCGCCACCATAGTTAGCGCAGCTCTGCTAAATCCTTTCATATCCTTGCCTCTTTGTTAGTCGGGGCTTCTATGGCTTCTGTCAGAAATTGCAACGCAGGAATGCAGTTCTCTGCGCCAACCAGCTGTTCGAACAGATTGCAGTCTAAAGGAAGTAATTCAAGCCAGCGCTGGGTCACCCAAGCTGAGTCATCGTAAAAACAATGCTGGTAGAGATTTCCAAGTTGAGGAAACTCTTCATAAACATGGGATAACTGCTTGCTTAAATAGAAGAAATCTGGTGAGTTGTCTGGATGTTGCCAATTTTCTAACCATTCGACCTCTGCATGGCGTAAGCCGTCCGCATCTGCACGAACTCGTTTGACAACAAAGCGTTTCTCACCAGCGACTGTAATACCAAGAAGACCATCACTGAGTGTTTCAAAATCAACGATCCTGACCAAAGTTCCGATAGATGAAACATTTCCCACGTCTTTAGGGTCACCTTCATTACCTACTAGGCAAACTCCAAAACCCACATTTTGTAGGCTGCATTCCTTTACCATTCGCTTATATCGTGGCTCAAAAATGCGCAGATTCATTTTACCTTCAGGGAGTACAACTGAAGTGAGCGGGAATAACATGACTTCTTTCATTCAAACGTCCTCTTTGATTCACCGATACATACGAATCCCTTATCACTCCGATCACTAACGATTTATGTTGGTTAATCGACTGGCTTAAAAAGTCATAAAATCGCTTACGCAAACGATCCAAATCACATATTTATTGCAATCAAATGCAACAAACAAAAAGTTCCGTAAATAAAGATAATTTCGTGACGCAACTCACCAAAAACGTTCAATTTTGCACCCTTTATCACTTTCATTTGGGATTTTTATCGCTATTATTCCCGCCAATTGGAAAGCGCAGCACAGATTGCGTGTTCTGAATCATTACAAACATAGAGAGTCCCCTTATGCGTAAATCACTTTTAGCTCTTAGCCTTCTAGCGGCTACTTCAGCTCCAGTTATGGCGGCAGATTACTCTGACGGCGATATCCACAAAAACGATTACAAGTGGATGCAATTTAACCTAATGGGTGCATTCAACGAGAAAGGTTATGCTGAATCTTCTCATGATTACCTAGAGATGGAATTTGGCGGTCGCTCTGGTATTTTCGATCTATACGGCTACGTTGACGTATTCAACCTAGCTTCTGATCCAGGCAGCGACAAAGCTGGTGGCGAGAAAATCTTCATGAAATTTGCTCCACGTATGTCTCTAGATGCGGTAACTGGTAAAGACTTATCTTTCGGTCCAGTTCAAGAGCTATACGTTGCAACTCTAATCGAGTGGGGTGGTAACTCTGATGTTAACTCTCAAAAAATCGGTCTAGGTTCTGACGTAATGGTACCTTGGTTCGGCAAAGTTGGCCTAAACCTTTACGGTACATACGATGGCAACAAAAAAGACTGGAACGGCTTCCAAGTTTCAACTAACTGGTTCAAACCATTCTACTTCTTCGAGAACGGCTCATTCATTTCTTACCAAGGTTACATTGATTACCAATTCGGTATGGATGACGACAAAGGCAATAAGTTCAACACTACAGCATCTAACGGCGGTGCTATGTTCAACGGCATCTACTGGCACTCTGACCGCTTTGCTGTTGGCTACGGTCTGAAGCTATACAAAGACGTATACGGCTTTAAAGATGGCGAAGCTCTACCATGGGGTCATAAGCCAGAGTCTTCTGGTGTAGGTCACTATGTAGCTGTAACTTACAAGTTCTAATTGAACCACTAAGTTTCATCAAAAATGGCGCCTCTAGGCGCCATTTTTATTTGCTTTCCTTTTTTCCCTCATTATCCTTGCAGCAAACCTTTTTAATGAGAGCATTTGGTGAATATCCTTATCCTCGGTCCAGGTGCGGTGGGCTCACTCTGGGCAACAAAATTTCAGCTTGCCGGGCACAATGTTTCATTGTGGGGAAGAAGTTCAGAGAGCCAACAATCACTTCAGTTGGATGACACACCCGCAATCGTATTCAGTAATCAAGATATTTCCTCCGTAAATCAAGCGGATCTCATTTTGATCACGGTAAAAGCTTGGCAAGTGGAAGACGCCATTCAGCCTTTACTGCCTCATATCAACGCAGACACGATTATCATGCTGATGCACAATGGTATGGGTACCGCCTCTGGCGTGGAGAAGGCTCTGCCAAACAATCCGATAGTGCTCGCCACAACGACGCACGGCGCATACAAACCAGATAACCAACACGTACTGCATACTGGTCACGGAACAACGCAAGTGGGTGGTTATAATGACAAGGGAATGCAGTGCGCTTTTCTGCAAGATGTTATGCATCATGCCCTTCCAGAGGCCATTTGGAATCCACACATCCAATCTGCGTTATGGACTAAGTTAGCAATTAACTGCGCGATTAACCCACTGACTGCGATTCACCAGTGTAAGAATGGTAAGCTTGCGCAGCCCGAGTTTAAGATACAACTCGAAAGCATCACTCAAGAACTGGTTGAAGTAATGAGTAAAGAAGGTATTGCTATCGAGTTTCGCTCTCTTTTCGATACGGTAATGCAAGTGGTGAACGCCACAGCTGAGAACTATTCTTCAATGAGACAAGACGTATTCCATCAGCGTCGAACGGAAATTGATTTTATAACCGGATACTTGTTGAAGGCTGCCGAGAAACATCGCATCAATACGCCTGAGAATTTAAAACTTTACCAACGCATCAAACAAATAGAACAAAGCTGGACAGAACAATGAGTAAGAAAATCTTAGTGCCAATCGCTCCGGGCACCGAAGAAATGGAAGCCGTCACCGTTATCGACATGATGGTTCGCGCGGGTTATGACGTTACGGTAGCGAGTGCTGCTTTTGATGGCTCATTGACGATGAAAGCTTCTCGCGGAGTCACACTAACAGCCGATTGTAAGCTGGTCGATATCGCTGATGATGAGTTTGACGCCATAGCGCTTTCTGGTGGTGTTGGTGGTGCAGAAATTTTTCGTGATAGCACGGTGATGATAGAAATCCTTAAGCAGCACATCTATGAGGGAAAATTGGTCGCTGCTATCTGCGCAGCACCGGCGTTAGTATTGCAACACCATGATCTTTTCCCACAATCACTGATGACCTGTCACCCGAGCTTTCAGTCACATATCCCGGAAGAGAAGTGGCGCAGCAAACGCGTGACCTTTGATATCAATCACAACCTGATCACCAGTCAAGGTCCGGGCACTGCTTTAGAGTTCGCAATGGAAGTAATCATTCAACTCTCAGGTAAAAAACACGCATGGTCAGTTGCTGAACCAATGATCCCTCTGCCTACTCTGCATTACCATAAGCTTGGTGAAGAATAATGTTTGACGTAAATGCTGTACGTGAGCAATTTCCCGCTCTAAATCAATCCGTCAACGATACGCCCTTAGTGTATCTAGATAGCGCAGCGACAACGCAAAAACCGCAATGTGTGATTGATGTCATCAGTCATTACTACAGTGCGCAAAATGCCAATGTTCACCGTGGCAGTCATAGTTTAACGGCTAATGCCACCAGCCAATTTGAAGCGGCACGAGAACGAGTGGCAAACTTTATTGGTGCAAACAGCTCTAAAGAGATCATTTGGACACGGGGCGCAACCGAAGCATTGAACTTAATTGCTCAGACTTACGCCCGCAGCACGTTACAACCGGGTGATGAGATCTTGATTAGCGAGATGGAGCACCACGCTAACATCGTGCCTTGGCAAATCGTGGCAGAGCAAACGGGCGCCAAAGTCATAAAAGTTCCAATGACATCAGATTGCCAGTTCGACATCAGCGCATTTGAGGCGCTTCTGTCTGACCGCTGTAAAATTGTTGCTTGTGCGCAAATCACCAACGTCACGGGCACACGACAACCTATCGAAAAAATCACTGAACTAGCGCACAGCGTTGGCGCGGTTGTTGTGATTGATGGCGCTCAAGGCATCGTCCATGAGCAGCTTGATTTATCGGTATCAGATATCGATTTTTACGTTTTCTCAGGTCACAAACTTTATGCGCCAGCAGGTATTGGCGTTTTATACGGCAAGCTTGAACTTTTGGAAGCCATGCCACCATGGCACGGCGGTGGTAAAATGGTTGAACGCGTTTCGTTCGAGAAAACGACGTTTTCTGCACTTCCTGGTAAATTTGAAGCGGGCACACCAAACGTTGCGGGCGCGATTGCTCTAGCGAAAGCCATTGAGTGGTACCAAGGTTTTGACCATCACGAAGTAGAGGATCATCTCCATGTGCTTCAGGATAAGGCCTACCAAGCACTAAGCGCGTTGGATGACATTCATATTCTAGGCTACCAACCGAACGCCTCTGTACTGACATTCGTCATGGACGGCGTTCATCACCAAGACATGGCGACGCTGCTCGATCAACAAGGCATTGCGGTACGAGCAGGACACCACTGCGCTCACCCATTGATGGATGCGCTAAACGTTAAAGGCACGGTACGCGTTTCTTTTGGTATTTATAACACGGCTGAAGATGTGGATAGACTCATCGCCGCCGTAGAAAAAGCCGTCGACATGCTATAACCCCAACGGTTTGATTTGGAGTAACCAACAAGGTTACTCCATCTGCCTATCCAGAGTCGCCACGCAATTTCTGCCATTTCTTTTCGCAGCATAAAGCGCTTTATCTGCATGCGCATACAAACGTTTGGTGGTTTCATTTCTGCCTATTTCCACCACGCCTACACTCACCGTGACCGGAATTTCAATCTTTTCAAATTCGAACTGACAATTTTGAATGTGGGAACGTACTTCCTCTCCTACCTCTTTCGCCGCCGACAGAGAAGTTTCTGGCAAAATAATCGCAAACTCCTCCCCTCCGACTCTTGCGAAAATTTCGTCTTTGACGAGTAAGTGAGAAACCAAATCAGCTAACGTCTCTAAGACATAATCCCCCGCATCATGACCACGTTTATCATTGATGACTTTAAAAAAATCCAAATCAAATAATAACAACGCGGAGTGATAATCCGGAGCTTGGGATTTAATAACTTCTTCTGTGAGCTTTTCGAAAAAGACACGTCGATTGTAGATGTTGGTAAGAGCATCAATTTGGCTTTGATGGCGAAGAAGGGTTTCAACTCGGTGGCGATTGGAGATGTTGCGTGTAAGAATAAGGACAACGCGACGACCTCGGTATTTTATAGCGAGTGGGCAGATCTTGCCTTCGTAGTATAGGTCGCCTCTTGGCCCACTGTTAGCATCTATTCCCTGAATGCTGTCGGCGCACATCTTGTACTCGATCGTCACAATACTGTCTTGTTTCAGTGACCGATTTATCTGTTCGATAAACCAGTCAGCTTTATCTTTCTCAAGTACGCTGTGCAGCGTCTCACCTATCAAATTACTTCCATCGTGATAGGCTTTTTTATCTGTTCCTCCAAAAACATCAATATAGATACCATCTTCACTCAGAATAAAAGTGGGGTCTGGCATTCCGGATAACACGTCTTGCGCATGTTCCAAGGTGAATTGCATATAGGGAGGTTCCTAGCATTTGTATCTAAGTAACCCAATCGCTTCCAAGTGTGTTTCCACATTGGGGAATAGGAGCGAATGGGGCATATGTCTATTATCTAATATAGACAAATTTTAAATACAATTGAGTTTATAAAAACCAAGTGGGCAATATAATGAACCAGGATCAATAGAATGGTTAATTAACGCTAAAATAGTCGACCATTTGCATACTTTTTATCCACATGCAAAAAATATCTCAACTCAGATACAAAAAACGCCAAACAGCTAGGCTATTCGGCGTTTTTTTTAAATTGGGAAAATGACTCGTTACACGGCGGTTTGCTTAATCTGCTCTACAATAGCTTTCAAACCATTACCACGTGACGGGCTTAAATGGGAGACAAGCCCCAGTTGATCAAAATAAGCATCAATATCAAATGCTTGAATTTGATCGGCCGTTTTTCCGTCATAAGCCGCCATCACCAAGGCAATCAATCCACGGACGATACGCGCATCGGAGTCCGCACAAAAATGCCAAACGCCATCTTGATCTTGGCTCACTAACCACACCAAGCTTTCACAACCCGAAACGGTAACTTGTTCTGATTTCAGCTCTTCTGGCATTTGTGGCAGCTTTTTACCCCACTGAATAACCTGACGGTAACGATCTTCCCAGCCTTTAAATTGCTGCATAGTCGCTACAATGTCTTCGCTGGTGATATCTGTACCAAATGGAGAAACGGGAAAATCTGTCATGATGCGCTCTTCTTCTAGTTTACTTCTTATATTTTGAAATCAACTTCTCAACGATTCGCGATACCGCGACAAAGCCAAACGTTGCAGTTACGACAGTCGCCGCACCAAAACCGCTAGCGCAATCCATACGTTTTGGACCTTCCGCTGTCGACTTCACACCACACACTGAACCGTCTGCTTGAGGGTACTTCAGCTGCTCGGTTGAAAACACGCAATCAATACCAAACTTACGAGCCGGATTCTTAGGGAAGTTATGATGACGACGCAAGGTGTCTTTGATTTTCTTCGCTAGAGGATCTTGGATCGTTTTCGTTAAGTCAGCGACCATGATCTGCGTTGGGTCAACCTGACCACCAGCGCCCCCCGTAGTGATCACTTTGATCTTGTTGCTGCGGCAATACGCCAACAAAGACGCCTTCGCTTTTACGCTGTCAATCGCATCTAGCACGTAATCAAACTCTTTGCTTAAGTACTCATGTTGATTGTCTGGCGTGATGAAATCATCAATCAGGTTGACTTTACACTCTGGGTTGATCAATTTGACACGCTCGGCCATCACTTCAATTTTGCTTTGGCCAACGGTGCCCGTCATCGCATGAATTTGGCGGTTAATGTTCGTGACACAAACATCGTCCATATCAATCAGAGTTAGCTCACCGATCCCTGTACGAGCCAGCGCTTCCACCGCCCATGATCCCACGCCACCAATACCAATCACACAAACGTGTGCAGCGCGAAGAATGTCCACTTCGCTGTTGCCATAAAGACGACGAGTGCCGCCAAAGCGTTGATTGTAGCTGTCAGATGCTGGGGTATCGAGTTCACGCATATTGAAGTCCAGATGATCGATAGAAAAACAAAGAGTGCGATTTATACGCACTCTTTGATGAAATGTCTAGATAAGAGAGTGTTCCTCTCTCTTGGACGACTATTGTAGCTTTTCTGGCGGTAAAGCCCAAGGCGCTTGAGTTGGTGAGTTTTCTAACCCAAGTTTCCACACTCGACCAAAATGCTTGTAGTGCCCTGCTTCCGTTCCTGCTCTCGCACCAATGCCATGATACAGATCCAAATGGTTCTGTTTTACCGCACCACCAGTGTCTAAAACGATCAGCATTCGCAGTTGATGCGCACCACTCCACGTACCATCAGCATTCAACAGTGGCACTTCCGCCAAGATTGGCGTACCCATTGGTAAGATAGAACGGTCACCCGCGACAGCGGCCATTGGCAACAACGGAATACCAGCCGAGCCTGTTACTGGCGCTTCTGCTTTTGGCGCAAAGAAAACGTAAGAAGGGTTTTGCTCCAACAACTCGCGCACTGTCGCATCGTCGTTGTCCATCACCCACTCTTTGATTGCTTTGAGGGACATTTTTTCACGCGGGACTTCACCACGTTCAATCAAAATGCGGCCAATGCTGACGTAAGCTTTATTGTTTTTACCCGCGTACGCAAAGTACTCCAACGTATCATCATCTTCAAAATGCACGTAGCCACTGCCTTGCACTTCCATCATAAATGGGTCGATACGATTAGGCGCGTAACCTAGCACCAAACCTTGTCCATCTAGTGCTCCATTGTAGATCTCCGCGCGAGTCGGACAATCTGATGAGCAGTTTGGCTTGCCATAAACTGGGTACTTAAAAATGTCGTTTGGTGTATGACGCAGTTCCATCACGGGAGAAAAGTATCCGGTAAACAACACATTACCTTTTTTATCACCACCACCCAATTGCGCGGCTTGAATGCCAAACGCACTCAACGCACTGGTATCTCCGCTCTGTTGCGCCCACTCTCTTAATCGTTGATATAACGGTTGGTACATCTTCGCCATGGATGGTGACTTTATCACCACTTGCTCAGCTTGCTTGTTAAATTCAGTAAAATCGCGTGGTTTGTTAGACTCAACCACATCCACTTGATTGAGGATCTGAGGAAACTCACCATCAAGATATTGCTGAGCACGATCATTTTGTTGAGCACAGCCAAAGAGTAGGCTCAAAGAGATAATAGGAAGGAGTTTTTTTAACACGTGTCTTTTCCGTAAAAGAGAATAGCAAAAGGATGGCAAACAAATGCATACGACGCAATTGAAAAGCAACGACAAAATGTTTCAACGCTAAGCCAATCCGTTTACTCGTTGTGAATTCATTCAGTTAATGCAACATGATAACAGCGGAAGAATTACGGAATTGTCCGGATTATGTTTGAAAGTAAGATTTACTGATTGAGAGATGAAATTGTGATCATCCATGTGACTCACAGACGCAAGGACTCTCTGCTTAAAAGACAATGATAAAAACGACTATCTTACCGCAATCCTTGCACGCCCCTCTAAACGGAATACAGGTAGATAATGTGCATTGGCATCCAGCTTCATTTCTGCATGCTGCTTACCCACAAAATTGAAGTGCCGCTCATTTGAACCCACTCGATACGAAAACGAATCCCCATCGAATTCAAAACTGGTCGCCACTGTAGAACCATTTACAGTAACACCGTGCTCACTCAACACAAATTCTTCACGAGCATAAGGCGCAACATCTTGCTCAACCCAGCGGCCATAAATAGTCGATTTAGGAATAGGCGGATTAATGGTTCGAGTAATCAAATCACTATACAGCATGCACACGACAACGGTTCCAACTATCGCTATAAGCATAAGAGAACGCTCTAGCCACTTACGAAGCATTGATTTAGATGACGTTTTTGACAGATTTGAAGCAGTGATCGCAGCATTCTTATTAACAGCAGAAGACATGAGGTTCACGTATTGAGAAAAGACGCGCTCATTGTAACTCTCCCCTTCAACGGGACCAAGAACCTACCTCAATATGTTTGTGCTTTATTCCAAAATTTCACCTTGCCACTAAGTGAATAAAAAGGCATTATTTTAACATAATTAAACAAAGGAATGGCTGTAGTGAAAATTCGTAGTACTGCTCTCGTAAAAGGATTCCGTCAATCAACACCTTATGTCAATGCTCACCGCGGAAAAACCATGGTGATCATGCTGGGCGGAGAAGCCGTCGCACACAAAAATTTTGGCAATATTATTAATGATATCGCACTCATGCACAGCCTCGGAATCAAAGTCGTGGTGGTGTATGGTGCACGTCCTCAAATTAATCAGCTGCTAAAAAAACAAGACCTCACTACGCCTTACCACAAAAATATCCGCATTACCGATGAATCGGCTTTATCTGTTGTTATGCAAGCTGCCGGACAACTTCAGCTTGCGATTACTGCGCGCCTATCAATGAGCCTCAACAATACTCCGATGGCAGGTACCCAGCTCAATGTCGTTAGCGGCAACTACATCATTGCTCAACCACTCGGCGTTGATGATGGTGTGGACTATTGCCATAGTGGACGTATTCGCCGCATTGACACCGATGCTATCAACCGCACTCTTGATCAAGGCTCTATTGTGCTACTTGGCCCCATTGCGAGCTCTGTGACTGGCGAGTGTTTTAACTTACTTTCTGAAGAAGTTGCGACACAACTGGCGATCAAATTAGGCGCAGACAAACTGATTGGTTTCTGTTCAGAACAAGGGGTCATTGATGACAACGGTAATGCTGTCGCCGAGTTGCTGCCAATTGAGGCGGAGCATGTCATCAAAACGCTCTCTGAAAATACGTCTCCTGACCTAGATTACAACACTGGGACACTGCGCTTTCTTAAAGGGTCTATTGCCGCTTGCCGTGCCGGAGTACCTCGCAGCCACTTGATCAGTTATAAAGTAGATGGAGCCCTAATTCAGGAGTTGTTCTCTTTCGACGGTATCGGAACCCAAGTCGTTATGGCGAGCGCTGAACAAGTGAGGCAAGCCAATATTGACGATATTGGCGGTATCTTAGACCTCATTCGTCCTTTAGAAGAACAAGGTGTACTCGTTAGGCGCTCTCGAGAGCAGCTAGAGCAAGAGATTGGAAAGTTTACCATTATCGAAAAAGACGGTCTGATTATTGGCTGTGCAGCCCTTTATCCATACCCAGAAGAGCGCAAAGCAGAGATGGCTTGCGTAGCGATTCACCCTGACTATCGTGATGGGAACCGAGGTTTGTTACTGCTCAACTACATGAAACATCGTTCTAAATCCGAAACCATTGATCAAATCTTTGTCCTCACGACACACAGTCTGCATTGGTTCAGAGAGCAAGGTTTTTACGAAGTCAGTGTCGACTATTTGCCCGGAGCCAAACAAGGACTATATAACTTCCAGCGTAAGTCAAAAATCTTAGCGCTAGATTTGTAGCTTAACCTTAAATCACGAAGCAAAATTTAACGTTCCGCTATACCAACACCTCAAGGTGCGGGATTCTGCTCATTGACGCTCAATCCTGCACATCAAGTTTGTTTTGGAGTAAGGCCTCACATAAATCCTGCTTCGAGCTAGCGAGTCATCATGTAAACACCAACTTAGAAATGCGCAAACCATTGCTTAATTTTCGTTCCAATTTTATCTTTTAAATATACATTTGGTTGGCTATACTCTGCTCGCTAGTGATTGGTTTTTAACCAATACGAATGGATCTAGGTGATGAAATGTAGCCTTCACCCTAAAATACTGGGCAATTGAAAAACTAGTTAGCTCCGTATTGCGTACCAAGGACAGTTGTTAATCTGACTTTAAATAAGCCGAGACGAGCACTGTTATGAGAACAATCATTTGTAATTCGCTTCAAAGCTTCTGGGATATGGCTGACAATCAGTTTTTAGAAGGCCTAGACGTCCACTGTGTTTTCCCCGTAAATGACGCTATCCGAGATTTTATTCTTGCTTATCAACAGCAATACAAAATACGCAGCGTATCTTTTACCAATGCGTTTGCAAAACATGCATAAAAGAAGACCGAGCCATAAGCTCGGTCTTCTTGTTTTAGTTGGTAAGCCGCTTTACTAACCCACTCGCACGAGCCGTTTTCACTTTAATGCCTCGCTTCAGAACATTGAGTTCGGCGTAAAGAGCTAAGCGCTTTTTCGCGCGGGTAATGCCTGTGTAAATCAACTCACGGGTTAATATCGGGCTAAAGTCTGGTGGTAATATCATCAGAGTGTAGTCAAATTCACTGCCTTGCGATTTATGGATGGTCATGGCGTAAGCCGTTTCATGTTCAGGTACTCGGCTTGGCAAGACCGATTTCACACTGCCGTCAGGTAACTCGAAAAAGACTTTCAAACGTGGTTCTTCTTCACTGTCATCTCGCATGCAAATACCGATATCACCGTTATACAAACCTAGACCGTGATCATTACGCGTAACCATGACGGGTCTGCCGTGATACCAAATTTCATCCTGAACCTGAATTAACTTGCGCGCCGCGAGTGCTTTCTCAATACGCTGGTTTAGTCCCGCTACACCAAAGTCACCTTCACGGATCGCGCACAGCAGTCGGCATTGGTTGAAAGTATCTAACACCGCTTTGGCTTTGTGCGTTAGCGACTCTGGCTCTCCGGTTTTAGGATCGATTTCTTGTTGTCCAATGCGTTTGAGGTAACGACCGTATTCCTGCACCAACGTCTGCATCATTTGGTTGTAATGTTGGCTACTTAGCGCGAAATGTTCGATGTCAGAAAAATCTTTCGCCCAGACATTATCTACGCTCGCAGCAGAACCTGAGTTAACCGCTTTTGCCAACTGACCAATGCCTGAGCGAGCATCAAATCGGTAGCTCTTTTGCAGCATACATAAACTATCGGCAATGCTAGATGCACTGTTACCCGTATGCGCTAAAGTATCGAAACCCGTCAGTTTTGCGATGGCTGATGCCTGCTCTTTGCCATAGCCCAATGCATGGAACGAACAGATATCACCCAACACTGCCCCTGCTTCAACTGAGGCAAGTTGATCTTTATCACCTAACAAAATCAGCCGCGCATGTTTCGGTAAGGAATCGACCACTTTGTACATCATTGGTAAATCAACCATCGACGCTTCGTCGATAACTAAAATATCCAAATGCAGTGGATTTTGCTTGTTGTGACGAAATTCTGCGCTATTAGGAATCGCGCCCAGCAACCTATGTAAGGTACTCGATTCAGTCGGAATTTTAGCTTTTAGCTCCGGAGAAACTGGCAGTTCTTGCACTGCTTTACCAATGGACTCGGTTAATCGCGCCGCCGCTTTCCCCGTCGGGGCCACCAGCTTGATGGTTAGATTTTTCTCGTGCGTCGCCTGTTCAATCAAAGCGGCAAGCAATTTGGTTACCGTCGTCGTTTTACCCGTACCTGGGCCACCAGAAATCACAGCAAATCGACGAGTTAACGCAACTGCCGCCGCGACTTTTTGCCAGTTCACGCAAGCCGAGAGTGGCACAAGTTCATTCAGTGTTTGCAAGTCCTGAACCTTGCGCGCATTGCTAAGCACGGAATCAATGGCGTGCCAATCCAACGATTCGCTTGCGACCACATCAAGGTGGTCACACACCAATTGTTGACGCAACACTTGGTTGCTGTTTCCCGCTTCTACTGCTTTGCCTAACGCGTTAAACAGAAAATAGTATTGGCGTGCAAACAAATGGTTGAGCAACTCGGATAATCGCGAAAACTCTTGCGCTTGCAAGTTAACTGCGGCGCCCAACTGGTTAAGCTTTTCCGCCAGTGTCACTTCATAATGCCAATAGCGGTGCAGATACAGACGCTCGCCATCGAACATCAGCGGTAAGGCTTCTCCTTGCGCGCCGACCAAGCTGGAATTTTGTAATACTTGAATCCAGTCTATGCCTTGCAACTGTGTATTGAGCGCCAATGCCGACTCACCAAACAGCCCTAACTTACTGGCTAAATCCGCAGATTGCCCTTGCGCATCGAACAGAGACAGACAGATATGTCCTTTGCCAAGCTCACTACTGGCAACACCAGCGATAAACGCCAGTGCTTGGCTGTCCGACGATTCATCATGCGTTTGAGAATCAATAAAACAGGCGAATTGGTAGTCGAGCTGACGAATAGCACCTTTGTGCGCCAAGCGTTCCAGCACTACCAATAAACTATCTTGGCCAGAATGAAGATTGTGATTTGTAGTCATTAAAGTAGCTCCATCTGCCCGGCTTGAGTTGAGCGCGTTTCAAGTGCTTGACCATCAATCAAACGATCCACCTCTTGTAAGAACTCTAAGGTTGGTTTCGCGGCAAAAATGCCGTGGTCACTCTGCCCATCCATGCCGCGCAAGAACAAGTAATACACGCCACCGAAGTGATGATCATATTGATAATTCGCCAATCGGCTGCGTAGGAAACGATGCAGTGCTAATGCATAAATCTGGTACTGCAAATCGTAGCGGTGATCAGCCATGGCCGATTTCAGAGCCTCACCATGGTAGTGCGTCACATCGTCGCCAAGATGATTCGATTTCCAGTCAAGCACATAGTATTTACCTTGATGTTCAAACACCAAGTCGATAAAACCTTTGAGCATGCCTTGCACGGTTTGGAAACCTAAATCCCCCGCTTTCGCCGACAACGGATCGTGACGTTGAATGACTCGGTTTAACGCCGGTGCAGACAAAACTTCAATCGGCAACAAAAATTCCATCTCCACCAAACGTTGCGACGGTGCTTTTTGATTCAGCAGCAAAGACTTACCATCCAATGGCGTTGCGAGTACGGTATCAATCAATTGCTGTAAAATGGGTAACCACTCTTCATCGAGCTGTTCGCTTTCCATCAAACCAAGGATGATTTGTGTATTCTCTTCCGTCGTGGCTGGCTGAGTAAATTCAATTTCCTCAAACAGGCTGTGCAGGAACGTACCCGGACGCGCACCACGAGGGAAGATAAAAATAGAGCGCTCTGGCTCCACCAAATCCGCTTCGTCTTGCTCTTCAGATGAGTCGATATCAAAACCCGTAATCTCAATCGTGGCATCATGCTCGGCGTGATGAGAGCCTTGCTTGACCAAGCCAGAATAACTGGTGATGCGCCAGTTTCTGTCGATAGGGTTTTGCAGTTCTTTCGCGCTAAGATCGTGTATTTCTTCTTGTGGCGCTACGTACTTCTCTTCGAGTTGCTGCGGCGGATCGGCCACAACGACACAATCAAGCTCGTCTTGTTGCTTTGTTAAACCTTGGTGCAAATCGTTAATGCCACCTTCTTGACCATTCTGAATCAAATAGCCAATCGCACTGCGGTGTACGCCAGTTGGCTCTTTGGTCGAACGACCATTGCGCAAAGGCGAGGCTCCAATAAAACACGCATACACAGCTCGCGTTAGTGCCACGTATATCAAGCGTAAGTCTTCCGCCAAACGCTCTTTATCCGCTTGCTTCATGGACGCATCGTTGCCAGTGATATCCAGTACCGTGCGGTCATTGGCTGCATCGTAATATTTGGCTTCACTGGCTTCTCGATAGCTGAACACAAACGGCAGAAATACGAGGTCATACTCCAAGCCTTTTGATTTGTGAATAGTTACGATCTGCACTAAGTTACGTTCCGATTCTAAACGTTGGATTTGGTCATCACTGCCACCCAAACCGTTTTCCGCATCACTGATAGACTGAGCGAGCCAACGCAGCAGGCCGTGGTCGCTATCCAGTTCATTACTGGCTTGTTGCAGCAGTTCACCGATGTGCATTAAATCGGTAAGTACTCGCTCACCATTCTCACCCTGTGAACTCGCACCTTCTTCTAGTAATCGCTCGGCAATATGGCGTTTACTGATCACCGCGCGCAACATCGGCAGCACACCACGCTGAACCCAAAGTTTGCGATACTCTTTGAATTCGTTAACGGCGTTTTCCCACACAATTTCATCGTTATTAAGCGCATCCAAACTTGCTGCATCGAGGGCAAACAGCTCAGAGGCAAGACTTGCACGCAGCGCACGGTCATTTTCTGGAGTCAGCACTGCTTGTAGCAAACGCTGTAAATCCTGTGCCACCGAACTGGTAAACACACTGTCTCGGTTAGACAGGTACACGCTGGCAATGCCTTGATCAGCCAACGCTTGTTTGATCATTCGACCTTCACTACCTGTTCGAACCAACACCGCGATATCGCCCGCTTGAACCGCTTTCTGTTTTTCGCCATTCACCAGACACGCTTGCCCCTGTTGAGCCTGCGTCAAAATGGTTTGGATTTGGCTTGCGGTCGCCTCTGCCATTCGAGTCAAATACTCGCCTTTTGGTAGCGGTTTATCGTCCGCTTCTTGCAACCAATAAGTCAGCGCTGGTTGCTTTTGGCCACCCATAGTCCAAATGCGTTTTTCGGCATTGGGACTGTACTTAACGGGTAAGAACGGAATATCCGAATCGTAGATAAATGGACTGTCTGGCAAAGCAAATACTTGGTTTACCGCCTGCACCATATCTGCGCTAGAACGCCAGTTGGTTCCTAACGTGTAGTGGGCACTTACTTGGTTACGCGCTTTGATATAAGTGAAAATGTCTGCGCCACGAAAGCCATAAATCGCCTGCTTGGGGTCACCGATCATAAACAAACCACATTCCGGGTTGTTCAGATAAATACGGCTGAAAATACTGTATTGAAGCGGGTCGGTATCTTGGAACTCGTCAATCATTGCGACAGGATACAAAGTACGAATACGCGCCGCTAAAAGCTCGCTTTCGTCCGTATCGATAGAAGCAGAAAGTTGTGTCAGCAAATCATCGAAAGAGAGCCACTGTTTTTGATTTTTCGCGTTGGCCAGCATCACACGACAATGCTCAATCGCATGAGCAAGCAGTGGCGCTTTTAAGCTGATTGGATTGGCAAGAAATGTTTCAATGGCTTCAAATACCGCATGCTGCGGCGCACTGCCTTTCGGTGTTTTTTCCAACAAGACGTTTTGCGCGAATTTCTCCAGCTTGTCTGGATAATCGTATCCTGTGGTTTCCGTTGCTGCCCAAGCATTCACCGCCTCCAACCACGTCGGCAGAGACTTTTTGGTGTAGCTGCGCTTGTTAATATCTGAATCTGAAATCAGCGTTAAGAAGTCATCTTGGCTTTCTCGCCACTGTGCTTTTAATTCATCAATTTTTTTCAAATTTTCAGTATGAAGATCAGCCAAACTGCCTTTCATTGCAGGAACAGAAAGGCTTAAAGGCGCACCGGTTAAGTAATTGCTGATGTCAGACAACAACGCAGATGGAGAGCCCCATAGCTGGCGAATTTCTCCAGCCAAGGTAAATGGCAACGGGTAAAAGTTGCGGCGCCAGTAATCGGCTACAACTTGCGCTTTTAGGTGACTTTCATCGGTCACAAACTCGTTATTAAATCGGCTGCCAGATTCAAACGCATTTTGCGTTAGCATACGTTGGCAAAAACCGTGAATGGTGTAGACCGCCGCCTCGTCCATCTGACGCTCTGCCTGCAATAAAATTTCTGCGGCTTGCTTGTGCTCGTCAAACTCATTAAGCAAAGGTTGGATCACCGGATCGGAACTCTGTCCACGCGCAAACGCGATTCGCGCGTCATGGATCCTTGCCCTGATACGATCGCGCAATTCCGCAGTTGCCGCTTCGGTAAAGGTTACGACCAGAATTTGGTCGACCGTAAGCGGTACGCGATGTCGAGTTTCCTCGCAGCCGTGACCAAGCAAAAGGCGCAGATATAAACCTGCAATAGTGAAGGTTTTACCTGTGCCTGCTGATGCCTCGATTAACCTCGCACCATGCAGAGGAAACGTCATCGGTTCTAGTGGCGTTGGTTGAGGTTGCTCTGTGCGGTCTAACGTATGTAGAGGACACTCTGCACCTGACATTTGATCCATAACGCTGAATCTCTCCGGATTATTTACTAGGACGTATCACCTAATAAATGTGATCTATAGTTAAAAATTCTATTAATATGTTTAACAAGTTGGATAATTTAGAGCTTTGTGAGATCTTTCTCACGGTTATCCATAAGACGTACCGTTAGTATGCGCCCCACGAGATAAGCCAAACCTTTTTGGCGGCACAACTCAAATGAATTAAACAAAAGTATCATGGTCCCTCTGACCTTGTGGCCGTACAGCGAACGCCCTACAAAAAATAATGATTTTCTGGCGGCCACCCTACTCTTCCTTCTCTTTATCCAACTGTCTTTATTACGCTTTTACGTCATCAGCGTCTTGAATCGCTAAGCGCGCACCTTGCAAAACTAATGCTGTCAGCAAACGAACTTCTGAGGCCAACTCATCATTCCAAGCTGACCAAATTCGAGAGATGTACGCATTATTGCCTTCACCCGGGCTCATGAAGCCATCATTGAATGCGTCAGCCATTTTCTTCAAAGATTTCTCTTCGTCATCGACCCACTGACCGCGGCTAAAGCCCGCTTCAACACAAGCCAACGCCGTTTTCGGGAAATAAGGCAAAGGCTTAGTCATGCCTTCGAAGAATAAGCGAACTAATTCAGTCAGTAGCTGTTTGGCATACTGCGCATCGGCAATTTCTGGGTAGATCAAATGCAGCGCGCCTTCTTTACGATCGTAACCAATGATGTGGGTTTTCTTAGCATGACCCGACGCCGACATGGCAAGGTGGTCGATCCACGCAGCAAGGTAATCCTGCGAGCGAATCTTACCGCTTCTATAGCGAATCAAACCGGATTGGTAGCATTGAGTTAGCCAACCTGTTAGGCGAACGTTTTTCTCTTCGCCTTCATTTCGCTCAAACAAGGAATCAAACGTCAGGTCGATTTCCAAATCGTCTTGAGGCGCACCAGATAAAAACGCCAGTTTATCCACCAGCTCTTCCGCCTGAACTCGGTTGGTTTCAAATTCGATATCACCAAACGCTCCCACCGGCAGTTTGCCTTGCGCGCGCTGTTGACTCATAAAGTGTTTAAGCACCTCTGCTTTTTTCTCTGGCTGCATCAATGTCGTTTCAAGCAAGGTTTCTAGCAGCTCATCACGCATTTGATAGCTTTCCAAACCACCTAAAACAAAGGGTTCGTCGTCTTCCATCACCGGCAGTGGCGGTTCAAAGATTACTTTTAAGCGACGATTGAAAAAATACTGCACCGGTAAGCGCCAGAAACGTTGCAATTCGACTAAGTCGAGCTCAAGTGGGAACGTCGCTCCTAACAGATAGTCGTCTAATGCACGGTTAAAATCACGACGAACATAGCCTTGCGATTGACTACTTTGAGTCAATGCCGCTGGAATCCATTCTTTCGCGTAGCTGGCATGCATGCCTTGGAACGCACTTGGGCTAAACGGCACCATGGCGTGGGTATTCACCAACGCGTTTAACAAGTTGTCGCCAGACTCATCAACGGGCAACGCTTCATCACCACTTAAACAATAGTTTTGGTGGCAGTATTCCATCAGCTCAGAAACCAATACCGAGGGCACTCGCTCGGTGTTGTCTTGGATTGAACGGCCAACATAACTGATGTAGAGCGTTTGCTGTGCAGACAACATCGCTTCGAGGAATAGGTAACGGTCATCATCTCGGCGCGAACGATCGCCCGGTTTGGTTCTTCCCGTCATCAAGTCAAAACCTTCCGGCGGCATGGAGCGTGGGTACACGCCGTCATTCATCCCCAGTAGACAAACGGTTCTAAACGGAATAGAGCGCATCGGCATCAGGGTACAAAAGTTCACTTGACCAGCAAGGAAGCGCTGGCTGACTCGTGTGCCAGATAATTTGTTTTGAAGGTATTGGCTGATGATCGACGGCGATAACGCATCATCAAATGCGGCATCAGCTAATTGCTCTTTGACTTGGCTGAGCGTATCGCGAATGGATTTGAGCGCCATTTCGCCTTCTAACTCAACTGAGAAGAAGTCATCCAGCAGTAAAACTAAAGTCTCTCGCCAACCATCGATAGTTTGAACATGAGAAAGTTTGCTTCGATAAGTGCTAATTTGTTGGATAAAGTGTGCCAACTTGCCCGCCAGCTCTGCGCCCATGCCTTGCACTTCGTTGTACGGAGACAAACTGCCTTGCTCGGTTTCAAACAAACCTGCGGATTCTGGCATCGCGTAGCCAAGCAACATTCGTTGAATACCAAATTGCCATGTGTTTTGACGGGTTTCCGGCAGTTCAAATTCGCGTCCGGTATTGGCATCCAACCCCCAGCGAATTCCCGATTCCTCAACCCATTGTTTGGCTTGTAAGAAATCATCTTCGCTGAGTTCAAAACGCTTTAATATCGCTGGAGTTTCCAGAAGTTCGAGTAGTTCTGATGCCAAACAGCGCGTATTGGGTAAGTTCACCAACTGCATAAATGCAGCCAGAATTGGGCTCTCTTGATCGGCAGTTCGGTCAGAAATCGAATATGGAATAAAACGCTCACCCGGCGCGTTACCAAAGACCGCCTGAATCGCAGGGCTGTAAGCGTTGATGTCCGCGACCATCACGATAATATCGCGCGGTTTTAACGTTGGGTCAGCATCGAACATCGCCAACAGTTGATCATGCAGCACTTCCACTTCACGCATCGGGCTGTGACAAGCGTGTAGGCTCAGTGATTTATCACCCAAGCTAACCACTTGTTTGTGATGACTGTTTTCAATCTGTTGGTCATCTTGATGTTCTTCAAGATTGAGAATATCCGCTTGCAATTGATGGAGCAGACTGTCGCGCTCAACATCAACAAAGGCTTCAATTTCATGAGATTCCAGCTGAGACAACAGATACATATTGTCGCGCCCGAGTTTACCCATGGATGCCAACAGACTGTTTCCGACCACATCGGTGTGCAGCTCATCGATCACATTATCTTCCAGTGAACCTTTCAGTTGCTCAGTTTCACCTTGCACTTCCGAGTGATCGTCCTGCCACACAACATGCTGACGATGTTTCGCCGCCAAACGAGCCAGATATTTGCGATCTCGAACTTCACCCCAGTAATAACGACAAGGGTTGGTGAACATCAGATGCACGTCGATGTGTTCACCAATTGCTTTTAGCGCATCCATATAGCGAGGCGGCAACGAAGAAATGCCAAAAACAAACAAACGCTTGGGTAAATGGTCAAAATTGCCGTTAAAACTCGCTAACGTGTCGATAAAGTGCTCATAAAGGTTGGCGCGGTGATATGGAGACTGCCCTAACGACACAGTGTGATCGTACAACGCTTGCCATAAGATCGGCTGCCACGGATGCTCATCTTCCAGCTCTGGCACACTCTGCCCGGCTTCCCAACTTGCGATCCATTCCGGACGATACACCAAGTAACCATCGAAAATATCGGCAATTTTCTCAGCCAGCTGATACAGCTTAGAGTGATCACTGTCATCTTTGAGGTACTGCGCTAACGGCGAAAACACGTCTTGGTTGAGAAGCCCCGGCAGCAGATGCATCAACTTCCACGTCATAGCTTCTTTGTTAAACGCACTGCGTTTTGGCACGTCTGGCAACACCTGCGTAAACATTTCCCAAATGAAGGTAGCAGGAAGCGGAAAATCAATGTTCGCGGCAACACCAAACTCTTTGGCCAATTCCATTTTTAGCCATTGAGACATGCCCGGACTTTGAACCAGAATTTGTTCTTTTTCGAACGGGTTTTCCAGCGGACTGATTCGAATCAGTTCGACAAGGAGTGATTTAAGAACGTCAACTTGGTTGGAGTGATAAACAGTAAACAAATTGGGAATACCGAGCGCCGATTGAAACTGTTAGCTAGCTTAGCACAGCCCCATTTAAACCCGCAGTGATCTCGCGTTCGGAAAAAACAAAAGGTTATATATCACTCAAATAGAGTATGAATCTTCTTAATTTTCACATGTCAATCAAGTCTGACACCTCCATACAAAATGTGACATTCGTCGCAACTATTCCATAATAAAAAACACTGTTTTATACTCCCTCTACCCATAATTTATAAACAAACAAAAAGTATGTTTCGCAAACTGTCTTCCAACAGCGCTTGGCTGATTGCTTTTTTTGCTTGCTTTGCAGTGTATCTGTCGATCGCTTGTTATCCTTTTGTGTTGTCTAACAATCTGAATGAACCGCTAACCTTGTTGCAAGGTTACTATTTGGTTTCGACTCAATATGGCTGGCTGGGCTTGATCGCTCTTCCATTTATGTTGTTGAGTTTATTGCTCTCTTTTCTACCGACTCGAGCATTCAAAGGCATCGTGGTCGCTATTGCGATCTGTCTATTGGTCATGTTTAAAGTCGATATCCTCGTTTTTCAGCAATACAAACTTCACATCAACGCTCTATTAATCCGTATGTTTTTCGAAGGTGGCGGTGATGTCTTCGATATTTCTTGGATGAGTTGGCTAATCTTCATCAGTGAAGTTGCCGTTCTGGTGATCGGGCTCGCTTGTACCGTTTGGGTAAGTAATCAACTGGCACAAAGCCGAGCTAAGTTCGTTTTGATCAGCGTCTGGTTTGCTGTATTGCTCAGCACACAGATGATTCATGCGTACAAAAACGCGCTTTACGACGATGAAGTCAGTCAGTTTTCGAATAACTGGCCACTTTACTACCCGCTGACGGCTCGTAAATTTATTTACAAACACGACCTAGTGGATGAGAACATTGCATCAAAGAACCGCGTAGAGTTAACCAACATTGAACGTAGCTCACTCAACTACCCGCTTGCGCCGATTCAAGTGCAAAGCAAAGAGAAACAGCCCAATGTTTTGTTTATCTTGGTTGACGCGTGGCGCTACAGTGATGCGACGCCGGAAATCATGCCAAATGTCAGCAAGTTCTCCGAAAAGACAGTGAATTTCACACAACACATGAGCGGCGGCAACTCAACTCAAGCGGGTATTTTCAGCCTGTTTTACAGCTTGCCAGCGACCTACTGGGAAAGCTTTTACGCAAGCCAACGCTCTCCTGTTTTTATGGATACGCTGCAAGCAGAAGGCTACCGCATGGGCATTTTTGGCTCAGCACCGCTCACCAGCCCACCACTTTCTCGCACGGTATTCAAAAAAGTGTCGGACTTGACTCTGAGACAAACTGGAGAAACGGCCGTCGAGCGCGATCAGCAGATCACAGACAAGTTCATCGAGTTCCAAAAGCAGGACAGCGACAAACCGTACTTTGGTTTTCTGTTCTACGATGCCGCCCACGGCACAGTATTTCCCGAACCTGAATTTGCGAAATTCAAACCATACTGGGAACGCGTTGACCACATTTTGCTCAACAACGATTTTGACGCTTCGCTTTACCACAATCGATACAAGAACTCGTTGTACTACATCGATAGCTTGATTGGCGATGTACTGAAAAACGTCGACTTAGACAACACCATTGTGGTGATTTCATCTGATCATGGTGAAGAGTTTAACGACCATAAGATGAACTATTGGGGCCACACGGGTAACTACAGTGACGTACAAGTGCATGTGCCTCTTTACGTGTACATACCAAATCGTCAACCAGACCAAATTGATTACCGCACGACCCATTTCGACGTCGTGCCAACCATGATGAATACGCTGTTTGACGTTCAAGGCACAACGAGTTCATACAGCGTTGGTCATAACTTGTTCGATAGTTCTGCCCCTCGCGATTGGTATATTGCTGGCAGCTACTACAACTATGCATTGGTCGGCAAAGAACTGATGCTTGTGGTCAATCCTGGCGGGCACTCTCAGCAACTGAATCGCCAGTTAAAAGTCGAGAAAGAACAGAAAGTTCCTGTCGATATCATTCGTCATTCTCTGGATGAGATGTCGCGATTTTACAAAAAAGGCTAGCGTCCAACATCGACGCCGATTGAAATAAAAAAGCCTCTTGGCTGTAAGACCAAGAGGCTTTTTCCTATCTGCTATTTAAGCGTGATGAGCGTGCATCAAGCGTGGCTGAATCAATAAGTTGTTGATGTACTGTAAAGCCACATAAGAGACAACAAATGTTGCCACAATCAACTCAAGACCAGCTAAGCCTCGCACTTGTTGAACATAGTGCGCAGCCAATCCTTGCAACTCCATCCAATTCGCCATTTTAAACAGCGCCGTCGCACCGATCACCATCGGGAAAGTGAACGCCGCATAGCCTGGGCTAAATGGCAGTCTAAGCAATTTAAAGAATGCGAGGTAAATGATGGCTGTCATCAATACCGCGATACCAAATAGCATAGCGATGATCACTGGTGATGGTGTCGCAGTGACCGTTAAGTACCCTGCCAATGATAGACTTGCTGGCGCTGCCATGATTGCCATTGTTGGTTTCGCTGCATCCGGAATTTCATGGGTAAACATGAAACGGTAAATCATCATCGGCAACATGATCGCGTACGCCACCATCCCAAACATCAATGCACCTTGTGCTACTGGTGCTAACATCGGGTTTCCAGAGAAAGACACATCCGCAACGATGATACCCACAGGCGGTACAAACCAACTAGGAACCATGTGGTGCAATTCAAAATCTTTGGCGCGATGGTAAACAAAGCTCACCAAGAACACGATGTGCAGAACCACTGCAATCAGCCAAAGCACATCACCAGCCAATGGGTAAAAATGGCCGAGAGAGTTCGATACCACCATAGTGCCCATCGCAAAAGTCGGAACCACGCTGCCCACAACCGGATGAGCAAGATCTTGTCTCAATAGATGGTTATGTAGCAAAAACTTGGTTGCCAATATAGCCAACAATACGCTCGCGATACCCGCACTAATCCACTGTCCGTAGCCATGTAATTCGGCGAAGTTTTCCCAACTCCAGCCTAAGCTTGCAATACCAAGAGCCAAACCCGCCATCGGAGTTGGTGCTCCCATTACTTTTGCTTTTGTTCTTTGAATCATGATGACCTCAACCAGACTCACTCTTGATGGAGCGTATAATACGCTTGCACTTCGTTCCGATATATCTAATTATTTAAAACAAACGTTCAAAATTACTTAACGGTGGGGTATGGCAAGTCACATTTCTCTTAAACAACTGAAAGTGTTTACGACGATCACGCAGCACAAAACGCTCACAGCAGCTTCTGATAGTCTCTTTTTATCGAAAGCCGCAGTGAGCATGGCACTCTCAGAATTAGAAAAACAGATCGGCCATCACTTGTTTGATCGTGTTAATAACCGACTGATTTTGAACCAAGAAGGTCAAAAGCTGTTGCCACTGGCGGATGAATTACTCAACCGAGCCAAAGACATCGAGAGCATTTTCGATGGTGACCAAGCGCTATCGGGACAACTTCGCATTGGTGCCAGCGACACCATTGGCAACCAAGTCGCGCCCTATTTGCTTAGCGAATTTCGTCAACAAACGAACCATCGTTCCCAAAGCCTGTTCATTTCTAACTCTGCACAAATCTGCGACATGCTGACCGATTACGAGTTAGACATTGCCCTCATTGAAGGCAAAACACTTCACCCTGAATTGCAGTCCACCCAGTTTAGCGAAGATGAAATGTGCGTGATTTGCGCGCCAGATTACCCAGCCGCGCACGAAGGGCCAATAAACTTAACCGAGCTAGAAAACAGCGAATGGATATTGCGAGAGGCGGGGTCTGGCTCACGCGAATTCTTTATGCGCGTTGTCGCGCCGCGCTTGGAACATTGGCATGAAGCTTTTCAGCTCAATACCACCGAAGCGTTGATCAACTCAGTATCTGCTGGGCTGGGCTTAGGTTGCTTGTCACGTTTGTCTGCAGAACCTGCTATTCGTGACGGCCGCGTAAAACTGCTCGACATGCCTTTAGATATGAAACGTCGCTTCTGGTTACTGGTTCATAAAGAGAAATATCAAAGCCCATTGCTCAAAACGTTTATCGAATTTTGCCAAGATTGGGAACGACCAAATAATCTTTATCTAGAGAATACGCCCTCCAAGTGAAACGGAGATAGTTTAAATGCTGGTCAGTTAGTTGTACGTGTCTCTCATTCTTAGGCTTGTCGCTAGACTTAACTGGTCAAAAACTGTATAAAAAGCCAGTATCAATACACCAAGTTAGGGGACCAACCATGGCTGTAATCGTCAAGTACGTGGTAGAACGCAATGGAGAAGAGAAAATGACTTTTACCTCTAAAGCGGAAGCTGACGCATACGATAAAATGCTAGACATGGCAGACGAACTATTCACGCTGCTAGGTAAAAGTGAACTTCTAGAAGACGAAGGTAAGCAAGAAGATCTTGCGATGTACCTCGCTCAAAACAAAGAAGAAGTGCTTTACGCACTGGGTGCAAAACGCAAACCGGCACCAAAGAAAGCAAAAAAGCTTGAATCTGTAGAAGAAGACAAGCAAGAAGACGCTGCATAAGCCTCTCATTTGTTAAAGAAACGCCGCATCATGTGGCGTTTTTTGTATCTGAAGGCACACATCATCATGGAAAGATCGCCCTTTCTTTCGAGCACAGATACGACAAATCGCCTTCTTTCATTTCAACAAACACCCGCTAATTGACCACCTCACAACCACATTTCTCATCAGACAGACATATCTCCCAAAAGACAAAAGGTATCCATCTACGGACTTTCTCCATTTCCCCTCTTTAAACTCCCTAGCACTCTCATTATGATGACTGACAACTTAATTATTTCTTGTCAGTGAACAGACGAGACACAAGACTCAACACATGGAGATCAACTATGGCTTTCTTTTCTCTAGCCTTTGGTACAGCGACTAAAAACCGCGATGGCAAAATCATTGAAGCGTTTTTTCCAAACCCAGTTCTTAACCCAAGCGACGCACTTGTTAACGCACTAGCAGCAGTAGCAGGTTACGAACAAGGCAACCAAGCTATCGAGATCTCTGCTGCACAAAGCGCAGAACTTGCGGCGGCTTTCGAAGCAAACGGCGATGCAGCAAACGCATCTTTCGCAACCAAAGCAGCAGAATCAGCACAGCCGCTTGTACTGGTTATCCTAGCTACGGATGAACAACCACAATCTGTTGCTGAAGGCTTCCTAAAACTTCAACTTATCTCCAACCGTCTAGTCAAGCCACACGGCACCGTACTGGATGGCATCTTCGGTCTACTACACAACATCGCATGGACTAACGAAGGCCCAATCGACCTACCTGAACTGGCTGAGCGTCAAATCGAAGCTCGACTAGCTGGTCGTACGCTAAGCGTAGATTGCGTAGACAAGTTCCCTAAAATGGTGGACTACGTGGTTCCAACTGGCGTTCGTATTGCAGACACTTCTCGCGTACGTCTTGGCGCACACGTTGGCGAAGGCACTACAGTCATGCACGAAGGCTTCATCAACTTCAACGCAGGTACGACTGGCGTGAGCATGGTTGAAGGTCGTATCTCTGCTGGCGTAGTGGTTGGTAACGGTTCAGATATCGGCGGCGGTGCATCTATCATGGGTACGCTATCTGGCGGCGGTAAAGTAGTGGTTTCTATCGGTGAAAACTCACTACTCGGCGCAAACGCAGGTCTTGGCTTCCCAATGGGCGACCGTTGTACTATCGAATCAGGTCTGTACGTAACCGCTGGCTCTAAAGTGCGCATGCTAGATTCTGCAGGTCAAGAAGTAGAAGTATTGAAAGCACGCGACCTTGCTGGTGTTTCTGACCTACTGTTCCGTCGTAACTCTGTGACTGGTCAAATCGAGTGTCTTGCAAACAAGAGCGCGGTTGAATTGAACAGCGAACTGCATAAAAACAACTAATAAGAATACGAAAAATCCCCCAGCAGGAAACTGTTGGGGGATTTTTTAGCTTAAAGCAGCATGCATAACGTGCTGATTACTGATTTAAAAAGCTGACCGCTTTGTCTGGAAAGTCAGTAAATAAACCATCGACCTTCACTTGGTTATAAAACACATCCATCATGCCATCAAAACTATCCGTGTAAGCTGGAATGCGTCCCGGGTCTGCTCGGAACGTGTATGGATGAACCTGCAAGCCAGCGTCTTTTGCCGCCTTCATTAGCGGCTTGATGATGATGTTGTCTTTGGTTGATTTATCATCCACCAGCATCGGTTTCCAAGGACCAATCCCTTCGGCGTAACTCGCCACTTTCTTCATACCTTCAGCTTCGAACATCCAGTCATAACTGTATGGTGTTGCGGTATCACCTTGGTACACCATGGTTTCGTTCCAATCGGTGTAAGCCATGAGCTGAACGAGCTTTAAATCCATGTCCATTGCTGGCATCAACTCACTATTGATGCGTTGCAGTTCATTCGCATCAAAACACTGTAAGTACACGTTGTCATCTTGCGAGTCGTAACCGTACTGTTTCAACACGTTAAGCACCGCTTTAGAAATGTCCTTGCCTTCGTGACGGTGGAACCAAGGCGCTTTAATCTCTGGATAAATCCCAATGTCGTAGCCCAGCGTCTTGTTAAGACCTTGGATCAGTTCAATCTCTTCGGCAAACGTCGGAACAGTGAAATCAGATTTCCACATGGGGAATCGAGTCGGGTAACCTGCTACTTTGTTGCCGTCTTCGTCGATATTGAACCCTTCGGTAACTCGCAGAGATTTGATTTCTGCCAGAGTAAAGTCAATCGCGTAGTAACGACCATCTTCACGTGCGCGATCAGGAAAGCGCTCAGCAACATCCGTGACGCGATCCAAGTAATGGTCATGCAACACGACCAAATGATCATCTTTCGTCATCACGACATCTTGCTCGATGTAGTCAGGTTTCATTGCGTAAGCAAGCGCTTTGGCTTCTAGCGTGTGCTCAGGCAAGTAACCCGATGCGCCACGGTGTGCAATTACAAGCGGTTTCGCAATCGCACCAGCTGAGAGGCTAAGTGCTAAAAAAGTAAGACATACTGACTTGGTTTTCATTGTTATTTCCTTGATAAAGCGAAGAGGCAGTATTCCACTGCCTCTTTAAATAAATATTACGCTAGCGCTTCCTTTTCGCGCTCTTTTTGCTCGTGGTGCGCACGCTCACCTAAGAAGGCGTACATCAAACACACAATAGAAGTAATACAAGAACCCACTAAGATGATAAAGCCACCATCCCAGCCAAAGTGGTCTACCGTGTAGCCCAGAATCGCGTTTGCGGCAACTGCCCCACCTAAGTATCCAAATAAACCAGTAAGACCAGCAGCAGTACCAGCGGCTTTCTTCGGAGCGAGTTCAAGTGCGTACAAGCCAATCAGCATAACCGGACCATAGATTAGGAAGCCAATTGCAATCAGTGCCATCATGTCCACCATTGGGTTACCAGCAGGGTTAAACCAGTAAACCATCACTGCAACGGTCACTAGCACCATAAATAAGATGCCAGCAGGTGCACGACGACCTTTGAACAATTTGTCTGAAATCCAACCACACAATAATGTGCCTGGAATGCCGGCCCATTCGTATAAAAAGTAAGCCCATGACGATTTATCTACCGAGAAATCCTTCGCTTCTTTTAGGTAAACAGGTGCCCAGTCCAGTACGCCGTAACGAATTAGGTAAACAAATGCGTTTGCAATTGCAATCGACCAAAGCAGCTTGTTGTTGAATACATACTTAAAGAAGATTTCCTTGGCTGTCATTTCTTGTTCGTGCGACTTGTCATAGTCATCAGGATAATCGTCTTTATACTCTTCGATCGGTGGCAAACCACAAGATTGAGGCGTATCGCGAACCGTCATCCAAACAAACACAGCAACCAACGTGGCGAAAAATGCAGGAACATAAAATGCAGTGCGCCAATCATCGTTAAATGCCCACAGGCCAAGAATAAATAGTGGACCAATCAAACCGCCACCCACGTTGTGTGCCACGTTCCAAACCGAAACGATCTCACCACGCTCTTTACGTGACCACCAGTGCACCATGGTTCGTCCACATGCGGGCCACCCCATGCCTTGGAACCAACCGTTCAAGAAAAGCAAAATGAACATCGCAGTGACGCTGCCAGTCGCCCATGGCATAAAGCCAAAGCAAAACATCACTAATGCAGACATCAGTAGGCCGCCACTAAGGAAATAGCGAGGGTTGGAGCGGTCAGAAACGCTGCCCATTAGAAATTTAGAGAGACCATATGCAATGGAAACAGCTGCCAGCGCGACACCTAAGTCACCGCGGCTAAAGCCTTGCTCGATAAGATAAGGCATCGCCAAACTGAAGTTTTTACGAACCAAATAGTAACCGGCGTAGCCAACAAATATACCGATAAAGAGTTGCCAACGGAGGCGAGAGTAGGTGCTATCGATACAGCCTGGGGACAGACGATCAATGTGCGCCTTAGGTTTGAATATTCCAAACATAGGAACCTCATTATTTTGTATGCGATGGTAAAAAAACACAAAAGGAGCGAACGAAACAAAAAAACCTTCGTTCGAAAGTTCATGAATTGTATTGAGTTAGGATTTTATTTCTGTGACAAATGTTGCACATGAATTAAATATAAGTAAATACAGTAAATTAGAGCGCATTAATTAGACCATCGTTCAACTTTACTCATAATTAGTTAATATGAAACTGATGTTTCAACCTCTCATTTGAGCATTCCAATTCGAAACCAATGAAACAAAGGCTCGAATAAGAACACAAATTAACCGTAAAAAGGGTGTTTCACATCCATCCTTGTTACGCGAAACCACTAAATAACTAAAAAGATGAAAAATGTTCGCGCTTAGTATCAAACGAAATAACAAAACTAATGTTATCTGAACTCAAACCTAGACAGTGATTCACGAACACAAGACATAAACCATATTTATTTTCCTCTCCATTTTCATAATTAACACTAATTTGGATAACAAGTTCCTCTCGAGATATAAACATAGCAACGCATTTTCTTATATCACCGCTAGTCCTTGATGTACTTGACCTCACCTTACCTCTTTAGGGTTAATTACTACGCAAAATCTGAGTAATAAATCCCCAAGCACGTAGCAGCTTCACAAAACTCCTCTTACCAGTTGTGCATTCTTTTTCACATCGGTAATTTGAGCGCTTCCAAAACACACTTCGTAGCAAAGAAGTTCTTTTCGTTGTTTTCTTTTTCGATTAAAAGATGCGCCATTTAACAAAAACGAAGACTTTGATTAACAATTTTATGCTCAAACGCTCATTTTTAACGCGCGTTTGTTTTCGCAAACGTTTATATGTGCACAATAGTATCGTGCTAGACAGGCAAAAATGATCAAAGGACTTTTAACATGACAACGAACAAACACCCCTCTCTGCTCGGAGAATGTTTGGCCGAGTTTATCGGTACAGGACTACTTATCTTCTTCGGCGTAGGCTGTGTCGCAGCCTTAGTTCTAACAGGCGCATCATTTGGACAATGGGAAATCAGTATTGTATGGGGCCTAGGTGTCGCCATCGCTATTTACTGTACTGCCGGCGTTTCAGGCGCGCACATCAACCCAGCGGTAACCATCGCACTCGCTATGTTTCATGGTTTTGATAAGGCGAAAGTGGTGCCATACATCATCGCCCAAATGCTTGGCGCATTCTGCTCTGCTGCGTTGGTTTACAGCTTATACAGCAACCTTTTCACCGACTACGAAATCGCACATAACTTCGTCCGCAGTAGCCAAGATGCACTAGCAACCGCTGGTATCTTCTCAACCTATCCACATGCTTCCCTCTCTTTCTTTGGCGCTTTTGCTGTGGAATTCGTTATCACTGCCGTGCTGATGTTTGCGGTTTTGGCTTTGGGCGATGAAAATAACGGCGCTGCACGAGGTGCAATGAACCCGCTGTTAATCGGTATTTTGATTGCCGTGATCGGTGGTTCTCTTGGTCCACTAACTGGCTTCGCGATGAACCCTGCGCGCGACTTTGGACCGAAACTGTTCGCTTACTTCGCAGGCTGGGATTACGCTCTGACAGGTGCTAAAGACATTCCTTACTTTATCGTGCCTTTACTTGCTCCGATTGCAGGCGCGTGTTTTGGTGGTTGGTTGTATCCAAAAGCGATTGCGGCTTACCTTCCACAACAAGGCCACGGCTGTACAATTCCAAACCAATGTGAGACGGAAGAAGAAACAGAAGAAGCTAGAGCTTAAAACTGACGCAACTCGAACATTTACTAAAATATAAATAACGAAACAAAAGGATTCTTACCATGACTGAGCAAAAATACATTGTTGCCCTAGACCAAGGTACGACAAGCTCTCGCGCAGTAATTCTTGATCATGACGCGAACATCGTAAGCGTCGCACAGCGCGAATTTACTCAGATTTATCCAGAGGCAGGTTGGGTAGAGCATGACCCAATGGAAATCTGGGCAACACAAAGCTCTACGTTGGTAGAAGCTCTAGCTAAGTCTGGCATCCGTAGCGACCAATTGGCGGCTATCGGTATTACTAACCAGCGTGAAACTACCATCGTCTGGAATAAAGAAACAGGCAAACCCGTTTACAATGCAATCGTATGGCAATGTCGCCGTACTGCTGACATCTGTGAAGATTTAAAAGCGCGTGGTCTAGAAAACTACGTACGTGACAACACAGGTTTGGTGCTTGACCCTTACTTCTCAGGAACCAAAGTGAAATGGATTCTGGACAATGTTGAAGGCGCGCGCGAAGACGCAGAAGCAGGCAAATTGTTGTTCGGTACCGTCGATACTTGGTTAGTTTGGAAGATGACTCAAGGCCGCGTTCACGTGACCGACTACACTAACGCATCGCGTACCATGCTATTTAACATCAACGATCTATGTTGGGATCAGAAAATGTTAGATGAGCTTGGTATCCCAGCATCTATGATGCCAGAAGTAAAACGTTCATCGGAAGTTTACGGTAAGACCAACATTGGTGGTAAAGGCGGTACTCGTATTCCTATTTCTGGTATTGCTGGTGACCAACAAGCTGCGCTTTACGGCCAAATGTGTGTTGAAGCGGGTCAGGCGAAAAACACTTACGGCACGGGTTGTTTCTTGCTAATGAATACGGGCCAAGAAAAAGTCACTTCGACGCACGGCCTACTGACAACTTTGGCTTGTGGTCCGAAAGGTGAGCCTGCTTATGCGCTTGAAGGTGCCGTATTCATGGGTGGTGCTTCTATCCAATGGCTACGTGATGAATTAAAAATCCTGAACGGTGCAGAAGACTCTGAATATTTCGCAACCAAAGTGGATACCTCAAACGGCGTTTATGTCGTGCCTGCCTTTACTGGTTTAGGCGCACCATACTGGGATGCCTACGCACGTGGCACGATTGTCGGCCTTACTCGCGGCGTGAACTCAAACCACATTATCCGTGCGACTTTGGAAGGCATCGCTTACCAAACTCGTGACGTACTGGATGCGATGCAAGCCGACTCAGGAATTAAACTTGCGAATCTTCGCGTCGATGGCGGTGCGGTAGCGAACAACTTCCTAATGCAGTTCCAATCCGATGTATTGAATACAGAAGTACACCGCCCTCAAGTAACAGAGGTTACCGCTCTTGGTGCAGCCTACCTTGCAGGTCTTGCCGTGGGTTACTGGGACAGCATTGACGAGTTGCAGAATAAAGCGGTGCTTGATCGCACCTTTGAGCCGCACGATGATGAAGAAAAACGCAATCGTCGTTACAAGGGTTGGAAACGCGCAGTGAAATGTGCGCAAACCTGGTCTGAGCTTCACGACGAAGAAGATTAATCTCACCTCCATACGAAAAAAGAGCGCCATTTGTGCGCTCTTTTTTGCGCTTTGCCCCTGATTCCTGAACTCGCTTACTTCTCACAACGCGCAAATTCGAGCACAATAGAGCTTCGAATTTGAAGCATTGGCCGTTACCAATGCACAAGGGAGTGGTAAGTGAAGCAAATACCTCGACACCAACAGATTGTTGAGTTGGTGAAAAAACAAGGCTATGTCAGCACGGATGAGTTGGTAGAAAGATTCAATGTCAGCCCACAAACCATCCGACGCGATCTTAATGAACTCGCCGACGACAACAAAATTCGTCGTTATCACGGTGGTGCAACCATCCCTCTCAGTTCTGAAAACACATCTTACAACACGCGTAAAGCGCTCAACTTCAATGAAAAAGATGTCATTGCAGACGAGGTGGTCAAGCACATTCCTGATGGCGCGACTCTATTTATTGATATCGGCACCACACCAGAAGCGGTTGCGCGAGCGCTCAATAAAAACCATAAACAGCTACGCGTGGTTACCAACAATATCAACGTGGCAACCATTCTCTTCCCCAACCCAGAGATCAAAGTCATCTTAGCTGGCGGTGAAGTTCGAAGTCGCGATGGCGGTATTGTTGGAGAAGCCACTCTCGACTTCGTTAAACAGTTCCGTCTCGACTTTGGCATTCTTGGCATCAGTGGTATCGACTTTGATGGTTCACTGCTGGATTTTGATTATCACGAAGTAAGAGTCAAACAAGCGATCATCGACAACAGCCGCAGTGTATTTCTTGCCGTCGACCATACCAAGTTCGGGCGCAATGCCATGGTGAAGCTAGGCAATATCGCTCAGCTCAACATGATCTTTACCAACAAGCAGCCACCAGAAGAAATCTTGTCGATTTTAAAAGAAGCTTCAATTCCACTTGAAGTCGTTGAAGCGAACGAGACAAACTTCGAAAACGAGTAGTTTCAATCACTAATTTGCCTCTCAAATGACCTCTGTCTTAATTAGGCAGAGGTTTTTTTTGTGCCTAAATCACACAAAACGCTCACAAACGAAAATAATAGATGATCACAAACGAAACCTAAGCTAGGATTAGATCATGTTCTAAAATGCTCGTTCGCTCACCAAGAGGTCAAATTTATGAGTATACAAAAAAATGCTTCCACTACTAGCTCATCCACTACCTTAGACTTGATCGTAATTGGTGGCGGCATCAACGGGGCTGGTATTGCGGCAGACGCAGCTGGCCGCGGTTTGAGTGTTGGCTTATACGAAGCAAATGACTTCGCGTCCGCTACTTCTTCGGCAAGTTCTAAACTGATCCACGGCGGTTTACGCTACCTTGAACACTACGAGTTTCGTTTGGTTTCGGAAGCGCTCGCAGAACGTGAAGTTATTCTTCGCAAAGCGCCTCACGTTGCCCTACCAATGCGTTTCCGTTTGCCTCATCGCCCATTCCTACGTCCAGCTTGGATGATTCGCTGTGGTCTGTTCCTTTACGATAACTTGGGTAAACGTACGACTCTGCCAGGCAGCAAAACAGTCAACTTAGCGAAATCGGGCTTGCTAAAACCAGAAATGAAAACCGGTTTCGAATACTCTGACTGTTGGGTTGATGACGCGCGTTTAGTATTACTTAACGTTCTGGCTGCTCGTGAAAACCATGCAGAAGTACGTAACTACTGCCGCGTAGAAAAAGCACACCGTGAAGGTGGTATCTGGCATGTCACAATTCATGACGTGATGACAGACCAACGTTTCGAACGCAAAGCAAAAGCACTAGTAAACGCAGCTGGCCCTTGGGTAAAACAGTTCTTTGATGATGGATTAGAGCAAGCCTCTCCTCGTAACATTCGCTTAATCAAAGGCTCGCACATCGTTGTTCCTCGTATCCACAACGAACCGCAAGCCTACATTCTTCAAAACAAAGACAACCGCATCGTATTTATGATTCCTTACTTAGATAAGTTCTCAATCATTGGTACAACAGATGTGGAATACAAAGGTGACCCACGCGAAGTGGCAATCTCAGATGACGAAGTCGATTACCTCATCGACATCGTAAACCAACACTTTGTCCACCAGCTGACTCGCGAAGATGTGGTTTGGACATACAGCGGTGTTCGTCCTTTATGTGACGATGAATCTGACTCTCCGCAAGCGATCACACGAGACTACACGCTAGAACTCGATGCGGAATACGACCATGCACCTCTGCTTTCTGTCTTTGGTGGTAAGCTGACGACCTACCGTAAGCTGGGTGAAGCGGCAATGAAAAAGCTGGCTCCTTTCCTACCAGAGATGGGAAGCGACTGGACGGCAAATCAAACCCTACCTGGTGGTAACTTCAGCTGTAGTCGTGAACAATTAGCTAAACAAATTCATGCTAAATACGCTTGGGCGCCAGAAGCATTGATTCTTCGTTACGTGACACAATTTGGTACCCAAACGTGGAACTTAATGGAAGGCACAGCAAGCGAAGCTGACCTTGGACACGCGTTCTCATCGCAAGCCGGCGGTGTTTACCAACGTGAGATCGACTACTTAATGAACCATGAAATGGCAATGACCGATGAAGACATTTTGTGGCGTCGTACCAAGCTTGGTCTGTACATGAACGATGAAGAAAAGCAGGCTTTATCGGACTATTTAAAAGAAAAGCTACAACAGAAAGTGGTTAATCTTTCTCAAGTTGGCTAACTGCTCCTCCCCTCCCTACTAGAAAGCCTGCCTCGTTGCAGGCTTTTTTATTTTGCTGTTTTTACACCACACTTTGGCTTGCTTCACTTGATTACAAATAAGAGCAACTATTCATAGACATTTAGCGTTAAATGCAATCATACTCATTTAAATAATTATCCCTGAATAACTTCATGGAGCTAGGTTCAGAACGTTATCACTGATGCATTTCACGGAAAATAATGCAGCGGAAGAGCACAGGCTCTTTCCGAGTTATTTGGGGAAAGGCTCAGACAAGGAAAAGAAAATGGGTTTTATGATTGAACATTGGGATTTTTCAACCCCAGAAGCAACTCAGCAATCCACAACGGCGGAGCAGATTCAAGCCAAACATTGGTACCATTGTGAACGGCTGCATCCCGATATTCGTGGCTGGCTAGAGCAAAACCAAGTACCACGTGCCACTGTTGATCACCTGTTAGCCGACGAGAGCCGACCGTCTTTCCACCCTTTGGATGACGAGAACTTCATGTTGATTTTACGAGGCGTCAATATGAATGGCGATGCTTCACCAGAAGACATGCTCAGTATTCGAATTCTCTATTTTCAAGGCGCACTGATTTCAACACGTAAGATCCCATCGCGTGCCATCATGGAAATTCGTCAAGCATTGGCGGAACACAAAGGTCCGAAAAGCCTTGCTGGTTTACTTCATCAGATTATTGAAGGATTAAATAGCAAAATAGACGTTTACCTCGATACGATTGAAGAGACGTTAAACCAGTTTGATGTGAATGATGAATCGACGTACAAGCATATGGCGACTCAAAAAGCGCTTATCTCCATCAAACGTTTTATTCGCCCTCAGCAATATGCTATTCGTGATCTCGTTGAATCAGAGTCCGAGTTGGTGGCTTTAAGGCCCCATCAATATCGCTTCGCCCACAATAATATTACGCGCATAAATGAAACACTTGAGTTTTATCTTGGAGAAGTCGCTCTCTTTCAAGAAGAAATCAAACATCATCGTGACGAGAAAACTAATAAAAACAGTTATCTATTTACCTTGGTGGCGACTATTTTCTTGCCAACCAGCTTCCTAACAGGTTTGCTTGGCATCAACATTGGCGGTATGCCAGGCGTGGAATCTGCCATGGCGTTCACCTGGTTCTGTATCGCTTTAATTGTCATCTTTGCTCTAGAGTGGTGGCTATTCAAACGTTTGGGGTTCACGAATAAAACGGACGACGAATAAGCGCTAATCCTATAAAGAACAAAAATCAAAAGAGGAGCGTGCTGCTCCTCTTTCTCTACTCACATTAGCGCCCTATCCGGGATAACCATCAACGCGAGGGGTAATAAGCATCACGCCAAAGCGCCACACAAACAGGCCAAATGCGACAATCCATAACCCGCCGCTGATATCAATCCACAGCATCATATTGGCAGGATCAAATATCACGGCAAAACTGCGAACCAAAGCTGCCGCGGTAATCGCCGCAAACGCAAGGCTCATGTTCGGACCTTTGTAGATCATGCGACCAGTATGTCCCATCGTCACGCGTGCGATCATCGCTAAAATCAAGCCGCCTAATGCACCTATCGCAAACAGGTGAATCAGGTTATGGCTGGCAAATGCATCTCCCCAAGTGCCTCGCAAAATTAAGCTTAGTGGCAAACACAAATACGCAGCATGCAGCGACCACACTAAAGGCTCGCTCAGGGTTAACCAAGGTTTCCAGCGAACAAAACGCACCAACTGAGCAACTCCTGCAAACAGCATCAACGGATTGCCTAATTCTGCAAACGTCACAGGGAAAAAGCTCAGCACAAATAGCATTACCAACGGCAAGTTCGCGAACCATTCTAACCAAGCCTGTGGTTGCGCTTTTTCGAAATTAAATCGACGCGCAGTAAAGAATGGAATCACACGTCCGCCCATGATCGACAATAACAGCGTAAACCACCACAACATCGCCTGCCATACAGCAGAAGAGCTAAACGGCGGCATGCCTTTTATTGTTGCGTAGCTTGCAAAGTTCGCAAAAATGGCCAAAAGAAACAGCGGCACAAAAAACAGATTACGCCAACCTTTGGCTCGATAAACACGAATGCCTACCTCATAGGCAACAAACAACAAAAATACCGCTTCAATGCTGCTGGTTAACCATAACGGCGCTGGCGTCCAGAGCAATATTCTAGGTGCTAACCACAAGCCAAATAAGATCAAAAGCGTGTAATGCTTGGTGCCACTAATGCCAGTCCAGTTTTGTACTGCGGTCAGTACAAAACCAACCACAATCACCATCGAAAAGCCGAACAACATTTCATGAACGTGCCACCATAATGCCGGTACAGTTAATGCGTTTGGCTGTCCGCTCTGGAACATCCACACCCACAACGCGATCGCAACAATGGCGTAAATCGATCCAAACAGAAAAAACGGCCGAAAGCCTAATCGCAGCCATGCGGGGATTTTTTCTTCCACTTTTTTATCGGTGATATTCAGCATTATCTTGCCCTCAAGCGTCTCTTGATGCTGGTTAACTCAACTACAATATTGATGCTACCACAAACATGCATAAAAAATACATGTTAATAGTTAAGATTATACTTAAGAGGTAAAGTTGTGCTTCAGAGGCGGGTTAGGTATAAACGGTGAGAGACACAACCATCAGTTAAGGGATGCAACGAAGATGTACATATTTGGCTATGGCAGTTTGATTAATTCTGCGTCGCGTAAGTTAACCGGACAAACGGGAGAAGCCATTCCCGTCATTGCTCATGGACTGGTGCGATACTGGGGAAAGATTGATGACAGCTACACTCTGTCTCCTCTGGTTGTAAACCAAGGCGATGGGCAGGTCAACGGCGTTTTACTCGAAGTGAATGAAGAGGCTCTCGCAGAATTCGATCGCCGTGAGCGTGGTTATCATCGTATTCAAATTCAGCCAGATCAAATCGAATCGGACGCGAACTTTAACCAAGAACATAGCATCTGGGTTTACGTAAAAGACGAGCCATTACCACCGTGCGTAAAAAGCCCAATCATGCAAAGCTATGTCGATACCGTGCTAGCAGGTTGCTTGGAAGTATCTCATGCGTTTGCAGAGCATTTTGTGCGTCACACCATTGGCTGGCAACACGCAAAAGAAAATGACCGCCACCAACCTAAATATGGCAACCTTGCAGGCGTGCAAGAGCATCATTACGAGTTGATTGATAATCTGATTGCCCAAAATTCGTAGCTCAATCCCATCTGTAAAAACAGCTCTAAACTAAGAGCTGTTTTTACAGTAGAGCGACCAGTGAACTGATTAAACAATTCTCACCCCAGTCGGCATCGCTCTTTCTGGCGTAAGCAACACACTTTCGGATTCATCATCCGTTTCTGCGCACAACAACATACATTCTGAGGTTTCGCCGCGCATTTTGGCTTTGGCAAGATTACACAACACGACCACTTGTTTGCCCATCAACTCTTCCTCGGTGTAATAAGGTACTAAGCTGGTTACGGTTTGCAGTGTTTTTTCACCAATATCAATTTGCACAATGTACAGCTTGTCTGCATTTTGATGACGAGCCACTTCAATGATTTTTCCGGTACGAATTTCCAGTTTGGCAAAATCAGAGTAAGCAATAGTTTCCATAATTAAAACCTCAGTAAAGTTTTACTAAAAAGATAACGTTTACACTATCAGTAAGCTTAATAAATACAAGTGGTAAAGATCTCATTTCCGAAAGCAAATCTTCTATCAAATTGCACTTATTACACAATGGGTGTTTAATACTTCCAGTCAAAATTTTTAGCCACTAAAGGTTCTATATGGCAACGATCAAGGATGTCGCGAAAGAAGCCGGTGTTTCGGTCGCAACGGTTTCTCGCGTGATCAACAAGTCCCCAAAAGCCAGTCAATCATCGGTAGAGTCGGTCACCAAAGCAATGAGCAAATTGGGTTACAGACCCAATGCCGCAGCTCGCGCACTGGTGAGTCAAAGCACAAATACCATGGGTGTGTTGGTGAGTGATGTGTCCGATCCTTTCTTCGGCACGCTGGTCAAATCCGTCGATAATATCGCGCGCGAAAATGGCAAACATATCTTGATTGGCAACGGGTATCACAATCCAGATGATGAGCGTCAAGCCCTAGAATTGCTGATCAACAGCCGTTGCGATGCAATAGTCATCCACTCGAAAGGCTTATCTGATGAGGATCTAATTGGCTACGCCCAAGAAGTGAAAGGTATGGTGCTTATCAATCGACATATCCCAGAGCTTGCTGAGCGCTGTATTTCCCTTGATAACCGCAAGGGGGCATTCCTCGCGACAGAATATTTGATTCGTCACGGGCATCGCAAAATCGCTTGCATTGCCTCATCCCACGATATCGAAGATACCGATGAACGCTTGCAAGGTTACCAAGCCGCATTGAAAGAACATGGTATTGAACTCTCCAAAAGCTACATCGAATACGGTGAGCCCAACAGTGATGGGGGCGAAGTTGCGATGACCAACCTGTTAACCAAATCTTTGGAGATTACTGGAGTGGTGGCCTACAACGACTACATGGCCGCTGGCGCATTGGCAGCGTTAGATCAAAATGGCATTGACGTACCAAGTAAGGTTTCTATGGTCGGGTTCGATGATGGCTTGATCGCCCGCTTTGTTCACCCTAGCTTGACCACTATTCGCTACCCAATCGAGATGATGGCAGAACGCGCCGCCCGTTTGGCTTTGGCGCTATCTCGTGACGAAAAAGTTGAAGATGAAACCATTATTTTTAGCCCAACGTTAGTACGAAGAAACTCTGTCGAGCGTTGTTGATGTACGCGTTAAATGTTAGCGCGAAGCATTAACTAAAACATGTAATGGCGCAGATGAAAGGCCAAACAAGCAATTAATCTGTGCTAGATATAGTTCGGCAGTCGCTATCGCATCATTTAGTGCGTTATGGGCTTGATATGTTGGTAGGTTGAGTTCCTTTCGAATTGAACTTAACCGCCAGTCAGACCGAGTAGGTCTCAGTTGGGTGCGATATTGCTCGATTTTTAATGTATCTAACCATATTAATGGCAACTTCAAATTCTGGTACTTTATCTTGATGTATTGCTCTAAAAACCTCTGCTCCATAATGCAGCCATGTGCAACAAGAATTTTACCAGCAATTACATCCAGCAACTGAGTGAAAGCAGCTTGTTCTGAAATCCCCGATACATGCAACGTTTCAGGCCTAATATGGTGAACTTTGACTGACTCATGACAAATATCAATTGCATGATTAATGAAGACATGACGTGCACTATTTAGACGAATATTGCTGTTTCGAATTTCTACCCATCCAATACTGATTACTCTATCTACTTCAGGATTAAATCCTGTCGTTTCAAAGTCCAAGACTAACGTGTCTAACTCTCTAGCATCCGATAAAGCGCCAGGTAGAGGCGTATTTCCTATAGAGTTAAATACATCTGGCAAGCTAGATTTTTCTAGTTCTCTGCGCACCTGTTCTAGATGTTCAATTGACTGGAATGAGTAGCCAAACATACTAAGAGCCAAATTTCATTTTTAACGTGTCTTGATAACCGCGTATTATGCGAAAAGCATCTTTGAGGTGTTGTCTTTCAAAGCTGCCAAAATGCTCAGGAAATATAGCATTCGTTACTGGCTTTCCACCTTGTAAGCATTGCAGCTGATGTGAGTAACGTAATTGCGTTACATAACGATAAGTCCCTATCAAGTCTTGATGTGAAGTGCTATTAATCAATCCTGTATCATACGCAAAATCGAATCTTTCTTCCGTTGACAACATTCCTCCGCCTTTATGAAGAGCATAAATTCTAGCGATATCGACCAACAGACCAACCGCAGACTTTTTAATATTCAGCGATTTCTCGTTGTGACCATTGTTTTCTAACACTAAGTTATTGAATATCCCTAGTGGTGGACGGTGTGATATTAAATTTCTAACTAAGGCTGCGATTAAATGAGGGTTATTTTTGGTACACCGCTCGCGTTCACTATTTAGTTCATCAAATAGTGACCTATCCCCGGAAATAAAGCGCACTTCAAGAAAGACATTAAGATTTAGTAACATATTGTATTCTGGATTGTTTGCCCATTTTCTGTAGAGCTGCTTCCAGATGAATAATGGCTGATTCCACGTTGGTGTAGCCGCCATAAAACGCCCATTACACAAAGGGTACCCGCATTCCGCTAATCCTTTACATATATACATAGCAAAATGTCGAAAATAAATTCGGTCACTTTCTGTTGCTGAGTCATCAAGTACTAAAGCGTTATCTTGATCAGAACCTAAGTGAACCTCTCCTCTCGCATGCGAACCCGCCGCTAACCAAGCATAATTACAAGGAGGTAAACCCACGTTTCTTTCTGCCAATTTAATCAATCGACAGGTAAAGGCATCATAAATCATCATTAAAACTTGCCCAACTACATTGGCTGGCAAATGCGATTCTATCATCGCCTCAAACACTGCCTGACGTTCTTTTACTAACAATGAAAGCGACTCTAAGCTATTACACTTACTGATTTTTTCAATCAAAAAAACAGCCTGGATGCCATGCCTCTGAACTAACTCTTGAGGGCTAATCAAACCTAAAACTTGTTTATTTTTGTCAAGAACAGGGATGTTACGAATATTGTGTTTCATCATCAGATTGAACACAGAAATCACGGGCTCATTTTGGTCAACACTCTGAGGATGAGCGTTCATAATATCCTCAACAGGTCTATAGATATTAAACGCCTCAGCAACCACTCTACTTGTCATGTCAGTCTCGGTAACCACTCCAACCAATGCATTGTCATTGGTAACCAAGGCACAAGTGCAGCCTTTTTTACTCATGATTTGTGCCACTTGCTGGATACTTTGGTTTTTATGCACCACCACAACATTATGATTGGCTAAATCTTTAGCCCTTTTAAAAAACAGGCTTTTTTCTGCTTGTGAATACTGTGCATTAATACTTGAAGTGAGACGTTGACTTGCACGGATTGCAATCTGGTTAACAACATTTTCAAAATTCGAAACTTCTTTTAGTAAGAACGCATAATTAATTTTATATATTAAACAATTTTCAATGGTTTTTACTTTATATTTATCCTGTTCTAAATTAAATCCAAATACATCATTTTCGCCTAATCTAGCTCTTAATTCACCATTAGGAAATCTCTGTTCGATAACTCCAGCTCGAATAATATATAAATTTTTTCCTTCAGGCATAACTAAGGAGACACTCTCTCCCTTTCCCCAATAAACAATATCTGTGTTCGTAGCGATAGCATCAAGAACATGGTCAGGAAGTAAATGAAATGGCTCTATCGTTTTAAAAAAAGAAACGACATTTGGCAGCAAGGTTGAATCCATATGACACTCTTTTAATTAGAAAAACTCCGCTCAAAAAAGAGCGGAGTATAATAAAGAATGTTTTTACCAGAACAATGTATATAACACTGCCAAAACAATCATTATGCCGTAAGAAGCGATATTAAAGCTTCGATCTGTTACAAACATCGATGATGTAACACTAATACCTTTAGGATCATCATCATTAATTGATGTGCTCAAACTTGTAAATGCGATAACAACCATTGTAAACAATAATGTGTATAGCATTTGATCCATAAATGGCATGGAAAGTGGCATAAATTTCAAGAACAAGGCAAATGGTATTGATGCTACTACACCAATAATAGCCCCTTTACTGGTTGTTTTCTTCCAAAATAAGCCAAGTAAGAATACAGCCAAAATTCCAGGGCTAACTAAACCTGTATATTCTTGGATGTATTGGAATGCTTGGCCAATACCACCTAACATTGGAGCAATTAGGCAGGCAATAATTAGTGCCACCACAGCTGCAGTACGCCCAACATTCACCAACTTGTGGTCACCTGAGTCAGGAGAGATATACTCTTTGTAAATATCCATAGTGAAGATAGTGGCTGTTGAGTTAAGCATTGATGCTAGTGAAGAAACAATTGCAGCAGCAAGAGCCGCAAAAACAACACCTTTAACACCAACAGGCAAGAACTGAGTTAGCCAAGGGTATGCTTTATCCGCATGAGCAGCACTTGGAAGGTTTGTTGCTGCAATATCACCAAGGCTTGCCATTAGTTTTGGGTCCGAAGTAATAACGTAAGCGGCAATACCTGGCAATACCACCAGAAACGGAACGATAAGTTTCAAAAATGCAGCAAAAACAATACCTTTCTGAGCTTCCGATACTGATTTTGCAGCAAGCGTTCTTTGAATAATGTACTGGTTAAATCCCCAATAGTATAAGTTTGCTACCCAAAGACCACCAATTAATACGGCAATACCAGGAAGGTTCATGTATTGTGGATTACTTTGATCCAAGATCATCTCAAAGTGGCCTGGAGCGGCATTGACCATTTTAGACAACCCAGCGAACCAACCGTCCGTACCACCAATAAAGCTCACTGCCATGTAGGTAGTCATAAAACCACCCAAAACTAAGAAGAACACTTGAATGACATCGGTCCATACTACTGCCGATAAACCACCGTAAATTGAGTACACCAACGCAAACAGCGCAAGACCTAGAATTGAGTACATCAACGGAATACCCAAAATGGTTTCGAGAGCCAAACCACCTAAATACAGTACTGAAGTTAGGTTTACAAAAATGTACAAGGAAATCCAAAAAACGGCCAAAATTGTTTTTAGTTTTTTATTGAATCGTTTTTCAACAAATTCAGGAATGGTATAGATTCCTTTTTCAATGAAAATAGGTAGAAAGTACTTACCAACAATAATCAATGTTATTGCCGACATCCATTCATAAGATGCGATAGCCAAGCCGATTGAATAGCCTGAACCAGACATTCCTATAAATTGTTCCGCAGAAATATTTGCAGCAATTAGCGAAGCACCGACAGCCCACCAGGGCAAAGATTTTCCCGCCAAGAAATAATCTTCCGTACTTTTCTGAGTGCCTTTTTTATCACGAGATACCCAAAGTCCGACCCCAATGATAATTGCGACATAAATGGCGAAGACCATTATGTCGATAAAGCTTAGACCATGTTCTATATTCGACATCAGTTTCATCCTGTAGTTTTGTTTACGCCGCAAAGTGTAAACGTTACCACCCAAATGAAATGCAACTCAAATCACACATATTGATACATATTACGCTAAAAACCTTATAACGAGCTAAAGATCACAAATATTAAGAGAAGTGTCATTTAATTAAAATACTCTAAAATCAACAAAAATGTAAACGATAACAAAAAAGGTAAAACGAAGAGTAATAAGTAGGAAATTACGGGGAGCATCCACCGTACAGTATTGTGTCGAAAGTGAGGTAAGTGATTTAAACTTCCTAGTAAAAATACATATCAAAAACAAAAAAGGTGGGCATGTAGCCCACCATAACACCCAAAGTCGTTGGAGTTGCAGCATCGCTGCCGCTGCAAGTTCAAAGGGCAGAAGTGCTATCTAAAATTCAAACTGATAAGTAGTTTGATGCTGATAGCAATCCCCAGAGACCAACACCCCATTGTTGAGTCCCCATTCTGGTTTGTTTGGCCCGTCTGGAAAGTATTGCGTTTCCAATGCTAGGCCGTCATAGCGTTCGTAAGTTTTACTTGCACCTGGCGTACCGGCTAAGAAATTACCTGAATAAAACTGGATGGCAGGCTTGGTGGTTTTCACCTTCATCACCACATCTTCTTTTGGTGCAATTAAAACCGCAGCGACAGACACGCCATCGGTCACTTCAGGCATGAATACAAAGGCGTGATCGTAGCCACCAGCGGTTTTCTGATCTTGCTCAGCAAGAAATTCTTGGCCAATCGATTTTGGCTCAGTGAAGTCGAAACTGGTACCCGAAACTGGTTTTTGTTCACCGGTAGGAATTAACCCCGCATCCGTTGGCAAGTAATGCCCAGCATTGAGCTGTAAAGTATGATCCAAACTTTTCGCGCGACTCGCCTCACCAGCCAAGTTAAAGTAGGCGTGATTGGTTAAATTCACTGGCGATGTTTTGTCGGTCTTAGCATCATAGGCGATAGCTAATTCATTCTCATCAGTGAGCGTGTACGTCACCTTCACATCGAGATTTCCCGGATAGCCTTGGTCACCGTCCGGGGAGCGAAGTGAAAAAGTGACCTGTTGCTCATTTTGCTCTTCAACCTTCCAGCGGCGTTTATCAAACCCTTCCAGCCCACCGTGCAGTGAGTTTTCACCGTTATTGATACCAAGTTGATACTTCTCTCCGTCTATCTCAAACTGCCCCTTCGCAATTCGGTTAGCAAAGCGGCCAACAATGGAACCGAAATAAGCGTCTTGCTTCATGTGTTCAGCCATATTTGGTGAGCGCAACAACACTTCACGGTTTTCACCATTTACCGGTAATGTGCAACTCAACCACGTCGCACCGATATCCATAAACGACGCCGTCATGCCACTCGCGTTGGTCAAATGAATCAGAGTCGCAGTTTGGCCATCAAACGACGGCGTTTGCGCCATCGCTTGTTCTAGTTGTTGAAAATAGGCTTTCATCATCATTCCTTACAGCACTTCAACCAAACCCGCACCATTTTTGGCTTGGCAAACATAAATCGACTCTTTTAAGCCCGTAGCCGCTTGGTACTTCGCTTCAACTGCCGCTTTCACATCATCAACCAGTGCTGGCGGTACAAGTGCCACGATGCAACCACCAAAGCCACCGCCAGTCATGCGCACGCCGCCTTGATCGCCGATCACCTCTTTGACTATCTCCACCAGCGTATCGATTTCTTTTACCGTGATTTCGAAATCATCGCGCATCGAGGCATGAGACTCGGCCATCAGCTCACCCATGCGCTTCATGTCGTGTGCTCGTAGCGCTTGTGCCGCTTCCACCGTACGATCGTTTTCTGTGATGACGTGACGGGCACGTTTTGCCACCATTTCATCCAGCTCAGCGACTTTCTCGTTGAACAGCTCAATCGTCACATCACGCAAAGCTTTCACACCGAAAATGCGCGCCGCTTCTTCACATTGTTGACGACGAGTGTTGTATTCACTGTCGACCAAACCACGTTTTTTATTCGAGTTGATGATCACGACGGCCATCTCTTCTGGCATGGAAACCGATTCCGTTTCTAGGCTACGGCAGTCCAATAGCATCGCGTGATTTTCATGCCCTTCCGCTGAAATCATTTGGTCCATGATGCCGCAGTTACAACCGACGAATTCGTTCTCAGCTTGCTGACCGTTTAACGCGATTTCGGCTTGGCTGATCTCAAGATTGAACAACACTTTAAACGTTTGACCGATCACCACTTCCAATGCCGCCGATGAGCTCAAACCCGCGCCTTGAGGTACGTTGCCGCTGACTGAAATATCCGCCCCAGTAAACTGGTAGCCACGCGCCAGAAGACACTTCACCACGCCGCGAATGTAGTTCGCCCATATTTTGTCTTGCTGGAAGGTAATGGCTTGCGTGATATCGAATTCGTCCATTGCGTTACCGTAATCGACCGACACCACACGCACGATATTGTCTTCACGCTTTGCCGCCGCCACGACCGTTTGGTAGTTAATGGCACACGGTAGGACAAAACCATCGTTGTAATCGGTGTGCTCACCAATCAAGTTCACACGACCAGGCGCTTGAATAATATGGCTAGGTGCGTAGCCCAACATTTGCTCAAATGACGCTTTCACATTTTGGATAAGTTCAGACATAGGGACGTTCTCTTAAAATAGTAATTTGTGTGGGATAGCGCGTTGAGCCTAACTTTCTATCTGTAAAGTCGCGCTATCCCGTTATTCGTAATCAGTCCAATTTAAAGACTTAGCATTCTTTGTAGTGGACATCACTCACATCACGCAGACGCTGCGCCGCTTGCTCTGCGGTAAGGTCACGTTGGCTTTCTGCCAGCATTTCGTAGCCCACCATGAACTTACGAACCGTGGCACTGCGCAGTAGTGGCGGATAAAAAAGTGCATGAAGCTGCCAATGGTCGATGTCTGTGCCTTGGTCAAAAAACGGCGCGTAGTGCCAGCCCATTGAGTAAGGGAAAGAGCATTGGAATAAATTGTCGTAACGGCTGGTCAGCTTCTTAATCGCTAGCGCTAAATCGTCTCGTTGCTCATCGCTGAGTTCGCTCATGCGACGAATGTGCGTTTTCGGCAACAACATGGTTTCGAACGGCCAAGCAGCCCAGTAAGGCACCACCGCCAGCCAGTGTTCGGTTTCCACCACAATGCGTGAACCGTCTTTGAGTTCCGCTTGTACGTAATCCACCAGCAAGTTGCTGCCGTGCTCTTGGTAGTACGCTTTTAGGTTGTGCTCTTTGCTCTCAATTTCATTGGGTAAGAAGCTGTTCGCCCAGATTTGACCGTGCGGATGAGGCTGAGAACAGCCCATGATTTCGCCTTTGTTTTCGAACGCCTGAACCCAAACGTACTCTTTGCCGAGCTCTTCAATTTGCTCATTCCATGTATCAATCACGCCACGAATTTTATCCACTGGCAGCTCCGGTAAGGTTTTACTGTGATCTGGCGAGAAGCAAATCACTCTGCTCAAACCGCGCACGCCTTGCGTTTTGAATAACGGGTTGTTTGACTCCGGTGCATCTGGTGAATCCACCATTAGCGCAGCAAAATCGTTATTGAACACATAGGTGCCTTGGTAGTCTGGATTGACATCGCCAGAGATACGTTCGTTGGTTGGACAAAGGAAACATTTACCGTCATAGCTTGGTAGCTCATCCAATGCGGGCTTTTCATCTGCGCCGCTCCAAGGGCGTTTTGCACGGTGAGGTGAAACCAAAATCCATTGCCCAGTCAGAGGGTTGTAACGGCGGTGTGGATGATCCACTGGGTTAAATTCGACATTCGACATGTTACTTACTCAACTCTTTAAAATTCTTCAAACTCAGCTTCCCAAAACCGTGAGAAGCGCAGATGGCAACGCGGCGACTGCAATTACTCCGGGGAATAGCCACTAGGGTTATTTGACTGCCAGTTCCACGTATCGGCGGTCATTTCAGCTACCGTGCGTGTTGCTTTCCAGCCTAGTTCACGCTCGGCTTTTTCCGTGCTTGCCCAACATTCAGCAATATCCCCAGGACGACGCGGGCATAACTCGTAAGGCACTGGTTTACCGCAAGCGGTCGCGAACGCATCCACCATCTCAAGTACGCTCGAGCCTTTACCTGTACCTAAGTTGTAAATGTGCAAACCCGATGTTTCCCCCACCGATTTCAAAGCCGCAATATGGCCGTCGGCCAGATCCATCACATGGATGTAATCACGCACGCCAGTGCCGTCAGGGGTTGGGTAGTCGCTACCGAATACCGCGAGTTTTTCTCGGCGGCCAACAGCGACTTGGGCGATAAATGGCATCAGGTTATTGGGAATTCCTTGTGGGTCTTCCCCCATGCTGCCCGATGGGTGCGCGCCAACTGGGTTGAAGTAACGCAGTAAGGTGATGCTCCAGTCGTTTTCAGCATGGAACAGATCGCTTAAGCATTGCTCCACCATATATTTGCTGCGTCCGTATGGGTTGGTGGTTGCGCCTGTTGGTGAATCTTCCGTAATCGGCACTATTTCAGGGTCACCGTAAACCGTTGCCGATGAACTGAATACGATGCTTTTCACGCCCGCTTTACGCATGCTGCGCGCTAACACCAATGAGCCATTGACGTTGTTGTCGTAGTACTCAAGTGGTTTTGCCACCGATTCGCCAACCGCTTTGAGGCCAGCAAAGTGGATCACGGCTTGGATTTCGTGCTGCGCGAATACCGTATCCAAAAAGGCTTCGTCACGGATGTCACCTTGGTGGAACGCAGGCTGTTTGCCAGTCAGCGCTTCAATACGGTTTAACACTTCCAGTTTGGCGTTACACAAGTTATCAACGATGATAGGTTCCATTCCCGCTTCAATCATCTGAACGCAAGTGTGACTACCGATGTATCCCATACCGCCTGTGACAAGAACTTTCACTTTTTGCTTCTCCACGTTTGCTGCTTTCTGTTCACACCTCACTCTGATGCGCTAAAAGCCAATCGCCATTGCATCGAATCGGTACGCCCATTTCTTAACTGGCTAAAAGTCTAGCAACCAATCTCGATCCAGATCCGTGATCGAATTCAAATTGTGTAAACGTTTTCACAAAATTACACAAAAGCCTTATTTTAGATGCTGACTTTAGTTAAATTAAACCAGGAGGATGATGAGCAGTGAAGATGAGTCGAGCAGATACCGCTCTCTTTCGTGGATCGCACGATTTTACTAAAAGTTTGTGCATCCCTAAGTAGCTGTTTACAATAGCCAGATTATTGAGTTCTCACTTGGACTGTGAGCAATGCCAACGGGAAATGTACATGGCAACACTAAAAGATATCGCCACTGAAGCGGGCGTCTCACTTGCAACCGTATCGCGAGTTTTGAATGACGATCCGACGTTGAGCGTTAAAGAAGAAACCAAACGCCGCATTTTAGAAATCGCAGAAAAGCTGGAGTACCGCACCAGCAGCTCGAAGAAAGCCACCAAAGAAGCCAAGCAAAAACATCACTTTTTGGCCTTGTACAATTACAAACAAGAAGCAGAAGTGAATGACCCGTACTACTTGTCGATTCGTCATGGGATTGAAACTCAGTGCGACAAACTCGGCATTACGCTAACCAATTGCTACAACAGCGAAGTTGATGTTGAAACGCAAAAGATCACGGGTGTCCTTTTAGTCGGGAAAGTCGACCAAAAGGTGGTCAATAAGTTACCTAAACGCCTAGCCGATAGCATCTGTTACATCGACTTTTCAGATCCAACTAGCCCTTACGATTGCGTTGATATCGACCTTGTAAGAATCAGCAAGCAAGTGGTTGATTTCTTTGTACAACAAGGCTACGAGCGCATCGGATTTATTGGTGGACAAGACGAGCCCAACACCGCAGACATTCGTGAAAATGCGTTTGTGGACTACGGCAGCCTAAAAGGTGTGGTTTCTGAAGACGACATTTATCGTGGCGATTTCTCTAGCTTGTCCGGTTATGACTTAGCGAAAGAGATGCTGGCCAAAGGCGATTTCCCAAAAGCGATGTTCATTGCTTCGGACTCCATTGCGATTGGTGTGTTACGAGCAGTGCATGAGTTTGGTTTAAACATTCCTGATGATATTGCGCTGATCAGCGTGAACGACATTCCTACCGCGCGCTTTACCTTCCCACCTCTATCTACCGTTCGTATTCATTCTGAAATGATGGGTATTCAAGGCGTGAACTTGTTAGTAGAAAAATACCGTGACGGACGCGCACTGCCCCTTCAAGTGTACGTTCCAAGCAAGCTCAAGCTACGCGGCACAACTCGATAAAAATACCTTCAAAACTGTTCAAATAAAGCACTGAATTTTCAGTGCTTTTTTATTTCTCCTTTTATTTTCTACCGAATTTTTACTGTTTTTACTTTCCCAAACAATCTAGATTTCATTCCTTTACGCTGATCACATCTTGCTCAACACTGGTCATTTAAAACGTGACCAAGTTAAAGTAAAACGTTTTCACCAATTTATTTTAGTAAAACTTTTACTAATATATTTCCCAGATTATTCATAAGCATTTTTCACAATACATCGGCCGTTGTTTTTGCACTGATGTTGAGCCGCGATGAAACCAATCCGCACTCCAACATAAGCGCACCAAGCCGAGGGGAGATCAAAACGTGAACAATTGGGAAAACTTCCAACACTTACACGAGAATCGTATGGCACCGCGTGCGTACTTTTTCTCCTACGACTCTGTTCAGAGCGCACAAACCTTTCAACGTGAACTGAGTCGCCGCTTTATGTTACTCAGCGGCCAATGGAGATTCCGTTATTTCACCAACCCAATGTTGGTACCTGATGAGTTTTACTCACAAACAATGAACGACTGGGGACACATTACCGTCCCAAACATGTGGCAAATGGAAGGCCACGGCGATCTGCAATACACCGATGAGGGCTTCCCATTCCCGATCGACGTCCCGTTTGTACCAACCGACAACCCAACGGGCGCTTATCAACGCACATTTACACTTGGTCCACAGTGGGGTAACCAACAAACCATCATCAAGTTCGACGGCGTGGAAACCTACTTTGAAGTGTACATAAACGGCGAGTACGTCGGCTTTAGTAAAGGCAGCCGACTCACAGCGGAATTCGACATTTCCAAGTTCGTCCAACAAGGCGAAAACTTACTCTCTGTACGCGTGATGCAGTGGGCCGATTCCACTTACATTGAAGACCAAGACATGTGGTGGACGGCGGGGATATTCCGTGATGTTTACCTAATCGGAAAAGAGAACATTCACGTCCAAGACCTAACAATTCGCACCGATTTCGCCGACGATTACCAAAGTGCGACGCTCAGTGCTCAAATCGAATTGGAAAACCTTTCCACCGCTATCGCGTCTGGCTATACGCTGGAATACGCGCTGCATGACAAAGGCACTGTCGTAGCCAGTGGTCAATGCGATTCACTGACTATCCAAAACCACCACTCAACAAGCTTTGCGATTGATATGGTGAGCCCAACGCATTGGACGGCTGAAAATCCTTACCTTTACCACTTGTTCATTACCTTAAAAGATCACCAAGGCAACGTAGTGGAAGTGATCCCACAACGCGTGGGTTTCCGTGACATCAAAGTGCGTGATGGCCTGTTCTACATCAACAATCAATACGTGATGCTGCATGGTGTAAACCGTCATGACAACGACCACCTAAAAGGTCGCGCAGTGGGCATGGACCGCGTGGAAAAAGATCTGATTTTGATGAAGCAACACAACATCAACTCGGTTCGCACCGCACACTACCCGAACGACCCACGCTTCTACGAGCTGTGTGATATTTACGGCCTGTTTGTGATGGCAGAAACCGATGTGGAAACCCACGGCTTTGCCAACGTTGGCGACCTGAGCCGTATCACCAATGATCCAGCATGGGAAGCGGTGTTTGTTGATCGCGCAGTGCGCCATGTGCACGCACAGAAAAACCACCCTTCTATCATCATGTGGTCACTCGGTAACGAATCGGGTTATGGCTGTAACATCCGTGCGATGTATACCGCGACCAAAGCAATTGATGACACCCGTTTGGTTCACTACGAAGAAGACCGCGATGCTGAAGTCGTCGATGTGATTTCGACGATGTACTCACGCGCTCAACTGATGAATTACTTTGGCGAACACCCACACGAGAAGCCACGCATCATCTGCGAATACGCACACGCGATGGGGAACGGGCCGGGTGGTTTAACCGAATACCAAAACGTGTTCTATGCGCACGACCACATTCAAGGTCACTACGTTTGGGAATGGTGTGATCACGGCATTCTAGCGCGTGATGAGCACGGCCAAGAGTTCTACAAATACGGCGGCGATTATGGCGACTACCCAAACAACTACAACTTCTGCATGGATGGTCTGATTTACCCAGATCAAACCCCGGGCCCTGGCCTGAAAGAATACAAACAAGTCATTGCACCGGTGAAAATCCGCGCCGTTGAAGGTTGCCATGATCGCTTCATCATTGAGAACAAATTGTGGTTCACCAACCTCGATGATTACACCATTAATGCTGACGTGCGTGCCGAAGGCGAAACCCTGCGTAGCGTGCAATTCAAAGTCGAAGCTTTGGTCGCCAACAGCGAACGTGAAGTGACCATCGACTTGCCAGAATTGGATGAGCGCGAAGCCTTTGTTAACTTCACCGTACGCAAAGACAGTCGCACGCTTTACAGCGAAGCCAACCATGAAATTGCGGTGTATCAGTTCCAACTGAAAGAAAACACCGCGACGTTGCCTGCGCTGGTCAACCACAATATTCAACCCTTGGCGCTTGAAGAAAGCCGCCTAGAGCACGTGATCACAGGTCATAACTTCGCGCTTACTTTCTCGAAAGTAAACGGCAAGCTGACTTCTTGGCGCGTAAATGGCGAAGAGATCATTCAATCAGAGCCGAGACTGAACTTCTTCAAACCGATGATTGATAACCACAAACAAGAGTATGAAGGTTTGTGGCACCCAGCGCATCTGCAAATCATGCAGGAGCACTTCCGCACACTTGCTGTGGAGGCAACCGATGATTCCGTCTTGATTACGACCACCAGCATCATTGCGCCGCCGGTCTTTGATTTTGGCATGCGTTGTACCTATCGCTATCAAATCAATGCTCAAGGCCATTTGAACGTGGAACTGAGTGGCGAACGATACGGCGACTACCCTCACGTGATTCCGGTCATCGGCTTGGATTTGGGCATCAACGGCAGCTTTGATCAAGTGAGTTACTACGGCCGTGGCCCAGAAGAAAACTACCAAGACAGTTGCCAAGCCAACCTCATTGATGTTTACCACAGCACCGTAAAAGACATGTTCGAGAACTACCCGTTCCCGCAAAACAACGGCAACCGCCAACACGTGCGCTGGGCCTCGCTCACCAACCGTCATGGCACAGGGTTATTGGTGAAACCTCAGCAAGAAATCAACTTCAGCGCGTGGTTCTACACCAACCAAAATCTGCATGAAGCACAACATACGATCGAGCTAGAAAAGAGTGGCTACATCACCCTTAACCTTGACCATCAAGTGATGGGGTTAGGCTCGAACTCATGGGGCAGCGAAGTGCTCGACTCTTACCGCGTGTACATGGACGAGTTCCGTTACGGTTTGACGCTGATGCCACTGCAAGCAGGCGATTGCAACGCACACGTGATGGCAAACCATGATTTCGACAACGCATTTTTCACTCAAACCAATACTCAATCAGTCAACGAGGCGTAACCCATGATCGTGTTAGACAGCTTAGAGCAATTCAAACAGGTATATCGCAACGGTCGTAAATGGAACCGCTGTGTGGAAGCCATTGGCAACATCGGAAACATCAAAGATGGCGTGATGCACTCGATTGGCGATTCACTGGTTTACATGGTTGAAGATGGCATCGCGAAACAAACCGAAATGTTCATCGGTAACCGTCGTTACTTCGATGTGCATTACTACCTCGAAGGCCGAGAAAGCGTTGAGTTCGCGGATAAAACCGCGTTAACACTAGAACAAGCTTATCGTGATGAAACCGACCGCGAGTTTTTTTCTGGTCAGGGTGAAACACGTGAGCTTTGCGAAGGCCAAGTGGCGATTTTTGAAAACAGTGAAGCGTACCGCTTCCACGGAGACAACCGCGTAAGAAAAGTCGTGCTCAAAGTGACCATCGAAGATGGCTACTTCCTAAATAAATAAAACAAGAGAAGGGCTGTGGTCACAGCATTACAAGCCCTTCCTCCCTACAATTCCAACGTGATTCACCGGAGATAGAACATGTCTGAATCCAAACGTAATACGATAGGCAAATTCGGGTTGTTGTCCCTCACCTTTGCTGCAGTATTTAGCTTTAATAACGTAATCAATAACAACATCGAGATCGGTCTAGCTTCTGCGCCAATGTTCTTTCTGGCGACCATTTTTTATTTCATCCCTTTCTGTTTGATCATCGCAGAATTCGTATCTCTGAATAAAGATTCTGAAGCGGGTGTCTACGCATGGGTAAAAAGCTCACTCGGCGGTCGCTGGGCGTTTATCTCTGCCTACACTTATTGGTTCGTTAACCTATTCTTCTTCACGTCTTTGCTACCGCGCGTTATCGCTTATGCGTCTTACGCGTTCTTAGGCTATGAATACATTCTGACGCCATTCACCACTACCGTGCTCAGTATGATTTTGTTTGCGTTTGCGACCTACGTATCGACAAACGGCGCGAAAATGTTGGGGCCAATTACGTCGGTGACCTCCTCCCTCATGCTGCTACTGACAATGTCGTACATTTTACTGGCTGGCGCAGCGTTGATCGGCGGCGTAGAACCGGCTGACCCAATTACTGTAGAAGCGATGATCCCTGATTTCAGCTGGGCATTTTTAGGCATTACTACATGGATCTTTATGGCGGCAGGCGGTGCGGAATCGGTCGCGGTTTACGTAAACGATGTGAAAGGCGGCTCGAAATCGTTTGTTAAAGTCATCATCATCGCAGGTATCTTTATCGGTGTGCTTTACTCAGTCGCGTCTGTTTTGATTAACGTGTTTGTTCCTAGCGAAACCCTAAAATACACGGGCGGATCGGTTCAAGTATTTGAAGGTTTGGCTGCGTACTTTGGTTTGCCAGAAGTATTGATGAACCGCTTCGTAGGCTTGGTATCCTTCACCGCTATGTTTGGCTCTCTACTGATGTGGACAGCAACGCCAGTGAAAATCTTCTTCTCTGAGATTCCAGAAGGCATTTTTGGTAAGAAAACCGTAGAGCTGAACGAAAACGGCGTACCAGCTCGCGCAGCTTGGTATCAGTTCCTTATCGTTATCCCATTGATGATCATCCCAACATTAGGTTCTAACACCGCTCAAGATCTGATGAACACGGTGATCAACATGACCGCAGCGGCATCCATGCTGCCACCACTGTTCATCATGTTGGCGTACCTGAATCTGCGCTTGAAACTGGATCACGTCGAGCGTGATTTCAAAATGGGCTCACGCAAAATGGGCATCGCTACCGTATCGGTACTGATCGCTATCTTTACAGTTGGTTTCTTAGCATCGACCTTCCCTACTGGGGCCGACATCATGACCATCATTTTCTACAACGTTGGCGGTATCGTGATTTTCCTTGGCTTTGCTTGGTGGAAGTACAGCCAATACGAAAAATCATTGAATCAGGAAGAGCGTATAAAAGAAGCCGCGCCAGCTTCGCAAGCGGTATAACACAGGCTCTCAATGACAAACATTCTGGGCACCCTTTGGTGCCCTTTTTATATGTGAGAGGTAATGGTCGAAGAAACTAATTCGCGTAGCCAAATCCCTTTATCTTCATTGTTTCGGCTGGAATGCCACAGCATGGCAATATCAAAATCCGCAACGGCGATCGGCGGCTTAACGGTAATGAGATCGTCCGAAAAGCCCTCCGCCAACGCCATTTTTTCTGGCACGATGGCAATGAGATCGCGCTTTTTCAATAGATGCCGAATAGTGAGAAAGTTGCGCGACGCCACGGTAACTTTACGGCTTAAGCCATGTTCTGCGAGCTTTTGGTCTACTTGTGTCTTTAAGCTCCCATCGGGACTTACCAGAGCTTGCTTTATGTTCGCGAACGCTTCTAGAGACAGCTGTGTTTCCCCTTGCAATACCTGTTTATCACACATACACACGTGTTTTTCCGTGTACAAGTACAAGCTCTCAAAGTTGTCATCCAACACTGGCATGCTGCCAATAATGACATCGAGCTTTTCGTGCTCAGTTAATGCCACGTAATTGCTACGATTGACGTTAATAAAACTGATCTGGGCCTCTGGTGCGCGCTGGCGTATTTCGTCATAAAGCCGAGGAGCAAAAATAAACTCGGCATAATCCGTTAACCCAATGCGACATACACCCGCGTAATTTTCAGGCTGGAAGGCAGACTTAGTGAGCAAGTCTTTGGCGATAGAGTCCAGCAAATGATGCACGGTTGGCGCGATGTGGTGAGCGTGCTCGGTGGGCTCCATCTTGTGCCCTTTTCGCTCAAAAAGCGGGTCATCAAACAACAACCTTAAACGAGACAAACTATGGCTCATCGCCGACTGGCTAACGTAACTTTTCTCTGCCGCGATGCTAACGCTTCGATGGCGATACAAGTAAGAAAACGTCACCAATAAGTTCAAGTCAATGTTGCGCCACTGAATGTCCTCTTTCACCTCAGCCCCCTTATCCCATTTCATTCATAAATGAAATTAAATTTATCAATTTGAGTCATTTTAGAGCATCCGATAAATTAGCAACAATGCTTTTTAGATAAACAGGCTCGACATGTTCACCATCTTCAAAACTTTTTTCTGGCTGGGTTGGTTCAGCTTCGGCGGCCCTGCGGCTCATATTGGTTATTTTCGCCAAACCTTTGTTGAGAAACTGAAATGGCTTGATGACAGCGAGTACGCACAAATCGTCGCGCTCAGTCAGTTTTTGCCGGGACCCGGCTCAAGCCAAGTCGGCTTTGCTTTAGGTTATAAACGCGGCGGTTTAGGTGGCGCATGCGCAGCATTTGTCGGATTCACGCTTCCTTCGGTGATCATCATGTTGGCGCTGGCGATGGTGAGCAGCCAAATCACCGACACCGCAGTGTTCCAAAACATCGTTCACGGTCTAAAACTGCTCGCTGTCGTCGTCGTGGCGGATGCGACTTGGGGCATGTACAAAAACTTCTGCCAAAGCAAACTGACCGCGGGTTTGTGCGTCGCGACTGCGATTGCGTTGCTGGTGGCACCAAGCATCATGACTCAAATGTTCGTGTTGCTCGCAGCAGGTTTTGTCGGCATGCGATATCTGAAGAAAGACTCCGCGCCATCAGCCGAGCCGTTTAAACCGTCTATCGTGCCATTGGCTCTATTTGCGGTGCTTTTACTCGGCTTGCCGTTAGTAGCTCATACGTTGCCTTTGCTTGGGCTGTTTAGTGATTTTTTCCAAGCTGGTAGCCTAGTGTTTGGTGGCGGTCATGTGGTGCTGCCGCTTCTGCAAAACATTGTTGGTGACCAGCTTAGCCAAGATGCATTTTTAACAGGCTACGCCGCTGCACAAGCTGTACCGGGGCCAATGTTCACCTTTGCGACTTTTATCGGCTATGAGCTTTCGGATACGCCAATTTTAGGCGCGCTGATCGCAACGCTTGGCGTATTCCTCCCAGGGTTTCTTTTACTGCTTGGCGTTCTTAAAAACTGGCAAGCACTGGCAGGCAAACCGCTGGTCTCCGGCGCCATCAACGGTGTAAATGCCTCGGTAGTAGGGTTGCTACTCGCGGCACTTTACCAGCCAGTATTTAGCAGCGCAGTTGTTGCTCCCATCGACATGGCGTTAGTGGTTGCGGGTTTCTATCTACACAAAAAGCTCAACCTTTCGGTACTATGGATGATCGTGTTTTTTGTGGCAGCAGGCCTTGTCACGGGCATGATGTAGCCTGCTGATACGCCAACTATTGAATCTAGATAAACCACGGGCACTCAAATACGAGTGCCCTTGCTTAGATTAGATAGTGAAAACGGAACAGACCCCGATAAAAAGAGCATCACAAATTATGACTTAACTTCTCTCGGTTAAGCCATTGTTCATTCTTACCAACTTAACCGCATCATGACGAGAATGGACATCGAGTTTTTTGTACAACTTGTATATATGGCTTTTCACTGTACTTTCAGACAAGAAAAGTCTTGAAGCAATTTGTTGATTTGAAATGCCGTACACAAGTAGCTCTAGAATCTGTTTTTCTCTGCATGTTAACTCATCATGCTGCTGTTCTTCGGACAAATTTGCATGCCGATAATTGAGGACTAACTTCTCTAGGTACATTCTTGGTAGCCACAACCCACCTTTCAGTACGTATTCCGCGCCATCACATATATGTGTCACTGATGCACTTCGGAGCAAAATTCCTTTTAACAACTTCCAGTGCAGTAAGTCCGTTTGTACTTTTTCACAAGGGACGTTGTGAAGCATAAAGGACCACCCAAATAGATCAAAATCTGGTAACTTTTCTTGTACTTCAAGCTGACGCATAAAATCGTAATCAATAAACATCAAATCGATACTGAGTGAGTGACTTCTGAACACCACTTCATCTGGTTGCATTATCTTTACATCGACATCATGAATGGAAGACAGCTGTTTTTTTATTAAGTTACTTTGTAAATTACTCTCGGCTAGCAGTATCAAGTGCTTCTTTTCCATAGTCCCACCACATTAACTTACCTGTTTCACCAACCCCCGTTAGAAAATTAATTAGGGATAGCAAAGAGAATTTATCTTCATTTTAAGTAGAAAATATAGCACTTCAGAATGATATCGCATTGCTTTTCAGCACCGAAAAAGGCTTAAAAAGTATGAACCTGTTATATTTTTATCCATACTTTTCAACCTGTGTTAGCATAAGGATATGATTTATAATATTAAATAATAAAGATAATAATTGGATAAAATACCATTTATAAAAAATGGATGACTGCTCCGCTCAGTGCGATAGAACGAACTACTTCTTTATATTGGCTTCATTTCATACTTGATGAGTACTTAAAGTAAATACAAAAAATAACATTCTGATTATGTTATTTTTTTCTTTAATACCTTAAAGAGACGCACCTAAATACTCCCTTTCAGCCAGAATTATTCTCAATAATGAGAACAGGTTTCACTAATCCTTTCTTATAATTTCATCGCTTCCCACAACATTTGAAGGAAGCAGCAAGAAGTTAAGTGCAGTCATTTTTAATCAGGAATAACAGGAAATGGAGTAATCGTTATGACTCTAAACAAAACAGGGCTTGCTTTAGCAATGTCAGCAATTTTATTTAGTGGCTCTCTAATCGCGAATGAGATCGATGATGGAGACGACAACATGCAATGGACTGACAGCGCTAATACTGCTATCGGTTTATCAGGCAGCTTTAACGACAACAGTGACAACAGTGCTTCATTGGGTGTGGGCGATAGCTTTAACGACAACAGTGACAACAGTGCTTCACTGGGTATCGGTGATAGCTTTAACGACAACAGCGATACTGACAACAGTGCAACTCTTGGCGTTGATGACAGCTTTAATGACAACAGCGACAGTTCAAACTCGAGCATGAACACAGCTCAAAGCCACAACGACAATAGTACGTCTAACGCTAACGACAACAGTACCAGTGCTGATCTTGATGTGAGCCTAAATAGTGATAGTAGTGATTCAAGTACTAACACAAATAGAAGCCACAACGACAACAGCGACTCTAGTACTACTGTAAGACGTAGCAACAATGACAACAGTGACTCTAGTATCAACAGTAGCTTTAACGATAACAGCGATAATCGTAATCAAAGCGACAACCGTAACCAGAGTGATAACCGTAGCTACGCTGATTCAAGCACAACAAACTCGAACAGCTTTAACGACAATAGTAACTATCAAAGTGACTCGAGCTCAACAAATGTTGATAGCTTCAATCAAGTCCATATGGATACAGATATGGTTGTTGCGAGCTCAAGCCTAATGGGTGGTGTTACAGGTGCATCAGTTATTTATGCAACTAACGCGGATGATACTCGAGTTCGAGTTGAAAACATGAACACCCTTGGTGGTCTTGGTGGTGCAGCTGGTATTACTACCGTTGGTCAGAATGCTGGTTCAAATTCACTTGTACAACAATCTGTTACAACTAATGCAAGTGTGTTTACTGGGGGTGAGTAACCGACTAGTAGGAGAAAGCGATGCGTTTGGCAATCTGTACTTTGAGTATGATAGTTGCCTGCACTGCACTCGCTGATGACATTGCATTATCTGGCGGAGAAGTTAGCTTGGATATCATGAATGAATCAAGAGGTGGACAAAATGTTGAACTCGACTTGGTTTATGCAGAATCAGATATCAATGGTATTTCGTCAGATAATGTCGCGTCAAACACCGTGAGTGGTAACAATATACTATCAAGTGGAGCGTTCGCAGACAGTTCGGGTATATCCAACGTAATTCAGAACAGCGGAAACAACGTTTTAATCCAGAACTCTACCGTCGTTAACCTGACACTCAAGTAAACAATATGAAAGTATTAAATAACTTAATTTGGCTGATGCTCGTTTATTCAGCATCAGCCATTTCATTAGAACTACTACCTTACCGAGCACATTACTCTGTTCCTGTTAAAAGCTACAAAGAAATAGTGTTTGGTGATGTTTTTCGCCAACAGTATGACTTCAGCTGTGGCTCTGCCGCCCTGGCTTCTCTTCTCACTTTTCATTATGCAACAGAGTCATCCGAACAAGATATCTTCAAAAGCATGTTTGAAAAAGGTGATAAAGAAAAAATCAAAGAGAAAGGTTTTTCTTTGTTGGATATGAAGTTTTACTTGGATTCCATAGGGTTACGTTCTGACGGCTTTCAAGTAGGACTGGAGAAAATTAAAGAAGTCGGCGTCCCTGGGATTACTCTCGTTAATTTCGATGGGTATATGCATTTTGTTGTAATCAGAGGTATAAACAATCACTCAGTTATTCTAGGAGACCCTTCTAGAGGAACCATGATAATGAAACTGGATGAGTTTGAAAAATATTACCAAGGAATTGTGTTACTGGTCCGTAACGAAGCGGAAATGGGACGGTCTAGCTTTATTACCAATGATAATTTCACTGTATATCAAAGATCACCACTAAAAACAGGTGTGTCTAGAGATTCGTTGGGGGTATTTAGCATTACTCTCCCAGTTTCCGGTGAAAATTAATATAACATTGTTTTAAATAACTTTAATAATTTAATTACCTGAAAGGCCAGCATTATGAACTACAATAAATTTTTGTTAATTCTTTGTATGTTAATACCTCATTTTAATGTGGATGCTAAAGATGTTGGTCTACAAAAACTTACTCCTCTTTCAAATTCATCTCTAGAAGAATATCGAGGTGGTTTCCAAGTTACGGATGAGTATATTATTAATATTGGATTAAGCATTACTACGACTATAAATGGCGATGATATATTGAACACAAACATTGCCAACTTAGTAATTGAAAATGGCAATTTAAAAAACATTAGCGCAAATAGTGAAAATCAAAGTGGAGATGTTTTCAACCAGGGTATTGTTAACATCATACAATTTGGTGAAGGAAATATTATTGGAGATGATTCTATAGATTCCCCTCAAATGCCTTCGTCTCAAAATCCTAATATAATAAGTTCAGACTTTATAAACTCAAGCATTATCAATATTATTCAAAACACGAAAGATAACAGTATTATTGGACTTAGCACGCTCGTAGACATTGATGCTCAAGTAAATGGGGTAATACGGGAAATAAAAGCAAACCAACAATTAGAAGACGCCTTATTGAATCACCTTCAATGAGCATTTCCATTTTTATCCGATTTTTATCCGAAAAGTTATCACGTTAAGCTTCTTTGATATTAGCAACGACTGATATCTATAATCACCGACTAAAAGAAAGGTCGAAATATCAATCGGCCACCATCATTTTTAGAGTATATATCTACTTTATCCAATATAATCCAATTAATTTATAATGCGAACACTAGATGCTAACGGTAGATTAGGCCCAAAAATCAAGGGCCTAATACCCATTTTACAAATTAAAAGGTACTCGTACTGTTAATTGAAAGTCGGGAGTATCTTCTGTAAGACCGGCTTGAGCACTAACATTGATAGATGAGCGTTCACTAAACGCATAGTTTATGCCAAAAGTTAATGCATCTAATTGAAGCAACTTAGCATCATCTGCCGATCTGCCATTTACTTTGCTTTTTAAAATAGTTTTATGGCTAAGTCCTAAAGAGAATGAAAGATCAGGATTCACCGCAAACCCCATTCCTCCTGAAAGAGAAATAGTGTCTCCAAGTTCAACATCAGCTTTTGTATCGCCAACTGTAACAGTATCCTCTAAGTTATAAATGTAACTTAGACTAGCGAACAAGACCGCTGGATCAACAGGGTGAATAAGAGATAAATTAGGCTCAAAACTCCAAAAACCCGAGCCAGTAGGGACATCACTAAATGAGTTGCTTCCATCTTCAATAGAAACATCATAAGGCGATCGTCCTGTATCCGACTTGACTCTAAGGCCACCTACCCAGTATGGCGCAGACTCAAAGTTAAACTGGTGCCTCAATGCGAACTCTACATCACCAAGCCCTCCGCCATCCACCGTGGTGTTTACTACTTCACTGTTTGAACCATCCTGAATGGGGCGCGTAGAAACTTGGTCATTACGATACACATATGGCACTCTAACTTCTAACTCTGTGGCGTTTGTTAAACCGTACCGAGCAGTTAATCCAACGGTTACGGTAGTCCTATCCGAATCACTCACTTCAATTCGCCCAACAATCAGAGTTGGTAAGACTGTATACCCAACAACAGATACTTTGTTTGAAGAGTTTTGTGTATAGCTTAAAGACGAATCAAATGACCATTTACCTTTAGGTGTGAGAACGCCTGGGCGCTCAATAACATCACCAACCGTTTGGGCGCGCTGAGGAATATCATCTCCTTCAGCACCATATGCATTCCCCGTAATGAATAAACTACAAAGATAGGTACCCAGTAAAGTCTTCCGTAACATCACATCTTTCCTTTTGCTGATGATCGTACCCAAGTAATCTCAGGCAATAGCTTGAGGTGAAGCTCCTAACTTTCCAAAGTAAGATTAGTATAGTTACTTCAAAACCACGACATACCTTTAAGTTTGGCGCTTTGAAGAAATTAGGAGACATTTATACTTATCTTCAACACTAAGCCACTAGTTAATAAATAATTAGGATAGATTCTATGTTTTCGCAATATTATTAATAAAATAAATTGCTTACCTGTGCTCTTAGTATGAAGTCGATATGACATAACAGCTGAAAAGCCAGTTCTCTTTTGCGTAGCATCAATCACATTGCTTTTTAGATCGAGTCGCTCCGACTTCAACCATAACTAACGCTATCTTCCCCACATATTTCATCAAAATGCATTCCCGTGTCGCGATTTAACATGCTAAAGTTAACAATGCGTTAACAATTATAAATACAATGAGAAGACATGGAGTCACTTAAAATGAATCAGCCGAATCTAAATAGCGCTGCTGGTTGCGCTCTCCCACCACCAAATGAAATGATCCTCAAATGGGCTCAAGAGCGTCCAAATGAGGTCTATCTAAAACAAATTATTAACCGAAAATTTGTTGAATACACGTTCGCTGATGTTGCCGATCAAGCCTTAAAACTCGTCAGTGCACTAAGCAACCTCGGAGTACAGCCTGGCGACAAAGTCGCGTTAGTATCTAAAAACTGTGCAGAATGGTTTATTTGCGATCTTGCTATGATGCTTGGTGACTATGTCAGTGTGCCAATCTTTCCTACCGCCGGTGCAGACACCATCGAATACTGTGTGACTCATAGTGAAAGTAAAGCGATCATTGGCGGAAAACTCGATGATCCCAAAGCAACTCAGCAAGTCATTGATGCTATGCCTGAACTCATTAGTATCGCTCTACCTTATGACACGGCACCAAAGTGTAAGCACGAATACCAAGCGCTCATTGCTGATGCAGTGCCAAGTGAAGAGCGTCCGCAGCATTACGATGACAAGCTAATGTCGTTGGTGTATACCTCAGGCACATCAGGGTTACCGAAAGGCGCGATGCTAACTTACGGCGCATTCAGTTGGTCTGTTCAGCAACTGATCAATCATATTGGTATCCAAGAAAACGACCGATTGTTCTCTTATTTACCGCTCGCTCATATTACAGAGCGTGTTTATATCTTCGGTTCATCGATTATGGGTGGCGTGCCAACAGCATTTCCAGAGTCACTGGACACTTTTATCGAAGATGTGAAGATGCACCGACCAACTCTGTTTATCTCCGTCCCACGATTATGGACGCTATTCCAGCAACGTATTCAAGACAAACTTCCACAGAAGAAGCTCAATATTCTGTTGAAAATACCATTCGTCAATTCTTTGATAAAGAAAAAGCTAGCAGATGGTCTAGGTTTAGATCAGGCTCGAGTATTAGGCTGTGGCTCCGCACCTGTATCACCAGCACTATTGGAATGGTACCACTCAGTGGGCCTTGATATCACAGAGGCTTGGGGGATGACAGAATCATTTGCTTACAGCACATTAAACTACCCATTTAGAGCTGACAAAATCGGTAGTGTCGGTAATGCAGGGCCAGGCATCGAGTTAAAAATCGCAGCTGATGATGAAATTATGGTGCGTGGCAAAGGGCTATTTTCTGGCTACTATAAAAATGACATTGCCACCCAAGAGTCTTTTGATTCAGAGGGCTGGCTACACACAGGTGATATCGGCGCTATCGATTCAGATGGTTATCTAACGATTCAAGGCCGTAAAAAAGATAACTTCAAAACCGCCAAAGGTAAGTTTGTCTCTCCAGTTCCTATCGAGAAAAAACTTTTCGAATACAGTCGCGTAGAGATGATGTGCCTCATCGGTTTAGGGCTACCAGCCCCGATTCTTTTGGTTGTGCCACATGATTTCCCTAACTTTGATCGAGAGCGGTACGCACGAACCACCCGCAAAGTCATTGCAAAAATGAATCAAGAACTCGCCTCTCATGAGCAAATCAAAGGCGTATTAATGATTAAAGAGCCTTGGAGCATTGAAAATGGCGTATTGACGCCAACACTCAAAATTAAACGTCATGTGCTTGAGCAAAAGTATCATGAAATTGGTCACAACTGGCCGAAAGGTGAATTGGTTGTGTGGGAAGAAGACTTATAGCCTTGTTTGCACTCCTCAATATCATTGGGGAGTGCAGTTTAATTCTGAGCTTGAATCAAACTCATAAACTACTCTCTCCAAAAAGGCTTCCTCACTTCACTATTAATCTCCTTTTCATCTAATCCAATATCGTCCCAAAGATGCTCTGGTAACTCTCTCAAGTGACGACGTGTCTTGTAGTTTCTTCTCCAACTAGCAAGTTTAGAATAAATTAACTGTAATCCGGTCTGATGGTCAGCTGATAAAGTGCGCTCACAAGTGTGTGTCATGTTTTCCATGTAACCAACTCCTATAACAATGTTGACCACTTAATAATTAGCGACTAGGCTGATATCCTCAAACGATAGAATCTGCCATTGAGTTAAGGAAAACTAATGTGAAAGATCGAATGCCTCCTTTACAGGGCTTGTATTACTTCTTCGTTGCAGCAAAGGAAGGAAGCTTTAAAACAGCGGCAAAAGAATTGTTTGTTACGCCAGCTGCCATTAGTCAGCAAATTCGTCATCTTGAAGAGTTTTTAGGAACGGACTTATTTGTTCGCCAGCACAGAAAAATCGTGCTCACACCTGAGGGAGAGCTGCTGTTTACTCAGGCTGAAAGAGGGTTTGCTCATTTGCAGCAAGGGGTTAGATTGGTTAATCAAGATCCTAATCCTAACCACCTTTCGATATCAACACTCCCCTCTTTCGCTCACCATTGGTTAGTCCCGAAAATTACGGCTTTTCGTCAGCGTCACCCTGATATCGCCTTACTATTAGAACCAACCAATGATTTGGTGTCTTTTCAAGATAGTCAGATCGATTTGTGTGTCCGTTACGGTTTAGGAAAATACCCTAATTTAGAATCACAATGGCTAATGGATGAAGCTTTTTATCCTGCCTGTCACCCGGTATATCAGAAAGAGCACGGCATCTATCGCATTGAAGATTTAAGCAAAGCAGAGCTCATCGAAGACGTTTGGCCAGATCTGGACTGGAACATGTGGTTAGCGAGACTTGGTCATTCAGCGGCAAAGCCTGCTTTAAAATACAGTGGCTCACACTTAGTGTTAGAAGCGGCGTTATCACTACAAGGCGTAGCGCTCGTCAAACACAGTTTAGCTCATCAATATTTCCGTTCAGGCAAACTGGTCCGAATTGGTGATATAGCCATTAAACCCAAATTTGCGTATTACCTGTGCGCTCCAAAAGGCTACTTAAAGCGACCTAAAGCCCAATTGTTTGCACAATGGTTGAGAGAAGAAATAGAAACATTTGAAAAGTCAGTGATACCAGATTTTAAAACCATCGACCTCAATGTTAGTAATACTGGCTCAGCTTCAGAATAGTCGGTAAACAACACCAAAGACGTATATCAGCGAAACAAAAACGCGCTGTGTATAAGCGGTTAGATACAAAAAGCCCCGCACTAGGCGGGGCTTTCAAGTTATAGAGTTAACTTAAGAATTACTTCTTAGCGTTACGCTCTTTAACGTCAGCAATTACTTGCTCAGCAACGTTTGCTGGACATGGTGCGTAGTGTGAGAACTCCATAGAGAACTGACCACGACCAGAAGTCATAGTACGTAGAGTACCGATGTAACCAAACATTTCTGATAGAGGTACATCACCCTTGATACGTACGCCAGTAGACGCAGCTTGTTGGTCTTTGATCATACCACGACGACGGTTAAGGTCACCGATTACGTCACCAACGTGATCTTCTGGAGTGAACACGTCAACTTTCATGATTGGTTCAAGAAGTTGCGCGCCAGCTTTAGGCATAGACTGACGGAATGCGCCTTTAGCAGCGATTTCGTAAGCGATAGCTGAAGAGTCAACTGCGTGGAAACCACCGTCGAATAGTTCAACTTCAACGTCTAGAGTTGGGAAGCCAGCTAGAACACCGTGCTCCATCATTGACTCAAAGCCTTTCTCAACTGCAGGCCAGAATTCTTTAGGTACGTTACCACCAACAACTGTTGATTTGAACGTGAAGCCAGAGTTTGGCTCACCTGGTTTGATACGGTAATCGATCTTACCGAACTGACCAGAACCACCAGACTGTTTCTTGTGCGTGTAGCTATCTTCGATTGCTTGAGTGATAGTTTCACGGTAAGCAACCTGTGGAGCACCTACTTCTAGCTCAACGCCGTAAGTACGCTTAAGGATATCTACCTTGATGTCTAGGTGAAGTTCACCCATACCTTTCAGGATAGTTTCGCCTGAATCTTCATCAGTCTCAACTTGGAATGATGGATCTTCTGCAACCATTTTACCGATCGCGATACCCATCTTCTCGCTGCCGCCTTTATCTTTAGGCTTAACTGCGATAGAGATTACTGGATCTGGGAAGATCATTGGCTCAAGAGTACATTCGTGCTTAGGATCACATAGAGTGTGACCAGTTTGAACGTTCTTCATACCAACTACAGCGATGATGTCACCAGCTTGTGCTGAATCGATCTCGTTACGCTCGTCTGCGTGCATCTCAACCATACGGCCGATACGCTCTGTTTTACCAGTTGCAGAGTTAAGTACTGTGTCACCTTTCTTCATCTTACCAGAGTAGATGCGGATAAAGGTTAGAGCACCAAAACGGTCGTCCATGATCTTAAATGCAAGCGCACGTAGTGGCTCGTCTGCAGATACAGTCGCAACTTCACCAGTTGGCTCACCAGTCTCTGAATCAGTTAGAGGCTGTGGATCAACTTCTGTTGGAGATGGTAGGTAATCAATTACCGCGTCAAGAATAAGTTGGATACCTTTGTTCTTGTACGCTGAACCACAGTAAGTTGGGAAGAATGCTAGATCACGAGTACCTTTACGGATACAACGTTTGATGTCTTCTAGAGATGGCTCTTCGCCTTCTTCTAGGTAAGCCATCATTAGATCTTCGTCTTGCTCTAGAGCAGTTTCGATTAGCATTTCACGGTATTCAGCAGCTTTTTCTACCATGTCTGCTGGAATATCTTGAACTTCGTAGTTCTCTGGCTGGCCAGAATCGTCCCATACGTAAGCTTGTTGACTTAGTACGTCTACAACACCTACGAAATCTTCTTCGATACCGATAGGTAGAGTCATAACTAGAGGTGTAGCACCTAGTACGTTTTGTACTTGATCTACAACTTTGTAGAAATCTGCGCCCATACGGTCTAGTTTGTTAACGAAGATCAGACGTGATACGTGTGATTCGTCAGCGTAACGCCAGTTAGTTTCTGACTGAGGCTCAACACCACCAGAACCACAGAATACACCGATACCACCGTCAAGTACTTTTAGAGAACGGTAAACTTCGATAGTGAAGTCAACGTGTCCAGGAGTATCGATGATGTTTAGACGGTGATCGTTCCAGAAACAAGTTGTTGCTGCAGACTGGATTGTGATACCACGTTCAGCTTCCTGCTCCATGAAGTCAGTTGTAGTTGAACCGTCGTGTGTATCACCGATCTTATGGATCTTACCAGTTAGCTTTAGGATACGCTCTGTAGAGGTAGTTTTACCCGCGTCTACGTGAGCAAAAATACCAATGTTTCTGTATTTTGATAAATCAGTCATTGTCTTACTCTGTTAATAAGGTATAAAGTGCGCGCAGAGTATATCACATTCTGTCAATACTGATACCCTTGCGTGCGGATGGAAGAAAAAAAATTTTAACGTGAAATTTCCGTCCCCAAAGCATAGTCAAACACAGCAATTTATGTACTTTATTCGCATTTTATTGAGGACGGATAGAACAGTTTGTGATTACACAAATACCATTCTTATGAGCATTACAGCTCGTCAAAAGCCTCTATGGCTTCCGACAATTTCTTAACGCCGTGAATTTGCATGCCAGGAATGCCGCCTTTCGGCATGTTGGCTGCAGGCACAATGGCTTTCTTGAAACCATGTTTGAACGCTTCATTCAAACGTTCTTGCCCACTTGGCACAGGACGGATTTCGCCTGCAAGCCCGACCTCACCAAAAATAACCACATCTTTGGGTAGTGGACGGTCACGAAAACTCGATAAAAGCGCCATAACTAACGCAAGATCGGCACTCGTCTCCGTCACCTTAACACCGCCAACCACATTAACAAAGACATCTTGGTCTGCCATTTGTAAGCCACCATGCTTATGCAACACAGCGAGCAAAAGTGATAAACGGTTCTGCTCCAAACCGACCGCAACACGGCGAGGGTTTGCCAATTGGGAGTAATCCACCAACGCTTGAATCTCTACTAATAGAGGACGCGTACCTTCCCAAACCACCATAACAGAAGAACCTGATGTTTCTTCTTCACCACGAGAAAGGAAAATCGCGGATGGGTTACTCACTTCTTTCAACCCTTGGCCTGTCATTGCAAAAACACCGAGCTCATTCACAGCGCCAAAGCGGTTTTTATGACTACGCAATGTGCGAAAGCGGCTATCAGTACCACCATCAAGCAGCACTGAACAGTCTATAATGTGCTCAAGAACTTTAGGGCCCGCAAGGGTACCATCTTTTGTTACGTGACCAACAATAAATACCGCGACGTTATTCTGTTTTGCGTATCGTGTCAGAGCTGTCGCAGATTCACGTACTTGAGCAACACTGCCCGGTGACGATTGAACATCTGAAACGTGCATTACCTGAATCGAGTCAATCACCATAATGCGAGGTTGCTCTTTTTCGGCGATTTGGCAAATTTTGTCGACGTTCGTTTCCGATAGCATTTTTAAATGATCTTTCGGCAACCCTAGTCGAGAAGCACGCATCGCCACCTGCTGCAACGATTCTTCACCTGTTACATAGAGCGTTGGCATTTGCGCAGACAAACTACACATGGTTTGCAGCAGCAAGGTGGATTTACCCGCGCCAGGGTTACCACCAATCAAAATAGCGGCGCCGGGTACAACGCCCCCACCTAATACGCGGTCAAGTTCTTTAAACCCGCTGGTGAAGCGTGGCACTTCCTGCAGATCAATTTCAGATAACGTTTGAACTGTAGCTTCTGTTGCGGAGCCCGCGTAGCCGGATAAACGTTCATTACGAGCAACCGTTGGCGATGCAGCGATACGGACTTCTGTTATCGTATTCCACGAACCACATGCGTTACACTGCCCCTGCCAACGGGGAAAATCCGCGCCACAATCATTACAAACATACGCTCGTTTTGCTTTCGCCATGATGCCTCGATTTTTTCTACAAATGTGACTAAGCACAGCCAAGTCAGACCTTAACTGAAATGAACTATTGATATACTTAAGTTTTACTTCGCTTAGCCGATACAATTTAAAGTAACGACATACTCTAACAGAAATAATGCAGCAATCTGAAATTCTCTCGATCGCAGAACGACTCATTCCCGTTTACGGTTCGGATGACTTTGACTTTGTCCTTGGCCAATTGACCGAGGAAGAGCCGCCTTCGGCCAAAATCTTAGTGAAAATGGAACTTAACCGCTTGATGGCTCCGTGCAAAAAAAGCATCGATTTGCGCGGTCGCGTCCAAGGTGAATGTCGCGAGTATATTTTGGATGGTATTTCACATTGGTTAGATGACGTTGCTTTCAACGCTTACCATAAAAACATCAAAAAGTTTGGCGGCTACACTGAGGGAATGTGGGAAGCTTTGGTCAACACACGGAATAACTTTCGCGTAATGAGCAAACGTCTTACTCAACAAAAAACGCAATCGTTAACGGATCCTAAAAGCCCTTTCTTAGCGGAGCCTGTTCACCTCGGCTATGACTTAAAGCGCCAAGAAAAGCGCTTGAAAGTCCAATCTCAAGTCGAGATTTGCCGATCTAAAGGGCAACTTCTGCATGGGTTAAGCATTGACTTATCCTGCTCTGGCGCAAAGTTCAAAGTCCCAAGTGCGTTTAAATATAACCTTGGGGAGATTATTCAGGTCACGTTTACTGAATTTGCCAGCAAATCTCAGGTTGCCGGAATAGAGAAACCGCTGGCGTACCGCATACTTGCGGTTGATGACTGTTACGAGAATGACTCAGTTCGATACCTCAGAACCATACGTTTAACTGAAACCAATGTCGTTACTCGAGTGATCGATGAAGCGCTCAACAGCGCAGCGAAAAGAGCTCGTCACGATAATCAAGATAAGATCATTCGAGCTCGAACTCGTGGTTATGAGCACATCGCGCTTAAGCACACCAGCAGCTTACCTCTATTCTTTGATGGCAGTGAGCTGAAACTCGCTATGTTGACGCCAAACAATCAAAAGCTTTGGCAGTACTGGCATGATGAAAGGAACCAGCAAATGTTTGGATCCTTATTTAATGAGAAGCGAGTCGCGTCACTCATTAAACCTGGCGTTAAAGGCACCACAAACGTCCTTTATTCATTTACTCACGAGCACGAAAACCGAACCTATTTCTATTCGATGCTTCGTCCTGAGGCCACTCGTGAACAACGCCAGCTATTTTGGCATTTAGGTGCTAAACGTGAAAGTTGGCGCGCGTTTAGAATTTCGATATTTGAACTGTCAGAGCAAGAACAGGAAGACTTAGCCGCTTTCTCTCCGGAGTTGGCTGAAACGTCCCAATCATTGACTCATATTGGCATCTTGCAAGAAATTGCTGATGAAAAATCAGGGCAGGATTATCTGCTCACTGAAAAGCCGCGCTTACCCGCGAATACGTTAAATGCATTTCGCCATCCGAGAAGAATTATAGGCAACCCGAAAGGCATTTATTTTGATGCCAAGTCTCGTCGTAAAGAGCCACGTTACCGATTTAAGACCCCAATAGAACTACGTTCTGGGCCCGTCACAGCGATCGGCAGCACCGTCGATATTTCAAAGCGAGGGCTCGGCATTAAACTGGACGAACCTACTATGTTGCGCTCTGGGCAAGAGGTTCAGATCAACTTCCGAGAGTTACAGCTCTACGACAAAAAGCTGCCTTTAACGTCGGTGCCATACCGGGTAATTCGTGTTAGCCCAGATGGCTGTAGCGTACAGCTAGTTATTGATGAAAGCAGCCACACCATTAAAGTGATCGCCTTTTTCAACAGCATTATCGAGCACAATCAAGATAAGTTGATCCCGCAAAAAGAAATGCTACCGAGTAATGCGTTACTTGAAAGACTGCACAGCATGTTGCTCTCTCGAACTCTGAGCACACCCATTTTTATCAGTAAAACTGCGTCGTCTTCAATCAAAACCCCCGTTATTGGGGTGAATTTGCCGCTACCTAAGCACATTGAGCTTTTTGCCCGCCTTGGGCACGATCAATTGTTGTCACTTGAACCTATCTTTAAAGGTCGAACAAGCACATTAATCGCAGAGCCGATAAAGCGTGTAGAGGGAGCTCAAGCAAGGCATCAGGATATCTACATTAGCGCAGCCAAAGTCGGCAATAAAATTACAGGCATTGAGTCTAAGCTTCATCAAGAGTTCAATAGCGTAAAAGAACGGATTCAATTTATAAAGAAAGCGCGAATGATGGGGGACTTCTACGTGATTCGCTTATCTACAGCCCCAATTTTCGATCCGATGACATCGTTGCTGCAACAAGATTTAAGTGACTTAACCCAATTTGGTGTACATCAAGCGAGCAAATTAGAAAAGGAGCTGACCGCTTTGGTCGGTTACAGTGAGTTTGAAGACATTACGGAAGAAGTTGTAATTAGATTGGAGTTGACCGAGTAAATTTAAAGCCATACCAAGTCAACGAAAAACACCGCCTTTCTGGCGGTGTTTTTGAAAGGATAAATTAAGGTTTTGCTTTCCAGCTAACCTTTTGCTGCTTCACCAGTGCACCAGATAAAATACAGAGCACACCGCCTAAGCCTGCAAAGCGAATCGCAGATTGCGCTTGAGCTTCCACTTTAGGTTTTGCGTGGTACGCGATACCTAAGCCCGCCACCGACATCATCACAAGATCGTTAGCGCCATCACCGACAGCAACCGTGTTGTGCTGCTCAATTTCGTATTCATCCACCAACTCCACCAGGATATCTGACTTCATCTGCGCGGTAACCACATCGCCAAGTACGTTCCCCGTAAGCTTACCATCAATGATTTCTAACTGATTAGAGCGAGCAAAATCTAAATCGACTTTATCTTTGATGTAGTCCGAGAAGTAAGTAAAACCACCGGAAGCAATCGCTGTTTTCCAGCCTAGTGCTTTTAACGTTGCGATTAACGCTTCAAAGTCCGGCATAAATGGCAATTGGGAACGAACTTGTTCAAGAATTGATTCATCAGCACCTTTGAGCTTGCCTACGCGTTGACGCAAACTTTGCTCAAAATCCAGTTCTCCTTGCATCGCACGTTCAGTAACTTCTGCCACCTCATCCCCGACTCCGGCCAATTTTGCGATTTCATCAATACACTCTATCTGGATTGCCGTTGAGTCCATGTCAAATACAATCAAACCTTGGGTTGAGAGATCTGGAACTTCATTAAGCGAGGCGTAATCCAAGTTGAGGCTTTGTAAGATCGTTTCGTGTTGAGGGGTCAACTCTCCTGCCATCAAGGCGACTTCATATTGGCCAACTTTCCACGTTTCTAACACGGGGTTGTAGACCCCTGTGAAGAAATCAATGTCTTCAAAATGACGTGGCGAAAGGTATTCTGCAAACACTATCCAGTTTGCTTTTGCTTTATCTAGTTGGGAGGCAAATCGAGTCTCGGGTAATCGTTTTAAAAGTGTCGTATGTTTTCTGATAGGCAAGCTTTTTGACGCGTCCATGTATATAATCCCTTATGACTTTGCTAAAACGTTACCTCAACAAACTAAAAAGGCAAGTCTTTGTTTTATTTTAAATGGATGAGTAAAGAGCATGAGTGAATCCTTGTTCTCAGTAAGGAATGCCCTAAGAATTCTGGCACTAGTCCTACTGTGTGTGATGTTGTTTATCACGATCAAAAACAGTGTTGTGATCAGTAAGGGCAACGAGAAAATTCAAGCACAGCAGCTTGAGACACTCACCAAAGTTTTGATTTCACAGGCGTCTCTTTCTGCCAGTGAAATGATTTTGACCAAAGATCAAGAACGCTTACTTAAGCTGACAAACCAGCTAGCACAAGACCGTTTGGTGTTTGATGCGACAATATATGATGCACAAGGCGTACGTTTAGCGTCTAGTGAAGATGCGCTATCGGTACGCGAAGTTTTAGGCTTAGACACGCCCTTGGCAACAGCTTCCATTGGCCGCCAGCAGTTGGTTGAGCCAGTATTTGCCGATGAAGCACTCATCGGTTTTGTTCGCGTTACCTTTGAGACAGGTCGTGTAACCGCGATTTCTGACCACCACTATCGTAAGAGTGATCGCTACATGTACATGATGGTGCTAATGAGTTTTGTGTGCGGCATGTTATTCATTATGATTTTGCGTAGACAGCCTATCCGCCGTAAAAAAGCGCAAAACCTACTGCTAACCAAATAGTCAGTCGGTAATCAACATCTAATACAAAAACAGCCCGCATTGTGCGGGCTGTTCTTTTAGTTCTTAATGTCAAGAAACTAAGATGACTCTTTGTCGCTTATTCTTCGTCGCCTAGCAATACTGAATCTAGTGCGATTAGCATCATGTCGTTGAATGTTGTTTGACGCTCATCAGAAGTTGTTTGCTCACCCGTTTTGATGTGATCTGAAACCGTACAGATTGTCAGAGCTTTTGCACCGTATTCTGCCGCTACGCCGTAAATACCCGCCGCTTCCATTTCAACACCAACAATGCCGTACTTATCCATTACGTCGAACATTTCTGGATCAGGCGTGTAGAAAAGCTCCGCTGAAAATAGGTTACCGACTTTCACATCAATGCCACGTGCTTTTGCTGCGTCTTCTGCCGCGCGAACCATTTTGTAGTCTGCGATTGCTGCAAAGTCATGACCTTTAAAACGGATACGGTTCACTTTAGAATCCGTACACGCGCCCATGCCGATCACAACATCACGCACTTTGATGTCTTCGTTTACTGCGCCACAGCTACCAACACGGATAATTTTCTTCACGCCGAAGTCTTTAATTAGCTCCGTTGCGTAAATCGAGCATGATGGGATACCCATACCGTGGCCCATTACCGAGATCTTACGGCCTTTGTATGTGCCTGTGTAACCGAACATATTACGCACATCACACACTTGCACAACGTCTTCAAGGAAGGTTTCTGCGATGTATTTTGCACGTAGCGGGTCACCCGGCATCAGTACGACGTCTGCGAATGCACCCATTTCAGCATTGATATGTGGAGTTGCCATTTTCTTTTCCTTAACCTTTCTCTAGCGCTCCGCGCTTAAGGCGATATAAGCCAGAGTATTCTCATTTCCGACAAGCAGTACTTGCATACTGCAAACATAAAACTAGGAGCATTCAGCTCCTAGTTTTCAATATCCTAATTATAGGAAATTCTTACCGTAATCCATTGGAGAAGTACCGAAGTAGCTCGCCAATGTTTGGCCGATGTCTGCGAATGTTTCGCGGCGGCCAAGAGAGCCTGCTGGCACTTTTTGACCGTAAACCAATACTGGGATGTGCTCACGAGTATGATCAGTACCTGGCCATGTTGGGTCACAGCCGTGGTCTGCTGTTAGGATAAGCACGTCATCTTCACCCATCAGTTCTAGCACTTCGTTGATGCGACCATCAAAGTACTCAAGCGCTGCAGCGTAACCCGCCACATCACGACGGTGACCGTAAGCTGAATCGAAGTCGACGAAGTTAGTGAATACGATGGTGTTATCACTCGCTTCTTTGATCGCTTCTTTCGTTGCTTCAAATAGTGCTGGAATGCCTGTTGCTTTGGTTTTTTTAGTGATCCCACAACCAGCATAAATATCTGAAATCTTACCGATGGAATGAACCTGACCGCCCTTCTCATCAACTAACTTTTGTAAGATAGTCGCTGATGGTGGCTCTACAGATAGGTCACGACGGTTACCCGTACGCTCAAATTGACCTTTACCCGGGCCAATGAATGGGCGCGCGATTACACGGCCGATGTTGTAATCTTCTAGTTCTTCACGCGCAATTTGGCAAAGCTCTAGTAGACGGTCTAGACCGAATGTCTCTTCGTGACAGGCGATTTGGAATACAGAGTCCGCAGAGGTGTAGAAGATTGGCTGCCCAGTCTTCATGTGCTCTTCACCCAAGTCATCAAGAACTTGAGTACCAGATGCGTGGCAGTTACCTAGGAAACCGTCAAGACCCGCGCGCTCAAGGATGCGATCCGTCAGCTCTTTAGGGAAGCTGTTTGCTTTGTCTGTGAAGTAACCCCAGTCAAACAGAACAGGAACACCTGCGATTTCCCAGTGACCAGACGGCGTATCTTTACCAGAAGAAAGCTCTGCTGCGTGACCGTACGCACCAATGATTTCTGCATCTGCGTCTAGGCCAGGAGCAAAGCGACCTGTTGATTCTTTATGTGCCATTGCCAAACCTAACTTAGATAGGTTTGGAAGGCGAAGTGCGCCTTGACGTTGGTCGTTATCTGCTAAGCCTTTTTCGCATTGTTCTGCGATGTGGCCTAGTGTGTCTGAACCTACATCACCAAATTTCTCAGCGTCAGCGGTTGCACCAATACCGAATGAGTCTAGTACTAAAATAAATGCTCTTTTCATTGCTCGTTCCTTAGGCCCACTCGGCTTTTTATTATGGTTGAGTAGGCCTTGTGTAATTACTTGTTCTATTAAATATCTTCTGCACGAATTTGGCGGTAAACCTCTGGAGTTGGTGTGTACTCACCACCTACTTTGATTGCACTGCGCAGTGCTTTTGCCGCTTCTTCCCACTGCTCTTCACTGCGAGCGTGGATAACGGCAAGAGGTTTATCGCTATCTGCAACTTCACCCAAGCGGATGAACTCGTCGAAACCTACGGCATAGTCGATTTCATCAGTAGCAACACGGCGACCACCACCCATAGCAACGACAGCCATGCCAATCGCACGCGTGTCCATTGCTGAAACAATACCCGTTTCCGTCGCGTAAACAGGCTTGATGATTTCCGCTTTTTCTAGGTAGTTATCGTAGTTTTCTACGAAGTCTGCTGGGCCGCCAAGACCCGCAACCATCTTGCCGAAGCATGCTGCTGCTTTACCGTTGTCTAGTGCTTCCATCAACTTCGCACGTGCATCTTCTGTGTTCTCAGCCAGTTTGCCAAGTACCAGCATTTCTGCACAAGAAGCCATGGTGACTTCAAGTAGGCGTGGGTTACGGTATTCACCCGTTAGGAAACGAACCGCTTCACGAACTTCCACCGCATTACCTGCCGAAGAGGCCAATACTTGGTTCATGTCTGTCAAGATTGCAGTGGTCTTAGTACCCGCACCGTTTGCTACTGCAACGATTGATTTCGCTAGCTCTTCAGACGCTTCGTAAGTTGGCATGAATGCACCAGAGCCGACTTTAACGTCCATCACTAGCGACTCCAGGCCCGCCGCCAATTTCTTAGAAAGAATGGAAGCCGTGATCAGAGAAATGTTGTCTACGGTTGCGGTAATATCACGAGTCGCGTAAACACGCTTATCCGCTGGAGCAAGGTCACCAGTTTGACCGATGATCGCCACACCAGCGTCTTTAGTTACTTGCCCAAACACATCGTTGCTTGGTGTGATGTTGTAGCCTGGAATAGACTCAAGCTTATCTAGCGTGCCGCCTGTGTGGCCAAGACCACGGCCAGAGATCATTGGTACGAAACCGCCACATGCTGCCACCATAGGGCCAAGCATCAAAGACGTTACGTCACCCACACCGCCAGTAGAGTGTTTGTCGACAATTGGGCCACCAAAGTTCATGTGGCTCCAGTCGATAACCATGCCCGAATCACGCATTGCACACGTTAGGGCGATGCGCTCATCCATGGTCATTTCATTGAAGAAAATCGTCATAGCAAACGCCGCGATCTGACCTTCAGATACGGTGTTATTTGCTACGCCTTGAATAAAGAAGTTGATTTCGTCTGCGGTAAGTACTTCACCGTCACGTTTTTTACGAATGATTTCTTGTGGTAAATACATTAGTGCCTCCCATGCTCTCGTGAGCAATGGTTAAGTAGGATAGAAGAGGTTTGGTAGCACCCGTTTAGGTGCTACCGTTCAGACATATTATTGGGATTAGTACGCTGCTGGATCAGCAGTTTCGTCTGTCACTTCTAATGTATTTAGTAGGTTAGTTAGCAGGCTAGACGCACCGAAACGGTAGTGACGGGCATCAACCCAGTTGTCACCTAGGATTTCGTCAGCCATTGCTAGGTATGCAGCTGCGTCTTCAGCAGTGCGCACACCACCTGCTGGTTTGAAACCAACAGTTTCTGCAACACCCATGTCGCGAATCACTTCAAGCATCATGCGTGCATATTCTGGTGTTGCGTTTACTGGCACTTTACCAGTTGAAGTTTTAATGAAGTCAGCACCTGCTTCAATACAGATTTGAGATGCTTTCTTGATTAGTGCTTCTTCTTTTAGTTCACCTGTTTCGATGATCACTTTAAGAAGAATGTCACCACAAGCTTCTTTACATTGCTTAACTAGCTCGAAGCCTACTTTCTCATCACCTGCCATTAGCGCGCGGTAAGGGAAAACAACGTCAACTTCGTCTGCACCGTAAGCAACCGCCGCTTTTGTTTCAGCAACTGCGATTTCGATGTCGTCGTTACCATGTGGGAAGTTCGTTACTGTTGCAATACGAACCTCTGGCGTACCTTGCTCACGAAGTGTCTTCTTAGCAATAGGAATAAAGCGAGGGTAAATACAAATTGCAGCTGTGTTGCCTACTGCTGTTTTCGCGTCATGACATAATGAGATCACTTTTGCATCAGTGTCATCGTCATTCAACGTAGTTAGGTCCATAAGTTTAAGTGCACGTAGCGCTGCTGCTTTTAAATCGCTCATTTCTATCTCCGATCAATATTCAAAAAATTCACTACTCAGCCTTACATCACGTCTCTAACTATAATCAACAAGTCGAGACAATGTGAGTAAATGGCTAAACAGTCTATTAATGAACGGACTTGGTTCCCTGAAGACTCGGCATATACAGCGAAAATTTCATATGCCAATTGCTATCCTTGTCACCGCACAGTACCAGTTTGGCCTATGGCACAACAATCTATGATTGCGGTGTCTTTAATATCACATCACACAGCAAAACGCCTATTAGATCTGATATTGCTGGGCAAGTCATTTGCCCATTGATTATGTAATATTCATTACGTGATTAAGTATCAACCTTAACCACTATCCTGTGATTAATACATTATAGAGTTTCACCGCAAAACTGTAGCACCAAATAGAGCGCAAACGGTTTGTATCTCAAAATTTCCTAGCCCCTATTCCATCGGCTGCGTAACTCCTAGACTGAGGTCGACACCCGGTGAGATTTTAGAGCCCGAAAAACGAAAAATGCCCCGCAGCAATCTCTTGCTACAGGGCATGATGTAAAACGGCGTCTATATATTAAGAACCGATTCTAATTATAGTGCTGCAAGGCTTAAGCAGAAGCCTGCAATTGTCGCTGCCATAAGGTTAGACAACGTACCTGCAAGCACAGCTTTAACACCCATGCGAGCGATGTCACTACGACGGTTTGGTGCAAGGCTACCTAGACCACCAAGTAGAATCGCGATAGATGAAAGGTTCGCGAAACCACATAGTGCGAATGAGATGATAGCTGTTGTCTTCTCCGACATTACTTCACCAGTTGCCGCGATTACTTGAGCGTTTTCACCTAGGTATGGTGTGAAGTTCAAGTAAGCAACGAATTCGTTCACTACGATTTTCTGACCGATGAATGAACCAGCAGTTACTGCTTCAGCCCATGGAACACCGATTAGGAATGCTAGTGGAGAGAATGCGTAACCTAGGATTAGCTCTAGCGTTAGTTCTGGCATGCCGAACCAACCACCGATGCCACCTAGCATACCGTTGATCAGCGCGATTAGACCAACGAATGCGATTAGCATTGCACCTACGTTAAGCGCAAGTTGTAGACCAGAAGCCGCACCACCCGCAGCTGCGTCGATTACGTTTACTGGTTTGTCGTCGCCGCCGTCCATCGCTTCTTCGATACTTTCGTGAGGCTGGTCAGTCTCTGGGTGAAGGATTTTAGCGAATAGTAGACCACCTGGTGCCGCCATGAATGATGCTGCTACTAGGTACTCTAGTGGAACACCCATTGAAGCGTAGCCCGCTAGTACACCACCAGCAACAGAAGCTAGACCACCACACATTACCGCGAATAGCTCTGATTGAGTCATTTTTGGAACGAACGGACGAACAACTAGAGGTGCTTCTGTTTGACCTACGAAAATGTTTGCTGCTGCTGACATTGATTCCGCACGTGAAGTGCCCAGCGCTTTTTGTAGTGCGCCACCAAGAATCTTGATAACCCATTGCATAACGCCAATGTAGTAAAGAACTGAAATCAGTGCAGAGAAGAAGATCAGTGTAGGAAGAACACGGAATGCGAAGATGAAACCGCCGCCGCCGAATACTTCGAACATCTTGTCAGAAACAAGACCACCGAACAGGAATGATGAACCATCGTTACCGTAGTTGATAACGTTAGAAACACCTGAAGAGAAACCGTTTAGTAGATCACGGCCCCAAGGTACATACAGAACAAATGCACCTAATGCGAATTGGATAGCGAATGCGCCACCCACAGTTCTTAGATTGATAGCTTTTCGGTTATTAGAAAATGCAAATGCAATAGCAAGAAGCACTACCATACCGATTAGGCTCATAAACAGGCTCATAGTTTATGACTTCCTTATAAGTTATTTATTGGCGTGTTACAAAATGGAGCTATAAAGCGGGAGCAATTATACTCATGCAGAATCAATTAAAGTAATGCCAGCCTCACACTTTCCTATAAGATTCATGATTGATTCAGCCAGCTTTGTGAGTTAATTCACAATAAGCAGGAAAACGTTTTCTATTTCAAACCACATCTTTAGATTTTATTCACATATCGAGAAAGCAAAATTGCTATTTTCCCATAACTGAGAGGCAATCGATTGCTTTGAGCCTTTATGCAACTCTACGAGCTCATTAAAGACGTGAATGAGTTTGGCTGGGTGATTCGACTCCCCTTGATATCCAAGTATAGGCATATCCGGTGCATCTGTTTCGATCACGAGATGTTTGAGTGGTAATTTTTGAATTGCGTCGCGCGTTTTCTTCGCTCTTGGGTAGGTGATGGTTCCTCCTACACCGATAAAAAAACCTAATTTGACCCACTCCATTGCTTGCTGATAACTCCCAGAGAAAGCATGTAGCACACCGCCCCGAGGGAGCTTCGCCGCTTTAACCATTTGAATAAGGCGATTGTGCGCTTTTCGGCTATGTAAAATAACTGGGAGTTCGAAGCGTCTAGCCAGTTCAAATTGAACTTCAAGTGTCTTTTCTTGCAACTGTGGGTCAACATCAATGGCAAAATCTAGCCCACACTCTCCTATGGCCACGCACTGGGGAGCATTTTGTTTTAGATAATGTTCCAATTCAGCAAAGTGCTGCTCGACGTTATCTTCAAGAAAATACGGATGAAACCCAAGGGCATAATACAAATTGGCATGTTGATCTGCCAAGGTTTGAATACGAGCCCAGTTTTGAGGTCCCACTGAAGGAATCAGAATTCTTGTCACGCCTTGCGTTTGAGCTAGCTGAAGTTGATGTGCAAAGTCACCTTGGAATACATCAAAGTCAAAGTGACAATGGGTATCAAAGAGCTTCATCTTGAGACTTTTTATCTGTACCGACAAACTGAGAATCAGAAAATAGCAGAGATTCACTGTTCTCTTCATTTTGATGGGCAGGATCTTTTCGATACGGAACGCAGCTGCGTTTTTGATCGGGCGTTAGTCCCATCTCCTTGCACCAGTCGTCGTAACGCTTCAATCCTCGTTTAAACCAGTTCATATCTCATCCTTATAAAAAACGCCCTTGGCTAAGTTTATAGCCAAGGGCGTTTTAAAATCTAGTTTGCGTTAAAGCTTACCCAAACCGCTTTTTGATTAGTGCTCACGCGTCGCACGGAAATCAATATCAGGGAAACGCTCTTTCGCCAAGTTTAAGTTAACCATTGTTGGTGCAATATACGTTAGGTTATCACCACCATCCAATGCTAAGTTTGCTTGGTTCTTACGTTGGAACTCATCCAGTTTCTTCGCATCATCACACTCAACCCAACGCGCAGTTGCAACGTTGATGCCTTCATAAATAGCTTCAACGTTATATTCAGACTTCAAACGAGCCACAACAACATCGAACTGAAGTACACCAACGGCACCAACGATCAGATCGTTGTTTTGTAGAGGACGGAATACCTGTACCGCACCTTCTTCTGATAGTTGCACCAAGCCTTTTAGTAGCTGTTTCTGCTTTAGTGGATCTTTCAAACGAATACGACGGAACAATTCAGGCGCAAAGTTTGGAATACCAGAGAACTTCAGTGACTCACCTTGCGTGAAAGTATCACCAATTTGAATAGTGCCGTGGTTATGCAGACCAATGATGTCACCCGCGTAAGCGTGTTCTGCACGTGAACGGTCACCAGCCATAAAGGTTACTGCATCAGAGATACTCACCTGCTTGCCAAGACGAACGTGGTTCATCTTCATACCCTGCGTGTAAGTACCCGATACAATACGCATGAATGCGATACGGTCACGGTGTTTCGGGTCCATGTTTGCTTGGATTTTGAATACGAAACCAGAGAACTTCTCTTCTGTCGCTTCAACTTCACGCTCAACCGCCTGACGCGTTTTCGGTGCTGGCGCCCACTCTGTTAGACCATCTAGCATGTGGTCTACACCGAAGTTACCTAATGCGGTACCGAAGTAAACTGGCGTCAGGTCACCTGTTAAGAACATTTCCAAATCAAACTCAGGGCAAGCACCCATAACAAGCTCAAGCTCTTCTCGAACACTTTCCGCAAGGCCTGCACCGACTTTTTCATCAAGCTCTGGGTTATCTAGACCTTTGATGATTCGAACTTCTTGAATCTCATGACCGTGACCAGATTCGTATAAAATCGTTTCATCACGGTGAATGTGATACACACCTTTAAACTCTTTACCACAGCCGATTGGCCACGTGATAGGCGCACACATCATGCCCAATTCGTTTTCTACTTCGTCCAATACTTCCATTGGATCACGAACGTCACGGTCAAGTTTGTTCATAAAGGTCACGATTGGCGTATCGCGTAGACGGGTTACTTCCATCAGCTTACGAGTACGATCCTCGACACCTTTCGCAGCATCGATAACCATCAAACACGAGTCGACTGCCGTTAGAGTACGATATGTATCTTCCGAGAAGTCTTCGTGTCCAGGAGTATCAAGTAGGTTTACCAGGCAATCATTGTAAGGGAACTGCATCACAGACGTGGTTACCGAGATACCACGTTCCTTTTCCATTTCCATCCAGTCTGATTTTGCGTGCTGTGCATTACCACGACCTTTAACCGTACCTGCTTTTTGAATCGCGTTTCCGAATAAAAGGACTTTTTCAGTAATGGTGGTTTTACCCGCATCCGGGTGAGAAATAATAGCGAACGTTCTACGTTTAGACACTTCGCTTAGAAAAGGTGTATTTGACATGAAACTGGTCTTCTTTGATGTCTGAATGCTTGCTCGAAAAGCAAACACGCTTTTTAGATTCAATATTGCGCGGTATTCTCGCTTATTATTGCCTCAGGGGCAACTGATCGCTTTAGGGGCGACTTCCCTTATGGGATGCGTTAACGTTAGTGAAAGAAGAGATAACTCATAATGATCGCATCTTCTTTTCCCGTGCCAGTTTTCGCAGGGTAATAGTTATGACGTCGATCAACTTCATTGAATCCAGCTTGTTCATAAATATAAATAGCAGGCTTATTACTCTCTCGCACCTCAAGCCAAGCACTCTCCGCTTTTGATTGCTCACAATGTTCTAAGAACGCATCCAACAGTTTTTGACCATAGCCTTTACCCTGAAGATGCGGCGCGATAGCAATATTCAGCAACGTAACTTCACCGACAATATTCTGCGCATAGAAGTAGCCAATCACCATCTCGCCATCGAGCATCACATGATGACATGCTCCACGGCTGGATAAATCACGTACCAAAGACTCTGCCCACGGATGCGAGTGTGCTTGCTGCTCAATTTGCCAAACTTGATCTAAGTGCTCAGCGCACATTGGTAAGATTTTAGTTGTCATTATTTACCTAGGGGTTCATATGCAATACCAATTGCAGTAAAACGGGGATTAATGCTTATTTGCTCGAATTGTTGTAAGAACAAATCTGTTGCCAAAGTGCACGTTTTTGTTGGGTATTCCCATCCACATCTTGCAACAATGGCGATGTCAGCGGTTTAGTGTCAGGCAATACTTCGGCTTCACACCCAGCAAACCAAACCCACTCAAGCTCGTGCTGGCCAAGTAATGGAAATCGCTCTGGCTCAATATGTAACGCTTGGTCAAGCGTTAACTTCATACTCTTTAGGATGTTTTCAAACAAAACCGCCGTCTCATTCTCTGGACATACCGGAGAGATCAACAGGAGTTTGCAAGAACTTTGCAAATCGATTTTTGGCGATTGGTAACCTGCCAATCTATCTGGGTGTACCAGCTCCCATGTGCTGATGCCCATTTCGTGTAAATACTGTTTCTCGTTAATTGACATTTTCCGTCACCTATTTGAACGAGGGCAATCCTAACAAATAATCGTGATTATACCTAAAGGACTTCAAGGAACACCTCAATACATTGGAATGATTGAACTGTTCTGCCTATGACAATGGCCATACCGTAGGTATAACATATGAGGTACATTATGAAATTCTTACCTACACTGCTGCTTTGCGCACTGGTAGCCGCCACCAGCATGAGTGTTTTTGCTAATAGCAGCGATGAGTGGGAGCTGATTGCAACGAAAACCGTCAAATTCCAAACAGAAACGGATACCGTGACACCAAATAGCCTATTTCGAAATCGCAGCTTCAGTAAAATTAAACTGAAATGTGTGCAGGGCACGGTAGACATTAACGACTTAAAAGTCTTGATGACGGACGGTAGTGAGAAAAAGCTAACCTCTATGGGTGTGCTAACAAGTGGATTATCGACTCGTGCATGGAGCCTTCCTGGCTCAAAAGAAGCGAAGCTAAAACAGATTGAAATGACTTACAGTAGTTGGGGCAGCAGAAAACTCAATGTTTTAGGGCTAAGTAAGAAAGCAAAAATAGAGGTTTGGGGTAAGAAGAAAAGTGACCAGTCATCTTAATCTCCCTATCTCAGTTTTCAATGAACTAAGAAAGAAGCCCACTGAGTTAGTGGGCTTCTTTCATTTACAGTTCAGAGAACTCTGGCGCGTAATCTATGCGTCCGGAGCGTCCGGCACATTGACCTTCGACCAACTCTGCGATACGAAATGCACCTTTAGGAACATCGCAAGCGCATTCGAATCCCATCTCGTCGCATGATTGAAAGCCCTGGCGCGCGTAATAATCAGGATCGCCCAACACCACACACACTGGATAGCCAAAATCACGCAGTGAATCAAAACCTTCTTTGATCAACTCTGCAGCGATGCCTTGGCGACGGTAATCTTCATGAACAGCCAATGGCGCCAGCCCTTGCCACGACAAATCTTCACCATTTAAGGTCACTGGGCTAAATAAAGCATGGCCTATCACCTCTCCCTCATCTGTACACGCGACTAAGGAAAGTGTGAATTTGCTGTTTTCGCGCAAACGCATCACAAGCTTAGCTTCAGCTTCCGTCGGGAAGGCGTGTTTCAATAAGCGGTCAATGGTAAGAATGTCCGCAGGGGCTTCAGTTCGAATAAGCATTCGCTACTCCGGTTGGTTGTGCTGGCGCTTGAACCCCTTTCTGAACAAAATCAGCCAATTGATTCAAAGCGACTTGCATTGCTTTCGGTAACTGCTCTAAGTCGACACTGTCCATTAAGTTTTTCACTTCTAAGCCAAGCTCAGTATCGCCTTCAATTGAAAGGCGACGTTGGAAGAACAGTGTGTCAGGGTCTTCTTTACGACCAGCAATCAGTACTAGGTCGTTTAGATTACCACTAAAACTCACATCTTCCTGAACTGGTTTTTCAGCTACCACTAATTTTTCGTCTTGATAGCTGATGTACCATGCTAAGTTCAAGTCTTTAATCGCAACTTTTAACCACTTGTCTTCAAGGAACTCAAAGTCACCATCTTCCAAGGCTTCTTTAAACACCATTTTTAGCCCCTCCAGCAATGCTTTTTGCTGAATTGGCTGTGGTAATAACTGGACTGGAGAACGCAAAATGTTAGCTGCGTTCTTTACTAGTTGACTGCGAATCTTGTTTAACACGTTCATTATCCGTTACTTTGTCATTAGGTTGCCTATATTAAGCAATCGTGGCAATGAGATTACTGTTATGTATCAATAAAGTGCTTATTTTAGATTGGTGGATTATTGTTCACTAACGCTTCTTTTTTTGAAGTTACGTGTATTATTGATGCGAACAGGTGGATAAACACTTTTACAACCGAATTTTCAAAGTTATAGTTATCTGAGCGTATCCATGTGATTGTCGACTGTAAAGTTAAAACCGCGAGCCCTTTAATGGCAAGCGATACTGGACTTGATAGTAGACCGCCGCAGGCTTATCAGGGTGTCGCTTTTTATACACGGACGAATAATCTGGCTCATTGGAGATCGGTAATACCCTAATGCCTTCCCAGCAATTAAAACATTGGTTTGCCACGCTAACCTCAAATAGCCCTTTCTTCTTTGCCATTCTTGATAAAAAACACAATTATCGAATGGTAAGTGACCGTTACTGCGATATCGCAGGTTTAAGTCATGAGGAAATCATCGGCTTAAACGATTGCCAGGTACTGGGTGAGCAGTTTTATAAAAAGCTGGCCCCTTACTATCAGCGTGCATTCAAAGGAACGCATGTCGAAGCCGAAATCACCCTCGATGAAACCGACCTTGAAACCAGCCTGCACTTTAGTCTGTCACCGGTTTTTGAAGGTAACGAAATTCGCTTTGTCGTTTTTCACGCCGTGGATACTTCAGAAAAGCAGATCCTCGTACGCTCCTTAGAGGAGTCCGAAAGTAAGTTTGCGAAATTAACACAACTACTGCCTGACGGTCTGCTGCTTATCGAAGATGACATTATCATCTCTGCCAACCCTGCATCAGCACGCCTTCTGGGACTGAACTCTCCCCATGAGTTGCTAGGCGAAGAGCTCAGCCGTTTATTCATCGATGAAAACAGCAAGAAAGTGTTTAGTCATCGTTTGAGTACATTAATTTCTGAAAAGCCTTTTGTTTGCTTAACCAGCGCGAGATGTGGCTTTGAACGAAAAGTTCAGTTACACGCAGATTCTACGGCGATATTAGGCAGCGAGTCTCAAATCATCTTGATCCAAGACGCTGACGATACACCTAAGAATTTGTCTTCTGCATCGAATGAAGACATACATATTGATTCGCTCACCAAACTGTACAACCGCTTTGGTTTTACCAAACGTTTGGAACAGCTGATCAAAAAGCAAACGCCGCTTCTGGTGTTCTATTTGGATATCGATAACTTCAAAAACATTAATGACTCACTTGGTCACCACATTGGCGATAAAGTGATTCAAGAGGTATCGGCCCGTCTTAAACGATTACTGCCAAATCAAGCGATTATTGGTCATTTGGGTGGCGATGAGTTTGGCGTCATTCTGCCAGAACCAGAAAATACCCGCATGGCTGAAATTTTGTCAGATCGCATTATCTCGTTGATCAACCAGCCTTTCGACTTGCACCACTTCAGTAAACGCCTTGCGTGCTCAATTGGTAGCGTTCGTTACCCTGAAGACGGGCAAGATGCGCGAATCCTGCTACAAAATGCTGATACTGCGATGTATGAAGCCAAAGATCGTGGCCGAAATCGCCTGATCAAATTTAATGACCAGATGAACAAAGAAGCGCGCATGCGTTTGTGGCTTGAAATCGAACTGCAAAAAGCATTGCAGCAGAACGGTTTAGAAGTGTGGTATCAACCAAAGGTTAACGCGCGTGACTTCAGCATTAACGGTGCCGAAGCGCTCGTTCGTTGGAAACACCCTGTCGAAGGTTACATTAGCCCAGGTTCATTCATTCCTGTCGCCGAGCGTGCAGGGTTAATCGAACACCTTGGACGCGTCGTGATGCGTGATGTTTTCAATACGGTAAAACGTTGGAAACAACAAGGCATACTGCCAGGTCGTGTCGCTATCAACCTCTCTCCCGAGCAATTTGGTAATCCACAGCTGATCGACTTTATGGAAAAGTTGCTTCGCACTACCGAGCTTGATCCAAGCTGCATTACCTTCGAGCTAACCGAAAGTGCCGTGATGAGTGATAGCGAACATACACTGCAAATGCTGAATGCGATTAAGAAACTGGGCTTCGCCCTCTCTATCGATGACTTTGGTACCGGTTACTCTTCCCTTTCCTACTTAGCGCGCTTCCCTATCGACGAGCTGAAAATCGACCGCGCGTTTATTAACGATATCGACACGCTACCCAAACAGGTCACTGTGATTGAAAACATCATTAATCTGGGTAAGTCACTCGACTTGACGGTCGTTGCCGAGGGGGTGGAAACCCACCAGCAAGCTACTTTGCTCTCTAACCTTCAATGTAATGCGATTCAAGGATTCCATTTTTATCGCCCACAGCCAAAACATGAAATTGAAGAGCTGTTTGTACAGAATCGTCGTCACAAGAACTAACCCCGACTCGATACCCTTACTCTCAAGGGGTAAATATCGACTTTATTGAGCTAAACCTAACTTAGGTCAATTTCGCTATTCATAATTCTTCATAAAATGCGGACACCTTTTTATTCTCAATGATTGTGAGCATATGGAACTCTTGTGTCCCGCGGGTAACCTGCCTGCGTTAAAAACTGCGATTGATTGCGGTGCCGATGCCGTCTACATTGGCTTCAAAGATGATACCAACGCCCGTCACTTTGCTGGCCTCAACTTTAACGGCAAAAAGTTAGAAAAAGCGGTGCAATACGTTCACGACCGCGACAAAAAAATTCATGTCGCGTTGAATACCTTCGCTCATCCCAATGGCTTCGAGCGCTGGACGAACGCGGTAGACAATGCAGCGGCACTGGGTGTGGATGCGCTGATTATTGCAGACATTGCCGTGCTGGAGTATGCATCTCGCAAATATCCCGATCTGGAACTACACCTTTCAGTGCAAGCATCAGCGACCAACGTCGCAGCCATTGATTTTTATAAACAGAACTTCAACGTAAAACGTGTGGTACTACCTCGCGTCTTATCGATTCATCAGGTGAAACAGCTTTCGCGCAACATCACTAGCGATGTCGAATTAGAAGTCTTTGCTTTTGGTAGCCTTTGTATTATGTCCGAAGGCCGTTGTTATTTGTCATCATACATGACGGGTGAGTCCCCAAACACTGTGGGTGCCTGTTCTCCTGCCAAATACGTTCGTTGGCAAGAAACTGATCAAGGTCTTGAGTCTCGTCTAAACAACATCCTAATTGACCGCTACTGCGCAGGAGAAAACGCAGGCTACCCTACACTCTGTAAAGGTCGTTTTGAAACAGAAATTGATGGTGAGAAAAAACGCTATCATGCTCTGGAAGAGCCAACCAGTTTGAACACCCTTTCGATGCTGCCAGAACTGTTTGCCGCTAATGTCGCATCTGTAAAAATTGAAGGGCGCCAACGCAGCCCAGCTTACGTAGAGCAAGTCACTCGAACATGGCGAGCCGCGATTGATCGCTACCAAGCCAACCCAGAAGCTTACCAAGTTGAAGCCGCATGGGATGCGACGCTCGCAAATGTGTCGGAAGGAACGCAAACCACCCTAGGTGCTTACCACCGTAAATGGCAGTAGAGGTTAAGATGGATAACTCAATGAAATACGCACTTGGCCCACTACTCTATTTTTGGCCAAAACAAGATGTAGAAGCCTTCTACCAACAAGCAAAACAAAGCTCTGCAGACATTATTTACCTGGGTGAATCGGTTTGCTCTAAACGCAGAGAAATGAAACCAGCCCACTGGTTGGAAATCGCTAAAGACTTATCTGCCTCTGGCAAGCAAGTCGTTATCTCTACGATGGCGCTACTGGAAGCACCAAGTGAAGTAAACATCATGAAGAAGTACATCAATAACGGTGACTTCGCCATTGAGGCTAATGACGTATCGGCGGTTCAATTAGCATCAGAGCATAAAGTGCCTTTCGTCGTTGGTCCTGCAATCAATACTTATAACGCACACACGCTCAACTTATTTTTGAAGCAAGGTATGATGCGTTGGTGCATGCCTGTCGAGCTCTCTCGCGAATGGTTAAACGATACTTTAGTTCAGTGTGACGACCTGGGTATTCGTAACAAGTTTGAAGTTGAGGTATTTAGCCACGGTTATTTACCTTTAGCGTATTCCGCTCGCTGTTTCACAGCCCGAGCTGAAAACCGAGCGAAAGACGATTGCGAAACCTGCTGTATCAAATACCCTACGGGAATCCAGGTCAGTAGCCAAGAAGGGCAAGAAGTCTTTAACCTTAACGGCATTCAAACGCAATCAGGGTATTGTTATAACCTGATCAATGACTTACCAAGTATGCAAGGCCTGGTTGATGTGGTCCGATTAAGTCCTCTCGGTGTGAGTACACTTTCTGAGTTAGAGCATTTTCGCTCAAACGAGCACGGCGACAACCCTGAAAAACTTGAAAGCCGCCAATGCAATGGCTATTGGCATCAGCTAGCTGGCTTAGAAGTAAAAAACATTTAGCTCCCCAAAAAAGAAAAGCGAGGCCCAACCTCGCTTTTCTCTATCAGCCATTGTTAACAGGCTTGCACTGTTGGCTCAGCCGAAGTTTCGTTTAGCAGCTTTTTCACGTCCCGCCACAACATACTGACCACAACTAAACTCAGCGCAATATTGGACAATGGGAAAGCCAGCCAAATGCCTGTCACGCCAAACAGTTTCGGCATAACGAATAAAAACGGCAGTTGAACCAACATGTTGCCTAGTGTCACAAACATGGCTTTGCTGCCTTTGTTTACCGATTGGTAGTACGCAGCCGCCACGACTAAAAAGCCATCTAGGAACAACGCAAACATGTGTAAACGAATCCCGATCACCGTGCTATCAATCAACTGTTGATCAGCATTGTTAAACACCGAGACCAACTCGTACGGGAAAAGGTTCATCAAACCCACAAACGCTACACCACCAAGCATAGATGTCCCCATTGCGACTTGCAGTAATTTCCTGACGTTCGCCTGGTTGCGCGCCCCGTGATTGAAACTCACTAGAGGTTGCATACCGTTCGCGATTCCCTCTGCAATCAGATAGTAAACCGTCACGATATATCCCAAAATGGCATACGCCCCGATCAACATTGCACTTCCGTACTGAGCAAATAATGCGTTGTGCATTGCCACCATCACAGAGCCGTACGCGTACATAAAGAAGCTAGATGTACCGATCATTATAATCTTTGGTGCAACATCAACTTGAACCTTAAAGTCACTGATTCGAAGGCGTAAGGTCGCTTTTGAAGTAAAGAAGTAACCAATACCAAGCACGGTTACCACCAATTGTGCCAGCGCTGTAGCAATGGCCGCTCCGGTTAACTCCCACCCCAACCAAGCAATAAATACGTAGTCTAATACAATATTAATGACAGCACCGATGACCATCAGCATCGTTGCTAAGTTCGGGCTGTCGTCATTGCGTAAAAGAAATGGAACCGCGATAGAGCCTAGCGTAAATACGCACGCGACAATCAGAATATGCAGATATTGCAGCGCGAGTTCAAACACTCGCCCTTCCGCCCCCTGCCAGCGAATAAATTCATCGGCAAAATAGAACAATATGGTAGCAACGACCGGCATCAATATCGCTAACAACCCCAATCCGGTCGTTAAAATACGCTTCGCGCCCTCATGATCGTTTTCTCCTTGCTTAATCGACGTTAGCGCACCAGTCCCCACGCCAATCATCATCCCTATACCAAGGATGGAACCGATGATCGGCCACGCAACATTGATCCCTGCTAATCCGTCAGCACCAACATAACGGCCAATAAAAATGCCATCAACTATTTGATATAAACCGTTCACGAGCATTGCTGCGACGGTTGGAATCGTATATTTCCAAAACTGTCTATAAATTGAGTTTTGCATGACTGCCACCAGTAGTTAGCAAAGCTAACCATTTAATTAGCAAGACTAACTAAATAGTTAAATTAAATAAAAGAAAAATGAAACACCAAAGGCTAATGCGTACAGCGGAGGCCTTTGGTTTAATTTAAAATGACTTATTGCTCAATGCTTTATTCAGTAAAGCTTGTAACTGCTCAGCTTCTTGCTGATTTAATTGTTGCATCATTTGTTCAGAGATATCTTTGTAAACCACCTGCTCCAAAGACATTTTTTCTGCGACTTCTTCTGTCAGCAATACACGCTTAGCACGGGCATCCTCATTACATGCGATGCGTTTCACTAAACCCTTTTTTTCCAAACGAACAACCATTGTCGATGCGGAAGGCTTAGTCACTTGCAACTCTTCTGCAAGATCGGTTATTCGTACACCCTCAGGGTAAACCTGAATCACACGTAAATAATCGAACTCATTAAAGCTTAGATGTGATAACGGATCTTCTTTGGCATAAACACGCCAAGCTTTGGCGCAAAAACGCTCTAAATCAATCAAGCTTTCTTCTAGTGCCATAAAAGCCACCACCACTTAGTTAGCAAGGCTAACTATTTTAAATGAGTCACTCATCAAGTTCAATCATAAAAAAGCCGCTCTCATCGAGCGGCTCTAAATCATTCAATTTCCTGCTTCTTAGCGGCCTTTAGCTTGGCTAATCTGTCTTGCTGTAATTGATCGTAGATTTGTGCCAGTTCCAAGAAGGAATACCGGTGCTCAACATAATCATAAACATTGAACGAAATCGCGAGCTTATAAAGTGAGATGGCACTTGCGATGTCACCTTCAAGCTGATTACGCTTTCCAAGGTAGAAATACGTTTCCGTCAATCGTTCAGCTAGGCGATAGTTCTCTCTCGTTCCATCCATAATAGCTTTAAGAGCGTCTTCGTCCGAGACGTCTCGTAGCATGATAGCAACAAGAACCCATCCCCACTCTTCACTACGATCTCGTAAATAACGCTGTTGAAGATTGGCTTTTGCTTGCTCTGGATTTTGCTCAGCTTCGATGATGTACAGCCATAATGAACGAAAAGGATCCGTTGGCATTTCTTGATAGTGCTTGGTCATATCTTCTAAAGCGAGATCGATTCGGCCACCATAATACAGTGCAATCGCACGGTTGCGCTCAGCATAGGTATTATCCGGAGCCAACTCTATGGTCGAGTCAAACGCTTCATAAGCCGCGTCAAACTCCCCCACTTGGGTGAAATACACCCCCAAAAGATTGAAGATATCCGGTTGAGCAGGATTCAACTGCAAAGACTGGTTAAAGTCCAAACGGGCAAGATCACGCAAACCAACGCTATCGTAGTAGCTACCGCGCTCATAATGCATTTTAGCGCGTACTTCATCACTGAGATCAGGACGTTGTAGCAACTGCGATAAACGCGCGATTTGTACTTCTTGTTGAACGCTAGGCTGAAGTGGCACCGCCATCGGTGGATATAGCCACTTTTGTGCTGATTGCTGAGAAGTATTTGCACAACCGGTCAGCGCGATAGCAACACATAAACTTGCGGTTTGAAACCATTTCACTAATTGATACTCCTGTTTGGACCGCTCAAAATTTATTTCTCTTAATGCAATATAGGCGATAACCTCGTTTGAGGTTAATGCGTCGAAATAAACCAAAAAAAGGGGAGCGAAAATGCTCCCCTTTTATAACATGCTTTCAGGCCCTTAATCTAATAAAAGGCTGAAAGTCTCATTTTGTCTTACTCGTCTTTCGCAGCTGGTGCTTCAGCAGCAGCTTCTTCAGCTGGCTTTTCTACCGCTTCTTTCATGCTTAGACGTACACGGCCTTGGCGGTCGATTTCAAGAACTTTAACTTGAACTTCTTGGCCTTCAGCTAGGTAGTCAGACACTTTCTCAACACGTTTTTCTGCGATTTGAGAAATGTGTACCAGACCATCTTTGCCTGGAAGAACCGTTACAAATGCACCGAAGTCAGCTAGACGTGCAACTTTACCCGTGTAGATACGGCCAACTTCAACTTCAGCAGTGATCTCTTCGATACGGCGGATAGCTTCTTTCGCAGCAGTGCCTTCAGTTGCAGCAATCTTGATAGTACCGTCGTCTTCGATTTCGATAGTTGTACCAGTCTCTTCAGTTAGAGCTCGGATAACTGCACCACCTTTACCGATAACGTCTTTGATCTTCTCTGCGCTGATCTTCATTGTGTGAATACGAGGAGCAAATTCAGAGATGTCTTCACGAGCACCAGAGATTGCTTCATCCATTACAGATAGGATGTGCTTACGTGCGCCTTGAGCTTGGTTAAGCGCAATTTGCATGATTTCTTTAGTGATGCCTTCGATCTTGATGTCCATTTGAAGAGCAGTGATACCAGTGTTAGTACCTGCTACTTTAAAGTCCATATCACCTAGATGGTCTTCGTCACCAAGGATGTCAGAAAGAACAACGAAGTCGTCGCCTTCTTTAACAAGGCCCATTGCGATACCCGCAACAGAAGACTTGATTGGCACACCTGCGTCCATAAGCGCAAGAGACGTACCACATACAGAAGCCATTGAAGATGAACCGTTAGATTCAGTGATTTCCGATACAACACGTACTGTGTATGGGAATTCATCTACTGATGGCATTACTGCTGCGATACCACGTTTAGCCAGTTTACCGTGGCCGATTTCACGACGCTTAGGAGAACCTACAAAACCAGTCTCACCTACACAGTATGGAGGGAAGTTGTAGTGTAGTAGGAAGTGATCTTTACGCTCGCCTGTTAGCTCATCAATGATTTGAGCATCACGCTGAGTACCTAGAGTTGCCGTCACGATAGCCTGAGTTTCACCACGAGTGAATAGTGCGCTACCGTGTGTGCGAGGAAGAACACCAGTGCGTACATCTAGTGCACGAACCATGTCTTTTTCACGGCCATCAATACGAGGGTTACCCGCGATAATGCTACGACGTACAACTGTTTTCTCTAGATCATGGAAGATAGTGTGGATTTCTTTTGTATCCGCTTCAGGATCTTCAGCAAGAAGAACTTCATTTACTTCCGCAGCGATCTCATTGATACGGTCGTAACGAGCCATCTTCTCAGTGATTTTGTAAGCCTCAACAAGCTTCGCTTCTGCTAGCTCAGCAATCTTATCTTTAAGCGCTGTGTTTTCTTCAGGAGCAACCCAATCCCAAGCAGGAGTTGCCACTTCTGCTTTGAATTCGTTGATAGCTTTGATAGCAACTTGTTGTTGATCATGACCGTAAACAACCGCTGCTAGCATTTCTTCTTCAGTTAGGTTGTCCGCTTCTGATTCAACCATCAGTACGGCTGATTCTGTACCAGCAACAACAAGATCAAGCTTAGAAGTTTCTAGTTCAGTCTGGCTAGGGTTAAGTACAAGCTGACCATCGATATGACCGACACGCGCCGCACCGATAGGGCCGTTGAATGGAATGCCCGAGATAGCAAGAGCAGCAGAAGTACCGATCATTGTAACGATATCTGGCTGAACATCTGGGTTTACAGACATTACTGTCGCGATAACCTGAACTTCGTTTTTAAACGCGTCTGGGAATAGCGGACGGATTGGACGGTCGATTAGACGAGCTGTTAGCGTTTCGCCTTCAGAAGGACGACCTTCACGCTTGAAGAAACCGCCTGGGATTTTACCCGCAGCGTAAGTACGCTCTTGGTAGTTAACCGTTAGTGGGAAGAAGTCTTGACCTGCAACGGCTTCTTTTTTACCTACAACAGATACGAATACAGACGTATCATCCATTGTGACCATAACTGCTGCTGTAGCTTGACGTGCAATAACGCCAGTTTCTAAAGTAACTGTGTGGTTACCGTACTGGAACGTTTTAACAACTGGTTTTTCGAACATTGTTATTCCTTGTTTCTAATCTTCCTTTAGTGCTTAAAGAAATCTTAGATGTGTTAATTGACACTCAAGGCATTACGAATCGCGACTAGTAAAAAGAAACTCGGAAATTCCTTTTGAATAGTCGCGACCTTTTGGTCGACGTGGTTGACTGTAATGCTATGAGCTTTTGAGAAAACCTCTTACGAGGTTTAGCCGCCAGTATTATAACGGCATAAGTCTAATTTGGCTAAATTTAGGCAACAAAAAAGGGGCATAAAGCCCCTTTTTAGACAAACTGCTATGCAGTCGCTGATTAGCGACGTAGGCCTAGACGTTTGATTAGGTCTTGGTAGCGAGCTAGGTTTTTACCTTTTAGGTAATCTAGAAGCTTACGACGACGAGAAACCATGCGTAGAAGACCACGACGGCTGTGGTGATCGCCTTTGTGCGCTTTGAAGTGACCTTGTAGGTGGTTGATAGAAGCTGTAAGTAGAGCTACTTGAACTTCTGGTGAACCAGTGTCGCCTTCGCCTTGTGCGTATTCTGCAACGATTGCTGCTTTAGTTTCTGCATTCAGAGACATAATTCTCTCCTAATAAGAGTAGGTTTAAAGTTGTAGCAGCCAATCTCTGATTCAGCCGCTACGCGAAGCGCGGATTATAGGGAAATTTCCTATCTCGTGCAATATAAAAATACCGACACTCAGGTCGGTATTTTCAATCATTTACTTGGATGCGACGTCATCTCGAAACACGACCAATCGCTTAGGAGCAATTTTGCCATCTTCATTCATTTCGCCTACGCCAATAAACAAACGCTCTTCACCCATGGTAAGGCGAAGTGAGCCTTCGGTGGGCGCACCAAATACTTGAACAGGTTGCCCATGCTGAACCATATCCGCCAGTTCAGGCACTAAGTTGACTTCTGGTAAGTCTTCTACCGCTGTATCCATTGGTAACAGCAATGGGTCCAGTAGTTCTCGAGGAGCCCGTTCTTCACGGTGTGCTTGCTCTAGTAACTCATTCAGTTGCTCAAGTGTCACCATCTTCTCGTAAGGGTATTTCGCAACACCAGTGCGTCGAAGCATAGTTACGTGCGCACCACAACCTAACATTTCGCCTAGGTCATCCACGATGGTACGAATGTAGGTACCTTTTGAGCAATGAACTTCCATCTCGACTTCATCGCCTTCAAAACGGTGAAGAACAATCTCGTATACCGTGATCTTACGAGATTCACGCGGAACTTCGATGCCTTTGCGAGCGTATTCATACAAGGGTTTCCCTTGATATTTCAACGCTGAAAACATGGAAGGTACTTGATCAGATTCGCCACGGAACTTCTCAATGCACGCTTCTAGCTTGTCTAACGTAACATCGATTGGACGTGTCTCTACGACTTCACCATCCGAGTCAGACGTGTTGGTACGTTCACCAAGCTTTGCGATCACACGGTAGCGTTTATCAGAATCTAGAAGAAATTGAGAAAACTTCGTCGCTTCACCCAAGCAAATTGGCAGCATGCCTGTCGCTAATGGGTCCAAGGCACCAGTGTGGCCTGCTTTCTCAGCAAAGTAGATTCGCTTTACTTTTTGCAGTGCATCATTGGAAGAGATGCCTGTTGGTTTGTCCAACAGTATAACGCCATTAATTGGACGACCTTTACGACGACGAGCCATTATTCTTCGTCCTCACGACCAGAGTCTTTTTGCTTTTTCTTGTCTGAGCTTACCACTTCAGACACTAGGTTAGACATACGCATACCTTCAACAAGCGTATTGTCATAATGGAAGCGGATTTCTGGCGTTAGACGTAGGCGAATGCGCTTACCTAACATCATGCGAATGTGCACTTCGTGCTCACGTAGCGCTGCTAGACATGATTCTGGTGTTTGCTCGCCCACACATAGGAAGGTCACAAATACTTTTGCGTAAGCTAGGTCACGAGAAACTTCTACGTCTGAGATCGTTACCATGCCAAGGCGTGAGTCACGAACTTCACGTTGAAGGATCATCGCTAGTTCTTTTTGCAGCTGCTGTGCAACGCGCTGCGTGCGGCTAAATTCTTTTGACATATCTTTACTCTTATATAGAAAGAATGGGGGGTTGGTCAAAGCCAGCCCCCCATGGTGTATTCAACAACCAATTACTACTTATCTTTCAAAGACAATATTAGTAATTTTAGTCAATTAGTCTAGAGTACGTTTAATTTCAACGATTTCGAAGACTTCGATTTGGTCACCAACGCGAACATCATTGTAGTTCTTAACGCCGATACCACATTCGTAGCCATTCTTAACTTCTTGAACGTCATCTTTGAAACGACGTAGTGACTCTAGTTCACCTTCGTAAATAACAACGTTATCACGTAGTACACGGATTGGGTTGTTACGCTTGATCACACCTTCTGTAACCATACAACCAGCGATAGCGCCCAGTTTCGGTGACTTAAACACGTCACGAACTTCAGCAAGACCAATGATCTCTTGCTTGAATTCTGGAGCAAGCATACCGCCCATTGCTTGTTTAACTTCGTCAATCAATTGGTAAATGATTGAGTAGTAACGTAAGTCAACAGCTGCGGCTTCTACAGCACGGCGAGCAGAAGCATCTGCACGAACGTTAAAGCCAAGGATGATTGCGTTTGAAGCTTCCGCTAGTACTACGTCAGTTTCCGTAATACCACCAACACCAGAACCAACGATGTTCACTTTAACTTCGTCAGTAGATAGCTTAACTAGTGAATCTGCGATTGCTTCTACAGAACCTTGAACGTCTGCTTTAAGTACAACGTTAAGTTCAGCAACTTCACCAGCAGTCATGTTAGAGAACATGTTCTCTAGTTTAGATTTCTGCTGACGAGCAAGTTTCACTTCACGGAACTTACCAGCACGGTAGTTAGCTACTTCACGCGCTTTACGCTCGTCACGAACTACTGTTGCTTCATCACCTGAAGATGGTACACCTGAAAGACCTAGGATCTCTACAGGGATAGATGGGCCAGCCGAAGTAATTTCTTTACCTAGCTCATCACGCATTGCACGAACACGGCCGTATTCTTGACCACAAAGAACGATGTCGCCTTTGTTTAGTGTACCTGATTGAACAAGTACTGTTGCAACTGGACCACGACCTTTATCTAGACGAGATTCAACAACAACACCAGACGCCATGCCTTCTTTCACTGCTGTAAGTTCTAGAACTTCAGATTGAAGAAGGATTGCTTCTAGAAGAGCGTCAACGTTTGTACCCTGTTTCGCAGAGATGTGAACAAAGATGTTCTCACCGCCCCACTCCTCAGGAATAACATCGTATTGAGCAAGCTCATTCTTAACGTTATCTGGGTTCGCGCCTTCTTTATCGATCTTGTTCACAGCAACAATTAGAGGAACGCCTGCCGCTTTCGCGTGCTGAATCGCTTCTACTGTTTGTGGCATTACGCCATCGTCTGCTGCAACTACAAGAACAACGATATCTGTCGCTTGAGCACCACGAGCACGCATTGCAGTAAACGCTGCGTGTCCAGGAGTATCAAGGAACGTGATCATGCCGTTGTCTGTTTCAACGTGGTACGCACCAATGTGCTGAGTAATACCACCCGCTTCGCCAGAAGCAACGTGTGTGCGACGGATGTAGTCAAGTGTTGACGTTTTACCGTGGTCAACGTGACCCATGATAGTAACAACTGGAGCACGTGGAACTGCTTCCGCGTTAGTGTCACGGTCAGATAGTACCGCTTCTTCCAGTTCGTTCTCTTTACGAAGAACTACTTTATGGCCCATTTCTTCAGCAACAAGTTGTGCTGTTTCTTGGTCGATCACTTGGTTGATAGTCGCCATAGCGCCCATCTTCATCATTACTTTGATAACTTCTGTCGCTTTAACCGACATCTTGTTAGCAAGTTCTGATAGAACGATCGTTTCGCCAATTACAACGTCTTGCTTAGCAACCGTTGCTGACTTATCAAAGCCATGCTGCATTGAAGTCGGTTTAGCAAGTTTGCCTTTACGACCTCTACCGCCACGTTGGTTGTTACGGCCACCGCGAGCTTGGTCGTCTTTACCTGAAGCTTTTTTCTTCTTACGACGACCGCTCTCTACTTTGCGATCTGCTTCATCTTCGGCTTCACGTGCGTATTGTGAAGTCGTTACATGGTAATCTGTATCTTCCATATCACCCTTTTTCTCTTCTGCAGCAGACCAACGCTCTTTATTCTTTTCAGCCAATTCGCGAGCTTCTTCAAGCTTGCGCTGACTTTCCTCTTCAGCCTTACGCTTAGCTTCTTCTTCCTGACGACGTTTAAGCTCGTCGGCCTCTTTTCGCGCTGCTTCTTGCTTAATTTTCTCTTCAGCATCACGCTTTGCTTTTTCTTCAGCATTGCGTTGTGCATTCGTATCTACGTCTCGCTTCGCTTTTTCTTCAGCTTCACGTTTCGCTTTTTCTTCCGCTTCACGTTTTGCAGCTTCTTCAGCTTCACGTTTTGCAGCTTCTTCAGCTTCACGTTTTGCAGCTTCTTCTGCTGCACGTTTTGCTGCTTCTTCTGCTTCACGTTGTGCTGCTTCTTCAGCTTCACGTTTCGCTTCATCTTCAATTGTGCTGCGCTTCACGTATGTACGTTTTTTGCGCACCTCAACCTGAACATTCTTACTCTTACCACCACCCGCGTTCACACTAAGTGTACTACGAGTTTTACGCTGAAGCGTAAGGCGAGTCGGCTCTGAATCACCTGATTTATCACCGTGTTCTTTCTTTAGATGAGAGAGAAGCTTCTGCTTCTCTTCATCAGTAACATTGTCAGAGCTCGCCTTTTTAATGCCAGCGTCAGCAAGTTGTTCAATCAAGCGGTCGACTGGCGTACCAATCTCATCACTCAGTGCTTTAACTGTTAATTGTGTCATGCCGCTTCCTCCTTGCCGAAAATTATGCTTCTTCGCCGAACCAACAGATGTTACGTGCGGCCATAATTAGCTCACCTGCACGTTCTTCGGTCAGGCCTTCGATACCTTCTAAATCGTCAATACCTTGGTCAGCAAGATCTTCCAGTGTCGCTACACCTTTCGCTGCCAATTTAAATGCCATCTCACGCTCAAGACCTTCAAGTGCAAGCAGATCTTCAGCTGGTTCTAGACCTTCAAAAGACTCTTCTTGTGCTAGTGCGATCGTCGTTAGTGCATCTTTTGCACGTCCACGAAGCTCTTCGATTAGTTCTTCATTCAAACCATCGATTTCTAGTAGCTCGTTAACTGGCACGTATGCGATTTCTTCTAGCGTTGAGAAACCCTCTTCAACAAGAAGTTGAGCGAAGTCTTCTTCAATATCTAGGTACTTCATGAAGTTTTCAATAGATGCTTGTGATTCTTCAGCGTGTTTCTTCTGAAGATCAGCAACTGTCATAACATTCAGTTCCCAACCTGTTAGCTGAGATGCTAGACGCACGTTTTGACCGTTACGACCGATAGCTTGCGCTAGGTTGTCAGCTTCAACTGCGATGTCCATTGAGTGTGCATCCTCATCAACGATGATAGAAGCAACATCAGCTGGCGCCATTGCGTTGATAACGAATTGAGCTGGGTTATCATCCCAAAGCACAATATCGATACGCTCACCACCAAGTTCGCCAGAAACAGCTTGTACACGTGCACCACGCATACCAACACACGCACCTACAGGGTCGATACGTTTGTCATTTGTTTTGACAGCGATCTTAGCGCGAGAACCAGGATCACGTGCCGCGCCTTTCAACTCGATAATATCTTCAGCGATTTCAGGCACTTCAACACGGAATAGTTCTGCCAGCATTTCAGGCTTAGAACGAGTGATGAACAGTTGGAAACCACGTGCTTCTGGCGCGACTTTGTAAAGAAGGCCACGAACGCGGTCGCCTGGACGGAAGTTTTCACGAGGAAGTTGGTCATCACGTAGGATTACCGCTTCAGCGTTGTTACCAAGGTCAAGCACGATAGTGTCGCGGTTTACTTTTTTCACAACGCCAGTGATTAGATCACCTTCATTGTCGATGAACTGCTCAACGATTTGTGCACGTTCAGCTTCACGAACTTTTTGTACGATAACTTGCTTAGCCGTTTGAGTCGTAATACGGTCAAACGTTACTGATTCGATTTCGTCTTCTACGTAGTCGCCAAGTTCGATTGAGTCATCTTCGTACTGTGCTGCTTCTAATGAGATCTCTTTTGTAGGGTTCTCAACATCATCAACAACTAACCAACGACGGTAAGTCACAAACTCACCAGTTTTACGGTCAATGGCAACACGTACGTCGATTTCGATTTCGTATTTTTTCTTTGTAGAAGTTGCTAGAGCAATCTCAAGAGCCTCAAAGATACGCTCACGAGGTACCGCTTTTTCGTTCGATACCGCTTCTGCTACCGCTAAAATTTCTTTACTCATTGTATTTAGCCTCTAAGCTTAAACTTTTTTAGGGAACTAAAATTTAGGGATCAGGTTAGCTTTGGAAATGTTACTTAGAGCAAACTCTTCTTGCTGACCGTCTACAGTAATTGTCACTGTTTCGCCATCAACGCCGTGGATAATACCTTTCCACTTACGACGGTTTGCTACAGCCATTTTCAATACGATGCTGACCTCGTGACCAATAAATTGCTCGTAATGTGCTGCTTTAAAAAGTGGTCTTTCTAAACCTGGAGAAGACACTTCTAGGCTGTAAGCAACAGAAATTGGATCTTCAACGTCTAAAACCGCACTAACTTGGTGGCTAACTTCTGCACAGTCGTCCACGTTAATACCATTTTCATGGTCAATGTAGATGCGTAACGTTGAGTGCGCGCCTGCACGAATGAATTCTAATCCAACCAACTCATAGCCTGATGCCTCTACTGGTGCTTCAAGCATTTCAGTAAGTTGTCTTTCTAAACCAGTCATTTAACCACTCCAGAAACAAAAAAAGGGCTCAGAGCCCAATCAAAAAACCAAGCAGTCTCTGAGCTATTTCAAAAAGCTCAGATAACAAAAAACCCCGATAGTCGGGGTTTTATGCTGCTGGACCCTGATACGTTAAGAATAGCCAACAAATGCTTCTCTTAACTCGTAGTGTGGTTAGCACTACGCAAACTTGCCAATCTACGATTTCTTCTTAAAGAAAGAGATTGGTTGCGGGGGCCGGATTTGAACCGACGACCTTCGGGTTATGAGCCCGACGAGCTACCAAGCTGCTCCACCCCGCGTCCGACTTGCTGAGCATTATACTCGCAAACAAGTGATTTACAAGTTTGTAAATACATGGTGCCGAGAGAGGGACTCGAACCCTCACACCTAAGGCACTAGCACCTCATGCTAGCGTGTCTACCAATTTCACCATCTCGGCATCAAAACCTTACAGCTTATTGAGGAATTTCATCACCCGCAGGGGCTGGAACTTCACTCGCTGCATCCTTAACTTGTTCAACAACTGGTTGACCTAATGTTGGGTCTACCCATTGTGATTCAATCTTGTGCGTAGACATACGACCAAGCAACAAGCTAACGATAAAGAATACGGTTGCTAAAATAGCAGTTGTTCGGGTTAAGAAATTACCTGAGCCGCCAGCACCAAACACTGTGTTTGAAGCACCAGCACCGAACGAGGCTCCCATATCTGCGCCTTTACCTTGTTGAATCAACACAAGGCCAATCACACCAAGCGCTGCCAACAGGTAAATCACAAGTAGAACTGAAAACATTTTTTCCACCTATGTTCCAAATTGTTGAGCCAGCGCCGTTCAAGAGAATAAATCATAATTGAACAAGGCTAGCGACCTCCTAACGGGAGGCGGAGCAATACTAGCGAAAGCCGGTAACGCTGACAAGGGAAAATTAGTAAAAAATCAATGCCAATGCGCTAAGCGCTCAAAAAAAGGGCAAAAGATGCCCTTTTCATACACTGCACACTTTAACGCAATGATTAACAACTTGCTTTTACAGCTTCGGCAATTTTCAATGCAGAGCTTTGAACTAACTCGCCATCCTCACCTTCCACCATAACGCGAATCAAAGGCTCTGTGCCAGATTTACGCAGCAATACACGTCCTTTATCACCCAGCGTAGCTTCTACTTCGGCGACGGCGTTTAGTACTGCTTGAGCTTCAAGAGGATTACTTTCCCCTGCAAAGCGGACATTTTCTAGAACCTGAGGATACAACGTCATGCCTTGCGATAGCTCATGCAAAGACATATCGCTGCCAACGACAGAAGCAAGCACTTGCAGTGCTGCAACAATCGCATCGCCCGTGGTGACTTTATCTAATAAGATCACATGGCCTGAGTTTTCAGCACCAATTTTCCAGCCTTTTTCTAGCAGTTGTTCCATGACATAACGGTCACCAACAGCGGCACGTACGAATGGAATGCCTAGCTGCTTTAAGCCATTTTCCATGCCCAAGTTAGTCATCAACGTACCAACGACACCACCCTTTAGCTCGCCACGACGAAGAGCATCACGAGCAATAATGTAAGCAATTTGGTCGCCATCGACTTTGTTGCCAAGGTGATCGACCATAATGATACGGTCACCATCACCATCAAATGCTAAACCAAGGTGCGCTTGCTCTTCAACGACACGCTTTTGAAGCGCACGAACATCTGTTGCGCCCACTTCTTCATTAATGTTGATGCCGTTAGGCTCTACGCCCATTGCAATAACTTCTGCGCCAAGCTCTTTGAAGACATTTGGAGCAATGTAGTACGTTGCACCGTGCGCACAATCTACCACGATTTTAAAGTTTGCGAGACTCAATTCAGATGGGAAAGTACTCTTACAGAATTCGATGTAACGGCCTGCAGCGTCATTTAGACGAGTGGCTTTACCAAGTTCTGCAGACTCAACACATTCAATGTCTTTATCCAGCTCAGCTTCAATCGCCAACTCGATATCGTCAGGTAGCTTAGTACCTTCAGAAGAAAAGAATTTAATGCCGTTGTCGTAATATGGGTTATGCGATGCAGAAATCACAATCCCCGCCTCTGCGCGGAAAGTTTGAGTTAAATATGCCACTGCTGGAGTTGGCATTGGACCAGTAAATGTTGCTTTAAGTCCCGCTGCCGCAAGGCCTGCTTCTAATGCAGATTCAAGCATATAACCGGAGATACGCGTATCTTTACCTATAATAACTTTCTTTGTGCCTTGTTTTGCTAGTACACGACCAGCCGCCCAGCCAAGCTTAAGTACGAAGTCCGGAGTGATTGGGTATTGTCCTACTTTACCGCGCACACCGTCAGTACCAAAGTAACGTCTTTTATTCGACATAAACTTTCCTTTATTATTTTTAAATATTGTTTTTCGTCACCTCAACAACTTTCATTGCTTCGATTGTCTCTTCAAAGTCATGCACACGAATGATCTGCGCGCCTTTCATTGCTGCAATCGTAGCGCAAACGACACTCGCATTTGTACATTCAGCCGCTGGCTTATCCAACAATTTAAAAATCATTGATTTACGAGACATGCCAGCCAAAATTGGCAGGCCGAATTCATGAAACTTTTCAAGATGAGCGAGCATATGATAATTGTGTTCTATCGTTTTGCCAAAGCCAAATCCAGGATCGAGAATCAGTTGGGATTTATCAATCCCTGCCGCTTCACATGCCGCGATACGTTCTTCTAGAAAGGCAGATACGTCGCTCATCACATCATCATAATGAGGCGCAACTTGCATGGTTCTAGGTTGACCTTTCATATGCATCAGACAAATTGGAAGCTTTGCTTCTGCTGCGACTTCGAGAGCACCAGGTTCTTGCAAAGATCGAATGTCATTGATCAAATCTGCACCAGCATCAATAGCTTGACGCATAACTTCCGCTTTACTGGTATCGACCGAAATCCACACATCGTACTTTTCACGAATGGCCTTGATTACTGGGACAACACGTCGAAGTTCTTCTTCTAAAGACACATCTGGCGCGCCAGGCCTTGTCGACTCCCCACCAACATCAACAATGCTTACACCAGCCTTTATCATTTTATCAACTTGAGCAAGGGCGAGTTCAATCGAGTTGTATTTACCACCATCCGAAAAGGAATCCGGAGTCACATTTAGAATGGCCATAACATGTGGACGGGAAAGATCTAAAGATTTGTTATTTGCTGTAATCATCATCATAAACACAAAAACCCCGAGATAACTCGGGGTTTATTATTATCAACACTCTTTATTCAGAGTCTTTCTTTTCAGGCGCTTCGCTAGAAGTCGCTTCTGGAGAGCTAGACTTTTCTGCATCTTTCGCAGCGTCCGTTGCTTCTTCTTTAACTTCTGGCTTTGCTTGAGGCTTCTCGCTGTCTTCAGGTTTGCTAGTTGAGTTATCACTCCAACCCGCAGGCTCACGAATTTCAGCTTTGCGCTCCATTAAATCATCAATTTGACGAGCATCAATGGTTTCATACTTCATCAGCGCATCTTTCATCGCATGCATGATATCCATGTTTTCTTGAAGAATCTTCTTCGCACGGTCATAGTTGCGGTCAATGATCTGACGAACTTCATCATCAATCAACTTCGCCGTATCGTCAGATACATGCTTAGTCTGAGTCACGCTACGACCAAGGAACACCTCACCTTCATCTTCTGCATACAGTAGAGGACCAAGCTTTTCAGAGAAACCCCATTGAGTAACCATCTTACGAGCAATATCAGTTGCACGTTCAATATCGTTTGACGCGCCTGTTGAGACTTTATCAGCACCGTAGATAAGCTCTTCCGCTAGACGACCACCGTACAAGCTAGAGATCATAGACTCTAGATGCTGGCGAGACATGCTGACACGGTCTTGCTCCGGTAGGTACATAGTCACACCCAACGCGCGACCGCGTGGAATGATCGACACTTTGTACACTGGATCGTGCTCAGGTACTAAACGACCAACAATTGCGTGACCTGCTTCGTGATAAGCCGTTGACTCTTTTGTCTCTTCAGACATCACCATTGAACGGCGCTCGGCACCCATCATGATTTTGTCTTTCGCTAATTCGAATTCAACCATAGAAACGTTACGCTTGTTACCACGCGCAGCAAATAGCGCCGCTTCGTTGACTAGGTTTGCTAAATCAGCACCAGAGAAGCCTGGTGTACCACGAGCGATTAGAGAAGGCTCTACGTCACCTGCTAGAGGGACTTTACGCATGTGTACTTTTAGAATCTGCTCACGACCACGTACATCTGGCAATCCAACCACTACTTGGCGGTCAAAACGACCAGGACGTAGCAACGCTGGGTCAAGAACGTCTGGACGGTTAGTTGCAGCGATTACGATGATACCTTCGTTACCTTCGAAACCATCCATCTCTACTAGCATTTGGTTTAGTGTTTGCTCACGTTCATCGTGACCACCACCAACACCAGCACCACGCTGACGACCTACCGCATCGATTTCATCGATGAAGATAATACAAGGCGCTGCTTTCTTAGCTTGTTCGAACATGTCACGTACACGAGATGCACCGACACCCACAAACATTTCTACGAAATCTGAACCCGAGATGGTAAAAAACGGTACTTTTGCTTCACCAGCAATGGCTTTCGCTAGAAGCGTTTTACCAGTACCAGGAGGACCAACCATTAACACACCAGTAGGAATCTTACCGCCCAGTTTTTGGAAGCGGCTTGGATCACGCAAGTAGTCCACCAGCTCTTTCACGTCTTCTTTTGCTTCGTCACAACCAGCGACGTCAGCAAAAGTTGTCTTGATTTGTTCTTCGCTCATCATTCGAGCTTTGCTCTTACCAAAAGACATAGCGCCTTTACCGCCGCCGCCTTGCATTTGACGCATGAAGAAAATCCATACACCAATCAGTAAGATCATTGGGAACCAAGAAATGAAAATAGTACCAAGCAAGCTTTGCTCTTCTGGAGGCGTGCCCTGTACTTTCACGTTTTGGTTAATTAGGTCATCTAGAAGCTTTTGGTCATACACTGGCATGTAAGTGACCATTTTGGCACCGCCGCCACGACGAACAAAGCTAATTTCACCGTCTTTAAAAGTTGCTTCTTGAATCTGGCCTTGGCCAACTTCCTGTACAAACGTGGTGTAATCCACGGTTCTGCCATTGCTTTCTCCAGGGCCAAAGCTCTGGAATACCGACATCAATACGACGGCGATAACAAGCCACAGAATTAAATTTTTTGCCATGTCACTCAAGGTGTAAGCCTCTCGATAACTAATTGTAATTAAAGGTAGGGTACTACAGTTCATTCACTGTAGCTATAGTGTTAACACGCTCTCAAGAGAGCAAAATGGTTAACCTTTGTAACCAGTGGCTACAACAAAGACTTCTCGAGAGCGAGCTCGCGATGAGTCTGGTTTTCTAATTTTTACGGCTTTAAACATGTCTCGGACTTCTTTCACATACTGATCGAAGCCTTCCCCCTGGAAAACCTTTACGACAAAGCTACCATTAGGCGCTAGAACTTGTCGACACATATCTAAAGCCAATTCAACTAAATACATAGCACGAGGTTGGTCAACAGAGTTATTTCCCGCAATATTAGGTGCCATGTCAGACATTACTACGTCTACCATTGAAGGTTGGATTCTTTCTAGCAAAGCTTCCAATACTGCATCATCGCGAAAGTCGCCTTGTAAAAAGCTGACACCTGCAATCGGGTCCATAGGAAGCAAATCACACGCAATGATCTGACCACTGTCTCCTACTATCTTAGCAGCATATTGAGACCACCCGCCCGGTGCCGCACCCAAATCGACGACTGTCATCCCAGGCTTTAACAATTTATCTTTCGTTTGAATCTCATCGATCTTGAAATAAGCACGTGAGCGATAGCCTTTTTTACGAGCCTCATTCGCGTATTTATCATCAAAGTGTTCTTTCAACCAACGACCAGAACTAGCCGAATGTTTTTGTTTACTCATTTTAATCCCAACAAGGCGCAAATTGGAGCTATTGTTTTAATAGGCGCTACCTATTACTCAATAAATTATAGTCTTCAGCAATAGATGGCGTTAAAATAGCTTTTTTCAACCCTTATTTTAAAGAAAATTGGCCGCGTAATGAACCTAAGCACCAAACAAAAGCAGCACCTTAAAGGCCTAGCTCACAGTTTAAAACCTGTCGTGCTAATGGGCGCAAATGGACTTACAGAAGCCGTGCTAGCAGAAATTGAAATCGCTCTTAACCATCACGAACTAATCAAAGTAAAAGTTGCTTCAGAAGATCGTGAAACAAAACAGCTAATCATCGACGCTATCGTACGTGAGACGGGCGCAGAAAAAGTTCAGACTATTGGTAAAGTGCTTGTGCTGTACCGCCAGTCTGAAGAGCGTAAAATCGAAATCCCTCGTAAGTAATTCTACTTACGTTGCTGAAGAAAAAAGGTCGCCATTGGCGACCTTTTTGCGTTTTATTGGAGTAACAGACTACTCTCAACGACTTAGATGTACTCTACTCGGTCGATTTCGAAGTCTTTCGCGCCACCCGGAGTTTGAATAGCAACCTCATCGCCTTCCATCTTACCGATCAAGCCACGAGCAATTGGTGAGCTTACTGAAATACGGCCAGCTTTAATGTCTGCTTCGTCATCACCAACAATTTGGTATGTTTTTTCTTCTTCGGTGTCGATGTCAATCAAGGTTACGGTTGAACCAAAAATAACTTTACCCGTGTTCTCCATCTTCGTTACATCAATTACTTGAGCAACTGACAGTTTGTATTCAATGTCACGGATTTGTGCTTCACAGATACCCTGCTCTTCTCGAGCGGCGTGATATTCTGCGTTCTCTTTTAAATCACCTAACTCACGAGCTTCAGCGATTGCCTCTGAAATTTGAGGACGTAGTTTAAGTAGACGATCGAGTTCTGCACGTAGCTTTTGCTCGCCACGTAGTGTCATTGGAACTTTTTCCATTTTATAACCTCAAGCCCAAATGGGTCTTTGGACAAAAAAAAGCCCACCCTGCCATAGGGCTGGGTAGTGCGCTTAAAGATGTATTTCATTTAGTGTAAACAAACTCCCGGACGAAATCATCTTAATTCGAAAGGCTGTAAGACTATGCACTTTCGGCATAATGATATAAGTCACTTTTAGAACGATTCTAGAGTGCATCACTGTCGCAATTTGTTGAAAAACAACACTGTTCATTACACCAAAAACATCAAAAAAGATAAAAACTAATCAATGTCAGACGAATGTTATAGCCACAAAATATCACTTAAAACAAAAGGTTAAATCAAAAACCAGAACAATCGAACAGTGTTCATCGATACGATTTATATCATTTTACTAACTCATACGGAAACTTTAGCAGTAAAACATGTCCAGCGAGTTGTTAGATCAAAGGCTTACAAGGGCGAATTATACCGCTCATTGGCCGATTATAGACCAACAACTTGTGAGAGATTACCTCTCCCCCATACAACAATGATTATGGACAGCTAACTAGGACAAATAAGATGAAAAAGACTCTAATTGCTCTTTCTGTATCTGCAGCAGCTATGGCAACTGGCGTAAACGCAGCTGAACTTTACAACCAAGACGGCACTTCTCTAGAAATGGGCGGCCGTGCTGAAGCACGTCTATCTATGAAAGATGGCGACGCTCAAGACAAATCTCGCATCCGTCTAAACTTCCTTGGTAAACAAGAGATCAATGACAACCTATACGGTGTTGGTTTCTGGGAAGGTGAATTTGAGACTGCTCAAAACGGTACTGTAGACGGCGACGACAAGAGCGATCTAGAAACTCGTCTTGCTTACGCTGGTCTTGGCGGTGCTTACGGTGAGTTCGCATACGGTAAAACTGAAGGTGCACTAGGCGTTATCACTGACTTCACAGATATCATGGCTTACCACGGTAACTCTGCAGCAGACAAACTCGCTGTAGCAGACCGTACAGACAACATGATGGCTTACAAAGGTCAATTCGAAAACCTAAGTGTTAAAGCAAGCTACCGCTTCGCTGACCGTGTAGAACAAAACGGTGAATACTCTGATAACAAACAAGACGGCTACTCTCTATCAGCTATCTACGCTGTAGCAGACACTGGTCTTGAGCTTGGTGCTGGTTACGCAGACCAATACGATGCAAACGAGTACATGCTAGCAGCATCTTACACAATGTCTGATCTTTACTTCGCTGGTATCTTCACAGATGGCGAAAAAATGACTGACACATTCAACAACACTGTTGATTACACTGGTTACGAACTAGCGGGTGCTTACACGCTAGGTCAAACAGTATTCACAACGACGTACAACAATGCAGAAACTGACAATGAAACTTCTGCAAACAACTTCGCTGTTGATGCTTCTTACTACTTCAAACCTAACTTCCGCGGTTACGTTTCTTACAACTTCAACCTAATTGACGCTGGCGATAAGTTCGGCTCAACTAGCGGTAAGACAGTTGCGAACAAGATCGATGCTGAAGACGAGCTAGCTCTAGGTCTACGTTACGACTTCTAATTCCGGTCTTTGACTAGAATATCGAATGCCCGCTTCAAGCGGGCATTTTTTATACTCCATTTTAAGCCGCGCGCCTTTCTCTCATGTCTCATTCCTGATGACGTATAAAGCATTTCTTTAGTTACCTAGCATATTGAAAGGACTTGCGTATACTCAATCACATAACTCACCTTAGAAAGTATCATTATGCGTTTACGTTGGCCCTTGCTCATATTCTCTTCATTACTTTCTGCTTTTTCACAAGCGTACCCTCATCAAGAAGTGTTGCCGGAAGGCTCTCGCATCAGTTTAGTCGCGGAAAAACTCAGTGAGAATGCTGAACTTGACGGTGTTCATCCTACCGAACAACTGTTCCCACCAGCCAGTACATTAAAAATCGCCACAGCATTAGCGGCAAAGTTAGAGCTGGGTGATAACTTCCGCTTTCGAACCAAGCTAGAAGCTTCGAGCTCAGACGCAGTGATTTACTTTGTCGGCGATCCAACGCTCCAAACCAACGATTTAAAATCACTTCTTACCCTAGCCAAGAAAAATGGCTTAAAACGTATTGACGGTGACTTATGGCTCGATAACAGCGCATTCACTGGTTACAACCGTGCAGTGGGCTGGCCGTGGGATATCTTGGGAGTTTGCTACAGCGCTCCGGCATCGACCATCACACTCAATAACAACTGTGTGCAGGCTTCTATCTATACGCAAAAAGACGGTGGGACTCGAGTCTACGTACCTGAGCATCAACCTATTCGTGTAACAAGTACTGTCGAGACCGTTTCTAAAACGATTAAGAAAAGTCGTCATTGCGATTTAGACTTAGTCGCAAACCCTGATAACAACTACAAGCTAACTGGATGCTTAGTTGAGAGGGAGAAACCATTGCCACTTAAATTTGCCATTCAAGATCCTGAACTTTATACCAGCCATAGATTGGCAGCTTTGCTTAAGCAGCTCAATATTGAGTTATCAGGAAAGATTAGGATCGGTTCGGCTCCGGAAAAACAGCGCAAGCTAATCGCCATGCATCAATCAGAGGCATTACCAGACATTCTGGAAGAGATGCTTAAAAACTCTGATAACTTGATTGCAGATACATTAACCAAAACACTTGGCGCTAAGTTTTTTGTTCAGTCAGGTAGCTTTGCCAACGGTACAGAGGCGATCAAGCAGATCATTTTCGCCAACACTGGTATTGATATTCGTAATGCGCGCCTGGAAGACGGCTCAGGACTTTCGCGAAACAACCGTATTTCCGCCACCAAAATGGCGGAAATTCTTCGTTATATTTGGAAGCACGAAGACGAGCTTAAACTGATCGCCATCATGCCGAAGTCAGGTGAGTCAGGCACACTAAAGTACCGACAAAGTATGCGAAAGTTGCCAATTAAAGGACAATTGATCGCCAAAAGCGGCTCCCTCTACGGAACTTACAACATGGCCGGATATGGCTTGGATAAAAATGGTCAACCTAATACCGTTTTTGTTCAGTTTGTTTCAGACTACTTCCCAGAAAAAAGGGACGATAACAAACCTGTCATCGCCCCTATTACACATTTTGAGCAGCTTTTTTACAATGATATTGTGAACTTTAGTCAGGCAATACCTAAGAAATAGTTCACCACGTTAAAGTAAATCCACATTCCTGAAATATCGACGATAGACGCAAGAACTGGACTCACCAATACGGCTGGGTCCAACTTGCAAGCTCGTGCAATAATTGGCAACAGCCCGCCCAATGTTGTAGAAATGGTGACTTGAATGAACAGCGCAACTGCTATTGCCAGTGCGATATCGGTAAGTTCAAAGCCCCCTGTTGATTGACCGGCACTAAATAACATAATGCGTCCAATCATCACGATAGCGATAGCTAACGCAATAAATAGAGCAACGCGGCTCTCTTTCCACAAAACTTCTAACCATTGGCGTTTTTTTAGCTCTCCAGTTGCAAGAGCACGAATCACCAAAGTTGCAGCTTGTGTTCCTGTATTACCACCAGCCGCAGCGATCACAGGCATGTACACCGCAAGCAAAACGAGCTGGCTAAGGGTGTCCTCATACTGAGCAATGATCAAACCCGACACAATCCCTAAAAGGGCCAGTGCAATGATCCACCCAATACGCTGCTTCACGTGCCCCAAAACACTAGTCGATAAATAACCATCAGGTGTATCAACTTCAGACATATGCAAACCCAATTGGTGAGCATAATGACGTGCGCGTTTGTCATGGCCTGTTTGCTCAAGTTGAGCAATAAGACTATTCACATAACCGACAGAGCAATGCTGCAAAATACCTACCGCCTCATCAATCGGCATGATCGTAAGCAAATGGATTTGTTGCTCTTGCTCATACTGCAAAAATGCATTGCGAGCTGCACCAATTTCTACTTCAGAAAAGTTTGGTGTTGTTTCAATAAAAGTGTTGTTCATTACCGTCATGGCGAATCTCCCGATTGGCATTGGTAACGACCATCGACAAGGCACGCAAAGTCAATCTTGCATACTTAAAGTCACACAACAATTAAGATGCACAGAGAAAACCAATGCGGATGCACTGTCTATTCAGAATGTATGAAGGAAATAACGAGAAGAAAATTAGAAAAGATGCCTCACCACTTAGGTAAGGCGGAGATCGCCAATACCGAAGCGGGTTATTTCGCTCCCTTGCTCTTACTCACCCAACGACTGGGAGGATGGTCGGTATTGTTCATGTAAATCTCCGATAACGCTGCCATTATTGGCAGCGTGAGTATAGTAGCAAAGTTCAACATGTTTGGAAGTTTTACTTTGTCTTTTTCGCTAAATTTTTATACAAAAAAAGCGCCCATCAGGCGCTTTCATTTGCAGCGATTATTGATTACTGAATAGTAATACGTGCAAATTTACGTTTGCCTACTTGGAACACGTAAGTACCCGCTGCTGGAGCAAATTTGCTGTCCGCAATTTTTTCACCGTCTATCTTCACAGCACCCTGCTTAACCATACGCATCGCATCTGACGATGATGGGCATAAGCCCGCTTCTTTCAACAGATTGCTCACTGGGCGACCTGCATCAAAATCAAATTCTGGCATTTCATCAGGAATTTGGTTCTTCGCAAAACGGTTTACGAATTCTTGCTCTGCCGCATCTGCATCAGCTTCACTGTGGAAACGAGCAATAATTTCTTTTGCTAGCAATACTTTGATGTCACGAGGGTTTTTGCCTGCTTCTACATCCGCTTTGAATTGAGCAATCTCTTCCAGAGGACGGAAAGATAGCAGCTCGTAGTAGCTCCACATTAGGTCATCAGAAATAGACATGATTTTACCAAACATTTCGCTTGGCGCTTCGCTGATACCGATGTAGTTGTTTGCTGACTTAGACATCTTCTTCTCGCCATCAAGGCCCACTAGGAGAGGCATCATAAGTACAACCTGTGGTTTTTGACCGTGAGACTTTTGCAGTTCACGACCCATTAGCAGGTTGAACTTCTGGTCAGTACCACCAAGCTCAACGTCAGTTTCCATTGCTACTGAGTCCCAACCTTGTAGAAGTGGGTACATGAACTCATGAATAGCAATTGGCTGACCACCCGCGTAACGCTTTTTAAAGTCATCACGCTCTAGCATGCGAGCGACAGTTTGGTTTGCAGCAAGACGAATCATACCTTCTGCACCAAGCTCAGATAACCACTCAGAGTTGAACTGAATCTTAGTTTTTGCAGGGTCTAGAATTTTGAATACCTGCTCTTTGTAAGTTTCTGCATTACGCAATACGTCTTCGCGGCTTAGCGGTGGACGTGTTGTGTTTTTACCTGTTGGGTCACCAACCATTGCAGTGAAGTCACCAATTAGGAACGTCACCTCATGACCTAGCTCTTGGAACAAGCGAAGCTTATTGAAAATAACCGTATGACCTAGGTGAATATCTGGAGCCGTAGGATCCGCACCCAATTTAATACGTAGAGGACGGTCTTCTTTTAGTTTTGCGATAAGCTCTTCTTCTGGAATCAGCTCTTCAACACCGCGCTTAATCTCGGCTAGTGCAGCTTCAATGCTCGCCATTCTTGTTCACTCCCACAGATTTGGCAAAAATATAATAGCTGAACATATTACTTGAATAGCGATGCATTTTGAAACACGTTAGACTAGGTAGTTGTCAATTTTTCCGTTTAATTTAGCAATCAAGTACCTCATGCATTCGATTTTTGTCCGACTTCCACTCTTGCACAAAGTATTGATCGGTTTTTTTAGTGCGCTGATTATCTTCGCGCTCTTCTTTTTACCTGATCCGCAAGACCTAGACCCGCAGCAGAGCCGATTAAAAGTTGGTCAACATTATCCTGTGCCTGTTTCCCTAGAACTCAGTGCACTAAACAGTTCGTCTCCAGCGTCCTCCGCTGTACTGCGTTGGGAAACGTACAAAGTGAAAAATGGTGAGAGTGCCGCCATCTTGTTTAGTCGCGTGGGGCTTTCTGCCCGCCTATTGCATGATCTTGTCTCATCAGACAAAGAAGTGGAAAAGCAATTAACCCGGCTTCGACCTGGCGATCGATTGCAATTCGGTTTTGATGAAAACAACGACTTAGTACAGTTAAGAAGAACATTAAGCGCATTCGAAACTTTTCGTATCACGTTAAAAGACGGCAAATACGTCTCAGAAGTCGATAAAAAAGAAGTCGACTTCCAGTACAACTACGCTGAAGCCACCATCAAATCAAACTTTTGGAATGCGGGAATCTCTTCAGGATTAAATGGCAACCAAATCATGGAACTGGCCGGCATATTTGGCTGGGATATCGACTTTGCTTTAGATATTCGTAAAAACGACAGCTTCCGAGTGCTTTACCAAGAGGAAGTGGTAGAAGGTGAAGTGATTGGACGCGGAAAAATCATTGCTGCGATATTTAAAAACCAAGGCGATACTTTCACCGCAATACTGGATCAGAAAAGTGGCAAGTATTATGACGAAAATGGGCGTGCAATGAAAAAAGCATTCTTACGCGCGCCGTTGGATTTCCGTCGAGTATCGTCTAACTTCAACCCACGCCGCTTACATCCTGTAACGGGACGCGTTCGTCCTCACCGAGGCACAGATTATGCGGCACCTGTGGGCACCCCGATTTGGGCGGCTGGCGATGGTGTCGTTCAAAAATCGTCTTACAACAAATTTAATGGTAACTACGTTTTCATTAAACATAGCAATACTTACATTACCAAGTACCTGCACTTAACCAAACGTACGGTACGAGCTGGTCAACGCGTTAAACAAGGTCAAACCATTGGTACGCTTGGCGGAACAGGTCGTGTAACAGGCCCTCACTTGCACTATGAGTTCCTTGTGAATGGTGTCCACAAAAACCCGCGTACGGTGAATTTGCCACAGTCTAAATCCCTAACAGGCAAAGCGAGACAAACTTTCATGGCAAACGCAAAAATTAGCATGGACAAACTTGAGCGCTACAGCAAACTGTTAGCAATGAAGTAAATTGATGCATTGAAAAGGGCAGCTCAGCTGCCCTTTTTGTTTCTTTAATATCATCACGATGAAGCTTACTTTTCGGAGTGATGCTCTCTCCCGAGCATGAGCAAGCATGGTGTCAGAACCAGCGTTAACAAAGTCGCAAACGCCAACCCACCCGCGACAGCCGTCGCAAGTTGAGACCACCATTGAGTGCTTGGCGCGCCAAATTCCACTTTTTGGTTAACTAAGTCGATGTTCATTTCTAGCACCATTGGTAATAAGCCTAGTATGGTGGTCACCGTCGTGAGTAAAACGGGCCTTAAACGCTGCACACCTGTGCGCAAGATCGCCTCAGATTTCTCTAAGCCACGTTTACGCATCTGATTATAAGTATCGATTAATACGATGTTGTTATTAACAACAATACCTGCAAGCGCAATCACCCCTATTCCCGACATGATGATGCCAAATGGCTTTTGGAAAATAAGCAACCCAGCAAAGACCCCAACGGTAGAAAACAACACAGCACTGAGGATTAAGAAAGCTTGATAAAAGCTATTAAACTGCGTAATTAAAATCAGAGCCATCACACCAAGCGCGACAATAAAAGCATTTTGTAAGAATGCTGATGAGTTTTCCTGCTCTTCATTTTGACCCCGAATCTTATATTCAATGCCTTCCGGTAAGTCGAGCTGTTCCATTCCAGCGGCAATCTTCGGTAGCTCAAGCGCCAAATTGTAACCTTCCACCATGTCTGCTTTGATATTGATAACTCGATGGCCGTCTACACGACGAATGGTATCTTGCTTATGATCTGGCTTAATTTGAGCAAAGTTCGTGATTGGCACCAGACCAGCTGCCGTTTTCACTCTCAGTTGATCAAATCGACCTATGTCGCGCTTATCTTGCGGATAGCGCACCAAAATATCGACTTCTTCATCCGCATCATCGGGCAAATAATCGCCTATTTTCAAACCGTTTGTAACAAACTGAACAGTATTCCCGACTAAGGTCGCATCCGCTGCAAAGCGAGAGGCGTCATCTCGCTGGATATCAATTTGCCAATCAATCCCTTCCTTATTAGTGGTATCACTCAAATTGGTCAGTGCAGGATTACCATCAGCCCAGTGTCGGACTTGTTTGGCCGCTTCATCTAACGCACTAACACTCAAGTTTCGCGATGACACTTCAATCACGAGATCATGCTCAACAGGCGGTCCTGCGTCCGGGAATTTATACTCAAGTTCAACACCATAAAAGCGAACTGTGGTCTCTTTTAGCTCTTCAATAATGGTTTTCACTTTGCGTCGATACTGCCAATCCACAGGTGTTATCTGAATCTGGCCGATTTCATCCCCATTATCACTTGAGCCTGTACGCGTGTAGACACTTTCAAACTCGTCATGACCGAGCATCACCTTCTCGATTTCGCGCATAACCACATCTTTTTCGTGAATAGACAGGTCACCATAAGAACGAACTTTAACGGTAAAAAAGGCTGGGTCCACTTCAGGGAAAAACTCTGCACCCAAGCCAGCCTTGTTGTAAGTGAAGCCGACACCTGCCGCTAGCAGTATCGCGCTGAGTAATACTTTCCATGGATGACGAATCGCTACCGACAGAGTCTGGTAATAAAGTTTGGTAATGCCTGTCGCTTTTTCAAAGTTGCCGTTATGCAGCTCAACCATTTCTCGCTGAGCTTTCTGATTGACTACTTGAGGCTTGCCAATGATCCCACCGATGACAGGAACGAACAGTAAAGCCATCATCAGCGAAGCGGCCAAAGTAGCAATTAAAGTAAGTGGTAAGTACTTCATGAACTCACCAGTAATGTCTGGCCAGAAAAGTAACGGAGCAAACGCAGCCAATGTGGTTGCTGTGGATGCGGTAATAGGCCAGGCCATTCGCTTTGCTGCATCTCGATAGGCTTCTTTACGAGGTGTACCCTCTTGCATGCGCCTATCCGCAAACTCTGTCACCACAATGGCACCATCCACCAACATGCCCACCGCCATAATTAAAGCAAACAGTACGACGATATTGACCGTAAGCCCAAATACCGATAACACCAACAACCCAGTCAAGAACGATCCCGGAATAGAAATCCCTACGAGAAGCGCGGTCCTAACCCCCAATATGGCAATAATGACGATCACTACGAGGATAATTGCGGATAAGATATTGTTTTGTAGATCACTGAGCATCAATTTGACATCGTCGGATTGATCCCAAGTGTATTTGACTTGCAAATTGTCGGGCCACTCGGCTCGTTGTTGTCCCTGAGCCAGTACTTCTTTTACCAGCTCGACCGTTTCAATGATGTTTTCCCCTGCCCGTTTTTTTACGTCCAAAACGATGGCAGATTCACCATCTAAACGAGCAAAACTTTCAGGATCGCGAAATGCACGTCGTACTGTCGCCACATCGCCAAAGGTGATCACCTCTTTGCCATTCACTTTGATTGGCAGTTCAAGCACATCTTTCAGTGAATCAAACACCGATGGGACTTTTACCGAAAAGCGTCCATACCCAGTATCGACAAATCCCGCTGCAACCACTCGGTTATTCAAGGCGATTAAATTATAAATATCCGCTTGATCGAGACCGTAGCTTTCCATCAATAGCGGATCGACAACTATTTCCACGATGTCTTCGCGATCCCCTGCGATTTCAACCTCAAGAACCTGACGGAAACTCTCCAAACGATCACGTAGCGTTCTGGCAATCTGTACAATGGTCCGCTCTGGTACGGTGCCATAGAGCACAACAGTCAAAACAGGCTCTTCAGATGCAAACGTGACTTCATTTACCGTTGGCTCATCACTGTCCTCTGGTAATTTTGGCTTCGCAAGATCAACGGCGTCTCGGACATCTGCCATCGCTTTATCAAGATCCACTCCAACACTAAATTCCAGCGTCACCGAAGCATGACCTTCTGATGCCACAGAGGTCATCTCTTTTACGCCTTCAATAGAGCGCAACTCTTGCTCTATTGGCCGAACTAATAAACGTTCGGCATCAACGGGAGAAATGCCTTGATGCCCAACAGAAACGTAGATAATAGGAATGGTAATATCTGGGCTCGATTCCTTGGGGATAGTGACGTAAGTAATGACACCGGCAATTAAGATCATCACCAGTAATGTCAGCATGGTGCGAGCGCGGGATAACGCAGCATCAATCAGAGTGTACATAAGTGCTCCTTACTGCTCACTAGCCGCTTCAACAACTGCGTCATCAACTTTGTTGGCCAGTACTTGATCGCCATCGCGTACAAACCCTTGCCCCAGCACGATAATATCGGCTCGCTCTCCTAACCCAGAGAGCCAAACACCATCATCTTCGGCCTTAACGAGCTGAATCGGAACAAATTCAACATGCTCATTACGCAGTGTTTTAACACCTAAATTACCTTCTTCATCGAGTGCTAGCATTGCAGCCGTAATCTTTACCGCCAACACTTCACTCAACGGCAGCTGTACTTCAGCGCTCATACCGGCCGGAATTCTTGCATCTTGGTTATCAATTTCGATTTCAATTGGAAAGGTGTTAGTAGAAGCAGAAGAAACACGCCCAATGTAGCGTACCCGACCTTGATAATGCTGTTGGTTAATGGTTCTTACATCGGCTTGTAGGCCTTCCTTAAGGTATTGTATATGCCGCTCACTGACATCGGCTTCAATCACCAAAGTGTCCAAATCAATGACCGTCGCAATAGGATCGCCAATCCCTACAAAGTCGCCTAACTCAACAAAGTGGTGATCAACAATGCCATCGAATGGTGCTTTCACCTCGGTATTTCTTAATGCCGTTTGCACGTTGCTCAAATTCGCTCGAGCATCCACCAATGCCGCTTGTGCTGTCGCAAACGCAACTTCGCCCTGTAGTCCGCGACTTTTTAGCGATTTAGCTGCATTAAACTCTTTCTCTTTAACCAACAGCATCGCCTGAGCCCGCTTGAGCTGAATACCAAGATCGCGCTTGTCGATGCTTGCGATCACTTGCCCCTGCTTGACTGTTTGACCTTTTTCTATATTGAGGCTGACTATTTTACCGGCGACTTCAGCGCCAAGGCGCGCTTGACGATTGGGTGCAGTCCGCCCATACAGTTCGATGGTTTTACTTGTGGGTTCAGCAATAAAGGTGTCGAACATCACCTTTGCAAGTGGCGTGGTGTTCGTTGAAGAGGATGAAGAATTGAGATTATCATCTTGTGCTTTCAGTTGACCGATTGCCAACCATGCAACAAGAAGCAATATGAGGATAAGAGATACTAGCCACGGGCGCTCGACAATGCGACGTCCGAAAGACGATCCAGACATATAAAGTCCTTTTTATTATTTCTCTGCATATTCTGCGAGAGCGACTTTACGTGACATCCTTCTACGTAAAGTTCAGGCAGCCACTGGCTGCCTGATTGGTGTTAATTACACACTGAACGACGCACCACAACCACATGTTGTCGTTGCATTTGGGTTGTTTACAAAGAAGCGCGCTCCTTCTAACCCTTCTGTGTAGTCAACAATGCCGCCAACGAGATATTGCAGACTCATAGGGTCTACAACCAGTGTTACACCACTGTTTACGATTGTCGTATCGCCTTCGTTTACATTTTCATCAAAAGTAAAGCCGTATTGGAAGCCGCTACAGCCGCCACCAGTAATGTATACGCGCAGTTTCAATGCTGGGTTTTCTTCTTCAGCAATCAATGCTTTAACGCGAGATGCTGCTGCGTCAGAAAAAGATAATGGTACGTTTACTTCGCTCACGAAGACCTCTCTCACTCGTGTAATGCGTCAAGCCTGAAGCAAGACGTCAAATTTGTGCTAATTGAGACGATTATCCAATACCTGACAAACTCGTTCAAGTATTCACCGCCGATTCTTTATAACAGATGCGGATATATAAGATTACACAGCGAAACAACACATAAATTAAGCAAAACGTTTCTAACTTGATTATAGCTAGGTACAATGCGCTCCACTTGGTCCGAGCAATCAAAAGAGGATAACCCCATGACCAAATCATCAGAGCTGTATCAAAAAGCTCAGCAAACCATACCTGGCGGTGTCAATTCACCAGTTCGTGCATTCAACGGCGTTGGCGGCTCTCCGCTATTTATCGAACGAGCAGACGGTCCACTGATTTTTGATGCCGATGGTAAAGCGTACATTGATTACGTTGGCTCTTGGGGTCCAATGATTCTTGGCCACAACCACGCGGTTATCCGCGAAGCCGTCATTGACGCAGCGCAACGTGGCCTTAGCTTCGGCGCGCCGACAGAACTTGAAATCGCGATGGCAGAGTTAGTTTCTGAACTTGTTCCATCAATGGAGCAAATCCGTATGGTAAGTTCTGGTACCGAAGCGACTATGAGCGCGATTCGCCTTGCTCGTGGCTTCACTGGTCGCGACAAGATCATGAAGTTTGAAGGTTGTTACCATGGTCACGCAGACAGCTTGCTAGTCAAAGCGGGCTCTGGTGCACTGACCCTTGGTCAACCTAGCTCTCCTGGCGTTCCTGCAGATTTTGCTAAGCACACGCTAACAGCAACATTCAACGACCTAGATTCTGTACGCGAGCTATTCGCTGCTAACAAAGGCGAAATCGCTTGTATCATCGTTGAGCCAGTTGCAGGCAACATGAACTGTATTCCACCAGTGGAAGGCTTCCACGAAGGTCTACGTGAAATCTGTGATCAAGAAGGCGCGCTACTAATTTTTGATGAAGTTATGACAGGCTTCCGTGTGGCACTTGGTGGCGCACAAGCGCACTACAACATCAAGCCAGACCTAACGACACTGGGTAAAGTGATCGGTGGTGGTATGCCAGTGGGTGCTTTCGGTGGTCGTAAAGAAGTAATGCAATACGTTGCGCCAACGGGTCCGGTTTACCAAGCGGGTACGCTTTCTGGCAACCCTGTCGCAATGGCTGCAGGCTATGCATGTTTGAACCTTCTTAAAGAAGAAGGCAACGAAAAACGCCTAGCTTCAAAAACCAAACAACTAGCAGATGGCTTTAAGTCTCTAGCAGAGAAACACGGTATTCCTCTGGTTGTGAACCAAGTGGGCGGCATGTTCGGCTTCTTCTTCACTGACCAAGAAAAAGTGACTTGCTACGAAGACGTAACGAAGTGCGATGTGGAACGCTTCAAGCGCTTCTTCCACTTAATGCTCAAACACGGTGTCTACCTAGCGCCTTCAGCGTTCGAAGCGAGCTTTACTTCCCTTGCTCACGGTTCAAAAGAAATCGATGCCACGCTAGAAGCGGCTGACCGCTGTTTTGCAACTCTTGCAGAAGAAGCAAAATAATCGCTTAAAAGCTGCGATAACTAATTTAAAAAAGGACCATCACGGTCCTTTTTTATTGCCAATTCAATATAACCAATACTGCTAAAACACCAATAACAATGCCAAACCACGGTATTCGTTTGGCTTTTTTCTCGGTTTGACACTTTTTATCACCGTTGCAACAACCCATACTTCATCTCTTGATTGATAACCGACTGATTTGTGGTCATTATAACAAGGTATATTGCTCTGCTCTAATTCGGCATTGTCATAAGCTTGAAAGAGTTAAGAGTGCAAAGTAATAAAGGTTCAACGCCATCTTTGAAGGCGCAAACCGTAAACGTCACCTGTAAGTTGGACTAATCTCATGCCAAATAATGTAAAAATAACGTCGAGTCACCGAGTACTAATGGTCGCTTTACTCGCCGCTGCTTTTGCTTGCTACTTATTGGTTGAGCCATACATCAATTCCATTGTGATGGCTTTTATCATTTCTTTGCTAATGTTTCCGGTACACGAATGGTTTGAGCGAAAAATTCCCAAGCACCCCAATATGGCCGCACTGCTGTCATGTGTCGTCTTGACGTTTATTATCGTTATCCCACTGCTATTTGTGTTTGCAGCCATTGTTCAACAAGGCTCTGTTTTTTCACAAAATACGTACAACTGGGTCACTAATGGCGGAATCCAAGATATATTCCAACATCCTTTCGTTATCAAAGGTTTAGCTATAGTTAATGAGTACTTACCTTTCGATAAAATCGAGCCAAAAGCCATTGCTGAGAAAATTGGTCAATTTGCTACTTCGTTTGGCTCTAACTTAGTTGCTATCAGCGCAAAGATTTTAGGAGACGCCACCAACTTCCTAATGAACTTCTTCCTCATGCTGTTTGTGCTGTTTTTTCTACTTCGTGATCACGACAAAATTATCTCTGCGATTCGTCATATTCTGCCACTCTCACGTAGCCAGGAAGACCGCATATTGACAGAGATAGAGCAGGTTTCTAAATCAGCCGTGATGGGCTCATTCATGACAGCGATTGCACAGGGTCTGGCTGGCGGTATCGGTATGTGGCTCGCTGGTTTCCCGGGGTTATTCTGGGGAACGATGATGGGCTTTGCATCATTCATCCCTGTGGTCGGAACCGCACTAATCTGGATTCCTGCAGCGGCGTACTTGTTCTTAACAGGCGATATGACTTGGGCTATCTTCTTGACGGTGTGGAGTGTGGTCGTCGTTGGTTCTATTGATAACCTATTGCGTCCGCTGCTAATGCAAGGCAGCGCAGGCATGAATACCCTAATGATTTTCTTCTCGTTACTGGGTGGTCTGCATCTATTTGGATTGATCGGCCTGATTTACGGTCCACTGATTTTTGCCGTGACAATGGTACTGTTTAATATCTACGAAGAAGAATTCAAAGACTTCCTCAACCAACAAGACAACAGCTAGTCACAGCTTAATCACTTCAAGCTTGGGGCAGATTGTGCGAAAATCTGCCCCAATTATTTCTGATGAACCCAATTTATGTCTGCTTATATCGCTCCTAGCCAAATCGCTCAGCGTCAGCTCGAGTACTTCAACGGAAAACATGTTTTAGTTGCAGGTGAAGTCGAAGATCTCTTTCCACTTGAACTGACCAAACACTGTGAATCTGTAGAAGTCTTCACATCAAACTACAGCTTCTACCGTCAAATTCGCACTCATAACAAGGTTAAAAGCCATTTTGGTTCTGAGTTTAATACTGAGACACAAGCAGACATGGTGCTTTTGTACTGGCCTAAAGCCAAAGCCGAAGCCGAATACCTTCTGGCGATGTTGATGGCGAAACTAGGCGTGAACACTGAAATTGTAGTGGTTGGCGAAAACCGCTCAGGTGTTAAAAGCATCGAGAAGATGTTCAAAGAGTATGGCCCGGTCAATAAATACGATTCCGCTCGTCGCTGTTCATTTTACTGGGGCACTTGCCTCAATGAACCAAAGCCGTTCAATCAAGCAGACTGGTTTAAAACCTATACGGTCACACTTGGTGAGCAATCACTGACTGTTAAGAGCTTGCCTGGAGTATTCAGTCATGGCGAATTCGATTTAGGTAGCCGCCTATTACTCGAAACCCTACCTACTCTATCAGGTAAAGTCCTCGACTTTGGATGTGGTGCTGGGGTGTTAGGTGCTTTCATGGCAAAAGCCAATCCGGAAATTGCGATTGAGATGTGTGACATTAACGCGTATGCCATCACATCGAGTCAAGCCACACTAAAAGCCAATGGATTAACCGGCCATGTATTCGCCTCTGATATTTACTCAGACACTGCCGACGATTATCGTTTTATCATCAGTAACCCACCTTTCCACAGTGGTTTGGATACGAACTACAACGCAGCAGAAACACTATTGGGTCAGGCTCCAAAGTATCTCGATAACCATGGTGAAATGATCATTGTCGCGAATAGCTTCTTAAAATATCCACCAATTATTGAGCGAGCGTTTAATAATTGCGAGACGCTAAATAAGACCAATAAGTTTTCTATCTACTACGCGAAAAAGTCATAATCTTCCCTCGCGCAGGTACAAACCTGCGCGATTTTTTCTCAAAAACTCAACACTCATAAGAAAAACTGCGTCACCCTGCACGCTTTACAACTAACTTTCTTGTCAAAGAAAAAAAACTCGTTAATTTTGTTAATTCTATCTAGTTGAACATCTTATCCGTTTTTAACGAGAACCTCGGCAGCGAAGTACATTTTAGAACTGCCCTTTATGAGTTGTAATCTTATCCATGTTTAAATTCTACAAAAAACAGAAATTTAAGCGCCTTCAGAGTACACTGATGACCGCATTTCTGGTGCTCAGTATCACACCTCTTACTATTACTGCGATCTTTTTCCTACAGTCCCACAGTAAAGATCTGCAAGAGCAAAGCACCTCACACTTGTTGTCTGTTAGAGATACAAAACAACAGCAAATTATCGACTACTTTGAGGCGCGGGAAACTGAAGTCATGGGCTTTGTGCGCTCTGAACTGGCTTACGCCAGTGGTGGTCGATTCTACGGTCTCGTCAATGCTTTTAGTCGTTTAGGCAATGACATTGAAGAATCTCGTAAAAATGCTCAACAGCGCTACATTGAAGGCAGCGGAGATCAAATCAAAACGTCAACGTTACCCGAGTCTTCCAACTATGTCGGAAGTGAACGTTACCGACTCTTACATAAACGTTACCACTGGGCCTACTTGGAGCTCCTCAAGCGCTCTGATTTTAATGATATTTTGCTGGTCGATATCAACGGTAATGTCACCTACTCGATCAACAAAGACGATAACTACGGAACAAACTTATTATCAGGCCCCTACAAAGACTCAGCACTTGGCAAAACCTTCAAGCGTCTAGCTGATGACGTCACTGAACGCCGTAAGGTGAATGAAGACTACACCCCTGTGATTGTGTCTGATTTCGAACTGGAAGGTGGTAAACAAGTCGCTTGGTTAGGTGCTCCAATTGTTCAGCAAGGCTACCTACACAGCTATGCTATGTTCCGCTTACCAAATAATGGCATCACGAAGTTAGCCGCAGACGCCAACCGAGAGTCATCCATTAACACCTTACTGGTTGGAAATGATCACCAACCTCGCACAATTAACACCAAGCAAGATGACATTAAGAACAGCTTAGAAGTGATCGATAAAGCACTCTCTGGTGCATTTGGCGTCGGCACTTACACGAACGGTTTAGGTGAAGAGATCATCGCTGCTTATGCACCGATTGAAACGCGTGGTGTTATTTGGGCACTCGTCGTTCAATTACCTGAAAACGAAGCTTTCGCTCGTATTCATCAACTCGAAAAACTGTTTGTTATCGCCATGCTGATCGCCATCATTCTAGTGGTAATCGCTTCCCATTATTTATCAAACTTTATTACTTCTCCGTTGCTGAAGTTAACTTGGGCTGCCGAAAAAGTGTCTGCCGGAGATCTTGATGACACTACCTTTAATACGGTTCGCAAAGATGAAATTGGCCGTCTTGCGCTGAGTTTTGAACGAATGCAACGCTCTATTCGAGAGAAAATTCAAACCATTAAGAAGCAAAATGAAGAGCTCGAGAGCAACATCCAGATCATTCAAAAACAAAATGATGAATTGCAATTGGCCGACAAACTTAAAGATGAGTTCTTAGCCACCACTTCTCATGAACTTCGCACACCATTGCACGGCATGGTCGGAATCGCTGAGACTTTAGCGTCCGGCGCTAACGGTGCTATCCCTGCTAGCCAGAAATATCAGCTTGATATCATCATTAAAAGTGGGCAACGTCTCGCAAACCTTGTTGATGACTTATTGGATTATCATAAAATGCGTTACGGAAGCATGGATATCCAGAAGTCAGCGGTGAGTTTAGCCAGTGCAACGCGACTGGTACTAGAGCTTTCCAGCCATTTACTCGGAAATAAAACCATCCGTATCATCAACCAAGTACCAGCGGATTTGAAAGCGGTGTCTGCCGATCCTCAACGCCTTGAACAAGTGTTATATAACCTGATCGGTAATGCGATTAAGTACACCTCTGAAGGTAAAATCGTTATCTCCGCCAATGTGGTTGATGATCATGTTCGTGTGCAAGTTGTGGATACTGGGCAAGGTATTCCCGCAGAACATCTTGAACATATTTTCGAACCACTTATCCAAGCGGGACAAGACGCAAGTCGCTATCGTCAAGGTGCGGGGCTCGGGCTTTCGATTAGCCGTCAATTGATTGAGTTGATGGGTGGCTCGCTATACGTCAGCAGCCAACCTATGGTCGGCACCACCTTCAGTTTCACGTTACCACTTGCCAGTGAAGAAGAGATCCAAACAACTCAAACCCTTGCAGCGCACGGACACTTCCAGATTCCTGAAATCGATGTAGAGAACAATGAAGACTTATCACTGCCAGAGAATCCAGACGGCCCGTTACTGTATGTCGCTGACGATGAGCCAGTAAACCTGCGTGTGCTTGAGAGCTTCTTACGTTTAGAGGGCTATCGCGTACGTACCGTCTCTGATGGACCAGAAACATTAGCACTCGTTGAGCAGGAAAAACCGGAACTCCTATTATTGGATATCATGATGCCAGGCATGAGCGGCTATCAAGTCTGCAGTGAATTACGTGAAACTTATGATCATGCCGAGCTACCTATCATTATGCTCACCGCGCTTAGTCAAACAGAAGATCGTGTACGAGGCTTTGAAGCAGGAGCCAACGACTATTTGTCTAAGCCATTCAATAAACAAGAGCTAGCTGCACGAATCCAAGCGCACTTAACGGCAAGCCAAGCAGAAATGCGCCACATGGAGAATAAGATACTTGAATCTGAACTTCGCCAACGAGCGGCTGTAGAGGCAAGCTTATTAGAAACTCAAGGGCGATTGTTGGAACAACTGGAATCGGCTCCTGAAGCGATTATCTGTTTGCGTGAAGATAAACGTATCCGGTTTGCTAATGAAGCTGCCTGCAAACTATTCAAGCGTAACTTAGAACAATTAAAACGTTCATCTGCCGATGAGTTGATTGCACCTAAGTATCTGACCGTCAAACAACCTCATTACTGTGGCAAGATTGATATCTATATTGAAGATATTCGTCAAAACATCGAAGCAGACATTCTTAAACTACCTGAAGGCTCAGGCTTAGATGTCATGTATATCTTTAATGTTGGCGGAGGAGCCAATGCCGCTCGCATACACAACCTAGAAACCGCAGTAGAGGTGCTTTCAAGTTATGCTTTTGATGGCGATAAAGACCAGCTGCAGAAGCTGAAAGAACTCGGTGGAGAGTTTACACGCCTTGCAGACAAAGCGCTTGGTAACAAAAAAGACAAACAAGAGCTAATGCGAGAAATTCTGGTCGACGCAATGACACATGCCTTAGAGTATTGGGAGTCAGTCACTGGTGAAAGTAAATTCGCATTTGCCGAACAAAGTGGCTTATGGCGCGTTTATCTTGACCGTAGCACTCTGCAAACACGCACTTTGGATAAATACATGCGTATAGAAACGCTGCCGAAAACGCCACGTTGGAGAACGGTATTGAGCTCGATAGAATTCATCCTTGAACACTGTAAAGAACAGAGTCCTGAGCGTGCGTACATCGAAGCTCAACGAGATAAACTACAGCGACTGTTGACCAGCTAATACCTATCAAAAAAACTAGCCCAGCGCATACGCTGGGCTTTTTATTATCCAAGCCTTCTCTTTCTCTAAAGACGAACAATACAGCGACTCTCTACCGTTACCACATTAAAATGCCGAATAAGCCTCTGGACAAAGTTGTCCATGGTAGGCATTCCAAACATACGCTTCTATCGATATGACCTACCCAAACTAGGTTGAATCGAGCGAATAAAACACTTCATTTTCACAATAAAAAAAGAGCAATAAATGAGAGAAAACTGTCGATAAAAGAGACTATTTTTCAGATAACAAACGGTTTTTAACCAACAATTGACAGAGATTGCGAACTCAATCACAACAGAACGGCAGATTAATTTTTAGCTAATTAATTAACACACTTTCTGCATGTGAGCGAGATCTCTGAACCAGGAAGAGAATCAGAAGGCTTTTATTTTAAATAGATTAAAGGTTAGCAACCACTAACACTTACTATTAACAAGGATATAAACTGCGACGCATATCAACGTTTATTTTTTGGTCTATCTCTAGTCAAAATTAGCCAAAATAACGTTTATAACGGAGAGTGACGATATTTTAACGTTTTTAACGAGAATCGAGTTTGATTATTTTATGGATAAGGTGTTTTCTTACTCCTGCCTAAGGCCTACAGGCCACTCTTGGCGAAACTCAATGTTGTAATGAGTAATGCATAAACAAGAGGTAGGTCTTGGAGAGTGTTTATCAATTGATGACATTCAATTCCATTTAGTGAAATGAAAGCAAATAGTAAGGAACAGCTATGCTTGCCAATATTAAAAAAACAGCACTAGCAACAGCAATTATTGCAACGGCTACTACAGGTTTTGCATCGGTAGCTACTGCGGCTGAACGCAGTGAACTGACTATCCACCCTAAAGAGTTTACAACTTTCGTTCGTAACTTTAACCCTTTCTTGGGTGCAACTAACCTGCACACAACAACCGACTTTATTTACGAGCCGCTCGTTGTTTTTAACGAAATGCACGGTAACACGCCAGTATTTCGTCTAGCAGAAAACTTTACCATGGCTGATGACCTAATGAGCGTGACCTTCGATATTCGTAAGGGCGTAAAATGGTCTGACGGCAAAGCGTTTACCGCTGATGACGTAGTTTATTCTTTCAACCTAGTTAAAGAGAAACCAGAGCTAGACCAATCTGGTATCAACTCTTGGGTTACTGGCGTAGAGAAAGTTAACGACTACAAAGTTAAATTCCGTCTAAGCGAAGCAAACTCTAACGTTCCTTACGAAATTGCGAAAGTACCAGTTGTACCTAAGCACGTATGGAGCAAAGTGAAAGATCCAGCAACATTCACAAACGAAAATCCAGTAGGTAGTGGTCCATTTACCGAAATCGACACTTTTACACCGCAACTATACATTCAGTGTGAAAACCCGAATTACTGGGATGCTGATAACCTAGATGTAGACTGTCTACGAGTGCCACAAATCGCGAACAACGACCAATTCTTGGGCAAAATCGTTAACGGCGAAATGGACTGGACGTCTTCATTCGTACCAGACATCGACCGCACTTACGCTGCAGCAAGTCCGAATCACCACTACTGGTACCCACCAGCGGGTACTCAAGCGTTTGTAGTGAACTTCAAAAACCCAGACGCGGCGAAAAACGAAGCACTTACTAACGTTGACTTCCGTCGTGCGTTCTCTATGGCGCTAGACCGTCAAACGATTATCGACATTGCATTCTACGGTGGCGGTACAGTAAATGACTTCGCTTCAGGTCTAGGCTACGCATTCGAAGCTTGGTCTGACGAAGAGACGCACAACAAGTACAAAGGTTACAACACATACAACGCCGAAGGTGCGAAAAAGCTTCTTGCTAAAGCAGGCTTCAAAGATGTAAACAAAGATGGCTTTGTAGATACACCATCTGGCAAGTCTTTCGAGCTTCTCATTCAATCGCCAAACGGTTGGACTGACTTTAACAACACTGTACAACTAGCTGTTGAGCAACTAGCAGAAGTAGGCATTAAAGCACGTGCTCGTACTCCAGATTTCTCGGTATACAACCAAGCAATGCTAGAAGGTACATACGACGTTGCTTACACCAACTACTTCCACGGTGCGGATCCACACTTGTACTGGGACAGCGGCTACAACTCGAAGCTACAGTCTGGTGACGGTATGCCTCGCTTTGCAATGCACTTCTACAAGAACGATAAGTTAGACGGTCTTCTTAACAGCTTCTACAAAACCGCTGATAAGCAAGAACAGCTAGAAATCGCTCATGGTATCCAGAAGATCATTGCTCAGGACCAAGTAACCATTCCTGTGCTATCTGGCGCGTACATGTATCAATACAACACAACTCGCTTCACTGGTTGGTGGAACGAAGAAAATCCTAAGGGCCGTCCAAACATTTGGGCTGGTATCCCAGAGCGTCTACTTCACGTACTGGACCTAAAACCAGTTAAATAAGTAGAAGTTCATTTCAAGCGGCATACATCCCGTGTGCCGCCTATAAAAATCCCTTGTTAACGAAACCAATATGTGGCGCTCGTCGTCAGGGGATTTTTCGCTCTAAATTTCGCTAGGAGCGACCTGAAACCAGAAACAGGGAAAAAATCTGGGTGAGTAAGGTGTGAGTTATGGGTTATTTTTTAAGACGTTTGTCGTTCTATCTTGTCGCGCTCTTAGTTGCAGCGACGTTAAACTTTATTATTCCGCGAGCAATGCCTGGTGACCCAGTTACCATGATGTTTGCTAACGCTTCTGTACAGGTGACGCCAGAACGAATCGCAGCAATGAAAGAACTGCTCGGTTTCGTTGATGGGCCGATTTACATTCAGTACTTTTCGTACATTAAAAACATTCTAAGTTGGGAGCTAGGTACATCTATCCAGTTCTACCCTCTTTCAGTTAACTCTTTACTAGGTAGTGCATTTGGCTGGTCTCTCTTCCTAGCTGGTACTGCGGTTGTACTTTCTTTCTCAATCGCTTCTGTACTCGGTATTTTTGCCGCATGGAAGCGTGGTAGTAAGTACGATGCATTCGTAACGCCTGGTACATTGATCATTCAAGCTATCCCACAGATGGTTATCGCAATGTTAGCGCTGTTTACCTTTGCGATTGGCCTAAAATGGTTCCCATCTGGCTATGCTTACACGCCAGGTACTATCCCTGATTGGTCAAGCTGGGAGTTCATCAAAAACGTGGGTTACCACGCAGTACTCCCTCTATTCTGTGCAACCATCGTTCAGATCGGCGGCTTCCTCGTCAATATGCGTAACAACATGATCAACCTTCTCGCCGAAGACTACATCACGATGGCGAAAGGCAAAGGGCTGAGCGAGAACCGTGTCGTCTTCAATTACGCCGCACGTAACGCGCTACTTCCAAGTGTAACCGCGCTATCTATGTCTTTGGGTATGGCCATTGGTGGTCAATTGATCATCGAGATGATTTTCAACTACCCAGGTTTAGGCACCGTGCTACTTAACGCAATTCACGCTCGTGACTACCAAGTACTTCAAGGTCAGTTAATTATCATGACGATGTTCATGCTGTGCTTCAACTTAATGGCTGACATGCTGTACATGATTCTAGACCCTCGCCTACGTACGGGAGGCAAATAATCATGAAAGAACTATTCAAACTTATTTTAGGTAACTCATTCGCTCGAATCGGTCTTGGTATTGTTACCGTATTCGTATTCGTTGCGATCGCAGCTCCTTTACTTACGAAACATGCGCCAGACAAGCGAACCGGTAATCCACACGAATACCCTAGCTTTGTCGTAAAACAAGCGCAAAATAATCCTGATGGCTGGGTAGCTAAAAATCTAGCAGATGATCGTCGTACGCTGATTATGTCGAAAAAGGCTGATCACGTTCTGGGAACTTCACGTATGGGTCGTGATATTTGGTCACAAGTGGCTTACGGTGCTCGCGTATCGCTAGGTGTCGGCTTTGGTGCTGGCATCATCGTATGTTTCCTAGCGACGGTCATTGGTATCTCGGCAGGTTACTTCGGCGGCAAAGTGGATGACATATTGAGTGCAGCGATGAACATCATGCTGGTAATCCCTCAATACCCATTACTCTTTGTACTGGCAGCCTTTATTGGCGAAGCAGGTCCACTCACCATTGCCTTGATTATCGCTGGTACCTCTTGGGCGTGGGGCGCACGTGTTGTCCGTTCTCAAACCATGGCTCTGCGCGAGAAAGAGTTTGTGAAAGCCGCTGAAGTATTGGGCGAGTCTTCATTCCGCATCATCTTCGTTGAAATTTTACCAAACCTAATCCCGATTGTCGGTGCAAGCTTCATCGGCTCAGTAATGCTCGCTATCAATACTGAGGCTGTAATCTCGTTCTTGGGCCTGGGCGATGCCAACACCATCAGTTGGGGCATCATGCTCTACAACGTGCAAACCTCATCAGCAATGTTGATTGGCGCATGGTGGGAAGTATTAGCACCTTGTATCGCCTTAACTCTTTTGGTGACTGGTCTTGCTCTACTTAACTTTGCCGTTGATGAAATTGCTAACCCACAGCTTCGTTCTCACAAAGGCATGAAACGCTGGAAGAAACTGGCAGAGAAAGACAAGAAAGAGCGCGCGCCTGAAATGGCACCACAAAATGCACTATGGAGCGGAGATAAATAATCATGACTGCACCACTAATTTCTATCCGTAACCTATGCGTAGATTACATCACAGATGCGGGCGATGTCCGCGCCTGTAACAACGTTAGCTTTGACATTGCGCCAGGTGAAGTCTTTGGCCTGGCAGGTGAATCTGGCTGTGGTAAATCCACAGTTGCTTTCTCGCTCATGCGTCTTCATAAGCCGCCAGCATTCATCACTGGTGGTGAGGTCATCTTCAACGGTGAAGACATCATTAAGTACAGCGATGAACGTATGCAATCATTCCGCTGGAGCGAGATGTCGATGGTGTTCCAAAGTGCTATGAACGCATTAAATCCGGTGCTTACGATGGAAGAGCAGTTTTGCGATGTCATCATGCGCCACACCAACATGACACGTGAACAAGCGAAAAAGCGCGCTGAAGGATTGTTGGAAATCGTTGATATTCATCCAAGCCGCTTGAATGACTACCCACACCAATTTTCTGGTGGTATGCGCCAGCGCTTAGTCATTGCGATTGCTCTAGCTCTCAATCCAAAGATGATCATCATGGATGAGCCAACGACAGCACTCGATGTTGTGGTTCAGCGTGAGATCTTACAAAAAATCTATGCTCTGAAAGAAGAGTTCGGCTTCTCGATCCTTTTCATCACTCACGACTTGTCACTCATGGTCGAGTTCTCGGATCGAATCGGCATTATGTACTCCGGTGAGTTGATTGAAGTTGCCCCTTCTAAGCAAATTCTGGAAAGTCCTTACCACCCTTACACCAAAGGTTTGGGTAGCTCTTTCCCTCCACTAACTGGTCCTAAAACCAAATTAACTGGTATTCCAGGCAACCCTTTGAATCTATTAGAGATTCCTCAAGGCTGCCGCTTCCAAGCTCGCTGCGACCGCGTCCACGAAGCTTGTACACGAGTACCAACTCAGCTGCGTCAAATTGAACCTGGTCGTTTTTCAAATTGCCACTTATACGGCGACACGATTGCTCAAGCTAAGGTTTAACAACAAAAAATAACGCTAGCTAAGAACAAAATTACACTGGAGAGAATTATGAGCAAACAACTCGGCGAACTGCTGATTGAGGGTAAACATGTCGTTAAGGACTTCCCTTTAAATAGTAACTCAATCAAGCAGTCAAAAATGCGCGCGATCAACGACGTGTCATTCAAGATGTACAAGAGCCGCGGTTTGTCAGTAGTAGGTGAATCAGGCTCTGGTAAATCTACTACCGCTAAAATGATAGCTAAAATGTACGCCCCTACAGAGGGTGTGATCGAATACAGAGGTCGTGATATCCAAGATATTACCTCTCGACATGACTTGATGACATACCGTGAAGGCGTACAAATGGTATGGCAGGACCCATTTGGCTCACTAAACCCTACACACAATATCTTTCACCACATTGCTCGCCCGTTGCTGATCCATAAAAAGATTGCACCAGGCAACAAAAAGGAACTGGAAGAGCGTGTGTATGACCTACTAGAACAAGTTGGTCTGATTCCGCCAAAAGAAACCGCGCAAAAGTTCCCACATCAGCTGTCTGGCGGTCAGCGTCAACGTGTAAACCTAGCTCGTAATATCGCTGTAGGTGCAGAAGTGGTATTGGCAGATGAGCCAACATCAATGCTGGACGTGTCAATTCGTGCTGGTGTTCTTAACTTGATGGAAGAGATGAAGTTTGAAAAACAAATGTCTCTGCTTTACATCACTCACGACATCGCAACGGCGCGTTACATTGCTGAAGATCTCGCGGTTATGTACGTAGGTCACATGGTTGAATGGGGGGATACTGAGGAAATCATTCACGATCCTCAACACCCATATACGCAACTGTTGGTATCTGCTGTGCCTGATCCATCGAAGTCTATTCACGAGAAGCTGAAAGGCAACAAAGGGGAAATCCCACTTTGGACACCGGATTCAGTCGGCTGTCCATTTGCAGGACGCTGCGTACACGCAACCGATAAATGTCGCGAACGACTACCGGGCGTCACTCAGCTTTCTGAGAACCACTTTGTTCGCTGTTACTTATTTGAAGATTAATTATAACGAGGGTCAGGTTCAGCCTGACCCATTCCTGTTTTATCGTTTCCCGGAGACATTGAATGCTGCTACTGACTAACCACATTGGTTATGAACATCTGGGCCCAAAGAAAGCCATTGTCCAGACCGAACAACCACACTTGTCTTCTTACACTGCCCAATTGATTTGTGCCACTAGCGAGCAAACCGTGGCAACTTTTGCGGTTGAAGAACAGGGTAAAGTGGCGAACTGGCATCAGGGCTATTTCTACCTCATCGACTTTTCACCTTTCACAGATTCAGGCGACTATTTCCTGCAAGTGGAAGATACGCGCTCTTCCTCTTTCACCATTGGCGAACATATTCTGTTGGATCAAACTTTGTCGGATGTGATCCACTACTTAAAATCACAACGTTGTGGTGGAATTTTCGATCAACAAGATCGACAAGTTCCAGTGCTCAACGCCAACCAAACGGTTGATGTGCACGGAGGGTGGTACGACGCATCTGGAGACGTTAGCAAATATTTAAGTCATCTTTCATACGCTAATTATTTGAACCCTCAACAAACCCCAATGGTGGTTTGGAACATCCTAAAAGGGCTTTCATTACTTGAAGGAAGCGAAGACATTGCAGCCTTCACACGTACACGCCTTATTGAAGAAGCCCTGTTCGGTGCAGACTTCCTTGTTCGTATGCAAAACGAAAAAGGCTTCTTCTACATGACGGTCTTTGATAAGTGGAGCAAAGATACTGCGCAACGAGAAATCTGTGCCTACGAAACGCAACTTGGTCACAAATTTGATGACTACCAAGCAGGCTTTCGACAAGGTGGCGGTGTCGCCATCGCAGCGCTGGCCGCGGCGTCGCGTTTAGGTGTTCACGGAGAATACGATCAACAGAAATACCGCAACGCTGCTGAAAATGGTTACTGGCACTTAAAAGAGCACAATACGCAGTACCTCAATGATGGTGAAGAAAACATTATCGACGAATACTGTGCGCTACTAGCTAGTGTAGAACTGTTTAAAGCCACTAAAGAAACTCGCTACTTGGAAGAGAGCCGTTTATGGGCACAGCGCTTAGTTGCCCGCCAAATGAGCGACGAGCAGATTCAACACTTTTGGTCAGCAAACCAAGACGGCAGTCGTCCATACTTTCACGCTGCCGAAGCAGGTCTACCCGTTATTGCCCTATGCGAATACCTAGCAATTGAAGACGACCCCGTACCGACAGAATCGGTAAAACGCATCGTTAACCGAGCGTGTGAGTTTGAGATCAAAATATCGAATAAAGTGACCAACCCATTCGGTTACCCTCGCCAGTATGTTAAAGGCGTAAACGAGTCAAAACGCGATGCATTTTTTGTCGCACACAACAATGAATCCGGCTATTGGTGGCAAGGCGAGAATGCTCGATTGGGCTCACTCGCGACCATGGCGTATCTTGCTCAACCGCATATAGCATCGCAAGAAATACAGCAACAACTTTCCGTGTTTGCTCAAGATGCATTGAACTGGATTGTAGGCTTAAACCCATACGACATGTGCATGCTTGATGGCCACGGTCGTAACAACCCTGATTACCTTCCTCAATATGGTTTCTTCAACGCTAAAGGCGGTGTGTGTAACGGAATCACTGGCGGCTTTGAAGACGAGGAAGACATCGCATTTAACCCACCAGCACAAAAAGACGACATGCTACAAAACTGGCGCTGGGGCGAACAATGGATCCCGCATGGCGCTTGGTACTTACTCGCGATAATGAGTCAAGCTCAGCATATTTCTCAGTTGGCAACCTCTAAAAATATTAAGGAACAATAATCATGGGGATGTATTTTGTCGGTATCGATGGTGGCGGCACGTCATGTCGAGCCAGGATCAAAGATTCACAAGGTAATTTTCTTGGCGAGGCCAAAAGCGGCAGCGCCAACATCATGCTAGGTGCTGAAGTTGCAATGGCTTCGATTCTTGAATCCATCACTTCGGCTGCCGAGCAAGGTGGCCTGACACAACAAGATTTTACATCGATGCATGTCGGCTTAGCCCTTGCAGGTGCTGAGCACAAAGCATCTTGGCAAGCCTTTATGTCTCTTCCTCATCCGTTTGCCAGTATGACTCTTAATACTGATGCTTACGGCGCGTGCGTTGGTGCACACAATGGCGAAGATGGCGCAATCATGATCGCAGGAACGGGTTCTTGTGGCATCTATCTTAAAGGATTGGAGCAGCACGTTGTCGGTGGTCGCGAATTCCCTATTTCGGATCAAGGTGGCGGCGCAGTGATGGGGCTTCGCCTAGTTCAACAAGTTTTGTTAGCAGAAGATGGCATCAGAGAGAAAACGCCTCTAGCACAACACGTCATGGCGCATTTCGAAAATGACGTTGATAACGTGGTGGCTTGGTCTAAACAAGCGCTTCCTCGTGATTATGGCCAGTTTTCTCCTGCAATTTTCCAACATGCAGAACAAGGTGATGCACTAGCAATTGAGATGCTGAAGCAAACTGCAGCTGATATAGAAATGTTTCTCGTGGCATTAAACAAGCGCGGCGCAACGCGTATTTGTTTAATGGGCAGCATTGCTGAACGTATTTTACATTGGCTTTCGCCACCCGTTCAGCAATGGGTTGTTGAACCACAGTTTGACGCGATTGAAGGCGCAATTATGTTTGCAGGGAAGCCTGAACATAACCTTTACTCGCTCAGTGCGGCGTAGGAGTAGATATGGAATATCGTGTTGATCTCGTCGTCCTATCAGAACAAAAGCAAAACTGCCGTTTCGGACTGACTTTCCATAACTTGAGCGATCAAGATCTCCACAATTGGAGCCTGATTTTTGCTTTTGATCGCTACATTCTGCCGGATAGTATTTCGAATGGTCAGCTCAAGCAAATTGGCAGCTACTGCACCCTCAAACCAGAAGGGTTGGTGCTGGCAGCTAACCATCATTTTTACTGCGAGTTCAGTATTGGTTCGAACCCATTCCGTTACTATTCTGATGGATTCAATGAAGCCTTGGTCAACTTTGAAGTCAACGGCAACCTTCAGCGAGCTCAAGTCGATGTTACGCCGATCGTATTGGCTTCACCGTACCGTGAACGTAGTGAGATCCCTTCCAGCTTGACGCATGCGCAGCCTTTATTGCCAAAACCAAACCATATAGAAGTCAGCGATCACTGCTTTAGCTTTAATCATCAAGCTGGCGTTGCGGTTTATTCAAACCTAGCCAATGCAGCTAAAGAATGGTTACTTGAAGAGCTTAAGCGCATTCATCAATTTGAGTTCGCATCAGACAATGGCAGTCAGATCATCTTCAAAGGCAACCCAACCTTGGATGAAGGCGCTTACAAGCTGAAGGTAGCAGAAGAGTCGATCAAAATTGAAGCTGGCTCTTCGTCTGGTTTTACCCATGCTTGTGCAACGTTATTGCAACTGATCAAAGTTGGCGATCAACCAGCCTCAATGGAAGTGGTTTGCTGTTCAATCAAAGACCGACCACGTTTTCGTTACCGCGGTATGATGCTAGATTGTGCTCGCCATTTTCACTCCGTTGAGCAAGTCAAACGTTTGATCAACCAGTTGGCTCACTACAAGTTCAATACATTCCATTGGCACCTTACCGATGATGAAGGTTGGCGAATTGAGATCAAATCATTGCCTCAACTAACCGATATTGGCGCATGGCGTGGGTTGGATGAAACCAATGAGCCACAGTACACGCACCTTGCTGAGCGTTACGGCGGTTTTTACACTCAAGAAGACATCAAAGACGTGGTTGCCTTTGCTTCGAAACGAGGCATCACTGTTATCCCTGAAATCGATGTACCAGGCCACTGCCGAGCTGCCATCAAGTCGTTACCACACCTATTGGTAGAAGCAGAAGATACCACCGAATACCGCAGCATTCAGCATTACAACGACAACGTCATTAACCCAGCTCTGCCGGGGAGCTATGAGTTTATCGATAAAGTGTTGGAAGAAGTATCCGCGTTGTTCCCTGCCCCTTATGTTCATATCGGTGCGGATGAAGTACCTAACGGCGTATGGTCAAAAAGCCCTGCATGCCAAGCACTAATGGAACAACTGGGTTACAGCGACTACAAAGAGTTACAAGGGCACTTCTTGCGTCATGCCGAAGACAAACTGCGCAAACTTGGCAAGCGCATGCTGGGTTGGGAAGAAGCACAGCATGGCGACAAAGTCAGCAAAGACACAGTGATCTATTCGTGGTTAAGCGAAGAAGCGGCGTTGAACTGCGCGCGCCAAGGTTTCGATGTGGTGCTACAACCTGCACAAACCACCTACCTAGATATGACCCAAGATTACGCACCAGAAGAACCGGGCGTGGATTGGGCTAACCCGTTGCCGCTAGAAAAAACTTACAACTATGAACCACTCGCTGAAGTGCCAGCCGACGATCCAATACGTAAACGCATTTGGGGCATTCAAACAGCATTGTGGTGTGAAATCATCAACAACCAGTCTCGTATGGACTACATGGTCTTCCCGCGCTTAACCGCAATGGCAGAAGCATGTTGGACAGACAAACAACACCGAGACTGGACCGACTATTTATCACGTTTGAAAGGACACCTACCGCTGCTTGATTTGCAGGGAGTGAATTACCGTAAACCGTGGAAGTAATACAGAGCTGATGTAGAAGCATCACGCTTGAAGAGTTTTTAAATTTTGGCTGCAGACGCAGCTTTGTAAAAAGGAAAGACACAAATGAAATACGGCTATTTCGATAACGAGAATCGTGAATACGTCATTACTCGCCCTGATGTACCTGCTCCTTGGACCAACTACCTAGGTACAGAAAAATTCTGTACCGTTATCTCGCATAACGCAGGTGGCTATTCGTTCTACAACTCTCCAGAATACAACCGTGTTACTAAGTTCCGTCCAAATGCGACATTCGATCGCCCAGGACACTACGTTTACCTACGTGATGATGAGACGGGAGATTACTGGTCAATCTCTTGGCAACCAGTTGCCAAAAGCCTAGACGAAGCGAACTACGAAGTTCGTCATGGTTTGTCGTACTCTAAATTCAAGTGTGAATACAGCGGCATTAGCGCAACCAAAACGCTCTTTGTACCAAAAGGCGAAGATGCAGAAATTTGGGATGTAGTAATCAAGAACACCTCAGACAAACCGCGTACGATCAGTGCATTCTCATTTGTTGAGTTCTCATTCAGCCACATTCAATCTGATAACCAAAACCACCAGATGTCTCTCTACTCTGCTGGTACGTCATACAACGAAGGCGTGATTGAATACGACCTGTACTACAACACTAACGATTTCGAAGGCTTCTACTACCTAGCGTCAACGTTTGATCCAGATTCATACGACGGTCAACGTGATAGCTTCCTAGGTCTATACCGCGACGAAGCAAACCCACTAGCAGTAGAGCAAGGTAAGTGTTTTAACACCGCGCAAACGTGTTACAACCACTGTGGCTCTCTGCACAAGCAGTTTACTATCCAACCAGGTGAAGAAGTTCGTTTTGCTTACATTCTGGGTATCGGTAAAGGCAACGGTGAACGTCTGCGCACTAAATACCAAGACCTGGCTGAAGTAGACAATGCATTTGCTGATATCAAAGCACACTGGGATGAGCGTTGTGGCAAGTTCCAAGTGAAATCGCCAAACGAAGGCCTAGACACGATGATCAACGCTTGGACGCTGTACCAAGCAGAAACGTGTGTGGTTTGGTCTCGCTTTGCTTCGTTCATCGAAGTCGGTGGCCGTACTGGCCTTGGTTACCGCGATACGGCGCAAGACGCAATTTCCGTTCCTCACGCGAACCCGAAAATGACTCGTAAGCGCATCGTGGATCTACTGCGTGGTCAAGTAAAAGCGGGTTACGGCCTACACCTATTCGATCCTGATTGGTTCGATCCTGAAAAAGCAGATGTTAAACCATCTAAGTCTCCAACAGTTGTTCCTACTCCGTCCGATGAAGATAAGATCCACGGTATTGAAGACACTTGCTCTGATGATCACCTATGGCTAGTACCAACCATCTGTAAATACGTGATGGAAACCGGTGAGCACAGCTTCTTCGACGAAGTGATTCCTTACGCGGATGGCGGTGATGCAACCGTGTATGACCACATGAAAGCTGCGCTAGACTTCTCAGCTGAATACGTGGGTCAAACGGGCATCTGTAAAGGTCTACGTGCAGACTGGAACGACTGTCTAAACCTAGGAGGTGGTGAATCTTCAATGGTGTCGTTCCTACACTTCTGGGCACTGCAAGAGTTCATCGACCTAGCGAAATACCTAGGTAAAGAAGCCGACGTTGAAAAATACACGGGAATGGCAGCAAACGTGCGTGAAGCGTGTGAAACACACCTTTGGGACGACGAAGGCGGTTGGTACATCCGTGGTCTGACGAAAAATGGCGACAAGATCGGTACTGCACAACAAGCAGAAGGTCGTGTACACCTAGAGTCAAACACGCTTGCGGTGCTGTCTGGTGCGGTATCTCAAGAGCGCGGCGAAAAAGCGATGGACGCAGTCGACGAAAATCTATTCTCTGAATACGGCCTTCACCTAAACTCGCCATCATTCGCTACGCCAAACGATGATATCGGCTTTGTAACGCGCGTTTACCAAGGCGTAAAAGAGAACGGTGCAATCTTCTCGCATCCAAACCCATGGGCTTGGGTAGCTGAAGCGAAACTGGGTCGTGGTGACCGTGCAATGAAATTCTACGATGCACTAAACCCATACAACCAGAACGACATCATCGAAAAACGTATTGCAGAACCATACTCATACGTTCAGTTCATTATGGGTCGTGACCACCAAGACCACGGTCGTGCAAACCACCCATGGTTAACAGGTACATCTGGCTGGGCTTACTTCGCTGTTACCAACTTTATCCTTGGTGTGCGTACAGGCTTCGATGGCCTGACTATCGATCCATGTATCCCAACTGACTGGCCTGGTTTCGAAGTGACTCGTCAATGGCTAGGTGCAACGTACAACATAAAAGTGGTGAACCCTGATTCAGTAAGCAAAGGCGTTAAGTCAATTACTGTGAACGGTGAAGCAGTAAATGGTGCATCTGTACCAGTGCAAGCGGAAGGTTCCGTCAACGAAGTGATCGTAACACTAGGTTAATCGCTTCAAAACGTCCCAATGCACTTTTGCTTTTTAGCTTGTGCATTGGGTTCGCTAGCAAAAATTTTAAGGCGCGGCGCCTTGCCGCCCTTATTGAGGTTCGAATCATGATCAAATTTGGTACAGGCGGCTGGCGCGCATTCATCGGTGAAGAATTCACTAAAGATAATGTTCGTTTGGTTGCTCAAGCAGTTGCAAACATTACGAATAACGAATCTGTTGCTGATCGCGGCTTTGTCATTGGCTATGACCGACGCTTTCTGTCTGACAAAGCTGGCCGTTGGTTTGCCGAAGTTTTAGCAGCAAACGGCATCGTCGTTAGCTTTATCGATAAGTTTGTTCCAACGCCTATCGTAATGTTTAAAGCGAAGGAAATGGGCTGCGCTTACTCGGCATGTATTACGGCATCGCACAACCCGGCCGATTACAACGGCATTAAAGTCTTCATTGAAGGCGGTCGTGATGCAGATGAAATCATCACCCAGAAAATCGAATCACAAATCAATACGCTCACTGCACAAGATGTAAAAAGTGTCGATTTTGAACAAGCGGTTGAAGATAAGCTGATTCAAATTATCAACCCGATGAACGAATTCGTAGATTCGATCATTAACTTTATTGATATCGAGTCGATCAAAAAAGCCAACCTACGCGTTTTGATTGACCCGATGTTCGGTGTCGCAAAAAATGCACTGCAAACCGTATTAATCAACGGCCGCTGTGACGTTGATGTGATTAACGATGGAAAAAACCCAGACTTCGGTGGGTTAATGCCTTCGCCAAGCGCTGCAACACTCTACCGTTTGATGCACCTAGTAAAAGAGCAAGGTTACGATATTGGCATCGGTACCGATGGCGATGCGGACCGTCTTGGTATTATTGACGAAAAAGGTAACTTCATTCATCCGAATGAAGTCCTGATTCTACTTTATTATTACTTATTGGAGTACAAAGGTTGGACAGGTTCCGTGGTACGTAACATCGCGACGACTCATCTTCTCGATAAAATTGCTGAAGACCACGGTGAAAAATGCTTTGAGGTACCAGTAGGCTTTAAGCACATCAGTTCTCAAATGGAAGCGGATGACTCACTGATTGGTGGGGAAAGCTCTGGCGGCCTAACCATTCGTGGCCACATCAAAGGTAAAGATGGCGTCTTCGCGTCTAGCTTGTTAGTTGAAATGATTTCAGTAACAGGCAAGAAATTGTCTGAGTTGCTAGATGAAATCTACGGTAAGTACGGCTACGCGTACATGGCAGAAGGTGATTGCAAATTCAAACCAGCGCAAAAAGAAGTCCTGTTCAACAAGATATATGTTGAAAAACAACTGCCTGAGTTTGAGTTTGAGATCGAAAAAGTCAGCTACGAAGATGGTGCGAAAGTCTACTTCAAGAATGGCGGTTGGATCATCGCCCGCTTCTCTGGTACTGAGCCACTACTGCGTATTTTTGCAGAAATGCAAGATAAGGACACTGCGGAACGTGTTCTTCAACAGTTTAAAGACTTCTTATCTTTATAACTGACCTTGTGCCCGCTTCGAACACTTCGGCTACGCTTGTCATGTAATTCAAGCTGTCGCTAGGGGGAAGAATACTTGCCCGGCATCACTGCCGGGCTTTTTTGTATCAACAAATCGAGAATGGATTCGCAATCCCTTATGCAGAGACATTAAGCGAATGCCAGCACGCCCTGCGTTTCAATTTTCACAGCAACAGACTCACCAATATTTAATGCCTGCGATGCTGTAGCCAACAAACGGTCGCCATTCGCATCAATCACGTAACGGCAATGGTCGCCCATAAAGTGCTGCTCCAGCACCGTTACTGAGCTCTTTTCATCGGATTGAATTTGCACATGTTGCGGCCTTAGCAACAAAGAGCATTCAGACTGCACTGGGATCTCTTGTTGGGCTCTGGCTTCAACCACACCCAAGTGGGTTTCATATTCTGAATCCGAAACTCGTTTAGCGGCCAGATAGCTACCACCACCTAAGAAATCCGCAACAAACTTACTTGAAGGCTGGTAGTAAAGCTCAGATGCCGTGCCATATTGCTCGATAACACCATTGTTCATCACTGCCATTTTATCAGCGAAGGCAAAAGCCTCTTCACGGCTATGCGTAACAAAAATGGCAGTCACGCCTTGCGCCTTAAAAATCTTACGGATCTCACTTATCAGCTCATGGCGAACTTGCGTATCAATATTAGAGAACGGCTCATCTAGCAACAATAAGTCTGGGCTGTAAGCTAATGAGCGAGCAATCGCAACACGCTGCTGCTGTCCACCAGACAACTGATGTGGATAACGATCGCCATAGCCTTGCAAATGCACGAGCTCGAGCATCTCTTGAACTTTGCCATTTTTCTCTTTTGTCGAGTAATGCTTTAAGCCAAAGGCAATATTTTGCTCCACCGTCAGGTGAGGAAAAAGCGCATAATCTTGGAAAATCATCCCGATATTACGCTGTTCTGGTGGCAACCAGTTCTCCCCATCATCAATCGTGACGCAATTTAAGCTCATTTCGCCTGACGTTAATGGCAATAGCCCTGCAACGGCTTTTAATAGTGTTGTTTTTCCGCAACCACTTGCACCTAGTAAACAGACAATTTGCCCTTGTTCCACCTCAAGAGATAATGATTCGAGTACGGTTTGATCATCATATTGGCAAGTTAGGTTTTTAATTGATAATGCGCAGCTCATCAGTGATTTTGCTCCAGTGAACGGTTAACAACAACAAGCGGGATCAACCCAACAAGAACCAACAGAACCGCAGGCAAAGCGGCCAATTCTAAATGCTCATCCGAGGCGAAGTTATAAACGTATGTGGCTAGTGTTTCAAAGTTAAATGGACGAAGTAATAGAGCCGCATTGAGCTCTTTCATCGACTCGATAAACACTAACAGAGCCGCAATCAGTGCACCACGTTTAACCAGCGGAAAGTGCACACGCCACAGCATGGCATTAGGCTTACAACCCATGGTGCGAGACGCCATATCTAACGAAGGCGAAATTTTATTTAAATTACTTTCGATACTACCAATCGCCACCGCTGAAAAGCGCACAACCATGGCAAAAACCAGGGCGAACATGGAGCCAGAAAAAATAAGTCCCGGTCTTCCCCATTCCATGGCTTTAGCAAGGTCGTTGACGCGGTGATCCATAAACAGTACTGCGACCATCACACCAATCGCTAATACGGTTCCTGGCACTGCATACCCCATCGAAGAAAGACGCATAAATGCCAAGCTTTCGCGCTTGCCATTGACGCGATGGGTAAAGTTAACGATCAGTGCGACAGCAACACCAATAATGGCGGCAATAACCGACACGACCAAACTATTCCATGCGTATTCACGAAACTCGGGGGTCCAACTCTGCGCAAAGTAAGTTATCGCATAATCAATCAGCTGTAGTAATGGCAAAATAAACGCGACCGAAACCAAGCCCCAACACCAAACCAGCGCGGTCCACTTTTTCCAGCCCGTCAACTCATAACGAAAATCTTCGTGACTGTTAAATTGGCTTTGAAAAAGCTTTTGTTTACGACGACTGTAGCGTTCGGCACTGAGAAGCAGTACTACAATGACGAGCATCATGGCAGAAATCTTGGCTGCAGCATTAAGATTAGAGTACCCCAACCAAGTATCGTAGACCGCTGTGGTTAACGTATTCACAGCGAAGTAACTTACAGTACCAAAGTCACCGATAGTCTCCATTGCGACCAGCGACAAACCCACAGCGATAGAAGGTCGCACTAATGGCATCGAGATGCGCCAAAAGCTTTCCCATGGAGAGCATTTGAGCAAACGCGCGCTTTGCAACAAAGAGACATTTTGCTCCATAAATGCAGCTCGACACAGCAAATACACATAAGGGTACAGCACTAAAGCCAACACAAAGGTCGCGCCAGGCAAGGTGCGAATATCAGGGAACCAATACTCGCCAGGTCCCCATCCGGTTACATCACGCAAAAAGATCTGAATTGGACCAGCAAAATCAAACCAATCAGTAAAAATATAACCAATGATATAACCTGGCATCGCAAGAGGTAACACCAATGCCCACTGCAACCATTTTTCGGTCGGCAGTTTACACATGGCCATTATCCAAGCGCTTGGTATACCAAGAATTAAGGACAACACCATTACGCCAATAGTGAGCGCAACCGTGTTAAAAATATAAGTCGGCATGACTGTCGCCATTAAATGGGCAAACAAATCATCCGTTTCACCAATTGCGGTGTAGAAGATCGCTAAGATCGGCAAAACCAGTAACAGAGTTATTACCCCACTACTGGTTTTCCATAAAGAGTGTTTATCTTTCATCGCCTAATTACTGCAAGGCTGTATGAAATACAAATGCTGTTGCAAATACATCTCATATCCTTTAATCAAATGGGGGTACTGTTATACCCCCACAAGGAATTAAAGGTCAAATTTCACTTCGTCTAATAGCTTAATTGCCGCTTCGTGGTTGGCTGCAATATCGTCTAGAGAAAGCTTGTCTGCTTTAAAGTCACCCCAAGATTCCACAAGTTCAGAACGCTTCACGCCTTCTTTAACAGGGTACTCGTAGTTAACTTCTGCGTACATCTGCTGCGCTTTGTCACCCGTTAGGAATTCCATTAGCTTCACAGCATTGTCTTTGTTTGGAGAGTACTTCGCCATCGCCATACCAGAGATGTTTACGTGAGTACCTGTAGTCTCTTGGTTAGGGAAGTTGATGTAAACTGCATCTGCCCAAGCTTTTTGCTCTTTGTCATTAACCATTTTACCTAGGTAGTAGCTGTTACCTAGAGAAACATCACATAGACCTTCTTTGATCGCTTTAACTTGTGCACGATCGTTGCCTTGTGGTTTGCGAGCAAGGTTTGCTTTCACGCCTTCCAACCACTCTTTGGTTTCTGCTTCGCCATTGTGAGCAATCATTGCTGAAACTAGAGAAACGTTGTACGGGTGCTTACCGCTACGAGTACAAATTTTACCTTTGAACTCTGGCTTAGCTAGATCTGCATAGTTGAAATCTGCGCCTAGTTTACCTACGCGATCACGTGAAGAGTAAACACTACGTGAGCGTAGAGTTAGGGCAAACCACTCATTCTCTTTATCTTGGTATTGAGCTGGTACGTTTTCTTCAATGATTTTGCTATCTACTTTCTGAACTAAACCTTTGTTTGTCAGTTCAGCTAGACGACTGATGTCTGTCGTAAGGATAACGTCAGCTGGGCTGTACTCGCCTTCTTGAGCTAGCTTTTCTGCTAAGCCTTTTTTAGCAAATTTTACGTTTACTTTGATGCCAGTTTCTTTAGTGAACTCGTTGAACATAGGTTCAACTAGGAAAGGTTGACGGTAAGAGTAGACGTTCACTTCTTCAGCAGCCATTGCTGTTGGAGCTAAGGTTGCGCAAGTTAATGCTGAAAGAGTTAGCAGTTTTTTCATTGTTTAATCCTTTACCATGCTAATGATAACGTTTATCAGTTGCGTTATTATATGTATGTTCAATAAGAAGACAATGACAAATATTAAAAAACCTGCTCATCGGAGCAGGTTTTTATATGTTGAGAGTGTAACTATTTATTACAGGCTATTGATTACTTCACAGTGACAAATTCTGGGTACGCACCGACGCCACAATCATGCATGTCCATACCTTCCATTTCTTCATCTTCCGTGACGCGAATTCCAACGGTTGCTTTCAAGATAGCCCACACCACTAGGCTAGCACCAAATACCCAAGCAAAGATAACGACAGCACCTAAAAGCTGTGCACCGAATGTAGCATCGCCGTTACTTAGTGGTACGACCATCAAACCAAAGAAGCCACAAACACCGTGCACTGAAATCGCACCGACTGGGTCATCAATTTTCAGTTTATCCAGGCCAATGATGCTGAATACGACTAGCGCGCCAGATACTGCACCGATAGCAACCGCATATAATGGCGATGGTGATAGAGGATCTGCAGTGATGGCAACCAAGCCAGCTAGCGCACCATTGAGAATCATCGTTAAGTCCGCTTTGCCCCAAGTTGTTTTACATACAAATAGCGCCGCAATAGCACCTGCAGCAGCAGCTGCGTTGGTGTTTAGGAAGATCTGACCTACCGCTGTTGCGTTCTCGAAGTCTGAAACCATCAACTGAGAACCACCGTTAAACCCAAACCAACCAAACCAAAGGATGAAAGTACCTAGTGTTGCCAAAGGCATATTTGAACCTGGAATCGGGTAGATTTCACCGTTTTTGCCATATTTACCTTTGCGAGCACCAAGAAGCAATACACCAGCAAGAGCTGCAGAAGCACCAGCCATATGTACGATACCTGAACCTGCAAAGTCGCTAAATCCAGCTTCTGCTAGGAAGCCACCGCCCCATGTCCAATAACCTTCCATTGGGTAGATAAATGCGGTCAAAATTGCAGAGAAAACCAAGAAAGACCAAAGCTTCATACGTTCAGCCACCGCACCAGAAACGACGGACATTGCCGTTGCAACGAAGACGACTTGGAAGAAGAAGTCAGATTCTAGAGAGTGATCAGCCCCTTCTCCTTGGGTACCAATCAACGCACCAAATGAAGGTAACCAGCCTCCTTCTCCGTTGTCGACATACATGATGTTGTAACCAACGATCAGAAACATCGTACATGCAATTGCGTACAAACAGATGTTCTTCGTAAGAATTTCTGTTGTGTTCTTAGAGCGCACAAGACCCGCTTCTAGCATCGCAAAACCAGCTGCCATCCACATTACCAACGCACCGGAAATGAGGAAGAAAAAGGTGTCAAGTGCGTAACGTAACTCGGTTACTGTTGTTGTTAATTCCATAATAAGTTTCTCCAATCCCTTGAATTCTTAAAGTGCTTCTGCGTCCATTTCGCCCGTTCGTATACGCACCGCTTGGTTCAGGTCGTAGACAAAAATTTTACCGTCACCAATCTTTCCTGTTTGCGCAGCTTTTGTAATCGCTTCAACCACTCGCTCAACATTATCCGCGTGAGTAGCGATTTCAATTTTCACTTTTGGTAGGAAATCGACCTGATACTCAGCGCCGCGATACAGTTCCGTGTGGCCTTTTTGACGACCAAACCCTTTAACTTCTGATACCGTCATCCCTTCGATACCGACGTTAGCCAATGCTTCTCGCACATCGTCTAATTTAAACGGCTTAATAATGGCATTGATTATTTTCATTCAATTCTCTCCGAAGCTTTCATCCTGAAACACTTCTAATAATCCAATCTACGTGCCAAGTTTTTAAGTCATTGAATAATAAAAACTAACGTCAATTTACATATCTATAAACAAAAAGGGCGCACCATATCGGTGCGCCCTTTTCACAAATTTAAAGCAACAGAAGGAAAGTTACCCAAAACTGTGCACTAAATGTTCAAAAAGTCTTTCCATCGCTCGATAAGAATCATGAAGTCCTCTATTCCACAGCTTGCTGTACTTTCTGCATTGTAGAAATCGAATTCACTTTCCATCTCAACATCATGGTCATGGGCCAATGCGTTTTCTTGCACTAGGACTTCATCACCCAGAATCATCAAGCTAATTTCTGTACCTGTTAGGTTATGCTCTTGAGAAGGCGCTGAAAATGACTGCTCAATTAACTTTTCAACCTGAGCAATCTTCATAGGATCTTTGCCAATTTCTTCTTGCAGCCAGCGCCCAACAATCTCATGCCCCATGCTGCATTTTACGTAGTACTCGCCCATTAACGTGTTACGGATGAATTCAAATTCCATCGAGATTGCCTTTTCGTATCAATTTGGTGCGGAGTATAGCGAATTGCACCCATAAAAAAAGCACCTCGTTTGAGGTGCTTTTTAATTGTGCAGTTAAGCTTATGCAGGCTCTTGGAAGATCACTTCATCCGCTTTCTTGGTGTACTGATCCATTTTATGGAAGTTCAAGTAGCGGTAAGTATCTGTAGCGGTTGCATCAATTTGCTTCGCATACTCCAAGTACTCTTCTTTAGTTGGAATCTTACCAAGGATTGCACCTACGGCAGCTAGTTCCGCAGACGACAGGTAAACATTCGCACCAGTACCTAGACGGTTCGGGAAGTTACGCGTTGAGGTCGACATCACTGTTGATTTGTCTGCAACACGCGCTTGGTTACCCATACACAGTGAACATCCTGGTGTTTCGATTCGAACCCCAGCACGGCCAAAGATACCGTAATAACCCTCTTCCGTTAGCTGATCCTTGTCCATCTTCGTTGGCGGAGCGATCCATAGACGAGTTGCAAGCTGTCCGTTGAACTTATCTAGCAGCTTACCAGCAGCGCGGAAGTGACCGATGTTCGTCATACAAGAACCAATGAACACTTCATCAATCGCTGTGCCTTGTACTTCAGACAACAAGCGAGCGTCATCCGGATCATTCGGTGCACATAGTACTGGCTCATTGATTTCAGCCATATCGATTTCAATCACATGTGCGTATTCAGCGTCTTTATCCGCTTGCATCAGCTCAGGATTTGCTAGCCACTCTTCCATCGCTGTAATACGACGTTCGATAGTACGGCGGTCACCGTAACCTTCAGAGATCATCCACTTCAGCATCACGATGTTAGAGTTTAGGTACTCTTCGATCGACTCTTGCGACAGTTTCACAGTACAACCTGCCGCCGAACGCTCTGCAGATGCATCAGACAGCTCAAATGCTTGCTCAACAGTTAGCGTTTCTAGGCCTTCAATCTCAAGGATACGGCCAGAGAATTCGTTGATCTTGCCCGCTTTCTCTACTGTTAGTAGACCTTGCTGAATCGCGTAGTAAGGGATGGCATGAACAAGGTCACGTAGTGTGATACCCGGTTGCATTTCACCTTTAAAGCGAACCAAGATTGACTCAGGCATATCTAGTGGCATAACGCCTGTCGCAGCTGCAAAGGCAACCAAGCCCGAGCCAGCTGGGAATGAAATACCCAGAGGGAAACGAGTATGTGAGTCACCACCCGTACCGACAGTATCCGGCAGTAGCATACGGTTTAGCCATGAGTGGATAATACCGTCACCAGGACGAAGAGATACACCACCGCGGTTCATAATAAAGTCCGGAAGTGTGTGGTGCGTGTTTACGTCTACTGGTTTTGGATACGCAGAGGTGTGACAGAAAGACTGCATGACAAGGTCAGCAGAGAAGCCGAGACAAGCCAAGTCTTTAAGTTCATCACGAGTCATAGGGCCAGTAGTATCTTGCGAGCCTACTGTCGTCATCTTCGGCTCACAGTAGGTACCAGGGCGAATGCCTTCTACGCCACACGCTTTACCAACCATTTTCTGTGCAAGCGTGTAACCCTTGCCAGAATCTGCAATTTCACCAGGTTTACGGAATACATCCGAAGGCTCAAGACCTAGCGATTGACGCGCTTTGTCTGTCAAACCACGACCGATGATCAATGGGATACGACCGCCAGCACGAACTTCATCAATCAGTACTTCCGTTTTCAGCGAGAACTCAGCTAAAACTTCACCTGTTTCGTGATTACAAACTTTACCTTCATATGGGTAAACATCGATAACATCGCCCATGTTGAGCTTAGTCACGTCGACTTCGATTGGTAGTGCGCCCGCATCTTCCATTGTGTTGAAGAAGATAGGTGCAATTTTACCACCAAGCACATAACCACCAGCACGTTTGTTTGGAACGTAAGGGATATCATCTCCCATGAACCAAAGTACTGAGTTGGTTGCAGATTTACGTGAAGAACCAGTACCAACAACATCACCAACGTAAACCAATTGGTGACCTTTTTCTTTCAATTCTTCAATTTGCTTGATCGGACCAATATTGCCCGGTTGATCAGGATTGATGCCTTCACGCTCGTTCTTCAGCATCGCAAGTGCGTGCACTGGGATATCAGGACGAGACCAAGCATCAGGTGCAGGTGAAAGGTCATCCGTGTTCGTTTCACCTGTTACTTTAAATACAGTTAGAGTGACTTTTTCTTCGAGCTTAGGCTTAGAAAGGAACCACTCAGCATCAGCCCATGATTGAAGTACTTTCTGTGCATGCGCATTGCCTGCTTTTGCTTTCTCTTCTACGTCATAGAAAGCATCAAACATCAGCAGCGTATGAGACAGCGCTTTTACTGCGATCTCTGCCAGTGCTTCATCATCCAATAGCTCAACTAGCGGTGCGATGTTATAACCACCTTGCATAGTGCCTAGCAGTTCAGCCGCTTTTTCACGACTCACTAATGGTGATTTAACTTCACCTTTTGCTACTGCTGTTAGGAAACCCGCTTTTACATAAGCAGCTTCATCAACACCTGGAGGGATACGGTTTTCAAGTAGGTCAAGAATGACTTCTTCTTCACCTTGTGGGGGATTTTTCAGAAGTTCTACAAGTCCAGCAACTTGTTCTGCGTCTAGCGGTTTAGGAACAACTCCTTCAGCAGCACGCTCTTCGACGTGTTTACGGTAGGCTTCAAGCACGACTTTTTCCTCTCATTGCGGTTCCTCCTCTATTATTACTATTGTTAAAGTAAAGGAGTGAACATCCTTGGAAACTTGGCTCTCCATTGCCCTTGTTTTCATTCAATTATGATTGAGAAACAGCGCCGTAGAGGCCAAACTGTGGGCAAAACAATAGCAAATTTAACCTTAAATTAAAATCTTATCATTTTGACCAACATAGCAACTTACGACTAAAGTTCTGCTAATTTTGACCAAATATGCCAAGTTTTTGCTTTCTTATACCCGGTTAATTAAACGACGTTCCTACGATCAAATACACAGCATCCATATCCTGCTCAGTACGACCATAAGCCAACATAATTGGCCCGATTGGTGAGTCAACACCAAAGAAAATAGAGCCAGCATTGTAAAGTGGCGCTTCATTCAGCTTCAGATCATTATCTGACCAAACTCCACCGTATTCCACTGATGCACCGAGGTAGACTGGCGCTTCAAATAGTCCAAAGTCATTGTCGAACCATTTGTATCGGTACACCAAGCTACTAAAAAACAGGTTCTGTCCAATCAAGCTATTTCTTGGGATGCCAGATAGGTTTAAAAAGCCGCCTAACTCTCTCGGATCAAGTGGAACCGATGAATTTTTACTTTCTACAAAGCTATATTCTGCATGTCCGACTAAAGTATGACGCTGATGACTGACCGCACCTTTGAATCGCGCGGAGATTTCATACACAGTATCTTCAATCATCTTTTCCGTGTCGAGCAGAGTGATGCCTTCCGGACTCTTGTCATGAGATACGAAATATTCAAGATCGACCAGCAGTCCGCGAGTAGGAAATGCAAAATCATCAAGCGTATCGAGTCGATAGCTCGCAAATATACCTTTGCGCTCGAAGTCTAGCTGCCCTGCCGAGGCCAAGGTAGACAGCTCAATATCTCCTGTAGAGTAACGAGCACCAAGGCGCAACTCTTGCCATAACGTAGGTTGAATGCCAATAGCCAGTTCTGAAGCAAAGTCATTATAGGAAACGGGTAAGAAGTCGTTAACTGAGCTGAGGTCCGGGTTTTCAAACTCGCTAAAAGGTAAGTTTCTATCTTCACTGCTGTATCCAACACGGCCAGCAACAAAAAGCGTTTGGCTAGATAAAACAGGCGAATACAACTCAGCTTCTATCAGCTTATCCGTGCCCATTTCTACGTTGAACGCCAACTCTGCACCATGCGAGTTTAAATTAGTAAAATTGGTCGACATACCGATGCCGTATTGGCTATCCGTATCGAAGTCATCTTCAAGGAAAAATCGAAAGTTAACGTAATTCGGCCCCCACGACTTTTCGTTAACATCAAAAACCAACAATGTCTTACCATCAACATCTTCAAAGTGGTAAGTGATTAACTCAAAACGATCCAACGCATAGAGATTTTCAACGGCTTTTTCTATTTCAGCCGTTGGAATACGACGACCTGTTTTCAATTGGATACGGTTGGTAAGTAATACATCACTGTAGTGGGTGTTATTCACTATCACAATGTCATCAACAATGCGTTTATCACCGTAAACCAGCGTCTTACGTACCTCTTGCTTGTGATCAATGTACTTTTGGTATTCTGCGTTCGATAAACTTAGACCTTGCAGCTTATCTTCAAGCTGCTTGGTAATATCGTAGCCCGCTTGAAAAGCCCAAGGCATTTTGTCGAACTCGACCGTTTCCATGGTGCCTACATTGGGACGAATATAAATATCTTGTGGTTCAAGCTCGTCCACTTGCTGTTGCGTACTGCGACGAACTAGGTAATTAGAAAGTTGATCCGCTACAGTAAACAGCCCGGTAAACTCATCTTCGGTTTTGTAGTCGGTGCTAATATCGACAGCAATAACAACATCTGCCCCCATCGCGCGAGCCACATCGACAGGCATGTTATTAACGACGCCACCATCGACAAGCATATGGCCATTGAGCTTATAGGGAGGAAGCGCTCCTGGTACAGACATACTGGCCATCATGGCGTCCACAAGGTAGCCATTGCCAAGAACCACTTCCTCTAGCGCAAGAATATCTGTCGCCACAGAGCGGTAAGGAATGGCAAGATCATCAAAAGAATCGAATCGCCCTAAGTTCCCTGTAGTCTCACGCAATACGCGCAACATGTTCTGGCCTTGCACCACACCAGTTGGGGCACGCACCTCACCAAATCTTAAGCCGAGGTCAGTGTTAATTTGATAGCGGTCTTCATACTCTTTATCACGAACTCGGCGTTGACTGCGGTCGACACGATCTCGATAGCCACTGCTCCAATCCACGGTGTAGATAAAACTTTCAATTTCATCAGCGCTCATCCCCGTGGCATAGAGACCACCAACATAAGCGCCCATACTAGTGCCCGTTACGATATCGACCGGGATCTGCATCTCTTCTAACGCTTTAAGGACGCCGATATGCGCAGCGCCTTTTGCTCCGCCACCAGCGAGCACAACTGCCACCTTTGGACGAGGCTCCACGTCATCCGTTTTTGCTAGAGAGTTTGCTAGGGAAACTGAAGGAGTGGTGATCAAAAAGGCACTAACCCAAAGCGCGAAATGGCGAGTCGACGGGCTTGATAACAGCTTTTTGAACATTCACTTCTTCCTTTGTTGAATTTCTTATCAAGTAGGGCGTGCTAGCAGCACCGCACTAACACGCCCTAATATGTACTAAGAATTGACCAGAGAGACAAGCTAATGTTGTTGATTTGGCGATGCTACCAATCAAATAAGCTGTTAAGCCAGTTTGATTTCTTCTCACACTGCTGCTTTATTTGACCCGTTTTATCCCAAACTGGCAGTTTATAATCACTACGACAGTTCATTTCTAAACCACCATCTGATGTCGGCTTAAATCCTAACGTGGTGATCTCTCTTGGCCATGGAAGCTCTAAACGCTCAGGAATGCGTTGCTTCAAATACTCTGCGTACACTCGTAATGCACCGCTCGATCCCGTTAGATGAACCGGTTTGTTATCGTCGCGACCTAGCCAAATTGTCGTCACTTCACGGCCATCAACACCGACAAACCAGCTATCGCGGTTATCGTTACTGGTACCCGTTTTTCCTGCCAGTGCAGCCCAACCAAACTGGCTTTGTAAGAAGCGGCCTGTACCTTGAGCAACCCCCTGTTTCATCGCGTAGGTCGTTAGCCATGCTGCTTGCTCATCCACGGCTCTTGATGAACGAGGCAAGGATTGATAAAGCACATTACCTTCCATATCCATCACTGAACGCAGAGCGGTCAGTTTCGCACGTTTGCCTGAGTTCGTCAGTGTCTGATACATCTGCGCGACTTCAAACGGCGTCAAAGAAAACGAGCCCAAAAACATCGAAGGCACTGGGCGGATTTCGTCTTTGTTGACGCCCAAACGCTCTAAAGTATCGGATACTTCTGGGATACCAAGCGCCATGCCTAAGCGCACCGTTGGCACGTTGAGTGACTTCGCTAAAGCAATGTAGAGTGGCACATCACCACGGTATTTTCGGTCGTAGTTACGCGGTGTCCATACATTACCTTTACTGCTTTTCAGGCTTAGCGGCGTGTCGTGCAGCGTCGTGCCTAGGTTATATTTTTCCGGTTGTTCTAAAGCCGTCAAGTAAATCGCTGGTTTAACTAGAGAACCAATTGGACGACTGGCATTGAGCGCGCGGTTAAAACCTTCATAACCAACACGTTTACCGCCAACCATGGCACGGATTTCACCACTATGACGATCAACCGCAACAGCGGCAGCTTCCAATTCTTTACCGCCTCGTTTAGCTAGCTCCGGGATCTTTTTCGCGATGGCTTGCTCCATTTTGCTTTGCGATACCGGATCCAGAGACGTAAACACGCGCAGCCCGGTTTCCGCTTTAAATCGCTCCCCCACTTTTTCTTTCAATTCAATGCTCAATTGTTGGAAATAAGCGGGCTGACGGCTCGCAATACGTGGTTTGCTCTGCGTATCAAGCGAACGACTGACGGCTTGCTCATACTGCTCAGATGTCAGCATGTTTTGCTGCATCAACAAACGTAATACAAGATCGCGGCGCTCTTTCGTGCGCTCAGGGTAACGAATTGGATTGTAGTAAGACGGTCCTTTTACCATCCCAACTAACATCGCCAGTTGATCGATTCGCAGCTCTTGAATCGGTTGTCCAAAGTAATAACGCGATGCCAAGCCAAACCCGTGGATCGCTTCACCACCGCTTTGCCCTAGATACACTTCGTTAAGGTAGGCTTCCAAAATACGATCTTTGCTGTAACGGTAATCCAAAATTAACGCGATATACGCTTCTCTAACTTTGCGCCACAGCGTTTTATCACGGGTCAAAAACAGGTTTTTCGCCAACTGCTGAGTTAGCGTACTACCACCTTGAACAGTACGACCCGCTTTAATGTTTGCAACCATTGCTCGTGCAATCGCGAGTGGAGACACCCCATCGTGTTGATAAAAATCCCGGTCTTCGGTCGCAAGCAGTGCATCAACTAAAATTTCTGGGAACTGATCACGACGCAAGAACAGACGCTGCTCATCTTGATCTTTCTCCAGCATCCCCAACATCTTCGGTTCTAAGCGTAAGTAACCAAGATCACCTCGGGACTCTAAAGACTGAATACGCTGCAAGCCAGAATCTGAAAAATGGAGCATCACGTGACGATCCGGTTCAGGACCATCGGCAAATTCGAATGGACGGCGAATCAATTCAATCCGAGTGGAAGAAGAAGAGTACTCACCAGGATAGCGAGGCTGACTTACCTTACGGTAATTCAGTACATCCAGCTCGTTACGAAGTTCTTGAATGGTGATATTTTCACCCGGATTTAAGTTCAAGATGCGAGCATAAACCACCGTTGGCAATTCAAACAGCTGACCTTCAAAGCGCTCTTTCACGACACTATCTAAATAAATACCCACAAACAGCAAAACAGCGGCAAGCGCAACACCGGCTTTCCAGCTAAATGACCACAAAACTTTCAGCCACGAACGTTTCTCGTTAGCCGGCTTTTTACTCGGTGTGCGTCGAGTCGGTTTTGTCGTTCCTTTATTGGTTGTACTTTTCTTCGCTGGCGCTTTTTTCGCGCTAGGCTTCTTGCTGTTAGTCATTATTCAATTGTCTTTTTGTTTTCGTAGTTGCTACATGATTGGCAGGATCATCTGGCCAAACGTGTTTTGGGTAGCGCCCTTTCATCTCTTTTTGAACGTCTTTATAGCTTCCGTTCCAGAAAGCCGCCAAGTCAGACGTCACTTGCAGCGGACGTTGTGCCGGCGAAAGCAGTTCAAGCACCAAACGCTTACGACCAAGCGCTACCGTAGGGGAGCCACTCTCACCAAATACCTCTTGCATACGCACCGATAATTTCGGCTCATGGCCATACTGGTAACGGATACGCTTCTTTGAACCTGTAGGCAGTTGGTAATGCTCTGGTAACCATTCATCCAGTTGTTGATTGAGTGGCCAACCTAATCGAGCGTTCAGCGCTTCGACCAAGTTTATCTTGCTCAAATCGTTAACCGAACTGACGGACGTCATGTACGGCTCTAACCACTCTTCTAATGAATCCAACAAACTGGCTTCATCAAACATTGGCCATGATTGCTCGGGTAACCATTCCACCGCACAACGAATCCGAGCCAACAAGCTCTCCGCTGCCGGTGTCCAGTTTAGACTCTGTAAGCCCTGGCGGCGGACATACGTGAGTAAAGCTTGTGTCATTTTTTCTTTGCCAGGGCTTGGCAAAGGCTCGCGTTCAACCACCAGCTGACCGAGTTTTGTTTGTCTCTCAGCCATTAGACGCCCTCTTTTTTCATCCCAGTCTACAACTTCTTCAGACGAAAATAGCGCTTCAAAGGTCGCTCGCAATATATTGACATCCAATTCACATGCCGAATGAATTTGACTGGAGTTAGAATGAGAACGCATTAAGTCAACGGCAACCAAATACTCACAGCCACCTAGCATGTCTTCCTGACGACATTCTGCACCATGACCATTAGCCAAAGTAAATCGCCCAAATTGATTTGTGCGCTGCTGCGCAATGCGATCTGGAAATGCCAAACTTAACACCAGCGGTAATGCTTCTTCATCCACGCCTTTCAGGTCAAATACCGTATCTAATTTGTACGCCAGAGATTGAGCACGCTTGAACAACATCGACTTTTTTGGATGAGTACCAACAAGCCAACGATGCCAGCTATGAGCGATATTGGTGACGTTTCTTTCTGGCTCTTCAATCAGTGCGACCGCCGCCAAAGCAGCATTTAACATCTTATCACTGTAAGATTGCGCTTTAATTAGCATCGCAGCCGCACGAGGCTCAACGCCTAGTTCATGCGTCTGTTTTCCTTCGGACGTTAATTGCCCTTTTTCCGTCAGTAGTCCCAATGACACCAATAGCTGCTTCGCTTGTTCCAATGACGCATTAGCGGGAACATCAAGCCACTTGAGATCGTGGATATCACTCGCTCCCCAAAATGCGAGCTCTATAACTAAACTAGCCAAATCGGAATGCAAAATTTCGGGCTGGGGAACCAGAGGTTGCTGCTTGAACTGACTTTCAGAATAGAGGCGAACGCAAATGCCCTCTTCTATTCGTCCCGCTCGTCCTGCACGCTGAATCGCTGAAGACTGTGCAATGCGTGTTTGCTCTAAGCGTGTTAAACCGTTTTTCAAATCAAACCGGGCAATACGCTCTAACCCAGAATCAACCACAAGGCGAATGCCTTCAATCGTCAGTGAAGTTTCTGCGATGTTGGTCGCGAGTACGACTTTACGCTTGCCGTGTTCTGCCGGCGTGATGGCTTTTTGTTGCTCAGTAAAGCTCAGTTGCCCATAAAGCGGACACACTTCAATATCATCCGCCAAATGAGATAAACGTTCTTCGACTTGTTTAATGGCCCCAACGCCCGGTAGGAAAGCCAACAAAGAGCCGGACTCTTTGTTCATAAGACTTTCTATTGTTTTTGCCATACTCGTAGGTAAATGATCATTCACACCTAACGGTTGGTAACGCATGTCTACGTCGAAACTGCGTCCTTCTGATTCAATGTAACTGGCTTCCGGCAACAACGACTGTAAGGCTTGTTGATCAAGCGTTGCCGACATTACCACCAGCTTGAGATCGTCTCGCAATGCCTCTTGAACTTCTAAACTGAATGCCAAAGCGGTATCGGCATGAATGCTGCGTTCATGAAACTCATCAAAGATCAGCAGATCAACACCATCCAGTTCAGGGTCAGTTTGAATCATCCGAGTCATGATCCCTTCAGTCACGATCTCCAACTGCGTTGCAGAACTTACCTTTGCCTCGCCACGAACTCGATAACCCACGCGTTGGCCTACTTGCTCTCCCAATTGCTCAGCAAGATAACGGGCAATGTTACGCGCCGCGAGTCGTCTTGGCTCAAGCATGATGATTTTTCCAACAACCGAATGGTTTAAGAGTAACTGCAAAGGGAAGTAAGTCGACTTACCGGCACCAGGCGCCGCTTTTAAGATCACTTGATGTTGATTTTTGACCGCCGTCAGCAACTCAGGCATCACGGCTTCAATCGGCAATTGTGACAAAGGAAATACCTTGTGGTGTAATGGTGGCAACATTGTACATAAAAAAATTTTTGTCTAAATAAGCAAATGCATTTCACACCCGCTTTAGAGTCCGCCACTCTACTCAAACGCTATAAACGCTTTCTTGCCGATATCGAACTCGATACCGGTGAAGTTCGTACTATCCACTGCGCAAACACTGGCGCTATGACAGGTTGTGCGACACCCGGAAACAAAGTTTGGTTTTCCACTTCCGACAACCCGAAACGAAAATATCCCAATAGTTGGGAGTTGAGTGAAACCGAACAAGGCCACCGCATTTGTATCAATACCGCGCGCGCCAACCAATTAGCCGTTGAGGCTATTGAAAATAATGTCATTTCAGAGCTTTGTGGTTATGACACACTTCAAACTGAGGTGAAATACGGTAATGAAAATAGCCGAATTGATATCTTGCTCAGCGCAGACAGCAAGCCAAAGTGCTATATAGAAGTGAAAAGCGTCACTCTTCTTGATGAGACCGACTCTATTGGACAAGGATACTTCCCAGATGCGGTCACGACTCGGGGACAAAAGCACCTGAGAGAGCTCACAGAAATGGCACAAAATGGAAGTAGAGCCATACTTTTATTCACTGTTTTACATTCAGGTATTGAAAAAGTATCCGCGGCGCACCATATAGACGCGAAATATTCACTATTACTCAAACAAGCACAAGACGCTGGAGTGGAAGTTCTCTGCTACAAAGCTGAACTGAGCGATACTGGAATGAAGCTGATTTCCGCTATTGATTTTATCAATTAAGAGAAAAAATGATGTCGTCTTCACATTGACGATAACTTTGCGATTCAGTATTTGCTTGCACCGCCTCTTTTTGCTATAGATACCCGCCTTAAATTGACTGCGTAGCAGTTGACTAGGTGTAAGTAGGAGATGCTGTATGCCAGAATCAAAGAAGAAAACGATAGGCATCCTAGCCATTGCCGGCGTGGAGCCATATCAGGAAAAACCTGGTGAAGAGTACATGTCACCAGAGCAGGTTGAACACTTTACGAAAATCTTAACAGCTTGGCGCGACCAGCTGAGAGCTGAAGTGGATCGTACCGTTCACCACATGCAGGACGAAGCAGCAAACTTCCCAGATCCAGTTGACCGCGCCTCTCAAGAGGAAGAGTTCAGCCTAGAACTGCGTAACCGCGACCGCGAACGCCGTTTGATCAAGAAGATTGAAAAGACTTTGGATAAAATCAAAGAAGACGATTTTGGCTTCTGTGAGTCTTGTGGCGTAGAGATTGGCGTTCGCCGTCTTGAAGCACGTCCAACCGCTGACCTATGTATTGACTGTAAAACACTTGCAGAAATCAAAGAGAAGCAAATGCAAGGTTAATCAACCAAGCATTATGATTATTGAAGGGAGCTCAGGCTCCCTTTTTGTTTTGACTACCTTTGCATCCCATTTGTTTACTAAATTCGAGATACACGCATGACACGCTATGTAGGTCGATTCGCCCCATCTCCTTCTGGTCCTTTACATTTTGGTTCACTGATTGCCGCTCTTGGCAGCTATTTTCAAGCGAAAGCACACAACGGAACCTGGTTAGTACGTATTGAGGACTTGGACCCACCAAGAGAAATGCCAGGTGCGGCGCAACTTATCCTAGATGCGCTCAAAGCCTACCAGCTACATTGGGATGGAGAGGTGGTATACCAGAGTGAACGTCATGACCTTTACCAAGCCCAAATAAACACATGGCTCGAAAATGGTGAGGCCTATTATTGCCAATGTACTCGAAAGCAAATTAAAGAGCATGGCGGGTTTTATCCTGGCACTTGCCGCGATAAAAACTTGAAAGACGGCGCGATTCGCCTAAAAATGACCAAGCCTGTCGCTCATTTCTTCGATCAGAAGCGTGGAACAATTAAGATTCCAGAGCAACTCGTTAATGAAGATTTCATTATTAAACGTCGAGATGGATTATTTGCTTATAATCTTGCGGTAGTATTGGACGACATCGACCAAGGCGTCACCGAAGTCGTGCGTGGTGCAGACTTAATCGAGCCAACAGGGCGTCAAATCAGTCTGTACCAGATACTTGGGCAGCCTGAAGTCAGCTACTTGCATTTACCATTGGCGATGGACAACAACGGCAATAAACTGTCGAAACAAAATCACGCGACGGCTATTGATATAGAGACACCAAAGCCTAATCTATTACGCGCCATGACATTTTTGGGCTTCGAGATACCGGAAGCCATAAAAGCGGCCAACATAGAAGAGATTCTTCATTGGGGCTGCGAAAACTGGCGCTTGGAACAGCTTCCAACAGAGATCGAGATCACACCGTGATTCTCAAATGGCATTGTGTAGGCTATCATTAGCCGCAAATTAGGCCCTAGAGGCGCAAAAACTAACCAAAGCAAGATTGGACTAAACCCAGTTATTGCCAGATGCACATGAATACAAACGACTATACACCAAGCGAACCTGCCACTATTCCAGAGCTCGCTCTCAATGTAATAACTCGTGAAGAGCACAACATTTCGCGTAAGCAGATCAGTGATAATGCACTGAAGGTACTGTACCGCCTAAATGGTGCTGGTTTCGATGCTTTTCTTGTGGGTGGCGGGGTTCGAGACTTACTGCTTGGACAGAAACCAAAAGATTTTGACATTGCGACCAACGCAACGCCGGAACAGATCAAACAGCTATTTCGTAACTGCCGTTTGATTGGTCGCCGCTTCCGCTTGGCTCACATTATGTTTGGCCGAGATATCATTGAAGTAGCGACATTCCGCGGTCACCACCAAGAGCAAAAGAATAAGAGCATCTCTCAGCAATCGAAAGAAGGAATGCTGCTGCGGGACAATGTCTACGGCACCATCGATGAAGATGCTGAGCGCCGTGATTTCACGATTAACTCGATGTACTACAACATCGCGGATTACTCGATTCACGACTACGCACGTGGTATTGAGGATTTAGAAGATCGCCTCATTCGACTGATTGGCGATCCAGAAACACGCTACCGTGAAGACCCAGTACGTATGTTGCGTGCGGTTCGCTTCGCAGTAAAACTGGACTTTGATATTGAAGAAGACACCGCGGCACCAATCGAACACATGGCACCGTTGCTCGGTGACATTCCGTCAGCGCGTCTTTTTGAAGAGTCACTCAAATTATTGCAATCCGGTCACGGCTTAGAAACCTACCACCTACTGCGTGAGTACAACTTATTCCAACAGCTCTTCCCGACGATTGCAGCGCACTTTACAGAAGATTACTCCTCTCACACAGAGCAAATGTTGGATCTCGTGTTGGATTCTACTGACATGCGCATCGAAGATGGTAAACGTATCAACCCTGCATTTATGTTTGCTGCAATGCTGTGGTACCCACTGTGTGCGAAAGCCGATGAACTGATGGAAGAGCGCAACCTAGGCCATTACGACGCTATTATGGAAGCGAGTAACATCATTCTTGATGAACAAGTTCGTACAATTGCCATTCCAAGACGCCACACCGCAACCATTCGCGAGATTTGGCAGCTGCAGCTTCGTCTTCCACGACGCAACGGTAAACGTGCATTCCGCCTGATGGAGCTCAATAAATTTAGAGCTGGCTTTGATTTTCTTGAAATGCGCGGTGAAATTGAAGGTGGTGACACTCAGAAGCTTGCCAAGTGGTGGGAAACTTTCCAAAATGCAGGCCGAGAAATGCGTCAAGCAATGGCTGCCGACCTAGACGGTCAATCACCGAAGAGTGGTCAGCGCCGCCGTAAAACCTATCGCAAGAAAAAGAGTAAGCCTAAGTCATGATCACAGCGTACATTGCGGTAGGCAGTAACTTGGCTGGTCCTGTCAGCCAAGCGAAGCAAGCGATTGAAGCGTTAAAAACGCTGCCTAAATCAGAATTTGTTCAGGCTTCTTCGCTATACAGCAGCACGCCAATGGGACCACAAAACCAACCGGATTACATCAATGCGGTTGTGTCGATTAACACCAGTTTGACGCCTCTTGAGTTGCTCGATTGCACACAAGCCATTGAGCAAGAACAAGGGCGTGTCCGTAAAGACGAACGTTGGGGACCAAGAACCTTGGACCTCGACATTGTTCTTTATGGCAATGAGGTGATTAATTCCGAGAGGCTGATCGTTCCTCATTATGGAATGAAAGAGCGTGAATTCGTACTCTACCCTCTTGCGGAAATTGCACCAAGTTTACAACTCCCCGATGGGACCGAGGTCTCTAAACTACTGGAACAAGTAGATAGAAACGGCCTCAGTATCTGGCAGTCATAGCCAACTCCTAGTAAGGATAAAACCATGAAAAAAATGACCATCAACGACCTAATCAAGTGGAAGCAAGAAGGTCGTAAATTTGCTACTTCAACCGCTTATGATGCGAGCTTTGCCCAACTGTTTGAAAGCCAAGAAATGCCAGTACTTCTTGTTGGTGATTCTCTAGGTATGGTTTTGCAAGGTCACAACGATACTCTGCCAGTAACGGTCGATGATATCGCTTACCATACTCGTTGCGTACGCGCAGGTAGCCCAAATTGTTTGTTGATGGCTGACATGCCATTCATGAGCTACACCACGCCAGAGCAAGCTTGCGAAAATGCGGCTACACTGATGCGTGCGGGTGCCAATATGGTGAAAATTGAAGGTGGTGACTGGCTAGTAGACACTGTAAAAATGCTCACTGAACGCTCGGTTCCAGTTTGTGCTCACCTTGGTTTAACTCCTCAAGCCGTGAATATTTTTGGTGGTTACAAAGTCCAAGGTCGCGATCAAGAAAAAGCGGACCGCATGGTGAAAGATGCGTTAGCACTGCAAGAAGCAGGCGCTCAAATCGTCTTACTAGAGTGCGTGCCTGCTGAGCTTGCTGAGCGTATTACGCAAGTGCTCGACGTGCCTGTTATCGGTATTGGAGCTGGTAACGTGACAGATGGTCAAATTCTCGTGATGCATGATATGTTCGGTATCTCTGCCAACTACATGCCGAAATTCTCCAAAAACTTTCTTGCTGAAACAGGTGATATGCGCAAAGCCGTTGCTAAATACATTGAAGATGTAGCCAACGGTGTATTCCCAGACGACGCTCATACCATTGCCTAGAGGATAAATGCATGCAAACTTTTGCGGAAATCTCAGCAGTTCGTGAACACCTTAAAACCTTTAAACGTGAAGGTCGTAAAATTGCGTTTGTCCCAACCATGGGCAACCTTCACGAAGGTCACTTAACTTTAGTGCGTAAAGCACGCGAATACGCTGATATCGTTGTCGTAAGCATCTTTGTTAATCCGATGCAGTTTGATCGTGCAGACGATTTAAATAATTACCCGCGTACGCTAGAGGAAGACTTAAGCAAGTTAACCTCTGAAGGGGTCGATGTGGTATTTACGCCGACACCAGAAGTTATCTATCCTGAAGGGCTTGATAAACAAACGTTTGTTGATGTTCCGGGTCTATCGACTATTTTAGAAGGGGCTTCACGCCCTGGTCATTTCCGTGGCGTCACAACCATCGTAAACAAGCTATTTAACATCGTTCAGCCAGATGTGGCCTGTTTTGGTGAGAAAGATTTTCAACAACTTGCTGTTATCCGCAAGATGGTTGTCGATCTTGCGATGGACATTGAAATCATCGGTGTACCAACCGTACGTGAAATGGACGGTTTAGCAATGAGCTCACGTAATGGTCTGCTTACACTTGACGAACGCCAGCGTGCGCCAGTACTTGCTCGTACAATGCGTTGGATCAGCAGTGCCATTCGTGGCGGCCGTGATGACTACGCATCGATCATCGAAGATGCGAGCGACCAACTGCGAGCTGCAGGTTTGCACCCTGATGAGATCTTCATTCGTGATGCTCGTACATTACAAGTGATCACACCAGAAACGACACAAGCCGTCATTCTGATGTCTGCGTTCTTAGGCAAAGCTCGTCTTATCGATAACCAAACGGTAGATATGGTTGTCGAAGCGAAGGAAGAAGCAGAGTCTAGTAATACAAACTCAGAGAGCGCAGAGTAAGCTCTGAGCCATCAAGACGTAAAAAGGTCGACTCTTAGTCGACCTTTTTTATTTTCTACGTATAGACGCAATCTAACCCTTCAGGGCGTGTTTTAAACCGCTTGTGCAGCCACATCCACGCTGGAATATCACGTTTTATCATTTTCTCAAGCTCTTGGTTCAAGATACTTGCCGCTTTAATCGCATTACGCCTCTCGAAACGCTCACTGATATCTTTTCCAATATATAACGTGTAATGGTGATTCTTGCTCACTGTGACGCCAGATATGACCGCACACTTTGTTGCGTCTATAAGCACACTAGAGCCCACGGTACTCGCGGCTTGTTCAACAGCAAAGAACGGCGCAAAAACAGAATGGCTGACGCCATAATCATGGTCGGGCAAATACCACAGTCGATGACCATTTTTCAGAACTTTGAGCATTGATTTAACGTCTTTTCGATCAATCATTTGATGCCCAAAACGAGTTCGGCCTCGATGCTGAATAAACTCATAAGCAGGGTTCGTGTTTGGGCGATACACACCGTAACCTTTGGCAAACTGGCTAAAAATACGAGCGGTTATCTCCAAGTTTAAATGGTGACTGCACACCACCAACACACCACGGCCATTCTTTTCCTCAGCGAGTAAACGATCTTTTCCAACAGTAGAGGTTATCCGACGAATCCGCCAATCTGGCCAAAACCACGCTATGCCCGTTTCGATGATCGCCATTCCCGTATATTGAAAGTTTTTTCGTACTACGTCCTTACATTGCCAATCCGTAAAATCAGGGAAACACAGCTGGAGATTACGCAGAGCGATCTTGTGTCGGCGCTTCATTACATGCATCGCAACACAACCGATGCCTCTACCTAAGATTTGCAACACCACGTAAGGGAGTAGATTTACAATAACCGCTAGAGAGCCAAATGCTAGCCATACAGACCAATATTTGGGCTTAAGTAACTGATAGGAGAAAGGCGGCGGCGGGACAATATTCATAGGAACACTCATTTATTACAAATGATTGAAACCTATCATGATAAAAACTGAAAGATTGTATGGGTATGTATTGTTATGCATGCCAAAGAGCAGCATGATTCGCTGCTCTTTGTTGTGTGGGAGAGGCTTAGCTTCTTAGCCCAATACCTTTCGTTACTAAGTAATGAGCAACGGCATACAGCGCTATCACAAACACCGCAAGCACACTGAATGAGGTGACAATACCCACATCCGATACGCCTAAAAAACCATAACGGAACGCATTCACCATGTAGACGATGGGGTTAATCTTAGAGACACCTTGCCAAAATTCAGGCAGTAAGCTGATGGAATAAAAAACACCACCCAAGTAGGTTAACGGGGTCAACACAAATGTAGGAATGATCGAAATATCATCAAACGTTTTTGCATAGACCGCATTGATCAACCCGCCTAGAGCAAATACAACGGATGTCATGAAGACGGTCGCAACAATAATGCCCCAGTGTTCAACTTGCAGATCCACAAACAATAGAGACACACAGGTAACAATAGCGCCTACTAACAAACCTCGAGTCACACCGCCCATTACGTATCCAGCAATGATCACGTAATTTGGCACTGGTGCCACCAGCAGCTCTTCAATATTCTTCTGTAGTTTTGCACTAAAGAACGAAGACGCCACATTCGAGTATGAATTGGTGATCACCGACATCATGATCAAACCTGGAACTATGTACTCCATGTAGCTAAAGCCGCTCATCTCACCGATTCGAGAGCCAATAAGATTACCGAAAATGATGAAATACAGTGTCATTGTGATTGCAGGCGGAACTAAAGTTTGCACCCAAATACGCGTAAAACGGGTGATCTCTTTGCTCAGCAAGCTACGAAATGCCGTCCAATATAAACCGTACATTTACTTACTCCCTTCTCTTACAATGCTGACAAACAACTCTTCCAGTCGGTTGGCTTTGTTACGCATTGAAAGAACTTTAATACCGTGCTCTGTTAACTGACTGAACACTGAATTCAATCCTTGGCTTTTATCTAGCTCTATCTCTAAAGAGCCATCAACAATACTTTGTCGATTGACGCCTTCAAGCTCAGGCACCTCGCCTTCAGATTCAATGTCTAGGATAAATGTCTCGACGCTTAACTTACCTAGCAACGCCTTCATGGTGGTGTTTTCAATCAACTCACCCCGGTTGATAATGCCGATATTTCGACACAGCATCTCCGCTTCTTCTAGGTAGTGCGTCGTCAAAATAATCGTAATCCCTTGCTCTTGGTTGATCTCTTTCAGAAATTCCCACATTGAGCGGCGTAGTTCAATGTCCACCCCAGCCGTTGGTTCATCCAAAATGAGCAACTGCGGCTCGTGCATCAAAGCTCGGGCGATCATCAAACGGCGCTTCATTCCGCCAGATAAATTACGGGCACGCTCTTTACGTTTTTCCCATAAATCGAGTTTTTTCAGGTACTTTTCAGCTCGTTCTTTGGCTAATACTTTAGACACACCGTAATAGCCCGCTTGCTGCATCACGATTTGTTCAACAGTTTCAAACTGATTGAAGTTGAACTCTTGTGGCACCAAGCCTAAATTCTGTTTGGCCAACTCAAGGTCGGTATCAATGTCATAACCGAAAACTTTCGTCGTCCCAGAAGTTTTGTTCACTAAGGAAGAGATGATGCCGATCGTGGTCGATTTTCCTGCACCATTGGGACCCAGAAGCGCGTAGAAGTCACCCTTTTTCACTTGGAGACTAATACCTTTTAACGCCTCAAAGCCACCTGCATACGTCTTGCGCAGCTGTTCAATTTCTAATGCGTACATAAGGTCGTGATTGCCGTTTGTTTGTGATTACTAATACCGACTCAATGTTTATCAGCGGTTTACTACGAAATCGCCTTGGGTATTGTACTGGAGGTCCATCAGTTTATCGTTGAATAACGATGATTACAATTAAACCTTTCGATAATATTGGAAATATAGTCCCTATCAACGTAAAGGTTATCTGCAAGTAAGGAAAAGTTAGGGAATAAAAAACGCAACAGAGCGCTGTTGCGTTTTTAACGATCAGAGTGATTACGCCGTTATACGCTGATACTGGTCCGCCTCGACATGTGCTACCGCCGCATTCAATGCTTCATAACGGAATTGGTACATATTGTCATTCGGGACAAGATCAATAACGTGGAACTTTTCTAGCTGTTCTCGCGTGCGCTCATTTGGACACAACAAATACACGGCACAATTAGCATCGAGCGCATCTTTAATCGCGTTTTCTAACGCTAAACCGACAGTAACATCAATCATAGGTACATCGGTAAGATCGAGAATCATCACATCATAATCCGAAATACTGGAGTGCTGGCGTGAAATTGCCTTAGAAACACTGAAGATCATTGGGCCCGAAAGATAAAAGAACAGTACTTTGCCATTGGCGCGATCAAGCAAGCCACGCTCGCTGTCAGTTAGCGGCACATCGTCTTCATCCGCGTCGCTGATCGCTTTCACTTGTCTCGCCTGTTCTCGGCTCAGACGCTCAATGATAATAATGTTGGAAATAAAGACGCCCAAGCCCACGGCAACGATAAGATCAACGAACACTGTGAGCAACATAACGCCATACATTACCGCCATTCCGGAAAAGCTAACCTTGTGTGCTCGTTGAATAAAACTCCAATCCAAAATGTTAAAGCCGACATATACTGCAATGCCAGCCAACACAGCCATTGGGATCGGCTCCGTTAATCCCCCCGCAACCAATACGACCAATGCAAGCATAAGTGCACGAATCACACCGGACAATGGCGAACGAGCCCCAACTTGAATGTTAGTCACCGTGCCCATCGTTGCGCCCGCGCCAGGTAGAGCACCGAACAAGCCTGAGATCATGTTGGCAAGACCTTGGCCTCGCAGTTCTTTGTCTGAGTCGTGCTCTTTACGAGTCAAGGAGTCACCGATAACCGCCGTTAACAAAGTGTCGATACAACCTAAGGTGCCGAGCACCAACGCATCAATAACCATCTCAACAAACATATCTGGATCAATATGAGGTGCAACGAGAGAAGGCAATCCTGCCGGGATTTCACCGATACGACGAATGTCTTCCGTATCGAAGAACATCACAGACAATAAAGTCACCGCAACCAACGCCACGAGTTGCGCTGGTACATATTTTCGATATTGCTTAGGGAAGAAAAAGAGAATACCCAAAGTCAGTAGACCTAAAAACAGTTCACTGAACTTAAGGTTAGAAATGGTCTCCGGCAAAGCAGATAATGTTCCGAGCACTCCTCCAGAAGGAGCAGCATGCCCCATCAAAGGTGATAGCTGCAAAATGATAAGAATCACGCCAATCCCTGACATAAAGCCCGAAATCACGCTATAAGGCATCAAGGTAACGTATTTACCCAGTTTTAACGTCCCTAATAGGATTTGGAACGCGCCAGCCATCATAACAACCGTGAAGGTCATGGCCATGCCCGTTTCTGGATACTTCGCCATCATACTGGTTAACACAGCGGTCATGATTACCGTCATTGGCCCTGTTGGTTCTGATATTAACGTATTAGAACCACCAAACAACGAAGCAAACAAACCGACCATTATTGCGCCCCAGAGGCCTGCTTCTGCCCCTGCACCGGATGCAACACCGAACGCTAACGCCAAAGGAAGAGAGATAATCGCTGTGGTTACCCCGCCAAATACATCCCCTTTGAAATTAATATCTTCAAAACGACTACCGAACACTGCTGATTTCCCTGCATTCAATTTTAAAAAGTAAAATGTCATTACTTTAACGAGCCAGGCGAAAATTTAAACCATAAATAGATTAAGGCTAAATTCACACCACAAATAATTAGGCCTAATTTTACGTTTTTATTGATGAAAACTAGTCAGATGAGTCCTGTCTGACGAATATTTAACGGGATCGAAATTGTAACATTGTGTATAGTTACAACACTGATCGCTTGCATGTTCATATAAGCGGCAGCGCTTTTGTCTTTTAAGGGAAGTAGTTTGCAAGATGCCGGAAATTAAACAGTTATTTGAAAACAATTCAAAATGGTCTCAAGAGATCAAATCTGATCGACCTGAATACTTCGCAAAACTCGCAGAGGGTCAAAAGCCCGATTTTCTTTGGATTGGCTGTTCTGATAGCCGTGTCCCTGCCGAGCGACTAACCGGACTATACTCGGGTGAACTATTCGTTCATCGGAATGTTGCAAACCAAGTCATCCATACTGATCTCAACTGTCTGTCCGTCGTTCAATACGCCGTAGACGTTCTTAAGGTTAAGCACATCATTGTCTGTGGACACTATGGCTGTGGTGGCGTAAACGCTGCCATTGATAACCCTAAGCTAGGTCTTATTAATAATTGGCTGTTACATATCAGAGATATCTATTTCAAACACCGCACTTACCTAGATCAAATGCCGCAGCAAGATCGAGCAGATAAACTAGGCGAGCTTAATGTCGCAGAGCAAGTGTACAACTTGGGTAACTCAACCATCCTGCAAAACGCTTGGGAGCGTGGGCAAGATGTTGAAATTCATGGCGTGGTATACGGAATTGAAGATGGTCGTTTAGAGTACTTAGGCATTCGTTCTAACTCTAAGGAAACCGTAGAAGCGTCTTATCAGAAAGCCCTTTCGACGATTCTAAATACAGACAATAAGCTGCTTTGTCGCTAAGCTACATCTAAAAGTTGAACAAAAAACGCCCATCTGAGATGGGCGTTTTTTTGTATTTTTAATGCTGCTCTCAATGATTATTCTTGAGGTACAACTTTACCGATGTATGGTAAGTGGCGGTATTTCTGCGCGTAATCAATACCCACACCAACGACAAACTCATCTGGGATTTCGAAACCAATCCAATCCACAGGAACATTCACTTCACGACGAGATGGTTTATCTAGGAGCGTACAAATCGCGATAGACTTCGGCTCACGCAGCGATAAGATCTCACGGATTTTATTTAGTGTGTTACCTGTATCAATGATGTCTTCAACAAGCAAAATGTCTTTGCCTTTGATGTCATCATCCAAATCTTTCAAGATACGAACGTCACGTGAACTTTCCATTGTGTTGCCGTAGCTTGACGCAGTCATAAAATCAACTTGGTGAGTCAGTTCGATAGCACGTGCCAAGTCTGCCATAAATACAAATGAGCCACGCAATAAGCCTACCAACACAAGATCTTCACTACCTTGATAACGCTCTGTAATTTGTTTGCCTAATTCACGAACTCGTTCCTGAACTTCTTGCTCAGAAATCATGACTTCTATTGTATGTTTCATACTGTGCTCAATCTAATTTGTGGGTTGAGGTAAGTCGCACGCAAACGATCACCTAATCTTACGGCGTGTAGTGTATCACCACGTTCATTGGGTTGAAAGTCACATCCTGTTGCCAAAAAATCTTGGAAGAAGGTCTTAGTTTTATAAAGTTCATAGCTAATTTTATCAATAATAATGACATTACTGTATATAAATTGTTCTACAGATGTTGACCTTGTTGATATGCACCATTACACTCATCACTGCTTTAAGCAACTATTAAAATAATCAATTAGGGGGTTACCCCCAATATCAACTCAAATGGCAAGGAAAATGGATATGGACTCAATTGCAAAGAGACCTAGAACTAGGCTTTCCCCGATTAAGCGTAAGCAACAGTTAATGGAAATCGCATTGGAAGTGTTTGCGCGCCGCGGCATCGGTCGTGGTGGTCATGCAGATATCGCAGAAATTGCTCAAGTTTCTGTGGCGACCGTTTTTAACTACTTCCCGACTCGTGAAGACTTGGTGGATGAAGTACTCAACCACGTCGTACGTCAGTTCTCGAACTTCCTATCGGATAACATTGACTTAGACTTACACGCGCGTGAAAACATCGCCAATATTACTAATGCGATGATCGAGCTTGTCAGCCAAGATTGTCACTGGCTAAAAGTTTGGTTCGAGTGGAGCGCTTCAACACGTGATGAAGTATGGCCATTGTTTGTTTCAACTAACCGTACTAACCAGTTGCTGGTACAAAACATGTTCATTAAAGCAATTGAACGTGGCGAAGTATGTGACCAGCACGATTCAGAACACTTGGCAAACTTGTTCCACGGTATTTGTTACTCACTGTTTGTCCAAGCGAACCGAGCAAAAAGTGAAGCGGAACTTAAGCACCTTGTTAGTTCATACTTAGACATGCTCTGCATTTACAACCGTGAACACTAAAGCTTAACTCGCAATATATGTCAGCCCACCGTTTGGTGGGCTTTTTATTGTCTGCTGTCAGCCGAGCACACGTTTATATTCCTAACTAACAAACATAAAAAAACCGCTGCAATGCAGCGGCTTCTATCATTCAGTCAGAAGAAACTTACTTCTTCTTAACTGCTTTTTTGTTTGGCAGGTCAGTGATAGAACCTTCAAATACTTCAGCAGCTAGACCTACAGACTCGTGTAGAGTTGGGTGAGCGTGGATAGTCAGAGCGATATCTTCTGCATCACAGCCCATCTCGATCGCAAGACCGATTTCGCCTAGTAGTTCACCACCGTTAGTACCAACGATAGCACCACCGATTACGCGGTGAGTTTCTTTGTCGAAGATTAGCTTAGTCATACCGTCTGCACAGTCAGATGCGATTGCACGACCTGATGCTGCCCATGGGAATGTCGCCACTTCGTACTTGATGCCTTCTTCTTTCGCTTCTTTTTCAGTCTTACCAACCCAAGCTACTTCTGGCTCAGTGTACGCGATTGAAGGGATAACTTTAGGGTCGAAGTAGTGCTTCTTACCAGAGATAACTTCAGCTGCTACGTGACCTTCATGCACACCTTTGTGAGCAAGCATTGGTTGACCAACGATATCACCGATCGCGAAGATGTGAGGAACGTTAGTACGCATTTGCTTATCAACGTTGATGAAGCCACGCTCGTCAATTTCTAGACCCGCTTTTTCACCGTCGATTAGCTTACCATTTGGTACACGACCGATAGCAACTAGAACCGCATCGTAACGCTCAGCTTCAGCTGGCGCTTTCTTGCCTTCCATTGAAACGTAGATACCGTCTTCTTTTGCTTCAACTGCTGTTACTTTCGTTTCTAGCATTAGCTTGAACTTGTCTTTGATACGCTTAGTAAATACTTTCACGATATCTTTGTCTGCTGCAGGAATTACCTGGTCAAACATTTCAACAACTTCAACTTTAGAACCTAGAGAGTGGTAAACCGTACCCATTTCTAGACCGATGATACCACCACCCATGATAAGCAGTTTTTCTGGCACTTCTTTTAGTTCAAGAGCGTCAGTAGAGTCCCAAATACGTGGGTCTTCATGCGGGATAAATGGCAGTTTGATTGGACGAGAACCAGCCGCAACGATTGCGTTGTCAAAGTTAACAACTGTTGGCTCACCTTCGCCTTCTACAAGGATAGAGTTAGGGCCAGTGAACTTACCGTAACCGTTAACTACTGTTACGTTACGCATCTTAGCCATACCGCTTAGGCCGCCAGTTAGTTGGTTAACAACTTTTTCTTTCCAGATGCGGATTTTGCTGATGTCTGTTTGAGGCTCACCGAACACAACGCCGTGTTCAGCCATCGCTTTAGCTTCTTCAATTACTTTAGAAACGTGAAGCAGTGCTTTAGATGGGATACAACCCACGTTCAGACATACACCGCCAAGCGTGCTGTAACGTTCAACTAGTACAGTTTCAAGACCTAAGTCCGCACAACGGAATGCAGCGGAGTAACCAGCAGGACCAGAACCAAGTACAACAACTTGGGCTTTAATTTCTTTGCTCATTTTGACCTCTTGTAGTCATTATCCCTAACAGGCTGAGTGGGTATCGATTTTTTATGTTTAAGAGAGATTTGTTTTAAACAGTTGTTTTCAGACCGCTAACAGTTTACAGAGATGTTAATGGTGTGAAAAGTAAATCAATTTAGCCTGTGAGCTAGACAACAATTCGATTGTGAAAACCCTGAACGAAGCAAGGCTGATAACCAAATTGTCGGTAATTATGATTAGCAGAGGCGGCTAAGTTGCCGCCTCTCATTCATCTAATTTCTATTACAGAACTAGACGACGAATGTCAGATAGACATGAGTTTAGGTAAGTGATGAAGCGCGCACCTTCAGCACCATCGATCACACGGTGGTCGTATGATAGAGATAGTGGAAGTTGTAGACGCGGTTCGAACTCTTTACCGTTCCATACCGGTTTCATTTCTGACTTAGACACACCTAGGATACCAACTTCTGGCGCGTTTACGATTGGAGTAAACGCCGTACCGCCGATACCGCCTAGGCTAGAGATAGTGAAACAGCCACCTTGCATGTCAGCAGCAGTTAGCTTGCCTGCACGTGCTTTCTTAGAAACAGCCATTAGCTCTTCAGATAGCTCGTAGATGCCTTTCTTGTTCACGTCTTTAAATACAGGAACAACTAGACCGTTTGGTGTATCTACCGCGATACCAACATTCACGTATTTCTTCAGAATTAGGCTCTCACCGTCTTCTGATAGAGAAGAGTTGAACGCTGGGAACGCTTCAAGCGCTTTAGCTACCGCTTTCATGATGAACACAAGTGGCGTGATCTTCATGCCAGTGTCTTTCTTCGCTTCAATCGCGTTTTGCTCTTTACGGAATGCTTCAAGAGCCGTAATGTCTGCGTTATCCCACTGTGTAACGTGCGGGATCATTACCCAGTTACGGTGTAGGTTTGCGCCAGAGATCTTCTTAATGCGAGATAGCGGTTGAACTTCTGTCTCACCAAACTTGCTGAAGTCCACTTTTGGCCATGGTAGTAGACCAAGAGCCGCGCCGTCGCCTTTACCAGATGCTGCTGCACCTGCGCCAGACTCAAGACGCTTAAGTGCATCTTTCACGTAAGCTTGAACGTCTTCTTTTAGGATACGGCTCTTACGACCAGAACCTTTAACCTTAGAAAGGTTAACGCCAAATTCACGTGCTAGACGACGAACAACTGGAGACGCGTGAGCGTACTCATCGTTTTCTTTGAAATCGCCAGTCGCTGCTGGAGCTGGAGCTTCTGCTTTAGGAGCCGGAGCCGCAGGTGCCGCTGCAGGAGCTGGAGCTGGAGCTGCTGCAGGAGCAGGTGCTGCGCCCGCCACTTCGAATACCATGATTAGTGAGCCAGTAGACACCTTGTCGCCAGCTGCAATCTTGATTTCTTTAACCGTACCAGCAAATGGTGCAGGAACTTCCATAGAAGCTTTGTCACCTTCAACAGTGATTAGAGATTGCTCTTCTTCCACTGTGTCGCCAACGGCAACCATGATCTCAGTAACTTCAACTTCGTCGCCGCCGATATCTGGAACGTTCACTTCTTTTGCCGCAGACGCTGCTGGAGCTGCTGCCGCAGGAGCTTCAGTTGCCGCTGGTGCTGCTGGAGCGCCTGAACCTGCTGTTTCGAACACCATGATAAGTGAGCCAGTCGATACTTTATCGCCTGCTGCAACCTTGATCTCTTTTAGAGTACCTGCGAATGGCGCTGGAACTTCCATAGAAGCTTTGTCGCCTTCAACAGTTAGAAGAGATTGCTCTTCTTCGATGCTGTCGCCAACGGCAACCATGATTTCAGTAACTTCTACTTCATCACCACCGATGTCTGGTACGTGAACTTCTTTTAGTTCTGCCGCTGCTGCTGGAGCTGGAGCTGCTGCTGGAGCTGCTTCTGCCGCAGGAGCAGGTGCAGCGTCAGCTGCACCCTCGGCTTCGAAAATCATGATTAGAGAACCAGTAGAAACTTTGTCGCCTTCTGCAACTTTGATTTCTTTAACGATACCCGCTTGAGAAGCAGGAACTTCCATAGAAGCTTTATCGCCTTCAACTGTGATCAGAGACTGCTCTTCTTCAACCTTGTCGCCAACGCTTACAAGAATCTCAGTAACTTCAACCTCATCCGCACCGATGTCTGGTACATTAATTTCGATTGCCATTTCTTATCTACCTTCTTAATTAAGCGTATAGCGGGTTTGTTTTCTCTGTGTCGATGTCGAATTTCTTAATTGCTTCTGCAACTACAGATTTCTCAACTTCGCCACGTTTCGCTAGTTCAGTTAGCGCTGCTACTACTACGTAACCTGCGTTCACTTCGAAGTGACGACGTAGGTTTTCACGGCTGTCTGAACGACCGAAGCCATCAGTACCAAGAACTTTGAAAGACTCAGCAGGAATGTATGCACGAACCTGCTCTGCGTAGTTCTTCATGTAGTCAGTTGCTGCGATAGCAGGCTCAGTACCCATTACTGTTTGGATGTAAGGTACTTTCGCTTCCGCTTCTGGGTGAAGCATGTTGAAACGCTCTGCATCTTGGCCATCGCGAGTTAGTTCGTTGAATGACGTTACAGAGTAAACATCAGAAGCAACACCGTAATCTTCGCTTAGGATTTGAGCTGCTTTACGTACTTCATTCATGATAGTACCAGAGCTCATTAGCTGAACTTTCGCTTTGTCGCCCGTGTAAGTTTCTAGCTTGTAGATACCTTTACGGATGCCTTCTTCAGCGCCTTCTGGCATTGCTGGCATTGCGTAGTTTTCGTTCATTAGCGTTAGGTAGTAGAACACGTTTTCTTGTTCTGGACCGTACATGCGACGGATACCGTCTTGCATGATTACTGCTACTTCGTACGCGAATGTTGGGTCGTAAGAAATACAGTTAGGAACCGTACCCGCCAAAATGTGCGAGTGGCCGTCTTCGTGCTGTAGACCTTCACCGTTCAACGTTGTACGACCCGCAGTTGCACCTAGTAGGAAACCACGTGCTTGTTGGTCACCAGCCATCCACGCCATGTCGCCAACACGTTGGAAGCCGAACATTGAGTAGTAGATGTAGAACGGGATCATTGGTAGGTCGTTTGTCGAGTATGAAGTCGCAGCAGCAACCCATGAAGACATAGCACCTAGCTCGTTGATACCTTCTTGTAGAACCTGACCTGAAGTCGCTTCTTTGTAGTAAGAAACAACGCCACGGTCTTCTGGTGTGTAAGTTTGGCCGTGCGGGTTGTAGATACCGATTTGACGGAACAGACCTTCCATACCGAATGTACGTGCTTCGTCAGCAATGATAGGAACGATGTTCTTACCAATGTTCTTGTTCTTAAGTAGAACGTTTAGCGCACGTACGAAGGCCATAGTAGAAGAGATATCACGCTTCTGTTCTTCTAGTAGTGGCTTGAATTCTTCTAGCTCAGGAACGATGAATTCTTGAGTGAATTTTGGTAGACGCTGTGGTGTGTAGCCGTGTAGCGCTTTACGACGAGCGTGTAGGTATTCGTACTCTTTTGAACCTTCTTCAAGTTTCAGGTACGGAAGTTCTTTCACAGCTTCGTCAGTTAGGATGTCTTGAAGACCTAGACGATCACGTAGGTGTAGTACGTGAGTCATGTCCATCTTCTTAACTTGGTGCGCGATGTTCTTACCTTCAGCCGCTTCACCCATGCCGTAACCTTTAACAGTCTTAGCTAGGATTACTGTTGGACGACCTTTAGTTTCTGCCGCGTTTTTGTATGCCGCGTATAGCTTAGAAGACTCGTGACCACCACGCTTAAGTGCGAAGATTTCGTCATCAGTCATGTCAGCAACAAGTGCCGCTGTCTCAGGGTACTTACCAAAGAAGTGCTCACGTACGTACGCGCCATCTTTAGATTTGAATGTTTGGTAGTCGCCATCGATCGTTTCGTTCATAAGCTGTAGAAGCTTACCAGAAGTATCTTTAGCTAGTAGTGAATCCCAGTTGTTACCCCAGATTACCTTCACTACGTTCCAACCAGCACCTTTGAACAGACCTTCAAGTTCTTGAATGATCTTACCGTTACCCATTACAGGGCCATCTAGGCGCTGTAGGTTACAGTTGATTAGGAAACATAGGTTGTCTAGTTTCTCACGCGCAGCGAAAGAGATAGCACCACGTGATTCTGGCTCATCCATCTCACCGTCACCTAGGAACGCGTAAACGCGCTGCTCTGAAGTATCTTTAAGACCACGGCCTTCTAGGTACTTAAGGAAACGAGCTTGGTAGATAGAAGCGATTGGACCTAGGCCCATCGATACTGTCGGGAACTGCCAGAATTCAGGCATCAGTTTAGGGTGCGGGTATGAAGGAATACCTTTGCCGTCTACTTCTTGACGGAAGTTGTCTAGCTGCTCTTCAGTTAGACGACCTTCAACGAATGCACGTGAGTAGATACCTGGTGAAATGTGACCTTGGTAGTAAACTAGGTCGCCACCGTCCTTCTCGTTTGGCGCACGGAAGAAGTGGTTGAAACATGTCTCGTAGAACGCAGCAGAAGACTGGAAAGACGCCATGTGGCCGCCTAGCTCTAGGTCTTTCTTAGATGCACGTAGAACGATCATGATAGCGTTCCAACGAATAATTGAGCGAATACGACGCTCAAGTGTTGTGTCACCTGGGTATGCTGGTTCTTGGTCTGCAGGAATCGTGTTGATGTAGTTAGTTGTGATACCTGTTGGCATATCAACACCGTCTAGACGTGCTTTGTCTAGAACTTGCTCTAATAGGAATTGAGCACGCTCTAGACCTTCTTCACGTACAACTGACTCAAGCGCTTGTAGCCATTCTTGAGTTTCCAGTGCATCTACGTCATGCTTCATATCAGACATGGCGATCTATCCTTCTGTTGGTTGGATCTACTTATTTAAGTAACGCTCTTACGAGTCATTACCCTGCTGAATTCGACGTAGAGAACGCTCTCGTCGAGACTCTTCTCGAGTCAAATCCAACAATGTTTCTTCGATGTAAGCCAAGTGCGAGTGGGACATTTCTCGCGCCTTTTCAGGCTGACCAGAAACAATCGCATCCACGATATTGGCTCGGTGTTTACTGACTTTCTCGACCGCTTCTGGGCGGCGACGTAGTAATTTAAAATTTTGTAGAATATTTTGCTCAAGCAAAGGCGCTAAGCTTCGAACAATGTGCAACAAAACCACGTTGTGCGCGGCTTCTGTCAAAGCGATCAAAAATTGCATCACTTCCGCAGATTCAGCTTCGATATCGTTGTTTGCTTGCTCTTGGCTAATACGCTCAAGGCAACCTTGAATACGCGCAAAATCTTCTTCGGTACCACGTAAAGCTGCAAAGTAAGCTGAAATTCCTTCCATTGCATGACGAGACTCAAGCACATCAAGCTGGGTTTCAGAATGACTAGACAACAAATTCAACAAGGGATCTGAAAAGCTCTTCCAGATATTCTCACTTACGAATGTTCCGCCACCTTGGCGACGAGTTAACAAACGCTTCGCTTCTAAGCGTTGAATGGCTTCTCGGACTGAAGGACGAGACACATCGAACTGTCTTGCCAGTTCACGCTCTGGAGGCAGTTGTTGCCCCGGAGACAATGTTCCTTCCACTATCAACCTTTCTAACTCTTGTTCTATAACATCAGAGAGTTTTGGCTGACGAATCCTTTGATAAGCCATAATTTATTGTTCTTCTACTCTTGCAGGTAATTGGTAATACCAATTTTAAGTTGGTGCAGAAATTAACATAATTAAAACGCCACTGTCCAGCCGAAAATTGACCTAAATCATAGAACGAGCTTACTTCCAACACTCTGATAACAATCGACTGTTAAAACAGCAATAGAATTGGTATGACCAATTACATAAAGCATACAAATGGGAAGTCGACGTGCTAGCAGTTTTGGAAAAGAAATACAGAAAATGACAAAATTATCAGTCTATTTATTCACCAAAACGGCATGTGCGAGCGTAAAAATGTAGTTAACTTTTAACAATCATTAATATTTCTGGTATCAAAAAAAGGCATACCTGATCGTATGCCTTATTTATTTCGCTTTTTTGAATTTACACTTTCGCTACAAATCAACGCTGTATAAGCAGTCTATATTTCACCCAATCAAAGCTTAGACCAGGATCGCTTTTTCTCAAGGGCGCAATATATTGATGACCGGTAATTCGTGGCGGGGTGATTTGAGGATAAGACTGCATAATCACCTCAGTGATCTCTGCAAGTGATTGATATTGAGCTTCTGTGTAGGCAGTAAATTCTGTCCCTTCAAGTTCGATACCAATGGAATAATCATTACAACGCTCCCTGCCCGCGAAACTGGATTGACCGGCATGCCATGCTCTATCGAGAAAAGAAACAAATTGAACGACCTCGCCGTTTCTCTTAATCAAGCAATGTGCAGAAACGCCCATTTTGTGAATAACTTCAAAAAATGGATGTGTATTTGGGTCTAGCTTGCCAGTGAAGAAGTCCTCTATATACGGTCCACCAAACTGCCCAGGAGGCAAACTGATATTATGTACCACCAGCAAAGAGATGTCGTTTATATCAGAGCGGGCATCAAAAAATGGTGACGGAACATGCTTTGCCTGTGTCAGCCAGCCATTCTCGATAATTGGGCGCATATCAACCTCTCTACTTTGCAAATTAACTGCTGAAATTATTGACACCGGAGAGTATCATTCGTTGCCATCTCCCTTTCAAGACAAGATTTGCGATGAAGAACACACACAACATTCAAGAACGCCTAGAATACCTTAAACAACAACTCCCTTTAGAGATCACTCGCTCTGTCGCTGATACCTTAAAAGAAGATCTAGGTGGCAATGTCGACGCAGATAACGACATTACTGCATCTTTGATCCCTGCCGATGCGGTTAATACCGCAACGATTATTACTCGCGAATATGGTGTGTTCTGTGGTCAAGCATGGGCTGATGAAGTTTTTAAACAGCTCGGTGGTAAGGTCAGCATTGAATGGCACGTAAAGGACGGCGATAAAGTCGAACCCAACCAAACCCTTTGCACGCTGACAGGCCCTGCTCGTGATTTGTTGACAGGTGAGCGTAACGCAATGAACTTCATCCAAACGCTGTCTGGCTGCGCAACAGTTACCGCAGAGTACGCTGAAAAAATCGCGCATACTGAGTGTCGTCTACTAGACACACGCAAAACCATTCCTGGTCTGCGTAGCGCACTAAAATACGCCGTGACGTGCGGTGGTGGCTTTAACCATCGCATCGGTGTGTTCGATGCTTACCTTATTAAAGAAAACCACATCATTGCTTGTGGCGGTATTACTCAAGCGATCCAAAAAGCGAAAGAGCTTAACCCAGGCAAGCCAGTAGAAGTAGAAACGGAAAGCTTAGAAGAGTTGAAACTAGCTATAGACGCTGGTGCCGACATCATCATGCTCGATAACTTCACAAAAGAAATGATGCGTGAAGCCGTAGCGATTAACGCAGGTCGTGCCGCTTTAGAGAACTCAGGTAACATTACGCTAGAGACCATCGCAGAATACGCAGAAACTGGTGTCGATTACATTTCGGTAGGCGCGTTGACTAAGCATCTAAAAGCGATGGATCTTTCGATGCGCTTCAAATAATAAAAGCAACACAATCTAAATTACTTCAACTAACTCAGTGAGTTGTGAGTAATTCATCATTAAAAAGGGCCAATAGGCCCTTTCTTTTTATCCATTAAAAAATAGTACTACTCGCAAAACTCTGCATGCAATATGCAACTTTCTACCAAAGAGTTTTATCTCACTCGAGAGCCCATCTCTTCCCCATTTTCAACCCACCTTAACTCTCCATAATCTTTCGCTAATGCAAGAGCATTATTAATTTTTAGGAAAGGGTTAAAAATGAAAAACAGTAAACAGAAGAAACAACAGGGTTTTACTCTGATCGAATTGATGATTGTAGTGGCTGTGATTGGTGTCTTGGCGGCAATTGCAGTGCCTCAATATCAAAACTACGTCAAAAAAGGAGCATTGGGTACTGCTTTAGCGAGCGCAAGTGCACATAAAACGATCGTCGAAGATCACATCGCATTCTCAAACTCTTTCCCTTCAATCTCAGCAGCATTTGGAATTGGAACAATTACAGCTACCTCAGGTGCTTTGGCAACAGGTACTTCTACGAATGACATTGTTGCAGAGGTAACCGAAGGTTCAGGCACTGGTGCAACTATAACTCTTAAGCGTGATGTTGACGGAAATTGGACTTGTGAAAACTCCTTGAGTTCCGATATTTCTATTTCAGGATGCTCTTAATTGTCATTGTTAACAAACCTCTCAACAGTTCTTCGCCAAGCTGGGATACTGACCTTTTCCCAAGAAGAGCTGTTACTTGAGCAAGCTAAAGCTTCTGGTATATCAATGCCAGAAGCTTTACTCAATTCTGGCTTTTTCCAATCTCATGAATTAACGGAGCACCTAAGTTCTGTTTTCGGGCTTTCTTGCACTTCTCTCAATCAATACGAATACGCTTCGTTATGCCAAACGCTAGGTTTGCGAGATTTGATCACTCGGCACAACGCTCTGCCGCTTAATCGCACCTCATCAACTTTGATTCTCGCGGTTGCCGATCCAACCAATCTTCAAGCCGAAGACGACTTTCGTTTTGCAACAGGTTTGCAAGTCGAACTTGTTCTGGCGGATTTTCGTCAACTCAGCGCGGCAATTCGACGCTTATATGGTCGTTCATTGAGTCACGAGAAGTCTGGATTAAAAGAGATCAACCAAGAAGAGTTAGCCAATCTGGTTGACGTGGGCGAAGATGAAATCGACAACATTGAAGACTTGAGCCAAGACGAGTCACCCGTCAGCCGTTACATAAACCAAATTCTGTTGGACGCTGTGCGCAAAGGCGCATCCGATATCCACTTTGAACCTTATGAAAAGATGTACCGCGTTCGCCTACGCTGTGATGGCATCTTAATTGAAACACAGCAGCCACCAAGCCACTTAAGTCGCCGCTTATCCGCTCGTATCAAAATCCTCTCTAAGCTTGATATTGCAGAGCGACGTTTACCACAAGATGGGCGTATTAAGCTCAAGTTGAATCAAGACACCGCGATTGATATGCGTGTATCCACGCTACCGACTCTATTCGGAGAGAAAATTGTATTACGACTACTCGACAGCAGCTCTGCGTCACTGGATATCGACAAGCTTGGTTATAGCGAACAACAAAAACAATTGTACTTGGATGCGCTGCGTCGCCCACAAGGCATGATTCTGATGACAGGCCCAACTGGGAGCGGGAAAACCGTTTCTCTGTACACTGGGCTGAGTATTCTCAATAAACCAGAAATCAACATTTCCACGGCAGAAGACCCAGTAGAAATTAACTTATCGGGCATTAACCAAGTTCAAGTTCAGCCTAAGATTGGTTTTGGTTTTGCCGAAGCATTGCGCTCTTTTCTTCGTCAAGACCCCGATGTGGTAATGGTCGGTGAGATTCGTGACTTAGACACTGCGGAAATCGCCATAAAAGCATCGCAAACCGGTCACTTAGTACTTTCAACCTTACATACCAATTCTGCGGCTGAAACGGTGATTCGTTTATCAAACATGGGCGTAGAAAGCTTTAACTTGGCCTCCTCTCTTAGTTTGATTATTGCCCAGCGCTTGGCCCGTAAACTGTGCTCGCACTGCAAACAATCACAAGAGCTTACCGTTCAGCTACAACATCTCGGAATTCAAGCAAGCGACAACATTTTTAAAGCCAATCCCGATGGATGCAATGAGTGTACCCATGGTTATTCCGGCCGAACGGGGATTTATGAAGTGATGCGCTTTGATGAATTTCTTTCCGAAGCGCTTATTAAAGGCGCCTCGGTACATGAACTAGAAAAACTCGCCATCGCAAATGGCATGAGCACGTTACAAATGTCGGGCATAGAAAAACTCAAACAAGGGATCACAAGTTTTAGTGAACTACAGCGCGTACTTTATTTTTAATCCTTTAATCAGCAATCACCTCTATGAAAAGCACTACACCACAACTTAAAAACTTCCGCTGGAAAGGCATCAACAGTTCAGGCAAAAAGACATCTGGACAAACCCTCGCGATGACGGAAATTGAAGTACGCGAGCGTCTAGACGCACAACACATCAAGATCAAGAAGTTAAAGAAAAGCAGTATCTCGTTTCTCACTAAACTCAGCCATCGCGTGAAAGGCAGAGACATCACGGTGTTTACCCGTCAGATTTCGACGATGTTGATAACTGGTGTCCCCTTAGTTCAGGCTTTAAAATTGGTCTCAGAAAACCATAAAAAAGCAGAGATGAAATCCATTTTGATGAGCGTAACACGCGCCGTCGAAGCGGGTACGCCCATGTCAAAAGCCATGCGCACTGCAAGTGAACACTTTGACCCACTCTATACCGACCTTATCGCAACAGGTGAGCAATCCGGTAACTTAGCAGAAGTATTCGAGCGCTTAGCCACCTACCGAGAAAAAAATGAACAACTCCGTGCGAAAGTGATCAAAGCACTGATTTACCCAGCCATGGTAGTGCTAGTAGCGTTAGGCGTGTCGTTTATCATGCTCACCAAAGTCATTCCCGAGTTTGAAAAAATGTTTGTTGGTTTTGGTGCTGATTTACCTTGGTTTACCAGGCAAGTATTAGATCTTTCCGCCTGGACACAAAACTGGAGTCCGTTTATCACACTAGGCTCCATTAGTTTATTCATCTCGGCGAGAATCCTCTCTAAGCGTTCAGATTCTTTTCGCTTAATGCTCAACCGCTCTGTGCTTAAATTTCCTGTTCTGGGCCCTGTATTATCAAAAGCCGCTATTGCCAAATTTAGTCGAACACTCGCCACAAGCTTTACAGCGGGTATTCCAATTCTAACCAGTTTAAAAACCACATCAAAAACCTCAGGAAACTTACACTATCAACTCGCCATAGAAGAAGTTTACCGTGATACCGCCGCAGGTATGCCAATGTATGTTGCCATGCGTAACTGTAATGTGTTCCCTGAATTAGTGTTACAAATGGTCATGATCGGTGAAGAGTCTGGTCGACTTGACGATATGCTCAATAAAGTTGCAACGATCTACGAGTTTGAAGTCGATAACACCGTCGACAACCTTAGTAAAATTCTAGAGCCGCTAATTATCGTTTTTTTAGGCATCGTTGTTGGCGGATTAGTGACAGCAATGTACTTGCCAATCTTTAACTTAATGAGTGTATTAGGCTAGAATGAGCTGTTAACTCCTTTAAAACAGCATCTTGCTAATTTCACTCATCGCTCAAGAGACAAATATGGAAGTATTCCAGTACTACCCTTGGCTATTCGTTGTGTTTGCCACCATCTTCGGTCTGATCGTGGGTAGCTTCCTCAATGTGGTTATTTATCGACTACCTAAAATCATGGAACTAGAATGGCGACGCGAATGTGCCGAGTCATTTCCTGAATACAAAATAGAACCTCCTAAAGAAGTGCTGACCTTGAGCGTCCCACGCTCCTCCTGTCAGAAGTGCGCAACGCCGATACGTATTCGAGACAACATCCCTGTGATTAGCTGGCTGCTTTTAAAAGGCAAATGCCACAACTGTCAGACAGCCATTAGCGCACGCTATCCACTGATTGAACTGCTCACTGCGTTCTGCTCAGCCTTTGTCGCTTACCACTTTGGTTTTAGTTACTTTACCGTTGCCCTACTCTTTTTCACTTTTATCTTAATCGCCGCAACATTTATCGATCTCGATACTATGTTGTTACCTGACCAATTAACATTACCATTAACTTGGGCTGGCATTGCCTTAGCATTAGTCGAAATAAGTCCTGTTACTCTACAAGATTCTGTCATTGGTGCTATTGCTGGTTACCTATGTCTCTGGTCCGTTTACTGGGGCTTTAAGCTACTTACTGGTAAAGAAGGAATGGGATATGGTGATTTTAAACTACTAGCAGCACTAGGGGCTTGGCTGGGCTGGCAGTCACTGCCGATGATCATTCTACTTTCTTCTGTGGTTGGCATCGTATTTGGCATCATTCAACTACGCTTGCAAAAACAGGGAATTGAAAAAGCTTTTCCTTTCGGTCCTTACTTAGCAATTGCTGGTTGGATAAGCTTAATTTGGGGCGACCAGATTTTAAACTGGTACTTTACTTCAGTTCTAGGAGTGTAAATGGCTTTGGTTATTGGTTTAACAGGTGGTATCGCTAGCGGTAAAACAACCGTCGCGAATCTGTTCAAACAACAATTTAAAATCGATATCGTCGATGCCGACATTGTAGCAAGAGAAGTTGTCGAGCCAGGCACTCCCGGCCTAAACGCGATTATTGAACATTTTGGTCACGATATAGTTCGTGAAGACCAAACTTTAGATCGCGCAAAGCTGAGAGAGAAAATCTTTTCAAACTCAGATGAAAAAGCATGGCTCAACGCACTGTTGCACCCGATAATTCGTGAAAAGATGATCGAAGATTTGCAGCAAGTCACCTCAGAGTATGCGTTACTTGTGGTGCCGTTGCTCGTAGAAAACAAGCTAGACAGTTTGTGTGATCGAGTTCTTGTCGTCGATGTAGAACCGAATACACAGATATCTCGCACGATGAAACGAGACAATGTGAGTGAAGAACAAGCTCGCGCTATCCTTGCCTCTCAAGCATCAAGAGAGCAAAGACTCGCGCTTGCAGACGATGTGGTTAAGAATAATCCAAGTGACCCAGATCTTTTGCTTCAAATCACAGATTTGCACGAAAAGTACCTAGCCATGTGTAAGAAAAATCTGCGAAAATAGGAACGAAACTCACAAAGGCTTATGTCGATGACCACGCACAAATTTGAACATCCGTTAAATGAGAAAACTCGTATTTATCTAAGAGTGGAGTCTCTGCTGCGTCAGGCTCACTTGGCCTCTGGGTTTAGCGAAAATCACCAGTACCAACTGTTTTTTCGTGCGTTATTCGATATGGTTGAAATCTTCGAACAGATCCAGCTGAAAAGTGAACTGGCCAAAGATTTAGAGAAACAACGACTGTCGTACCGCCATTGGCTCAATGTTGATGGTGTCGATCAAGACGCATTAAATACCCTACTACAAGAGATAGATGTCGTTCATAGCCAACTGATGGGTGCAGAGCGTTTTGGTCAAGCACTAAAAGAAGATCGCTTCCTAAGCTCTATCCGCCAACGCTTTAATCTACCGGGTGGTTCATGCTGTTTTGATTTGCCAGCGTTACATTACTGGCTTCACCTACCCATTGAACGTAAAAAGCATGATGCACAGCAGTGGCAAGTAAGCTTAAAGCCCTTATCTGATGCGCTTTCGCTATGGTTGAAACTCACCAGAGAGACCGGACATTTCAAAGCTCAAATCGGTCGTGCGGGTTTCTTCCAAAGTGACGCTGATGAAGCTAATATTCTAAGACTTCACATCCCAATGGAATATGGCGTTTATCCTATGATTTCTGGCCATAAAAACCGCTTTGCGATAAAGTTTATGTCGTTTGAAAACGGTCAAGCGTGCACACAAGATATTGAGTTTGAACTTGCTGTGTGCAGCTAAGACTCACCCCCACAATCTAAAATTCAACGCTTTATTGTGCGTATATTGGATAAAATTTCGTAGCAGCAATAGCGCGTTGAATAAGCCATCTTGAATTCATTTAGGTATACTACCCTTTAACACCAATTAGTAATGGGACGCTCAACTATGTCTAAAATTACCATCGTTCAATGCCCACAATGTGGCGCCGACGTAGAATGGGGAGAACAAAGTCCTCATCGCCCTTTCTGCAGTAAACAATGCCAAATGATTGATTTTGGTGAATGGGCAGATGAAGAAAACACCATCCCAGGCGCCCCCGATATGTCCGACAGTGATGGCTGGTCTGAAGACCAGTATTAATTGAGGCACTAGGGTAAAGGAATATCCTAGGCTCCTTCTTGGGGAGTCTGAATCACGCTCTTTCGTCGCTGTCCAGAGTGACGAATTTTAACCGCGGAGCCCTGTAATCTTTGGTCATCATTTGCCGTCATTCCGAGGAGCCATAGCGACATCAGGAATCTACTCACTGTAAGGACACTTCTGAAGTTGACGACTTAAACACTAGTGCTTTCGGCTAGTAGATTCTGAATCCCGCTACTTCTTCGCTATCCAGAATGATGAATTTTAACCATTGCGGTCTGCAATCGGTATTCATTCACCCCTTTTCAACTCTGACTATTTTGATGACCTAGCAAAGCTATTTTTATTCGAGCAAGGCAGAGGCGCGGAGTATATGCCAGTGCATGAGCATCGGCAGTTCAGGTCGGATGAAAAGAAAACGAGCAAGCTAATTACACAAATAAAAAAACGGAGCCCTAAAAGGACTCCGTTTAAGATGAGAACGCTAGTTATAGCATTACTTCTTAGCAAGTTTCTCTTTGATACGAGCAGACTTACCAGAACGCTCACGTAGGTAGTACAACTTGGCACGACGTACTGCACCACGGCGTTTAACTTCGATGCTATCAACGATTGGAGAGTGTGTTTGGAACGTACGCTCAACACCTTCACCGTTAGAGATTTTACGTACAGTGAAAGCAGAGTGTAGACCACGGTTACGGATTGCGATTACAACGCCTTCGAAAGCCTGTAGACGCTCACGGTCACCTTCTTTTACCTTAACTTGAACTACAACAGTGTCACCTGGTGCAAATTTAGGTAGGTCTGATTTCATTTGCTCTTCTTCAAGAGCTTTGATGATGTTACTCATTTTTTAAATTCCTAGAATAAACTGATACTAAATAAATTAGGTTACTTTGCGTTATGTTCACTAATGACTTTATGTTCATTAACAAACTCGGCAAGTAATTGTTCCTGTTCGTCAGTCAGAGCTAGGTTTTCCAGGAGCTCTGGTCTTCTAAGCCAAGTTCGGCCCAGCGACTGTTTTAGTCGCCATTGACGAATGTCCTTGTGATTGCCTGACATCAGTACCGCTGGTACTTCTTTGTCATCCAATACTTCTGGACGCGTATAGTGAGGGCAATCTAACAAGCCATTTGCAAAAGAGTCTTCTTCTGCTGACGCGAAATCCCCTAGTACACCCGGAACAAACCGAGAGACAGAGTCGATTAACGTCATGGCTGGTATCTCACCACCCGTCATCACAAAATCACCAATCGACCATTCTTCGTCGACTTCAGATTGAATGATGCGCTCATCTACCCCTTCATAACGACCACAAATCAGAAGCAAGTTCTCATTCGTTGCCAGTTCTTCCACTCCTTTCTGGTCGAGCTTGCGACCTTGAGGAGAAAGGTAGATGACTTTCGTCTTGCCCGGTGAGGCTGCTTTCGCGGTATGAATGGCATCGCGCAAAGGCTGAACCATCATTAACATACCAGGGCCACCACCGTAAGGTCGATCATCGACAGTGCGATGTTTGTCGTGAGTAAAATCTCTAGGATTCCAAGTCTCAATCGACAAAAGACCTTTTTTAACCGCTTGACCTGTTACTCCAAAATCAGTAACAGAACGGAACATTTCTGGAAAAAGGCTAATAACGCCAACCCACATGTTTATCTCGCTCTGTAATTTTGGAGATTAGAATCCAGGATCCCAGTCAACTTCGATCCGTTGAGCTTCGCGATCAACATTAATGATCACTTGCTCTTCAAGGAACGGGATTAATCGTTCCTTCTGCCCGAAAGCATCTTTAAGATTTGCTTTAACAACCAGAACATCGTTTGAGCCAGTTTCTAGCATGTCAGTAACGACACCTAGATCGTAACCTTTAGTGGTTACAACTTGCATCCCAAACAATTCGCGCCAGTAGAACTCATCTTCTGACAATTCAGGAAGTACCGCAGGGTCAATAGCAATTTCAAAGTTCGTCATTAGATGCGCGTCTTCACGAACATCCATGCCTTCCAGCTTAGCCACCATACCTTTGTTATGGCGCTTCCAGCTTTCTACTTTGTACTCAACCCACTTACCCTTTTGGTTAATGTACCAAGGGCTGTAATCGAAAATGCTTTCAGCATTGTCTGTGTAGGAAAAAACCTTAAGCCAACCTCGAATGCCGTAAGTAGCACCAAACTTGCCTACAACAATCTTTTCGTTGCTCATTGTTTCTTTACCTTTCATCGACATAAACTAGTTTCTACTTTTCAAGTAAAAATTAAGCCGCTTTTTGAGCGTCTTTAACTAGCTTAGCAACGCGGTCAGATACAGACGCGCCTTGACCAACCCAGTGGTTAACGCGGTCTAGGTCTAGACGTAGACCTTCTTCTTGACCTTTAGCAGTTGGGTTGAAGAAACCAACTTTCTCGATGAAACGGCCAGTTGCAGCGTTGCGGCTGTCCGCTACTACGATTTGATAAAATGGACGCTTTTTAGCGCCGTGACGTGCCAAACGAATGGTTACCATGTCGTCCTCTTTGCTTTCTCAAAAATAAAATTAACCCCAAAAACCATTCAAGAAATTAAATAGTTTGGGGTCTCGTGCCAAAATAAAGCTCCGGAATTTTACTCTTCTCCCGGAGCAATGCAAGGAGTTTAGTTACTTTTTCACCAACATAAATTGAATTTAAAGTTTGTGACGTACCTAACACCCTGAATCTATGCGTAATCGATTAATTAACGACCAAATGGGTTGAAGCCACCGCCTCCACCCATGCCGCCCATCATGCCTTGCATGTTGCGCATCATGCCTTTCATGCCACCTTTTTGCATCTTTTTCATCATCTTCTGCATTTGGGTGAACTGTTTTAGTAAGCGGTTTACGTCTTGAACCTGCACACCAGAACCAGCCGCAATACGTTTCTTGCGTGAGCCTTTGATAATCTCTGGGCGTTGACGTTCTTTCATTGTCATGGAGCTGATGATCGCTTCCATCTGCTTGAACATCTTGTCATCGACTTTGTCTTTCACATTGTCTGGTAGCTGAGACATGCCAGGAAGCTTATCCATCATGCCCATCATGCCGCCCATGTTTTGCATCTGGCCTAGCTGTTCACGGAAATCTTCAAGGTCGAAACCTTTCTTCTCTTTGAACTTCTTCGCCAGCTTTTCTGCTTTTTCTTGGTCAACGTTGCGTTGAAGGTCTTCAATTAAAGACAGAACATCACCCATGCCAAGAATACGTGAAGCAACACGATCTGGATGGAACGGTTCTAGCGCGTCAGTTTTTTCACCGACACCCAAGAATTTGATTGGTTTGCCCGTTACATGGCGTACTGACAGTGCCGCACCACCACGAGCATCACCATCAACCTTAGTTAGAACCACACCAGTAAGAGGTAGCGCATCGCCAAAGGCTTTTGCGGTATTTGCTGCGTCTTGACCCGTCATGGCGTCAACAACAAATAGCGTTTCTACTGGGTTGATAGCTGCGTGAAGATCTTTGATCTCCCCCATCATCTCTTCATCAATTGCCAAGCGACCTGCGGTATCGACAATCAATACGTCGTAGAATTTTTTCTTCGCATGGTCAATCGCTGCATTGGCGATATCAATAGGCTTCTGGTCTGGTGATGATGGGAAGAAGTCAACACCGATATCTGATGCCAGCGTTTCAAGCTGCTTGATTGCCGCAGGGCGGTAAACGTCGGCAGACACAACCAAGACTTTCTTCTTGTCACGTTCTTTTAAAAGCTTAGATAGCTTACCTACCGATGTGGTTTTACCCGCACCTTGTAGACCCGCCATAAGAAGCACAGCAGGTGGTTGAGCGGCAAGGTTTAGCGCCTCATTCGACTCACCCATTACGGCTTCAAGTTCTGTTTGAACGATCTTGATAAATTCCTGACCTGGAGTCAGAGATTTAGAAACTTCTACACCTACCGCTTTTTCTTTAACGCGGTTAACAAATTCACGAACAACCGGAAGCGCAACGTCAGCTTCAAGTAAGGCCATTCGTACTTCACGTAGGGTCTCTTTAATGTTGTCTTCGGTCAGACGACCTTTGCCACTGATATTTTTCAGCGTTTTGGATAATCGATCCGTTAAATTCTCAAACATCTTTGTCTCTTCGCTAAAATGGCGATTAATTAGTGTGAGTATACATTAGCCAAGGTCTGAGTCATACCCGTACCGCTGCTCTATTCTTGTCTCTATTTCTATATGGTGCGGTAACTTATTAATTTCAATATCTCATCTCTCACGATTGATGTCGGATATAACGTAGCCCCAAAGTGTAATGCAAGGTATAATTTCCTCATTGTGCACAATAATATTTAGGATTCATGGATAGCTTAATAGCCATCGCGGCCGCCATACTTTATGTTTTGGCGATTGCGACCATCATACCCGGACTCTCACAGCAGTCAGGAATCAAAGCAAAAACAGTCTTTGCTAGTGCTGCCTGTGCGCTTGTTTTTCATGCGTGGATTTTGAGTGATCTGATTTTTGATGGTGCAGGTCAAAACCTTAGTATTCTCAACGTAGCCTCTTTGATCAGTTTTATTATTTCTCTGGTCATGAGCCTTGCTATGTTGAAAAATCGGTTGTGGTTTTTATTGCCTGTCGTTTATAGCTTTGCTGCCATCAATTTATCTGCTGCCACATTTTTGCCAAGCACGTTTATCAAGCACCTAGAGAATGACCCTAAGCTACTCATTCACATTTCTTTTGCGCTGTTCTCATACGCAACTTTAACTATCGGTGCACTCTACGCACTTCAGCTGGCTTGGTTGGATCACAAACTGAAAACAAAAAAATCTTTGGCGATTAACCCAAACCTGCCGCCTTTATTAATGGTAGAGCGTCAGCTATTCAAAATCATTTTGATCGGTAACTTATTGTTAACTGGTACTCTCATTACTGGCTTTGTCTTTGTGCAGGATATGTTTGCTCAAGGTAAAGCACATAAGGGCATTCTTTCTTTCATCGCTTGGATTGTGTACTCAATACTGCTTTGGGGTCATTATCAAAAAGGTTGGCGGGGTAGAAAAGTTACTTGGTTCGCTGTCGCAGGGGCAACGCTGTTAACTCTGGCGTATTTTGGCAGTCGCTTTGTGAAAGAAATCATCTTGAATTAAGGAGCTCTAGGGCTCCTATCCTTTATATTTTAGGCTAGATAAAATACAGTACGCCTTAACCCTTTGACTTAACGGACTTACTCAACCGTTATATAACCCAATACTTACAAGGAACAGCAACGTTTTGGACGACATCTCTACGGGTATCTTGTTTGCGCTACTCGCGTGTCTTATCGTCATATCAGGTTACTTTTCCGGCTCAGAAACAGGGATGATGTCTCTGAACCGTTATCGCTTAAAGCACTTAGCCAAAAATGGGCATAAAGGCGCTAAGCGAGTCGAAAAACTATTAGACCGCCCAGATCGTTTGATTGGTCTTATTCTTATCGGCAACAACCTCGTTAATATTCTCGCGTCCGCTATCGCGACCATTATTGGTATGCGTTTGTATGGTGATTTAGGTGTCGCCATCGCAACCGGTGCACTGACTATGGTTGTATTGGTTTTTGCTGAAGTTACCCCAAAAACAATTGCAGCGCTGTACCCTGAACGCGTGTCTTACGCGAGCAGTATACTACTGACCATATTGATGAAGTTACTATCGCCTTTGGTGATGCTCGTTAACTTTATTACGAATGGCTTTATTCGTTTACTTGGCGTAAAAGCCGATCACTCGGTAGAAGACCATCTTAGTTCCGATGAGCTACGTACCGTAGTAAACGAAGCTGGCGGCTTGATCCCTCGCCGACACCAAGACATGTTGGTGTCTATTTTGGATCTTGAACACGTCACTGTGAACGACATCATGGTGCCACGCAATGAGATTACCGGTATCGATATTAATGATGACTGGAAATCCATCGTTCGTCAGCTTACCCACTCACCACATGGACGCATTGTTTTTTATCGTGACCAAATTGATGAAGTGGTTGGCATGCTGCGCCTGCGTGAAGCTTACCGCCTGATGCTGGAAAAAAACGAGTTCAATAAAGAGACGCTATTACGTGCCGCGGATGAAGTCTATTACATCCCGGAAGGTACGCCACTGAACGTGCAAATGTTAAAGTTCCAACGCAACAAACAGCGTATTGGTCTGATTGTTGATGAGTATGGCGACATTATTGGCTTGGTGACATTGGAAGATATTCTGGAAGAGATCATTGGCGAATTCACGACCTCGATTTCTCCAAGCCTTTCTGATGAAATCAGTCCTCAAGGTGACGGAAGCTTCCTCATTGAAGGCAGCACCAATATCCGAGATATCAACAAAGGCCTGAAATGGGATTTACCAACGGATGGCCCAAGAACGTTAAACGGTCTTATTTTGGAGCACCTGGAAGATATTCCAGAGAGCCATTTAAGCGTGAGAGTGGCTGGTCATCCAATGGAGCTTGTTGAGATTGAAGAAAACCGCATCAAGCTCGTTCGTGTTTATCCTAAAAAGAAAAAATAGCCTCTATCTACAACTCACGATAAGAAATAAAAAGAAAAGAGCCTGATCATGTCAGGCTCTTTTTAGTTTTGGATAAATATGCTTCTTGATAAGTTTTTAGCAACTAGTCGATGCGCAACTCTTTTAACATCGACTCAGGCAAAGCAAGTTCATCATTTTTGTTCACCGAAACACCAGCATCCAAAATGCTCTTTGCGATCTGTTGCGCTTCTTCTAAAGAGTGCATCGCTGCCGTGCCACATTGGTATTCGTTGAGTTCAGGGATCTTGTTCTGGCTTTCTACCTTTAGTACGTCTTCCATGGCCGCAATCCAAGCATCCGCTACTTGCTGCTCTGATGGAGTGCCAATCAGACTCATGTAAAAGCCCGTGCGGCAACCCATAGGCGAAATATCGATGATCTCAACAGAATCGCTGTTAAGATGATTGCGCATAAAGCCTGCATAAAGGTGCTCTAGCGTATGAATACCTTTTTCAGAAAGGATGTCTTTGTTTGGCGCGGTAAAGCGTAAATCGAAGACAGTAATCGTGTCCCCTTTTGGGGTCTGCATGGTCTTCGCCACTCGCACTGCCGGTGCATTCATGCGAGTGTGGTCCACGGTAAAACTATCGAGTAAAGGCATTACATCTCTCCTGATTGTAACTCCAATACCTCTCGGTACTGGATAAATGTCATTCATCCCTACAGCACATAAACAGGCTGTAGGTTAAAAGAACCAGCTGCTGTTGTCTTCCAATTCCTGACGACATTGCTTCAGCTGCCAGCCATAAGTTTTTGCAGTTTGTTCAACACGTCGAGCGACTTTGAGCAAGCTGGGCTTTCGCTTATAAGTACCTCGCTTGTACCCACCTCGACCTTCATGATAAGCCAGATATTGACTGTATGGGTCCCATAACGAAATCCCTAGTTGGCGCCTCGTTTCGTGAGTATACCAACCGACAAACATCATTGAATCATCAAAGTTGGTACGAGAACCGCCCTGACCCGTCGCATCTTGGAAATCTTCCCAAGCAGGATCTTGAGCTTGAGCGTAACCATACGCACTGCTGACTCGTCCCCAAGGGATAAATCCCAATAAATAGTCTTTGGGTGGTTTCGCATCGTGCCGAAAGCTGCTTTCTTGTTTAATGATAGCCATAGCGACATGAATGGGGGTTCCCCACTTTTCTTCCATATCTTTGGCATCATCATACCAGCCGGATTTCTCTCGAAATATCTCACATAAATTATTCTGCTGCTTTGGCGGTGCCGTGGCACAACCTGCAAGTAACATGCTTCCGAGTACCGATACTACTAACGGTTTAATGTTCAATCCCACCCAACCTTTACCTATTCACTACTGCTTCAGATAAGCAAAGTAATCTTCCAAAAAATCATCAAAAGATAGCGTGTCACTTTGTTCCGCTTGCTTTTGCTTTTCTACTGACGACGCCACTTCCGTTTCCATCGTATCTTGCGAGTAGTACTGATAACCGTGAGCTAGATTTTCCTCGCGGTACTTCATGCCAAGCGCACAGCCGACTTTACCTAACCCACCAAGCTCTTTCGTCAGCTCTAATAGTTGACCTGAAATCGTTAGTTCTGGGTTATCAATCCATGTCTCGAGTTTATTACACACATCTTGGTATGCACTGCCACCAGCAGCCATATCCATTTGCTGTGCTATCTGACGCAGCTCGACAAACACTCGATGCGCCCAATCTTGCAGAGATAGACGTTCACCTTGGCAACCAATTTGAAGCATTAGCCCTTTTTCACGACCAGAAACAATGACTTTGTTCCAGTTGTCGCGCCAACACTCTAATTCACAGTTGTCCATTGGATCCGAGTCTGACAAGGCCGCCCAAGTCAGGAAGAGATCAAGGAATCGTACTTGCTCTTCAGCCAACCCCACTGCGCTGAATGGGTTAACGTCTAGAGAGCGAACTTCAATGTACTCAACCCCACCGCGTCGTAACGCATCTGAAGGCTTCTCACCACTTTTCGACACGCGTTTCGGGCGAATTGGAGCGTATAGCTCGTTCTCAATTTGTAAAATATTGGAATTAAGCTGGCGGTATTCACCGTCCACTTTGACGCCTATTTTCGCAAACTCTTCTGATGGGTGACGAATCGCATCGCTCAAACCATCCAGATACTGATCAATGCTGTTAAAGCCAATTTTCAGTACACTTTGCGCACTATTGGTGTAGCCCAGATCGCTCAAACGCAAAGACGTCGATTTCGGCAAATACAAAGTGCCGCCAATTTTTTCGAATGGCAGATCGGTTTCACGACCTTGAATAAAAGAGCCGCATAACGCTGGCGATGCGCCGAAGAAATACGGAATCATCCAACCAAAACGGTAATAGTTACGGATCAGCGCAAAGTAGGCATCAGACTTAGCATCTTGGCGGGCTTGTTCATCTTGCTCGCCGTAAAGCGCGTCCCAAAATGTCTCAGGGAACGAGAAGTTAAAATGCACACCTGAAATGATTTGCATCAGGCTGCCATAGCGGCGTTTTAGACCTTCTCGGTACAGGGTTTTCATTTTTGCTGCATTCGAAGAGCCGTACTGAGCAAGCTGAATATCCTCTTCCGAGCCAACATAACATGGCATAGAAAGAGGCCACATCTTTTCTTCACCCATTTTTGTCTGCGTGAAGTGATGGATATCTTTCAGTTGTGCCATCAGTTCTGGAATTTCATGTGACACAGGAGTAATGAACTCTAACAATGATTCAGAAAAATCAGTCGTGATCCATTGGTTTGTGAACGCTGAGCCTAACCCCTCTGGATGAGGTGTTGTTGCTAGATGTCCATCCTGACGATAGCGCAAAGTTTCTCGCTCAACACCGCGTCCAAACTGCTTAAATACTTCGGGGTTTGATGCAACTTTTTTTAGTCGCGCAGCAAAATCAGTCAAAATGAGGTTCGCTTATATTGGGAGCAGGACACTTGTCACAAAGGACAAGTGTAAGCTAAGTTATTGATATTTAATGCATCTAGATAAATAACCCACAAAAAGTCGCTTATCTAGATGAATAGCGGAGAAACGTTTCTCCGCTATTAAATGTGTACTCTATCGAATGATTTCAAGCTCTTCTACGTCTTTCCCCAACTTTTCTAATTGAGGACGCAGTGATTTAGCATCACCAACGACGATAATTTGATAGTCATTTGGATCAAACCACTTTTGAGCCAGTGCATTCAAAGTCTGCTTATCGACTTTTTCTACGATAGCGTTTCTTTGCTGCAAGTAATCTTGATCGAGGTTGTACTTAAGAATATCACTGATGAGTTCCGCTTTTTGTGTTGGCGTTTCATATTTCAGTGCATCTTTTTGACCGACCGCTTGACGCATAAATTTCATCTCTTCATCAGTAATTCCTGACTGCGAGTATTCATTTAGCTCATTTTCCATCTCAATGATCGAAGCAACCGTTGCATCCGCTCGTACTTGCGCGGTGAAAACAACCGAGCCAGTTTCTGGATTTCCAGAGAAGTAGCCGTAAGCGCCGTATGTGTAACCCTTGTCTTCACGTAGGTTTTGGTTAATGCGGCTATTGAAGTTTCCAGCTAAGTTGAAGTTTGCCAGTTGGCTTAGGTAAAAATCGCCCGTTGCATCGTAAGGCATACCTTGACGAACCATCATGACCACACTTTGTGGTGCACCTGGTTTATCAACAAGATGGATCTTTTGCTCACCTAATGCAGCGATGCTTTGCGGTGCATACAATGGCGCAGCTTCATCCTGCCAGTTTTTCCAGAACGTCAGTTGCTGTTCAATTTCCTGTTGATCAATGTCACCAACAACGACGATTTGCGCACTTTGTGGCGTGTAATGCTTCGAGTAGAATTCACGGACATCATCCAACGTTAGTGCACTGACACCTGCTTGCGTGCCGTCTTTTGGTCGAGCAAAGACAGAATCCCCATAGAGCACCTGGCGAGTCGCTTGTGATGCCATCCAACTTGGGTTTTGATGCTCATACACAAGACCTTCTAGCGCTTGCATCTTCACACGCTCGAAGTCTGCTTGCTTAAATGCAGGAGACAGCAACATCTCTTCGACAATTTTCAACGTCGGCTCTAAGTTCTTTTCTAAAGCAGAAACGCTGATGTTTGTTGTGTAGCCCGTTGCATTCACGGAGATGACACTACCTAGTTTATCGAGCTCAGCTTGAATCTCTTCGACACTACGTTTCGTTGTGCCTTCTTGCAACATCGCGGCGGTCAATTGGGCAAGACCTTCTTTGCCCTTTTCAACAAAACGTGTTCCCGCAGGTAAACTAAACTGCATCATGACCGTTGGTGTTTCATCGCCAACCGCGCCAAGCAACTCCGAGCCATTATTAAAATGAAGCTCGTACAACTCAGGCATCGTCGCTTTCACTGGCTCCCCTACAGGCGGTTGCACAGAACGATCGAAGTTATCGGTCGCACGACGATACGCCAATTGATCATCAGTGATCTTCTCGTATTCTGGTAGCGTGCGCTTTGGCGTCACAAAGGTCGCTGGTTTTACGACAAGGTCAGTTTTTCCTTTTGGTACCACGCTTAGGGTCACTTTGTTCTTACCTTGGATAAAATCCGTATACGCTTTTTCTACCGATGCAGGCGTCACTGCGCGGATCTGCTTAAGCTGCTGCTCAAGACGGTCTGGATCGCCGAAGAATGTCTCGTTGGATGCCAACTGCGTTACTTTGCCTTTAACGCTTTCTAATGCAAAGATAGCATCCGCTTCCGCCTTACCCTTCAATTGTTCAAGGCGATCTTCTGTCACGCCTTTTTCAGCAAACTGATTGAGTGACTGTAAAAGCTCGTCGTACAGTTTTGATAGGTCGCCTTTGTCCCCAGAGTCACCCATTGCATAAACGTAAAAGTTACACGCCAGTTCTGCACAGTCATGGAATGAGCCCGCATCGACGGCTTTTTGAGTCTTGACTAAGTCTTGGTAGAGCACGCTGTTTGTACCGCCACCTAGCACTTCAGATAGCGTATCGAGAGACGCTTGGCTTTCTTCGCCGTTGTAAGTTGTTGGCCACGCGATCATCACCATCGGTTGTTGAATCCGATCTTCTAGCGTGATGTATTTGTCTTCTTGCAGCTTTGCAGGTTGTTTCGGCGCATTTTCAACCTCTGGCCCACGAGGAATCGAACCGAAGTACTTATTTACCCACTCAAGAGTTTGTTCAACGTCTAAGTCACCACCGATCGTGATAGTCGCATTGTTTGGGCCATACCAACGCAAGAAAAACGCTTTGAGGTCGTTCACATCAACACGGTCAAGATCTTCAACATAACCAATGGTTTGCCACGAATACGGATGACCTTCAGGATATAGCGCTTCAGACATGCGCTCCCAAATTAAGCCATAAGGACGATTATCGTAACGCTGAGCTCGCTCATTTTTTACAGTAGAACGCTGAATTTCAAATTTGCGTTGAGAAACCGCATCCAGCAAAAAGCCCATACGGTCAGACTCTAACCACAGCATTTTCTCTAGCTGGTTAGCCGGGACAGTTTCAAAGTAGTTAGTACGATCACGGTTTGTCGTACCATTTAACGTACCGCCAGCCTCTGTAATGATTCTGAAGTGCTCTTGGTCACCAACGTTCTCTGAACCTTGGAACATCATGTGCTCAAAGAAATGCGCAAAACCAGACTTACCCACCTCTTCACGAGCCGAACCAACATGGTAAGTCACATCCACATGGACCAATGGGTCGGAATCTTCAGGAGCTAATATCACCGTTAAACCATTATCGAGTTTATACTTTTGGTATGGAATCTTAACTTTGCCTTCTTCCGCTTTCGATGACTCGACGAAAGTTACCCCTTTCGGCAGTGATGAAACTGGCGTATTTGATGCACAGCCCGTGATCACCAAAAGTGAACACGCGCCAACCCAAAACATCTTCATGTACTTTCCTTAAAATAATCCGAGATAGATGGCCGCAAGTAAGCTATACCTAGCAGCCTTTCCTAAAAATATTAAAATCACGCAAGGCAGAAACTTCATTCTCAGCCACCCTGCGGCTAAACACAGCGGGTCTCCAATCACAGGTAACCAGCTAAAAAACAATCCCCAATAGCCATACTTTGACAGCCACTTTAATGCGGTATGACCGTGCTTTTCTTCTTGCGCTTTGTTGGGAATCCACAAGCCAAGCCAATAATTTGTTAAGCCACCAAGCGTATTGCCGATAGTGGCGACCATAATAATTGACGAAACGGAATATTGATTTAATGAGAGAGTGGCAACTAAGCCCGCCTCAGAACCACCAGGTAACAAAGTGGCACTGAGAAAACCGGTCATGAAAAGCACCCATAATGCTGAATCTGAAAACCAAAGCGCTAAACTTTCAAAGCTCGTATTAAATGCTTCTAGCATGTCATATCAAGCAACACCTTGCCTCTGGTTCTTCCTGATTCTACTTGCTGGTGAGCAGCAATCACATCACTCATCGGATAAACCTGTTGAATTTCAGTCTTCAGTAAACCAACGCCAACCATGTACAACAAGGTATCTAATTGCGCTGGATCTGGCTCAACCAACATGCCGTTAGCCTCAAAGCCTAGGAGTTTGGCTTTTTCACAAATCAGCTCAGCCGTGATGGTTGGAACGGTTATGACTCTCGCACCGTCTTTCAGGCATTTAAGCGCATCTAACGCGGCATCTCCACCTACTAAATCAATCAAAACATCAACGTCTTCAACACGTTCTGACACTGGTGCAAATTGATAGTTCACTGCGTGAGCGCCAAGGGTAGCCAGGTAGTCTAAATTTCGTTCACTGCAGGTTGTAAAGACTTCTGCTTTAGTCGCGACCGCGATTTGTACCGCTAGGTGTCCAACGCCACCGGCTCCTGCGAGGATAAGTACGCGATCGTTTTCTGTCACATTGGCTTTGCTGAGTGCTTGTGCCGCAGTTTGGCCAGCCAACGGTAATGCTGCTGCAGCCTCTAAAGTAACTGAACTGGGAACATGACTTAACTCAGTTTCTGGAACACATACGTACTGACTGTACCCACCGCCTCGGACTGGGAAACCGATAAATCCAGCCACCTCATCACCATCATTAAAACGCGACGCCCCGTCTCCACAGGACACGACTTTTCCTGAGATGTCGTAACCTGGTACCCAAGGTAAATTATCCTTGTTCTGCGCAGCTGCCCAACCGAGTCCGGCTCGAGTTTTAACATCAATAGGATTTACGCCTGAAAAAGCGACTTTTACTAAGACTTCACCAGGCTGTGGTGATGGTGTAGAAGCATGTTGAATCGCGAGTACGTTGGCATCACCAAATTCAGTGATAACGATCTGTTTGTGTTCCATAAACCATTCCCTGCAAGAAAACAAAAAGGGATGCGAAAGCATCCCTTTGACTATAAACCATTTTGTTCACCGAAGTTAATCGTGATTTTGTAAATTGGTTGATCATTCCATTTTCGGTAATGACTAGCCGACAAGTGCTAGCAAGATACCAGCGGCAACCGCTGAGCCCAATACACCAGCTACGTTTGGTCCCATCGCATGCATCAACAAGAAGTTTTGCGGGTTAGCTTGTAAGCCGACCTTGTTCACCACACGCGCGGCCATTGGTACCGCAGAAACGCCAGCCGCACCGATAAGTGGGTTGATGTCTTCTTTTGAGAACTTGTTCAGCAACTTAGCCATTAGCACACCAGCACCCGTGCCAATACTAAACGCAACCGCACCAAGCCCTAGAATGCCTAATGTTTCTAAGTTCAGGAATTGATCCGCTTGCAGCTTCGAGCCAACCCCTAAGCCCAAGAAGATCGTCACGATGTTGATCAGCTCATTTTGTGCGGTTTTCGATAGACGATCGACCACACCCGCTTCACGCATTAAGTTACCAAGACAGAACATACCGACAAGAGGCGTTGCTGAAGGTAGGAAAAGAATCGTCATGAGTAATACTGCCATCGGGAACAATACCTTTTCCCATTTACCCACGTGACGCAGTTGCGCCATTTGAATCTCACGTTCTTCCTTAGTGGTTAGCGCCTTCATGATTGGCGGCTGAATGATTGGCACTAAAGCCATGTAGCTGTACGCGGCTACAGCAATCGCACCAAGCAGGTCTGGTGATAACTTACTTGCTAAGAAAATCGCCGTTGGGCCATCCGCACCACCGATGATGGCGATAGACGATGCATCCGCCATGGAGAACTCCATACCAGGTACATAGTTGAGCAAAATAGCGCCAAACAGTGTCGCAAAAATACCAAACTGAGCTGCCGCACCTAGCCACAACGTTTTTGGGTTTGCGATCAAAGCACCAAAGTCGGTCATCGCCCCCACACCCATGAAGATCAACAACGGGAACACACCCGATTCAATCCCAATGTAGTAAACGTAGTAGAGCAAGCCGCCAGGCTCAGTAAAGCCAGCATTTGGAATATTCGCCAAGATAGCACCAAAACCAATCGGCAATAACAGTAAAGGCTCAAAGCCTTTTTTGATTGCCAAAAACAGCAAGGTACAACCAACCAGCATCATACAGATTTGGCCGAACTCGAAGTTAGCGATCCCTGTTTCTGCCCAAAGGGTTAACAATCCGTCCATGATACTCCCTTACGCCAGGCTCAACAGAGGCGCACCTACTGTGACAGCATCGCCTTCTTTAACGTTCAACTCTTGGACAACACCACCACGCGCCGCACGCACTTCTGTTTCCATCTTCATAGCTTCAAGGATGAGTAGTACATCGCCTTCAGCCACTTCAGCGCCAGGCTGAACATTCACTTTAAAGATGTTACCGGCAAGAGGAGCAGGCACCGCTTCAGCAGATGCGCTAGAAGGAGCGCTAGGTGCCGTCGATTTTGCAGGCGCCGCAGAAGGAGCGACAGAGGTTAGCTCGCCTTGAGGACCAACTTCCACCTCATACACCTGTCCGTCAACACGTACGCTATAAGTTTCTACGCCGCCAGTTGCTGGTTGCGCCGCAGGTACGGCAGGCTTCGCGGCTTCTAGCGTTGGTGCAGGTTCAAATGCTTCTGGGTTGTCACGATTCTTAAGGAACTTGAGACCAACTTGAGGGAAAAGCGCATAAGTAAGTACATCATCAACACGCTCACTTGCTAGCTTAATACCTTCTGATTTCGCTTTCTCCATCAGATCAACAGTAAGCGTCTCCATTTCAGGCTCAAGCAAATCGGCAGGACGACAAGTAATAGGCTCTTTGCCATCAAGTACTTTAGCTTGCAGCTCTGCATTTAACTCGGCTGGCGCTTGACCGTATTCGCCTTTCAATAGACCAGCGGTTTCCTTAGTTATGCTCTTATAGCGCTCGCCAGTAAGCACGTTAATCACGGCTTGCGTCCCGACGATCTGCGAAGTTGGAGTCACCAATGGAATGAAACCAAGATCTTCGCGTACACGAGGGATCTCTTCTAAGACTTCATCAATGCGATCCGCAGCGCCCTGTTCTTTCAACTGGCCTTCCATGTTGGTCAGCATACCGCCAGGCACTTGAGCAATCAGGATGCGAGAGTCTACACCTTTCAACTGACCTTCCCACTTCGCGTACTTCTTACGTACTTCACGGAAATACGCGGCGATAGGTTCTAGTTGCTCGAGCTTCAAATTCGTATCTCGCTCGGTTCCTTCTAGCATCGCGACTACCGTTTCCGTCGGCGTGTGGCCATAGGTACAACTCATTGAAGAAATCGCTGTATCGAGAATATCAATACCAGCTTCAACTGCTTTTACCGCTGTCGCAGTAGACAAGCCTGTCGTCGCGTGACAATGAAGTGCTAATGGCACATCACAAGACGCTTTGATACGCGTGATAAGCTCTTCCGCTTCATAAGGCTTGAGTAAGCCAGACATATCTTTAATACACAGTGAATGACAACCTAAATCCTCTAGGCGTTTTGCCAAGTCAACCCAAGTGTCTGCGTTATGCACAGGGCTTGTTGTGTAAGACAGCGTACCTTGAGCATGTGCGCCAACATCGACCGTTGCTTTAACAGCCTTCTGGAAGTTTCGCACGTCATTCATTGCATCAAAGATACGGAATACGTCCATACCGTTAGCATGTGCGCGTTCAACGAACTTCTCTACTACGTCGTCGGCATAATGGCGGTATCCTAAAAGGTTTTGACCACGCAGTAGCATTTGCATTGGCGTATTAGGCATCGCTTTTTTCAGCTCACGTAAACGCTCCCAAGGGTCTTCCCCTAAGAATCGAATACAAGAATCAAACGTTGCGCCACCCCAAGTCTCTAGAGACCAGTAACCAACCTTATCCAACTCAGCTGCGATAGGCAGCATATCCTCAATACGCATACGCGTGGCAAATAGTGATTGATGGGCATCACGAAGGACCACATCTGTAATAGCTAGTGGTTTAGACATGCTCTTAAACTCCTTTTTAATCCTGGTTCGGCTACTTCGCGAATGAGGCGCGATGTTTATGAATCGCAGCCGAGATCGCCGCCACTACTTGTGGACTAACAGCTGAAGAGGTTGATTGAATATTAGTATTTGTTTTTGGTGCTGCGATCGGCTCTGGTACTTCTTCTGGTACCAATTTCGACATTAGCCAAACGAGATAAACAAGAATAGTGAGGAAAATAAATACGACCGCCATCCCCGTTAGCATCAGGGTGGCCGCATCTACTAGCAGGCTTCCTATATTAGTCATGTTGCTTCCTTTCTTTGTCATCCTGACAACGTGCAGGACTTTAATAGCGTCAAATCCCGACCAATGGATTATCTCGATTGGTTAAATTTTGTCAATTTTGTTTAAGGAAGGTTTGTAATAATCCTGATAAATGATTATTTATTCACTACCCAGATCACAGTTCATGACAAAATAATTACTGCGAATCTGCTATCTCCTTACGAACAGAGTAAAGGAGGACATAAATAAAAACTGCGATTTGGATTTCAAAACCAAATCGAGATTTACACATAAAAACTAATAAAAACAAAAGGATGCCATTTTATAACAATTAATAAACAAATAAAAAACAAAGAAGTTACATACAAACAATTGAAGTGAAAGAAACGGAAATTAATATACAGGAGAGATAGTAAGGATGGATTCACAAACTACAGCAGAAACTTTATTCCAAATTGCTTAGATAAGCACATATTCGCTTTTGGAAAAGAAGGGCCTCGCCTCTAACAACTCTAGGCTATAGTTCCTGATGTCCAGATACAAAAAAAGCCTCGCAATTGCGAGGCTTTTTTTGTAAGTGGCGCGTCCTGGAGGATTCGAACCTCCGACCGCCTGGTTCGTAGCCAGGTACTCTATCCAGCTGAGCTAAGGACGCGCAGTTTTCGATATCGACTTTCGTCAACATCAGGGCAATACCCTTTAATAAGTGGCGCGTCCTGGAGGATTCGAACCTCCGACCGCCTGGTTCGTAGCCAGGTACTCTATCCAGCTGAGCTAAGGACGCGCAGTTTTCGATATCGACTTTCGTCAACATCAGGGCAATACCCTTTAATAAGTGGCGCGTCCTGGAGGATTCGAACCTCCGACCGCCTGGTTCGTAGCCAGGTACTCTATCCAGCTGAGCTAAGGACGCGCAGTTTTCGATATCAACTTTCGTCAATATCAGGGCAATACCCTTTAATAAGTGGCGCGTCCTGGAGGATTCGAACCTCCGACCGCCTGGTTCGTAGCCAGGTACTCTATCCAGCTGAGCTAAGGACGCGCAATAATCTTATTTTACTTTGTATAACCCGTTTATCAAACGAATTATTAAATAGTGGCGCGTCCTGGAGGATTCGAACCTCCGACCGCCTGGTTCGTAGCCAGGTACTCTATCCAGCTGAGCTAAGGACGCGCAGATCTTCTTGCTAGGAAGTTGTGAAGCAAATCACATTCATTTCTTACGAAACAAAAAAAAGGCCATCGGGCCAGTCAATGAATGGCGGTGAAGGAGGGATTCGAACCCTCGATACGGGATAAACCGTATACTCCCTTAGCAGGGGAGCGCCTTCAGCCTCTCGGCCACCTCACCGTTTTCATTGTTATATCTCAGAAGAGATATGGCGCGTCCTGGAGGATTCGAACCTCCGACCGCCTGGTTCGTAGCCAGGTACTCTATCCAGCTGAGCTAAGGACGCGCAATAATCTTATTTTACTTTGTATAACCCGTTTATCAAACGAATTATTAAATAGTGGCGCGTCCTGGAGGATTCGAACCTCCGACCGCCTGGTTCGTAGCCAGGTACTCTATCCAGCTGAGCTAAGGACGCGCAGATCTTCTTGCTAGGAAGTTGTGAAGCAAATCACATTCATTTCTTACGAAACAAAAAAAAGGCCATCGGGCCAGTCAATGAATGGCGGTGAAGGAGGGATTCGAACCCTCGATACGGGATAAACCGTATACTCCCTTAGCAGGGGAGCGCCTTCAGCCTCTCGGCCACCTCACCGTTTTCATTGTTATATCTCAGAAGAGATATGGCGCGTCCTGGAGGATTCGAACCTCCGACCGCCAGGTTCGTAGCCAGGTACTCTATCCAGCTGAGCTAAGGACGCACTTTTTTGTTGATTTCTCAACATTGCAAGAATGGCGGTGAGGGAGGGATTCGAACCCTCGATACGGGATAAACCGTATACTCCCTTAGCAGGGGAGCGCCTTCAGCCTCTCGGCCACCTCACCGTCTTGCGGAGGCACATATTACGTTTTACCGAAAATATGTCAAACACTTTCTTTGAAAAAATCCACGAAACTGACTTAACCGTTGCTGATTTAATCAAAGTGACTATTAAACGAACTTTACCACTCTATTATGATGAAAAAAAAGAGAGTCTTCTCTGAAAAAAAGACATTTATTTTCAAACAACTTCCTGGTGTTCGATTCAACAATATTGACGGATTCGCAGCCACACTCAACACAATGGTTTCCGCAAATCTTCAAAAACATTAAAGACTAAAAAGGCCAACCCTTCGGTTAGCCTTTTTCATTCAAACTAAGCTCTGTAAACAGGAGCGACTTAGTAGTTACCTGAAGCAACGTTGCCATTGCCTTTTTCAGCTTGAATGCGCATGTAGATTTCTTCACGGTGAACTGAAACCTCTTTCGGAGCGTTAACGCCGATACGTACTTGGTTACCTTTCACACCTAGTACAGTTACAGTCACTTCATCACCAATCATCAGTGTTTCGCCTACGCGGCGAGTCAAAATTAGCATTCTTTGCTCCTTGAGTAATCTCTAAATTTTCTTGCTACAAAGCTATTATCCAACAAAAGTTATATTTTCGTAAACTACCTTGTTAGCGAAAATCAGCCTAAAAAGGCATGTTTTTGTTGAATGTTTAATGCTTCACTAGACGTAATGTAAGCATCATGCAGAATGTTTGCTGCTGTATCCACACATTCGGGTGCTAAAACTAGCATCATAGTGAGTGCATTCGTTGCGCTGAAATTGATCTCAATATCTCGCTTTGCCAACAAATCGCATGCGTGCTCTACCATTCCATTGGCCTCAAGCCCCACTGCGGTCAACAGGCTTACCACTTCACTATTACGGATTTTGTCGCTGAACACCAGATCGAACTTGGCACATGCATCTTGTTTTATCATGATACCTGCCCGTTCTGCTTCCTCGATCACATTCCAAATGTCTATACCCAGCATCTGACATTGTTTTGTAGCACTAGATAAATGTTCTTTATCGACTTCGATAATGGCAAGGTCACGTTGAATGGCTATACCAGAGACGGCTTGATTGCCTGACTCCCCCTTTACCAAACTGCCTTCATTAACATCAAATGTCGAAAGCACGCGTAGTGGCACATTATTCTTCCATGCAAATTGCACTGAAGGTAAATGTAATACTTTTGCTCCTCGGCTTGCCATCGCTTCCATTGAAGGAAAATCGATAACCGCCAATTTGCGCGCATTTTTCACTACACGTGGGTCACAAGTATAAATACCATCAACGTCGGTAAAGATTTGACACTCGTCAGCGCGCAATGCGCCCGCCAGTGCCACAGCGCTCGTATCTGAGCCACCTCGACCTAATGTGGTGATATCCCCGTTCTCATTCACACCTTGAAAGCCCGCAACAATCACGATTTGGTCTTGCTCAAGCAATCCCATAATTGTCGTGGTATCAATGTGTTTAATCGTTGCGTCATTGTGTTGATTATCCGTCACAATATTCGCCTGTGCTCCGGTAAGCGAGCGCGCAGCATGACCCATTTTATTCAAAGTCATGGCTAACAGTGCCATTGACACTTGCTCACCAGCAGAGAGCAAAACATCAAGTTCTCGAGCTGTAGGTACGCTATCTATCTGTTTAGCGAGATCCATCAGTCTGTTTGTTTCGCCTGACATTGCAGACACGACAACAACAACTTGATTGCCATCATTTTTCGCCTTAATGATGTGTTCAGCGACTTGGTGGATTCTTTCAATTGAACCCACAGAGGTTCCGCCAAACTTTTGCACGATAAGGGGCTTTTTCACCAGTCTTCACCTTCCCAAGACCGAAGTCTCTTTAGAACTGCTTACATCTTAAATATTTCCTTTGAGAAAAATTATATAAGCAGTAGTTACAACAAAAACCAAGCAGCTTAAATGACTCGGTTAACTTTTGGTCAATAAAACCACTTGGTTGCTAAAAAAAATTACGCTCAATCAAAGAAACTTGATTGAGCGTAATTTTATTAGTTAAGAGCTTATAAACGCTCTTCTAGCCAAGGCTGAACTGTTTTGATTGCCTCTGGTAGTGCTGAAACATCAGTACCACCGGCTTGAGCCATGTCTGGACGACCACCGCCCTTACCACCGACTTGCTCTGCAACCATTTTAACCAGATCACCTGCTTTTACTTTACCAGTGAGATCTTTAGTCACACCAGCAATCAAGCCAACCTTGTCACCCGTTACGTTTGCAAGCAGTACAACACCAGAACCCATTTGATTCTTGATGTCATCAACCATGGTACGTAGGTTCTTGCTATCAGCACCTTCAAGGGCCGCAACTAGAACTTTTGTGCCATTTACTTCAACCGCTTTGCCCATGATGTTAGCGCTTTCTGCGGCTGCCATCTTATCTTTTAGCTTCTGCACTTCTTTCTCTAGTGCTTTTGCTTTCTGTGCAGATTCTGCCAGTTTCTCTTCGTACTTCGCATTTTGAGCTTCAATGGCGTCTAATGCCGCCTCGCCTGTTACCGCTTCAATACGACGAATACCGGCTGCAATACCGCTTTCTGATGTGATTTTGAATAGACCAATATCACCCGTGCTTGATGCGTGAATACCACCACAAAGTTCAGTGGAGAAGTCGCCCATAGACAGTACGCGAACTTCGTTATCGTACTTCTCACCAAACAATGCCATTGCGCCTTTCTTCTTGGCAGACTCAATGTCCATCACATTGGTTTCAATCGTGTGGTTACGACGAATTTGTGCGTTTACTAGACGCTCAACTTCTTTCAGCTCTGCTGCAGTTACCGACTCTAGGTGTGAGAAATCGAAACGTAGGCTGTCAGCTTTCACTAGTGAGCCTTTCTGAGTTACGTGCTCACCAAGAACTTGGCGTAGTGCTGCGTGTAGCAAGTGCGTCGCTGAGTGGTTAAGAGAGATAGCTGCGCGACGCTCTGCGTCAACGATGGTTGCCACTTCGTCACCTTTCGCTAGCACGCCTTCTGCCATTACACCGTGGTGTGCAATTGCGTTACCGAGTTTTTGAGTGTCTTCAACGCGGAACACACCAGACTCAGTACGGATTTCACCCGCGTCACCACACTGACCGCCTGACTCTGCGTAGAATGGCGTTTCACCAAGCACGATGATGGCTTTATCGCCTGCAGATAGTGAATCTACTTCGTTGCCTTCAACAAACATCGCAGCGACTGAACTAGAACCTTTAGTACCAGTGTAACCACAGAATTCTGTTTGCGTATCAACTTTGATTGCTGCGTTATAATCTGTACCGAATTGACCAGCTTCACGCGCACGTTGACGCTGCTCTTCCATCGCTTTTTCGAAACCCTCTTCGTCGATCGCGAACTCACGCTCACGTGCAACGTCGTTAGTGAGGTCTGCTGGGAAGCCGTAAGTATCGTAAAGCTTGAATACCGTTTCGCCGTCTAGCACTTTGCCATCTAGGTTATCTAATGCTTCGTTAAGAATTACCATACCGCGCTCAAGTGTACGACCGAAGTTTTCTTCTTCGATACGCAGCACTTTTTCAACCACTGCTTGTTGACGCTTCAGCTCTTCGCCTGCTGTACCCATCACTTCTGCTAATACGCCAACAAGCTTATAGAAGAATGCACCTTGTGCACCTAACTTGTTACCATGACGTACAGCACGACGAATGATACGACGTAGTACGTAACCACGACCTTCGTTTGAAGGCATCACACCATCAACAATCAAGAATGAACATGAACGGATGTGGTCAGCAATAACGCGTAGCGATTGGTTCGATAGATCTTCATAACCAATGACTTCAGCTGCTGCTTTGATAAGAGTTTGGAATACATCGATTTCGTAGTTTGAGTGAACGCCTTGCATGATTGCAGAGATACGCTCGATACCCATACCAGTATCTACCGATGGTTTTGGTAGCGGTTCCATAGTGCCGTCTGCGTGACGGTTGAACTGCATGAATACGTTGTTCCAGATCTCGATGAAACGGTCACCATCTTCTTCAGGCGTGCCAGGACGACCACCCCAGATGTGTTCACCGTGATCGTAGAAGATTTCAGTACATGGACCACAAGGACCAGTGTCGCCCATTTGCCAGAAGTTATCAGACTCGTAAGGCTTGCCACCTTCTTTGTCACCAATGCGCACGATACGATCAGCAGGCACTCCAACTTTTTTGTTCCAGATGTCGAATGCTTCGTCATCGGTTTCGTAAACGGTTACCAATAGACGATCCGCAGGCAGTTTAAGAACTTCGGTTAGGAATTCCCAAGCAAATGAAATCGCATCTTCTTTGAAATAGTCGCCAAAGCTGAAGTTGCCTAGCATTTCAAAGAATGTGTGGTGACGAGCGGTAAAGCCAACATTTTCCAGGTCGTTGTGTTTACCACCAGCACGTACACAACGTTGAGCCGTAGTCGCTCGAGTATAGGCTCGTTTTTCTAAGCCTAAGAAACAATCTTTAAATTGGTTCATACCTGCGTTTGTGAACAGCAGGGTTGGGTCGTTATGTGGAACTAACGATGAACTTTCTACGATTTGGTGTCCTTTGCTTTCAAAGAACTTGAGGAACGCGTTACGAACCTCGTCAGTGCTCATGTACATGCAGCTCTTCCTGAAAATAGTCGAGTTAGAATTTTGCCGTATTGTAGATCATGCAAACAGCTGAGACTAGTTTTCTTGAGGAAAAGAGGGAGCAGAAGAAAAAATTTGAAGCAAAACAAAAATCAGCGCAATTGGATCAACGCTAATCTTGGTCTTCAAAGGCAAGCGCATAGCTAATTTGGTCGAAACTGTAGCCTCGGTATTGTAGAAAACGGACTTGTTTTGCGTATTCTTTTTGGTCCTTGGCTTTGACGCCTTTGAATTTCTTTTCTGCCGCCTGCTTAGCAAGTTCAAACCAGTCTTGTGGTTCTTCAGCCATGGCTTGCTCAATCACTGATTCCGCAACACGTTTCTGGTTTAACTCTTGGCGAATTCGACGCTCTCCATGTCCTTTGTATACATGCTGCCGAATTTGGCTCTTCGCATAACGTAAATCATCTAAATAGTTATGGTCTAAGCAAAAATTAATCGCGATTTCGATGTCTGATGCTTCATAGCCTTTCATCGACAGTTTTTGGTACAGCTCATACTGACCATGATCGCGACGGCTAAGCAGTTGGATAGCCGCCTCTTTGCTCGATAATGTTGGTGTCTGGCGCTTTTGGTACATGGTGATCCTAAAAGTATTTTTGCTGTACAGACTCTCAATGGCCTTTGTGATGATTCGATTTTTGATGTCAATAAATACAACAAAGCCCCGCATTGCAGGGCTTTATCACTTTTTAATCTGTGAAGGGATTAAAACTCTTCAGCTTGCTCAGGCGCCTCGCCTGCTTCAGGAGCTTCCGCAAGGGCTGGCGCTAACAACATTTCACGCAATTTAGTATCGATGGTTTTAGCCACTTCAGGATGCTCACGTAGGTAGTTGCATGCGTTCGCTTTACCTTGACCAATCTTATCGCCTTGGTAGCTGTACCAAGCACCAGCTTTTTCAACCAGCTTGTGCTTCACGCCTAGATCTACCAGCTCACCTTCGCGGTTAAAGCCTTGACCGTACATGATTTGCGTATTGGCTTCTTTAAACGGTGCAGCAATCTTGTTCTTAACCACTTTGATGCGAGTTTCATTACCAACGACTTCGTCACCTTCTTTGATTGCGCCAGTACGACGAATATCAAGACGAACAGAAGCGTAGAATTTAAGTGCGTTACCACCCGTGGTCGTTTCTGGGTTGAATGTATGATTACGTAAAGCGAGTAATTCTGTTCAAGTCGGTAATGAAAGACTACAACACCTTACAAAAGAAATCCACTCAGCTTCCAATTGCAATCAAAATCTATTCAGAACATATACCCACTCACTGAACAACTGACTAAAAATCAAACAATGGTCAAACAGTTCAGATTACAACCCCCTTACTAAAGTGTAGTATTTACAGTTACACAACAGGAGGTTCCATGGCTGTAAAAGAAAGATTAATAGACATTTTTAACAGTAAGGCGGCAGGCCCATTCCTTTTTCTTGGTTCTGGATTTTCAAGAAGATATTTAGGCTTGGAAGATTGGAAAGGTTTACTTAATCGCTTTTGTGTTGCTGGAAAGCCATTCGAGTACTATCTAGCTTCTGCCGATGGAAATTACCCCAAAATAGCAAGCTTACTAGCGAAAGATTTCAATGAATATTGGTGGACTGCTCCACAGTATTCAGCAAGTGTTGAAAGGTACAAGTCAAAGATCGTCGATCAAACTTCAGCCTTGAGAATTGAAATAGCAAATTACTTATCAACATTAAACCAAGATAGAGCAAAAGAATCAGGATATCAGCAAGAGGTTGAACTACTAGCCAACCTTAATGTTGACGGCGTCATCACGACCAATTGGGATATGTTTATTGAACAGCTTTTCCCTGAATATACCACTTATGTTGGTCAAGAGGAGCTGCTTTTCTCTAATCCTCAAGAGATTGGAGAGATCTATAAAATCCACGGTTGCTCGACTAACGCTAACTCTCTCGTATTAACAGATTCAGATTATGTTGATTTTAATGAAAAAAACACATATCTCGCTGCAAAGTTGATCACGCTATTCGTGGAGCATCCTATAGTCTTCATTGGTTATTCTATTTCCGACGAAAACATTAGCAGCTTGTTGAAGGCAATCTCAAATTGTATCGGTAAAGACAATATAGAAAAACTGCGTCAAAACTTAATTTTCGTACAACGTTTAAATGCCAATGAAGAACCAAACATTTCTGATACTTACCTGTCAATTGATGGTATACAGATACCGCTTATTTTGGTTAAAACTAACGACTTTTCTCCAGTTTATGAAGCTATAGACGCAACAAAGAGGAAAATACCTGCTAGGGTTCTCAGGTATTGTAAAGAGCAACTTTATGAACTTGTCCAGTCGTCTGAGCCTGAGAAAAAAATATGTGTCGTTGATATTGATGAAATAGAGAGCAAGGATGATGTTGAGTTTCTCGTTGGGGTTGGTGTTGCATCAACAGAACCTGTCGGGCCATCGAGTCTTGGCTATGAACAACTATGTGCCGCCAACTTATATAGAGATATTCTTCATGGTGATTGTGAGTATGATAGTGAACAAGTACTCAAACATGTTGCACCGAGAGGTTTAAAAAGTTCACCAAATATCCCCGTATTTAAATACCTGAACCAACTGGGCATAACTACGCAAGCTGATTACGAAGCATCAGGCTATGCTTTAGGTAAAGCTATAAGTAGGGACTTCAAAAAGCTTGGAGTCGCCTCATATAAAAAATCCTTTTTTAGAAACTATCGTCACTCTTCCCTACAGGACATTATCGATAAATGTACTGTCGAAAATGCTTCAGCTTACATTCCTTACCTATCATCGGATAAAATAGACTTAGATTTACTACATCAGTTTTTACTCGATAACGAAGAAAAGCTTGATTATAAGGTTTCTAGTTACGCTAGCAACTTCAAGAAGCTAGTTTGCTTATACGACCGTTTAAAGTGGGGGTGGAAGTGATCTACAGGATGGCGTAAGTAATGTAGAATCTGCAAAGGTGGAGGGTAATACGTACACCTTTGCAGTGTTTAACTTACGGTTTAGTTTACTCGCCATAAAGGAGCCTAAAGTGGAGGAATTTGTTCGGTATATTGATAAATTAAACTCTGAAGACAGAATGAACTTGTTTCATGTAGTAAATGCCAGCCTTGGTGAAAAAGGGTGTGAGCTAACTTTATCTATAAAATCGTCAGAACCAGAGTTATCTAGCGATTGGTTGATTTCGTGCAAGGACTGCTTGAAGGTGAACATAGATAGAACAAATATGCCTGCCCATGAGATCACTATCAAATATGGGATAATACTAATCGGAAGCTCTTATATAACAGGCTCTTATTTTAAAGCTGTAAAACTACACACATCCCACATGTGATTGCTCAGCTCACACCGCTAGCAATGAAAGAAAATGCAGATAGTCTATTGACATTTCATGGAATAGTTATAAGTAATCCCTAGGCCGCGAGTGATATTTACTAACTCTAGGGTATCTTCAAACTCACGCTTTGAGGAATTCACCGAAAAAGAATCTCTTCTAATTAAACGCACAAGCTTATGGCCTTTTATTCCTTCTCCTCCGTACACAGCCCCTGCAATGTACTTGCTATCTGTAGCCCTTACATCATATTCCTCAGCAATATCACTAAACTTTGAACGCACAAAAATCGTTCCCTTACTAACAAATGCTGTATATAAACCATCAGTGGTCAAGCATGAGTTAGGATAACTCTCGTCATTAGCTAGAGCTGACATGGCAGCAAAGCTAAACAATGTAAGCAAAACTAGTTGTTTCATTTATTCTCCTTCGGATTTTATTTTAATGTGCTTGCCAAATGGTTGTTATATTTTGATTTTTGATAGCTATACACTCCCCAAAGTTCGACCGCTTTCTAACTTAAAGATCAATTCGATAACGCCTTCAAAAGGGCAAGGTTCACAGTTCGTCAAAAGACAATAACCTTGTAACTTTTCCGAGGAGAGACCTAGTTCTGAAGTCAATTCAGAGACATTATGTTGATTGATTAGATCGCAAATAATTTTATCTGACTGAACTTGAAGTAGTTTATTAAGTCTGCTCATTGTTTGTTCTCCTTAAGCTAATAAACCGAGAATACTCCTATAGTATGGTGAGACGCTTTTATCTTACCGCAAAGCACTAATCATATTCTTCATGATTTTAAAAGGTTACCTCCAGTCGGAAGCTTACATGCATCCAAGTTATTGCTCAGCTCACACTGCTAGCAATGAGAGAAAATACTCGGATAGCCCTATCCGAAACTGTCGAGTCGAATTCGCCGCATTTTTGTAAATACTGCCTTTAGCATCCAACTCCATTACCGAGCACCTTTTCCAGTGTGAAGCGTTCTTGCTGTAGTCTAGCTGGCCTAGCTCTTTACCTGCGGTACTTAATTCGGTTAGTGACGCGCCATTGTTCACTAAGTGATGGATTGTGAGGCCTATTGCTTGCCAAACTTGAGGAGATAAATGGTAACCAGAGCGATTATGCACAAACGCTTCCTTCAATGGTTCAAGCCAAGCTGCTAAGAAGGTGGCAATATTACTTACATAACCTTCTGATAATATAGATGAAAGACTATCGCCACTCGATAAAGTAACGTCTTTCGACATCTTACTGTACTCTTGTGTTCCTCCCCCAGCCACGGCACCAACAATTAATTTGAACAATATATACTGTGTGGTGATGCTGCTCTCTGATACTTTCACATGCTTAGAATTAAAGTTAACACCACCATAATGTTCAATCTTCGCTTCTTTTATTAGCTGATTTATATAATCTTTTAGTGGGAAGTCATCATTCGGTAGTAAGTTTTTTCCTTCACTCAGATGAGGCAGGTTCAATGATGAGTCAAAAATGCTACTTTTTTTAAACAGGTCGATAGCATGACTGGCTTCCAACCCCTTCTCGTCATCAAATACAACTCGTACCTCCACGTTTTCCATAGCTAGGCGCTGCCTAAGCTCGCTCTTCTGATTAGCCTCTTTAACACTTAGCCTTGAGCTAAACAAAAACGTTTTTAAGCCCAGAATCTTACAGATTGCTACCAGCACTAAAACGTTCCCCACAATATGAGTATCCGAGGGGTTGTAACTCAGTGTGGGCAGAGAACGAGCTGCATGATGAAGGTGTGGCTTTCCGATAACCGCGAATGTTAGTGACAACGGCATGCATACCGATTTATCAAACAGGATACTCTCTAGCTCAGCTTGAATTTCATGAACCTTGTCAGCGTTTTTAGCATTAACAGCGGCATCGGCTGCCCATTTTAATTCGGGCAATAAGTTTCCTACCGAAAAAAAAGCGGCGACTTCAAACACAGGCATAGTTGCAATTAGTGTTTTTTGCGTTCGTCCTTCCGAAGAGAGCAATATCCCACTGATTTTTTTATCCGAAAGTATCAAGTTTTTTCATCCAGTTATCTGAAAAGCGCAGTCTAAAACAAAATTAAAATTTGATCCGACATGCATGTCGGATCAATAATGGTAATTATCTAAGGCAGGTGAATGCCTAGTCATTATATTGCCACAAGTAATACAGAGAGGTCGCAAATGGCAGATAACAAAGAAAACGCATTTGATGAAATATCAGATCAGGAATTAGAAACATCGATAGTTGACACGTTGGTAGATAGATATGATGACAAAGAAAGCTCTAGTTATTTAGCAAGTTCTAAAAAACTTTTAGCTAATTCCAGCTCTGTTCTATCGTCCGACCAACTTAAAGATATTTTTAAGTCCAACGCACGCTACTACTCCGGGGTAAAACAAGTAGAAACGAGTCTAAAACACACGGTCATTTACATCACACCTCAGTTAGCCAGAGACATGTTGAAGTTTTCTCGGCGCGGAGCCATAAATGACAACAATAAAAATAGAAAATTGAGCAAGGCAAAGATCAGGAAATACGCGGAGGCTATGGCGAAAGGCCAATGGTGCCTTACTGGTGAACCACTCATTTTCTCTGATGAGGGAGAAATTTTGAACGGACATCATCGTCTAGAAGCATCCTATGAATCAGGGGCTGGATTTATTGCGCCCGTAACCTATGGAGTCACTGACGATCTGTCCTTCGCGCACATCGATGTAGGCAACCTGAGATCTAGATCTCAGGTTTTAGAAATGGCGGGGGTTAAGGTCAACGCGAACGTATTGTCTCGAGTAGCGATGTTAGCGAAGGCATTTGATAAAACATCTAATCCTTATGCGTTTAGGGGGACTCAAGGAACCTCATTTCAACCCGCTGAGATTTTGGCATATGTGGAAGAAAATGAAGAGCTAGCGTTATCGGTGCATTTTGTTGCAACTGTAGTAAAGCGCCATCGACTGGAGAGCCAAGTTTCTGAGGCAATTTATGCGTTTGCACACTATCTGATTACGCAAAAACTCAAAGAAACTTCACTTAATGATACTTTGCCTATGACACCAGAAACTTATCTTACTCGTATCATTTCATCATTGGGTTTAGAGTCGGAGGATGACATCGAGTATCAGGTACGGAACTATCTTCAGTCACTCGTTCATGAGTCCACCTCGTACTCACTGTTGTGCAAATTATCTGCAATTTTCAAGGGGTGGAACATGAATCTTGGTATTGCGGTTACAGGAAACAAAATTAGCGTGCGAAGGGTTGCACGATACAAAAAAGATGCGGATGGAAACAAAATCCAACTTCCTGCTGCTGGTAATATTAATGAGGCCTTTACTATTCCTTGCTTACCTAAAGGAAGGACGCCAAAAAACATTCAAAAACAAGGTAATGTTCAGCTCAAGAGCGCTTGATAAAAGTAAGGGGTGAGCATGTCCGCTCACCTCTGCTTCCCATTCTTTCCTCTACCTTTGAACCATGCGTTTATCCAACCACAACACCGCCACCTAAAGTACGAATATTGCCAAGGAAAAATACGTGTTCGTTACGTATTTTTCCTCTTCTTTAGTGATAGAATTACAGCAACAAACATAAATAACAATGAAACTCCTTTTTTGCTAAGTCACTGAATCTTTGATTGTAAACATTAGCTAATGTTGGTTTCGATTTGATATTCACCATTATTCAAGAGCAAGTAGTAAATGCCCCATACTAATATTAGTCAAGATGCAATAAACAAAGCCGTCTGGGCTGCCTGTGATACTTTCCGAGGCACCGTTGATCCGTCGATTTACAAAGACTTTATCCTAACCATGTTGTTCTTAAAGTACATTTCCGATGTACATAGAGATAAAGTAGCCGAACTAACGGTTGAATACGGGGATGAACCAGAGCTGATCGCAGCAATGATGGAGAGCCAGTCTTTTAAAGTTCCAACAGGCGCAACTTTTTGGGATCTATACGAAGCTCGTCATGAAGCAGGTAACGGATCACGTATCGACCAAGCTCTGCACGCTATCGAAGAAGCCAACGGCACCAAGCTAAAAGGCGTGTTCCAAGACATCAGCTTTAACACCGATAAACTTGGTGATGAAAAGCAAAAGAACGAAATCCTTCGCCACTTACTGGAAGATTTTGGTAAAGAGACGTTAAACCTTCGCCCTAGCCGTGTTGGCTCATTAGATGTGATAGGTAATGCCTACGAGTATCTAATCAAACACTTCGCGGCAAGTAGTGGCAAATCGGCTGGCGAGTTCTATACACCACCAGAAGTCTCTGATTTACTCTCTATCATCCTTGAACCACAACAAGGCGACAGTATTTGTGACCCCGCCTGTGGCTCAGGCTCACTATTGATGAAGTGTGGTAAGCAAGTTCAAAAGAACTTTGGCGGTTCGAAGCAGTATGCTTTGTTTGGTCAGGAGGCAATTGGTTCAACTTGGTCGTTGGCGAAGATGAACATGTTCCTGCATGGTGAAGATAACCACCGTATTGAGTGGGGGGACACCATACGTAACCCTAAGCTACAAGATCAGGAAGGTGGATTACTGCACTTTGATGTGGTTACCGCCAACCCTCCATTTTCCTTAGATAAATGGGGATACGACATCGCGAGCAATGATCACTTTGGTCGTTTCCGTCGTGGTGTACCACCAAAAACCAAAGGTGACTATGCGTTTATCTCGCACATGATCGAGACGTTAAAACCACAGACTGGTCGTATGGGTGTCGTTGTACCTCATGGCGTGTTATTCCGGGCATCATCAGAAGGTAAAATTCGTAAACAACTGATTGATGAAAACTTGCTAGATGCCGTCATTGGTTTACCTGAGAAACTGTTCTTTGGTACAGGTATCCCAGCCGCCATCCTGATCTTCAAAAAGCAGAAAAACGATAACAAGGTACTGTTTATTGATGCCTCTCGTGAGTTCAAATCAGGTAAGAACCAGAACCAGCTAACTCCTGAGAACATTCAGAAGATTGTAGATACCTATAAAGCTCGTCAAACCACCGACAAATACTCATATCTCGCTTCTCTCGAAGAGATTGCTGAGAACGACTACAACCTCAATATTCCTCGTTATGTCGACACGTTTGAGGAAGAAGAAGAGATAGATTTAGTTGCGGTACGAATTGAACGTCTAGCATTGCAGAAGGAGTTAGCCGATCTAGAAGTAGAAATGGCAGGTTACCTAGAGGAGCTGGGTTATGGTGCCTAATGGTTGGGAGCGTAAACCTCTTGAGAAAGTAGCTGAGATTAGAACTGGCGTAGCAAAGGGGAAAAAGGGATTAAAAGATCCTATTGAAGTACCATACCTTCGGGTTGCTAATGTTCAAGATGGGCATATTGACCTTTCAGAAGTGAAGACGATAAAAATAGAACGCCACCAACTAGAAAGATATTCACTACAAGTTGGCGATGTCTTAATGACTGAAGGGGGAGACTTCGATAAGTTGGGGCGTGGAGATGTTTGGCAAGGTCAAATCACACCATGCCTAAATCAAAATCATGTTTTCGCTGTACGTCCCAATAACCAAATATTGCTTCCATATTTTTTGGCTGCTTTATCTGGGAGCAATTATGGAAAAACATATTTTTTAAGCTGTGCAAAGCGAAGTACTAACCTTGCAAGTATAAACTCTACTCAGTTGAAAGAGTTCCCTGTTCTGCTTCCCCCACTCCCAGAGCAACGCAAAATCGCCAAAACCCTATCAACATGGGACAAAGCGATTGCTACCACAGAAAAGCTAATTGAAACCAGCAAGCAGCAGAAAAAAGCCCTAATGCAGCAGCTTTTGACGGGCAAAAAGCGTTTGGTGAATCCTGAAACGGGTAAGGCGTTTGAGGGGGAGTGGGAAGAGGCAACTATTGCATCTCTGTTTAATATTTCCACTGGAAAATCTAAGTCTAAGTTCATTTCTGAAGAAGGGAAATTTTTAATCGTAGACATGGGGTCTATTTCAAGAGAAGGAAAGTTAATTGCCTCCAAAAAAACATCTCACGAAGGTGACTTTTTATCACTAGGTCAACTCGTTATGCCAAAAGATGATATTGGTGGAGGGCAAATCATTGGTCGAACCGCTTATATTCCAGAAAACGGGCAGTTTGTTTTATCTGATCACGTCTATTTATTAACACCTAAATCAGTTAATTCGTTATTTGCTACATATCTCATTAATAGCTGGGGAATTAACAAGCAATTAAGAAGTAAAGCAAATGGGACAGCACAACTCGGTCTTGGAAAAAAAGATGTAGAGAAACAAAAATTAGTAGTACCTACGCTACTACAAGAACAACAAAAAATCGCCTCAGTGCTAACCGCTGCCGATAAAGAAATCGAAGTGCTTGAAGACAAACTTGCTCACTTTAAACAAGAGAAAAAGGCACTAATGCAGCAATTGTTGACGGGTAAGCGTCGTGTAAAAGTTGACGAAATGGAAGCCGCATAATGAATAAAAGACCTCGCACCATCCAGATTTTTCTACCTAGTGGAGATCCGTCGGGTATTCGCATTGCCGAACAAACCACTTCAATAATTCGCTTGATTGAAGTGCCGCGCAGTGAAATGGCCGAGTTTGTTAAAATGCCAGAATCAAAGCAAGTTGGTTTGTATTTTCTTGTTTCTGGTGACAACAAGGAAGAATGTTATATCGGTCAATCTGGTGATGTAGGGTCTCGGTTAATGCAGCACCATAAAGATGAGAAAAAAGATTGGGAACGAGCCTTAGTTTTAATTTCTCTTACTAATAATTTGACTCAGACCCATGTGCTGTATCTGGAATCTCTTTCGATTGAAAAAGCAAAGTCCTGCCAGCGTTATGACCTGCTCAATGGAAATGGTGGGCAAAAACCTCATACTCCTATCCCTTTAAAAGCAGATTGCGACGAAATCCATGATATTGGTAGTCTGCTATTGGCAACATTGGGTTACCCGATTTTCGAACCGCTTACTGAACCAACAACGGAAAAGGCGGAACAGACCTTTATCTGTAATCGCGCTGGTGTTGATGCAAAAGGTATCTACACAAGTGAAGGGATGGTCATCTTAAAAGGCTCGTCGGCACCGATGACGACAAAAAGAAAAACCGATCAACGCTTTTACGATAAGCGTGATGCATTACTCGCCAAAGGTATCGTGATAACTGATGGTCAACGTTTTGTCTTTCAACGCGACTACCTATTCAGAACACCAAGCGGTGCATCCATGTTCCTGTTGCTCGCCACTTCTAATGGCTGGGTAGATTGGAAAACAGATAAAGGTGTCACCTTGCATGATTATCAAGGACGAACGCTTGAATCAGCCAGTGAACAAACGATGAATTAAAACTAAAAACAAAGGCTAGGCTTTATGAACATCACATTTAATGAGCGAGATGAATTTCAACGTAAACAGATTGCAGAGAAAGCCATTCAACTACTAAGAGCAGACATAGATATCTCACCTATGGTGATTGATGGCAGTTGGGGAACGGGGAAAACGGAGTTTTGCCATAAGTTAATTAACCTTATGGCTGAAGATGAGACACATCACTTGATCTATGTAGATGCCTTTCAAGCGGATCATGCTGATGAGCCTCTCTTAACTGTACTAGCAGAAGTTATTAATATTCTACCTTCAGAAGAAGCTCAAGAAAGCTTTATTCAGAAAGCCATACCTGCGGCAAGATACGGTTTGAAGACTCTAGCAAAAGCTGGCGTAGCGCATCTACTTCGCCAAGATGCCGCCGATGTAGTTGACGACTTCGACAAAGAAATTCAGCAAGCAGCCAATAAGGCCATTGATGCATCGGTAGAGTCGGTACTGAAAGATCACGTAAAGGCATCTGAAAGCCTAAAAGCGCTTCAAGAGACACTGCAAGAGATAGCTCAGGAAAAACCTATTATACTGTTTGTCGATGAACTAGATCGCTGTAGACCAGACTTCGCAGTTAACATGTTGGAGATCATCAAGCATACATTCAACGTTGAAGGTGTACAGTTTGTATTAGTAACCAATACTCAACAGCTTAGGTCTTCTATCAATCACTGTTATGGCAAGGCTGTTGATGCGCAAAGGTACTTGGATAAATTTCTCAAGTACTCCTTCAGCTTACCTCAAACACAAGGGCTTAACACACACCAAGAAACCGCTGTGTCATTGAGCCATTACAAAAATTTAGTTAGAACCAGCGATGTACTCAATATATTAAACTTACACGAGTGCGGTTCAGTTCGAATTATAGAACAAATAATAAAAATCAATAACTTATCGTTAAGGGAAGTTGAAACCCTTGTGCGTCACCTAGAGGTATATGCAATACTCTCTCAGCAAGGGTATCTGGGTAATCGAGCAGTATTCGGCTACAAAGTTCTTACTGTTCTCGCCATTGCAATCTATTCAATAAGACCGACGTTAGGCAATTCCATTCTATCTCAAACATTTGATGCAAAAGATGTTGGAAGTATTTTAGGTAAAACAGAATTATCCGTAATCAATGAGCGGACTCACCCAGACGAGATGGAACTTTTGTGCTATCTGATATGCTCAAATAATTGTAAAAACTCAGATCTCTTTACTCCTGAAGAAGAAAATAAAAGGTCATGGGAGCATGTTGCCGGAGAATACTTTAGAGGAAGTTACTTCAGACCACATGAGGGCTATGTATCGATTTGCAAAGAAGCATTAAGAGTAATGTCTCTTCACTAAAGGTGCTGAAAATATGAACTCTAATTTACCTAATTTTCGCGAAGAACAAAGTGCAAAAATCCCAGCCCTTACGTTACTTACCAATCTTGGATACAAGTTCATTCCTCCGAGTGAATGCCTAGTCAAACGTGGTAGCCTTTCAACGGTCATCCTACCGGATATCCTGCGTAGCGTACTTCGTCATAAAACTTACTCGTTTATGGGGAAAGAGCATACGTTATCGGAAGCTGCTATCGATAAAATCATTCACGAGCTGGCTAACCCAGCCATGAATGAAGGGTTAAAAGCCGCCAACGAAAAAATTTATGATGCTTTAACTTATGGCATCGGTGTTACAGAGTTTATTGATGGCAAAAAAGCCAATCCAACCATCAATGTGATTGATTGGCAAACTCCAGATAATAATCAATTTCACTATACTGAAGAACTGATCGTAGAAAACGCTCATGGCACCGCAAATCGTATTCCTGATATCGTCTGCTTTGTGAATGGCTTGCCTTGGGTAGTCATAGAAGCCAAGCGCCCAGACTCATCTCATGAGGGTAAGCCAACGGTAGCTGAAGGTATTTCTCAAAACATTCGCAACCAAAAAGTGGATGAGATCCCACATCTTTTCGCTTATAGCCAATTATTACTGTCAGTGAATGGGCACGATGGCTTATACGGAACATGTGGCACCCCTGAAAAATTCTGGGCTAAGTGGAAAGAAGAAGAGATCACTGAAGCGACCTTTGAGCGCTTGAAGAATACTCCACTTACTCAAGATGAATTGGATCTTATCTTTAATCACCGTCCTGCTAAGGTTCAAGATGAATACCTTTCGCTTATCGCAGGCGGTAAGCTTGTAGTCACCGATCAAGACCGTCTATTGGTGTCGTTATTGCGCCACGACCGTTTACTCGAAATGACTCAGCTATTTACTTTGTTTGATAAGAAAGTTGGTAAAATTGTTGCTCGTTATCAGCAAGTTTTTGGTATTAAAGCCTTGATTGAACGGGTAACTTCTTTTGATGAAAAAGGTGCTCGCAACGGCGGCGTGATTTGGCACACTACTGGCTCTGGCAAATCTTTTACCATGGTGTTCTTATCTAAGGCTCTGATTTGGATAAAAGAGCTAGCTAAGTGCCGTGTTGTGGTCGTAACCGACCGTGTCGATTTGGAAGATCAGCTCTCTAAAACATTTGCCTCTGGAGGGGCACTATCTGAAAAAGATCGTGAATCAGCAAAGGCAACCACAGGCCGACGCCTAGCCGAGCAAATAGGTAAAGGAAACGAGCGGATTATATTCTCTATTATCAACAAATTCGGCACAGCGATTGAGTTGCCTGAGTGTTATAACGATAGCCCAGACATTATCGTTCTGGTTGATGAAGGTCATCGTAGCCAAAACGGTGAGAATAACATTCGCATGCAACAAGCTTTACCTAAAGCAGCTTATGTTGGTTTTACGGGTACACCACTGTTGCAAGATGATAAGACCGAGAATAAGTTCGGTAAGATCATTCACTCTTACACGATGCAGCAAGCAGTGGAAGATAAAACTGTTACTCCACTGTTATATGAAGAGCGTATTCCAGATCTCAGTACCAATGACAAAGCAATTGATGCATGGTTTGACCGCATTACCGATAAGCTCTCAGAAAAACAGCGTACCGATTTGAAAAGAAAATTTTCTCAGAAAGGTCAAATTTATCAGACAGAAGGACGCATAGAGCTTATTGCGCATGATATCTCTGATCACTTCCAAAACTTTAAGAACCAAGGTCTGAAAGGGCAACTTGCGTGTGACTCGAAAGCTTCAGCTATTCAGTATAAGAAGCTGTTAGATCAAATTGGCAAGGTAACCTCTGTGGTTGCCATGTCGCCACCGGATACCCGTGAGGGGCATGATACGATAGATGGTGAGAGCAAAGACATCGTACAAAATTGGTGGAAGGAAAATGTAGGCAACCAAGACGAGAAAGCTTACACCCAGCACATTATCGATGAGTTTGGTAAAGACGATGGCCCAGACATCATGATAGTAGTGGACAAGCTACTCACTGGGTTTGATGAGCCGAAAAACACCGTGCTTTATATCGATAAACCACTTAAGCAGCATAACTTGATTCAAGCCATTGCCCGAGTAAACCGCCTGCATCAAAAGAAGCAGTTTGGCTATCTGATTGATTATCGAGGCATCTTGAAAGAGTTAGATGCATCTATTGCGAGTTATCAGGAACTAGAGGAACGCATCAAAGGTGGTTTTGATATCGATGATCTGAAAGGTCTCTACAGCCGCATGGATACCGAGTACAAGAAGCTTCCGGGTTTCTACAGTGATCTGTGGGCGATTTTTGAAGGCGTACAAAATAGGCAAGACGGTCAGGCGCTACGCCAAGCACTTGCACCTAAGATTGATACCATTGATGGTCAGCTAACTGATACTAACCAAAAGAAACGTGAAGACTTTTATTCAGCTCTCACCGCATTCTCAAACTGCCTGAAAGTGGCTTTGCAGTCTGCAACTTATTTCGAAGATAAGAGCTTTGACGACAGGCGCGAACTCTACAAAAAGACGCTGAAATCCATGTCTGAACTGCGTAAGCAAGTACGTGAAGATGCAGAAGAGACTGTCGACTACGATGAGTATGCAGAGAATATTCGCACCATGCTGGATAAGCACATTGGTGGTGTCGAAATTCAAGAGTCAAAAGGCGCGTACCTTGTCGGCAATATGGGTAAGAACGTTAAGCCAGAAGAGTTGACGGACGATGAAGCACGCAACAAGAAGGATGCTATCACTGGTCGTGTCACTAAAATGATTGAACAGGACTTGGCAGACGACCCATATGCTCAAGAATACTTTTCAAAGCTACTTAAACAAGCGATTCAGCAAGCTAAAGATATGTTCGATGCGCCTGTAAAACAGTACCTTCTATTTGCCGACTTTGAAGAGCAAGTAAAGGAACGCAATATCGATGGTATACCCACCGACCGCTTCGCTGAACTCGACCCTAAGGTTAAGCGACATGTTCAGGCGTACTTTGGGCTGTTCTTAAAACACTTGTCAGATGTAACGAGTCTCAGTGAAGAAGATCGCTTCAACTATGCGATGCAAATTGATGAGGTAGTAACGGCTTCGGTTGCGGAGTTCTCAATTAACCCACAAGAAATTGAGAACCAAATTCGCCGTAAGTTGTTGCCTGTTTTATTTAAAGCCATTGGCATGGATACAGCCAAGCTCATCATCGCTGACGTTATCCAAATTACTCGCCTTGGCGTTGCAGGTCATCACTAATGACGGCAGTTGTATCTACTGAGCACAACAAAGAGGAATACAGCTTTGTCTATGGGGATGAAGCTGTCACTTACGAAGTTGTGCGAAAGGCTCACCCTGAAGGTAAGAAAAGGAAAATTACCATCAAGGTTCATCCTAACTGTGATGTCATCATTTCTGCGCCAGAAGATGCCGAGCGTAGCGATATTCATGAAGCTGTTATGAGGCGTGCTAAATGGATTTATGACGCACTGAAAGAGTTTCGTAGTCATTTGGAGTACGTGCAGCCAAAGCACTATGTCAGCGGTGAGATGCAGTTTTACCTTGGTCGGCGCTATGTCCTTAAAATCGTAGAGGACGCTGAAGCTTTGCCAACTGTAAAAATGACTCGCGGCAAGCTACTTGTTACCTTGACTCGGTTTAACAACGACAAGACAGCCATGGTTAAAGCTTTAGTGCGCAACTGGTACAAGGTTCGCGCTGAACGCATTTTCCATGAACGTTTGTCTGAGCTACTGCCTCAAGCTACATGGGTTGACGGAATACCTAGCTTTCGAGTTTTACCCATGAGCAAACAATGGGGAAGCTGCTCTGCTAAGGGCACTTTGATGCTCAACCCACACCTAATCAAAGCACCTAAAGAGTGTATTGATTACGTGATATTGCATGAGCTTTGCCACATCGCTGAGCACAACCATAGTGACAGGTTCTGGCGGTTGCTAACCAGCGTAATGCCTAACTGGAAAGAAGTGAAAAGCCGTTTGGATGGAATGGCGGAGTTGTATTTGAATGAGTGAGGACAACTTCCCAACTTTTGCAATATCAGCTACACAATAACAAGTTTGTCAGCGCTGTTGACCACCATTGACCACGCATGGTCAATGGTGGTCAATACTTAAATATGTAGTCTGCAAGACGGCGGACTTGATAACAAGCCTCTATAGAATATCTTGGGATACACTCCCTGACAGACGCATCTTCAATTCATCATTCTCTCGTTTGAGTCTGGCTATTTCATTTTCTGCATCACTTAGCTCACATTTCAACGTTGCTGGATTTTCCATTTTCGCTAAATTTAAATCCCTTAACGCATCTAGGTAATGTTTACGTATAGTCGAGCCATCAGACTTACTAGAGTGCCCAGCATGCTCAGATAATAACAAGAGTATATCACCTTCACCAAGACCTTGATTCAAAAGCCCCATAGCCATTTCCGAAAGAGAGAGCATTCGGTTTAAATGTGGGTTAATGCCATACTCTTTAAAAATCCCATTAACTGAAGTTCTTGTGAGCGCCTTACCCGTTTTCTTTGATGGAAATACAGGGTCTGTAGGAGATGGTTGCAAACCCTTCATTGCTTTTGGGAGTATTTGCTTCCTGAACATCTTGATAAATCTTCGGATCTGCTTATCAAGCATTGCAGGAATCTCTACATACCTACGCACCTTGTGTTTACCCTTTGTCTCTGATGTTCGTATCCAGACCTTGTTGCCTTCTATGTTGTATTCAGGCTCCCCTTCAAACTGAGATAACTCAAGAGTTATATCCTCGATATTTCGCAGAGAGCCTTCCCTCATAACTCTCAGGATTAACAAATTTCGAAAGTGTAGCGCCATTTCTTTAGGAGTTGCTGAAGAATCCCTTTTGATCTGTAGATTTGTGTACGCATCATCGACCTTCTTTTTGACTCCGTAGCCATTCCTCCTACCTTGATCTTCCTTGTTTAACTGATGAGGGTTACTGTATTCATGGTACTTGTTTTTTTTAGGCTCTAAGGCTACCGAGAACTCGTTATCACCATGAACACCGCGATCATTAATTCCCGTTAGCCAACGACTGTATTTTTTCTTTTCTGCCCACCAAAGAAATGCAATAAAGTCACCCATCTTGCGATTTGTCGTGGAGTTTAGATTTGGGCTTGTCTGCTCGCTATTATTTAGCATTAGAGAAATTAAGGCGTCTGACGCTGATAGCCACGTTCTGTGAAAATCATCGCCATAAAGTTCAAAATCAAAACTCAAGTCAAGCTCATAGTTCATAAAGGACAATGCATTTTGCACTCGTTCCTCTTCTTCCTTTTTCTGTCCAATTTTATCGGTTGAGATGAAGGTTTGACTTAGTTGATTAAACTGGCTTGCAATATTTCTAGCAGCAGCAAGAGCCGTAGTGGAGTCATTCTTTTTATTGAATACATGGTACTCTCGTAGAAACCTGTTGATTATCACATGAGGGTTTCCATATTTATCCATGACAAATGGAAACTTAGGTAATTTCTTTCCGTCTAACTCAAAATCTGAGGACAACGGCATTACAACCAATTCGTTCATGCGGCTTACCCCTTCGGGTTAAAAGGAACGACATCAGCTTTACTCTGAAGCTGATCATGTAATCGCTTATTGGCTTGCTGACTTGCTTCTAGCATACTTTTGAGGCGTGACACTTCGCGGCTAAGCTTCTGGTCTAATTTATGATTCGCCTCCATTAGGTTAGTATTAATTAACACAAGCTCATCAATCCTTTCATTAAGTGCGCTAATCTCACCATCCATCTGTTTAGGATTTTTGATGCGCTTAAAGAGGCCGTTAAGCCTCTTTTCAAACTTATCAATGTTCCACTCTTGGTAATAGGTTCCACGACTAAATGTCATCGACTCCAGATCAACATCACCCACAATCCAATCGTTGCTATCAGTGAACTCTTTGAGCTTGGTAGGAAGCCCTTCCATGCTGGCCAATCTAGTTTCTCGTTCACTGATGAGATTTTCAAGAAGGCTGATACGTTTATCAATGCGAGCTGTAGCCGCCGCTTTTTTCTCTTCCGAGTTATCGACATTCTTGTGACCTTTATTGACCTTCTTGTCTGACATCTTATCCAGCCTTCTGTGTTAAGTTTTTCAATATCGCAGACTCCCCGCATGCTCTCATTGGCCTCATCTCGCCCTTGGCTATCTCTGGGACAGTTACTTGTGCAGGGCAACCTTCGCACATCTCACTAGAAGCATCGTGCTGCATTACAAAGCCATCTCTAAAGCAGTTGCAGCGTTCAGAGAGCCAAGGAGTGTTGCCAAGACACAGGCCACTTGGAATAAAGTCAAAGACAAGGTTGTTGGCCTCAACAGTCTCGATGGCAATTTCACGCATCATCTCGGGCATAGATGAGACAGTTTCTTCAAGCTTTTCTTTAAGCAGGGGAAAACCTTCACCACCTAAGTCATCTCTAAGCGAATAGTCAACCAATCTATTCGATCGAGCCTTGTTATATTGTTGATGTAGTTTCCTAAGAGCAGCTCCTGTTTTTTTCTCGATAAGATAGCGGACGGTCATGCTCCAGTCGACGTGTGCCAGTTCATGCATAAGGGCATCAGCGTCAGCTTTCTCATAGCGGTAATAAAACATGATCGCGAAGAAGCGACGGAACTGGTGCTCTGATAATTTCCAATGCTTACCGTCATTACCACGCTCTATACCAATGAAATCGAAGAAGTCATCCGCAATTCGGTTGATTGTTCTCATTGTTGTAGGTGGGCGGTCAAAGGTGTCGTCAAATACGAAAATAGAATCCGAATTCTTTTGTTGGCGCCCCTTCTCGCTCAACCGTTCAAGTATGGAGACCGCTTTTTCAACCAAAGAAACAGTTGTGAAATCATCGTGTTTCTGCAAGGTTTTTGCGACAAAGCTGTTTAGCCATAGCAAGCCGTCTAGGTCTTTTTTGATGCACCCAACCTGTAAGCCAAACACCTCGGATTCCCGCCTTGCTGTTAAGGCGAAAATGATGATAACGCAACAAAATGGTAGGAAATGATATAGAGCTTTATGCAGCGAAATTTTCTTAGTCTTGTTCGCTAAAATAGACAGCCTTATTGAGTTGTATTGTCCACGGGTTAACTTAAAATCTTCCATGGACTTTTTCCGTGAAACCCCAACTGCCATGTTGTTAGCTATGGCTTCGTAGACATTATCAGAATGTTTACGGTTGCCCTCTCTATTCTGGGCATGTTTATAAGCAGACATCGGGAAAGGTGAGTGCAACCTATCATCGTCAGTCCTGTAGTTCCTGACTAGTTTATTCGTCCGTTTACCAGCCTGATAGTCATCACCCTGAACCAAGTCAAGTTCACGGTTGTATATAGCTTTAAAGTGCTTTTCAGCTTCAAATAAATCGTCAGCGTAGTCCAAGACGAAACGAGCTGCACCATCCATCATGTCTAAAAAGAGCATGGGAGGTATATCTCGTGTTCGCTCCGCCAAATCCAACATCTCATTGAAGTCGGGGTATTCGTAATTGGTATCTGCCTGAATGTCTTCGACGTCAAACGGAATGAAGTTGTAATTAAACAAACTACCGTAAACAGACTTAGCCTGAGAGTATGCTTTCAGCGTGGCTAAATAGTCCTTGTAAGACTTTTCATGCCCCATCTTCCTTTCATTTTCCTCAGTTAAAGTTTGGGAGTATAAAACCTCAAATCTTTCACTACTGTAGTGCCTTTGCAGTTCAAGACTTTTTAGTGCGACGACTCTTTTGGCGCTTTCGTAGTTGTTGAAAGCGTACTCATTGATTCCCAATTCCTTGAATATTGAAGTTGTGTCTATTTTAGTTGGCTGCTTCTTACCTTTACTTCTAAGTATAGGAATTTTATATATATCCATATCTTCAAAGTAATCTTCCAGTATCTCAACGTACTTCAGGTTGTAGCCAAGTTTGTTGCCAGCGTTTTGAATTAAGTCGAAAAAATCACCATAAGATAAATCTTCAAGGTTGGTGATATACGGAGTTGAGAGAGCCTCAGAGACATAACGCTTAAGAGAGTCAACAAAGACTTTAACACGACTGTTTGATCCTAGGGTTATTGTATTATTGAAGTTGGCAGTAATTGTAATGGCAACAAGCAACTTCATATCATCAATAAGCCTTTGATTGTCTGACAGACGACCTCCGCCTAAAACGACAGTATCAAAGTGGACGTTTAGTTCCCCTGATGGTCTCTTTGAAGCAGAATCCTTGTTCGGCATAGATACGCGCCAAATGTTTTCTTTATAGTCATTCAGTAGCCAAGCGTAGTCATGATCAATTAAATCAGAGGGCTTTGTAAATCCGCCAGCCGCTAACAAAGACTCCTTGTCTGTTGGACTAAGGGAAAGGTAATCAGTAAGCGATATTTTGCTTGAAAGCATCAACTAATCTCTTTGAAATCAATTAATAGGTATGGATTATCGTGTTTTGACTTTTGATTCTTTGCATCTTCGACCAGCGCCTGTTTATTCTCAACAGGAGAGTCAGTCAATCGCGACAGCATGGTCTGAATAAATTTGAACCAAAAGTGCCAGTTCAAGTCCGTTGCATCAATTTGGTTCTCATCATTGGCTTTAGTTAGGGCTTCTTCCCACATAAGCAGGTGCATAACATTATCGACCGTTTCAATAAACACGTGCTCTTTGCTCTGGCAGGTTAGGCAGCGACCTACCTTTGTGCATAACTCACCTTCTTCAACATCTGGTTGCGTTCCACCAGTTGGATTAGAGCAAGCTATTCCACCAAAACCAGAATCAATAATTTGTTCCAAACGCTTCTGGTATTCGTTCGAATCTACACCTAGCTTTTCTGCTGCGTTGTCAATACGCATAGTGATTAAGGTTTGTAACCACTCCTTAAATTCTCGCATAACTGCGTCATGCTTAGCCTTCATGGCCGCTCGGTCGGCATAGGTTGTAGAAGTCTTGCCTTTCTTGTGCTGCGCTTCATCTTTGAGTTTTGATACACCACCATTCATGGCTGACAGAAGTAGAACACTCTTCCTCACCATTTCTGCTGTTGCAAACCATTGACCATGACTTATTTCGGAAAGAGTGGCTTTCATCTGCTCAGTAAAAGTTTGATCATCTGGTTTTCTAGGGAGCATGTCATCTACTCTCTTGTCCATAGTATTTGCATACGACAAGAACAGCTTTTCCTTGTCATCAGGCATGATATCCATATCCCTGTATGGCTGAGTCACCCTTCTGACATGCCGAACAACATCAAAACTCGATACTTTGAGCTTGCTGCTTATCGCTTTAAATAGATTACTTTTGGCTCGGCGCTTGTACCATTGAATCTCATGACCATTAACTATTTGTTGTTTCTTTATACAGTCTAGGGGAAGGTTAGTTGCAGACGAGACATTCATACTGTTGTCAAAGATTAACAACAATGCTGCTGGGGCGTATAATCGTGATGTGCAGCCAAGGCGATCAGCAAACCATAAGTCATTCCAGCCATAGACTTTTACATCCAAGCCTTCCTTTTTCCGAAGTTCGTTTAACCGCTTAGCCGCTGTACGATAAATATTCCCGTCTTTGTCCTTTAATTGAATTTTACCGTTGTGATACCAGAACCAAGCAAGAAGCCCATTCCGAAGTTCGTCATAAGTAAGATTTCGAATGTCTTTTAGCCTTGGGCTAGTTCTGCCACTGCCACCTGCAAAATTAAGGTATTCATCGATAAGAGGGCACAAGTGGCGATGGTTACGAATGGCAACAAGCCCCTTGGCTCTAATTTCCCTAGCCTCAAGAAACTTACCTTCAAGCGCCAGCCTTATCCCAGACAAGCGTTTTGTTAACAGCCACTCTGCTTTTTTATCAAGTGCGAGTTCATTGAAATGCTCAGGGAGTTGATATAACCCCATAACCTCAACAGCTTTCACGTTTGCAATTAGCCGACTCATTTCAGAGTGGTTGTCTTTCTTGGAGCCTCCAATTGCATCAAGAACATAAGGGGGCAACATCGCGTCAGCAACGGTAGCTGGCTTCTGGTCACCACTACCTCCACCGAAAGAGTTCAATTGATAGAGCCTAGGAATCTTGTTTTTATGCGCAAGCAGACCCGTCCAAAAATTCATTCCAGATAGATAATTATTCTTGTTCGACGGTGATTTGTAAGTTTGATCTACATATTCACGAAAGGAGATCATTGCCGACTGCCAGTGCTCGAAAGAACCATAGTCATTGAAAGGGGAGTCAGTATGGAGGTGTTCGAAAAGAGAATGGTTAATTCCCTCAATATGTTTAAGGAAACTTTTGAGAGCCATCCAGTTGATATTAAAGGTGCTTTCGCTGACCTCGGAGAACTTAGTTAGCCAGCACAGAGTATCGATAAACTCAGAGTGGTAATGGGCGGTGAACCCATCTTTATTAAAACAATATTCACCGCCATACAACATGAAGTTGCTTCGCATCATTAAAATGCATCATCCTCAGCAACATCTTCTTTTTCGGTTTCTTCTGGCTTTTCTACTACTGGAGTTAATAGCAACTCACGCAACTTCGCATCAAGCTCCTGAGAAATATGACTATTTTCTTCAATAAACCGACACGCATTCGCTTTACCTTGACCAATCTTGTCGCCATTGTAGCTATACCATGCACCAGCTTTTTCTACAAGTTTGTGTTTCACGCCTAAGTCAATCAACTCACCGAAACGATTAAAGCCTTTACCATACAAAATTTGAGTATTAGCTTCTTTAAATGGGGCTGCAATTTTATTCTTAACCACTTTGATGCGAGTTTCGTTACCTACAACCTCATCACCTTCCTTGATAGCACCTGTACGACGGATATCAAGACGGACTGAAGCGTAGAATTTTAATGCGTTCCCGCCTGTCGTTGTCTCGGGATTCCCGAACATCACGCCAATTTTCATGCGAATTTGGTTGATAAATATGCACATGCAATTTGAGGCTTTCAGGTTACCTGTAATCTTACGCATAGCCTGAGAAAGCATACGTGCCTGAAGACCCATATGACTATCACCCATCTCACCTTCAATTTCTGCTTTTGGAGTCAAAGCTGCTACCGAATCGACAACCATCACATCAACAGCACCAGAGCGAGCTAGAGCATCAACAATTTCTAGGGCTTGCTCACCAGTATCTGGCTGAGAGACTAATAACTCATCAATATTAACACCAAGCTTTTTAGCATAAATAGGATCGAGAGCGTGCTCTGCATCGATAAAAGCACAAGTTTTACCAGCTTTCTGAGCAGCAGCAATAGCTTCAAGAGTGAGGGTTGTTTTACCGGAAGATTCTGGGCCGTAGATTTCAACAATACGTCCCATAGGCAAACCACCTGCACCTAACGCTATATCTAAAGCAAGAGAGCCAGTTGAAATAGTTTCTACGTCCATTGTGCGATTATCGCCCAACTTCATTATGGAGCCTTTACCAAACTGCTTTTCAATTTGACCTAGTGCAGCAGCTAGTGCTTTTTGCTTATTCTCGTCCATCGTATACCTTCAATTCTTTGAAATTTGTAAACTGATTATTAGGTTCTTTGCCAACCCTTTGTCAAATCTTAATTCCAGACCAAGACAAAAAGCACCGACTCAAACTGTTCGCATCGGTATTATCATTAAAAACCGCTTTAAATACAATAACAATACCGATACAAACAATTATGCAATAGCACATTCGGGATTACCGAACATCACACCAATCTTCATACGGATTTGGTTGATGAAGATACACATACAGTTAGACTGTTTTAGGTTACCAGTTAGCTTACGCATCGCTTGAGAAAGCATACGTGCTTGAAGACCCATGTGGCTGTCGCCCATTTCGCCTTCAATTTCTGCTTTTGGTGTTAGCGCCGCAACTGAGTCAACAACCATTACGTCGATAGCGCCAGAGCGAGCTAGTGCATCACAAATCTCTAGTGCTTGCTCACCAGTGTCTGGCTGAGAAACCAAGAGCGCATCGATATCAACACCAAGTTTCTTCGCGTAGACAGGGTCCAAAGCGTGCTCTGCATCGATAAACGCACAAGTTTTACCTTCACGTTGCGCAGCAGCGATAAGCTCAAGCGTTAGTGTTGTTTTACCTGAAGATTCTGGACCGTAGACTTCTACGATACGACCCATTGGCAGACCACCTGCACCCAAAGCGATATCAAGAGAAAGAGAGCCTGTTGAAATCGTTTCTACGTCCATTGCGCGGTTATCACCAAGGCGCATGATAGAGCCTTTACCGAATTGCTTTTCAATTTGACCTAGCGCAGCGGCGAGCGCTTTCTGTTTGTTCTCGTCCATTACTTTCTCCGATTTATTCATCTTCTTTGGGCGACGAATAGTAATTCATTTTTCTTAAGCAGCTAACCTGCTCAGCAATGAAAGTTATTATACTGTTGATTCATACAGTGTCTATACCTGTATAGAAAAAATTTAGTTAACTGCTTCTAAGGATTGGCTCTAACCCTTATCAATTCTGGGCTAAGACAGTGTAAGAAATTCTAAATTAAATGTTGATGCAATCGAGTCAATGCATGCATCACCGCTTGTTGACGAACTTCCGCCCTGTCACCAGAAAAATGCATGGTCTCAACAAAGAGCCAGTCGTGCTTATCCGCAAAAGCAAAGCAGACGGTTCCAACCGGCTTTTCATCACTGCCTCCTCCCGGTCCAGCAACACCACTGATGGAAACCCCAATAGTGGCATTCGAGTGTTGAAGCGCACCTTGCACCATTTCAATCACAACAGGCTCACTCACGGCACCATGTTCCTCTAAGGTTTCCACTCTCACACCCAGCATTTCCATTTTGGCTTCGTTGCTGTAAGTGACAAAAGCTCTATCTAACCAACCTGAACTGCCTGCAATATCAGTAATAGCGGTCGCAACACCGCCACCCGTGCACGATTCTGCCGTTGTTAAAACATGACCATACTTTGCCAATAATGCGCCTAAATCTGCGCTCAATTTTGTTGTTTTTTCCATAGCCAAAATGCCCTTTTTCTCTTTTTACTTGATAGGGATTCACGTATCCTAAGCCGCTACGGAAATAAACAAAAGAACTTACCTGTGAAAGCTGAACAAAAACACACTCCGATGATGCAGCAATACCTCAAGCTAAAAGCTGAGAACCCTGAGATTTTGCTGTTCTACCGCATGGGCGATTTCTACGAACTCTTTTACGATGATGCAAAGCGAGCGTCCCAACTGCTTGATATTTCGCTAACTAAGCGCGGTTCGTCAGCTGGAGAGCCTATTCCTATGGCGGGAGTGCCATTTCACGCAGTAGAAGGCTATCTAGCAAAACTTGTTCAGCTTGGTGAATCAGTCGCAATCTGCGAACAAATTGGCGATCCAGCCACCAGCAAAGGTCCGGTAGAACGTAAAGTTGTGCGTATCGTGACACCAGGTACTGTGACGGATGAAGCACTGCTTTCTGAGCGTGTCGATAACTTAATCGCAGCAATTTACCATCACAACGGTAAGTTCGGTTATGCGACGCTGGATGTCACTTCTGGTCGCTTCCAACTGACAGAACCAGAAACCGAAGAAGCGATGACAGCCGAGCTTCAGCGTACCGCACCACGTGAGCTACTATTCCCAGAAGATTTTGAACCTGTACATTTAATGGCGAGCCGCAACGGTAACCGTCGTCGCCCAGTATGGGAATTTGAGCTTGATACGGCTAAGCAACAACTCAATCAACAGTTTGGCACTAAAGATCTGGTTGGTTTTGGCGTAGAACATGCGTCCTTAGGGTTATGTGCTGCTGGTTGTTTGATCCAGTATGTGAAAGATACGCAACGCACTGCTTTGCCTCATATTCGCTCTTTAACGTTTGATCATCAGGACCAATCCGTCATCCTTGATGCCGCTACCCGACGCAACCTGGAAATTACTCAAAATCTAGCAGGTGGAACCGATAACACACTCGCTGCAGTACTCGACCATTGTGCGACGCCGATGGGCAGCCGAATGCTTAAGCGTTGGTTACATCAGCCTATGCGTTGCATTGAAACGTTAAACAATCGTCTTGATGCGATTGGTGAGATTAAAGAACAAGCGCTGTTTGCCGATCTTCAACCAACATTAAAACAAATTGGTGATATTGAACGTATCTTAGCACGCCTCGCACTACGTTCTGCTCGCCCTCGCGATATGGCTAGACTTCGCAATGCCATGCAGCAGCTACCAGAGCTAGAATCTGTCACCGCTTCTTTGACCCATCCATATCTAGCAAAACTGGCGCAATACGCAGCTCCGATTGACGAAGTATGTGATCTGTTAGAGCGTGCAATTAAAGAAAATCCGCCAGTTGTTATTCGTGATGGTGGCGTGATCGCTGAAGGCTATAATGCCGAGCTCGATGAATGGCGCAAATTAGCAGACGGTGCAACAGAATACCTTGAGCAGCTTGAGCGAGATGAGCGTGAACGACACGGCATCGATACGCTTAAAGTCGGCTACAACAACGTACATGGCTTCTTTATTCAAGTGAGCCGTGGCCAGAGCCATTTGGTTCCACCGCACTATGTACGTCGCCAAACACTAAAAAATGCCGAACGCTATATCATCCCAGAGCTTAAAGAGCACGAAGACAAAGTACTTAACTCGAAATCGAAAGCGCTGGCACTTGAAAAGCAGCTGTGGGAAGAACTGTTTGATCTATTGATGCTAAATCTGGAGAAGCTGCAGAATTTAGCTTCTGCTCTGTCTCAACTCGATGTACTACAAAACCTAGCAGAGCGTGCAGATTCGTTGGATTACTGCCGACCAACGCTTGTGAAAGACGCTGGCATTCACATTCAAGCGGGTCGTCACCCAGTCGTAGAGCAAGTAACAACAGAACCGTTCATCGCGAACCCAATAGAGCTTAACCCAGCACGTAAAATGTTAATCATCACCGGTCCAAACATGGGTGGTAAATCCACTTACATGCGTCAAACTGCGCTGATTGCATTGATGGCACATATCGGCTCTTATGTACCTGCAGAATCTGCACAAATTGGTTCTTTAGATCGTATATTTACTCGTATTGGAGCGTCAGATGATCTTGCATCTGGTCGTTCGACCTTCATGGTAGAAATGACGGAAACCGCTAATATTCTGCACAATGCAACTAAAAACAGTTTAGTGCTAATGGATGAAATCGGTCGCGGTACCAGTACTTACGATGGCCTATCTTTAGCTTGGGCAAGTGCGGAATGGCTCGCAACACAAATTGGTGCGATGACACTATTTGCAACTCACTACTTCGAATTGACAGAGTTGCCAAACCAACTGCCAAACTTAGCGAACGTTCACTTGGATGCCGTAGAACATGGTGACAGCATTGCCTTTATGCACGCAGTTCAAGAAGGTGCGGCAAGTAAGTCTTACGGCCTAGCTGTTGCGGGCTTAGCCGGCGTACCAAAAACGGTCATCAAAAATGCGCGTAACAAACTATCTCAGCTAGAGCAACTAGGGCAAAACAGTGACGCACCACGTCCAAGTGCAGTAGATGTGGCTAACCAATTGAGTCTAATTCCAGAACCTAGCGAGATCGAACAAGCCTTATCTGGTATTGATCCTGATGATTTGACTCCACGCCAAGCACTTGAAGAGTTGTATCGTTTGAAGAAGATGCTTTAAATCGATTCACTTAAGCGAGCACAAAAGAAAAAAGGCTATGGATAACCATAGCCTTTTGCATATCTACTGAAGTACGGATTATTTAATCATCTTCGACGTTAAATAAGTTTTCCATATTCAAACCTTGCTTGATTAAAACCTCACGAAGACGACGTAAACCTTCTACTTGGATTTGACGTACACGCTCACGTGTCAAACCAATCTCTCGACCAACTTCTTCAAGCGTCGAAGGCTCATAGCCTAGAAGACCAAAACGTCGTGCAAGTACTTCTTTCTGTTTTGGATTCAACTCTTCTAACCAATGAATCAGCGATGATTTGATATCGTCATCTTGAGTCGAGACTTCTGGATCGGAGTTGTTTGCGTCGGGAATAATATCCAACAGCGCTTTTTCACCGTCACCACCGATTGGTGTGTCGACAGAACTGATACGCTCATTGAGACGTAGCATTTTGCTTACATCTTCGACTGGAATATCTAACTGAGCAGCAATTTCTTCTGCGGTAGGTTCGTGATCGAGCTTCTGAGAAAGTTCACGCGCAGTACGCAGATAAATGTTCAGCTCTTTCACGACATGAATAGGTAGACGGATCGTACGAGTTTGGTTCATCAACGCACGTTCGATCGTTTGTCGGATCCACCAGGTCGCATAAGTAGAGAAGCGGAAACCACGCTCTGGATCGAACTTCTCGACCGCACGGATCAAACCAAGGTTACCTTCTTCAATCAGATCGAGTAGTGCTAGGCCGCGATTACTATATCGACGAGAGATCTTGACCACCAAACGTAGGTTACTTTCGATCATACGTTTACGTGCCGCTTCGTCGCCACGCAGGGCTCGTCGAGCATAAAGCACTTCTTCTTCGGCAGTAAGTAGAGGTGAGAAGCCAATTTCACCTAGATACAACTGAGTTGCGTCTAAGCTTTTACTGCTCGCGTCAAATTCTTCACGCGCAGCCGTTTTGCTTTCTGTGGATGATGATTTTTCGAGTTCGTTATCAATGGTCTTCACTGACGCATTGTCAAATGCAAACTCTTCAACTTTGGTTACTGTGTTGCTGATACTCATAACGCCTCCCCCTGGCGAGTTAGCAAGACATGACAACTCAATATGTCGCTAAATGATGTCGCAAGTTGTTTTTCAAAGTTTTAAGGCAAATAGCGTTTTGGATTCACCGATTTACCTTGATAGCGAATTTCAAAGTGTAGCTTGACTGATTTTGCACCTGAACTACCCATGGTGGCGATTTTCTGTCCGCTTTTTACACTTTGTCCTTCTGATACCAGCAGTTTGTCATTATGTGCATAGGCGCTTAAATAATTGTCGTTATGCTTTACTATAATTAAGTTGCCATAACCTCGTAGCGCATTGCCTGAATAAACAACGGTGCCGGCTGCGGTTGAAACGATAGGTTGACCACGCTGTCCTGCGATGTCGATACCTTTATTTCCCTGTTCTCCCGCCGAAAAGTTCTTGATTACTCTCCCTTTTGTTGGCCACAACCACTTAGAAACTTTATCACTCTTCGCCGTGGTAACTGGCGCTTTTTGCTTCACTTTTTGGTTATCTTTTGAACCAACATACTCCTTTGTTTTCGATTGTTCAACCTTCTTTGGAGGCTGTTTTTGTACGACTTTAGGCTTAGTCTCTGTAGGTTTTTGACTAGAGTTTTTACTTGAATTTTTCGGTTTAGAGGCTGTTGATGTTTTCGTCACTGGGGCTGGTGGCGTCGTAACAACAGGAACCACAACGGGTTCAACTTTTTGGCCATATTTAGGGGCGACATATTTCGGAGCCCAAAGTTTTAGCCTCTGTCCAGGGTAGATGGTGTAAGGCTGAGTTAACTCATTGTAACGGACAAGATCATTTACATCTTTATCTGTGACATAAGCTATGAAGTAAAGTGTATCGCCTTTTTTTACCTCATAATAACTCCCTCTGTAACTTCCTCTTTCAAGGCTTGAATAGTCTTTCTTTAAGCTAGAGACAGGTGCAGGAGAATGCGCTGCACAACCAACTAGTCCTGCAGCAAACACAAAGCTAATACCAATATGACGTAATAACTTACTCACCTATCCCTAACCCTTAAGCTAAATCACCCGCAACCAGAGGTACAAATCGAACCATTTCCACAACAGTAGAGAGATATTCATCTCCCTTACGTTCAATTTTTAGTAACTGTTGCTCCTTATCTCCAACAGGAATCACCATCTTACCGCCATCTTTTAATTGTGCGAGAAGTGCTTGGGGGATCACTTCTGCAGCTGCAGTAACAATGATGGCATCGAAAGGACCACGAGCTTCCCAGCCTTGCCACCCATCAGCATGCTTGGTTGAAACATTGTAGATATCCAATTGTTTCAGACGGCGTTTTGCTTCCCATTGCAACGATTTAATTCGCTCAACGGAGTATACATGGTCAACAATTTTCGCCAGTACTGCGGTTTGATAACCGGAACCCGTTCCGATTTCCAGTACGTGACTCGTTGGCTCTAGTTCGAGTAACTCGGTCATACGAGCAACAATATAAGGTTGAGAAATAGTTTGTCCCTGACCAATCGGTAACGCATTGTTATCGTAGGCTTGGTGCATCATCGCTTGAGAGACAAAGCTTTCTCGTGGTAAGCGTTGGATAGCATCCAGAACTCTTTGGTCTTTGATGCCACTGGAGATAAGAAACGCTATCAACCTGTCAGCATGTGGGTTACTCATTACTTCTCTTCCTTTAACCAACTATCCATTGCACGCAGCGACTCATGAGCAGTGAGATCAACTTGCAGAGGCGTCATTGAAACTCGACCATGTTCAATCGCATAAAAGTCAGTGCCCTCCCCCGCATCTTGCTCTTTTCCTGGAGGCCCTAGCCAATAAATATCATGACCTCTCGGATCTTTCTGCTTAATCATATTCTCTGCGTGATGACGCGCACCTAAACGCGTGACTTCGATTTTGCCCAGGTTTTCTGCTGGTAAGTCAGGCACGTTTACGTTCAATAACCGATTCGTTGGAATCGGAGACGCTAAATGCTGTTGCACAATTTGACGTGCAATTTTTGCGGCAGATTCGAAATGACGCTTACCCACCAGCGAAAAAGCAACCGACTGAACACCAAGGAAATGCCCTTCCATTGCTGCAGCTACCGTTCCTGAGTAAAGAACGTCATCACCCAAATTTGCACCATGATTGATGCCTGATAAAACAAGATCGGGCAAATCATCTTTCATCAGCTCATTCAGCGCGAAATGTACACAATCTGTAGGCGTTCCTTGCACTGAATAGATATTTGGGGCAATTTCAGTTACGCGTAATGGTTGCTCTAGTGTCAGTGAGTTCGAAGCACCTGAACGATTTCGGTCAGGTGCGACAATAGTCACTTCAGCGATATCTCGCAACTCATCAGCAAGTGCATGAATCCCTTGCGCATGTACGCCATCGTCGTTGCTGATTAAGACTCTTAGGGGCTTCGCGTTTAGTGAATCCTGTTCCATTAGTATTCTCTTTCTACTTCAACCTCATTAACTAACTCACGAACGATAGAGGTTGCAAAAGATCCCGCATCCAGTGAGAAAGTCAGCGTAATATTATTACCTTCAACCGCCCAAACTAAGTCTTTTGGTTTAAGTGCAATATCTCGACGGTCGTGGCGCATGCGATTACCACGAATCAGCGCCATGAGATCAGGCTCTTCATCTAAGAACGGTTGTTCTAAAGTAAGCGCATCCGCTTGAGTTGGAAGCGCATTATCACCTGCTAGGGCCGCGGTAATTGCCACTTCACCAGCAGCAAATTGTGCTTGTAGATCTGCGATATTGCTTGCATCAACCAACTGAGTGCCAGAACTTGTCTGTGCAATATCACCATCGATGAATTTATCAAACACACCATTTTCTAGACGAACAGAAACGATACGGTTGAAGATCCACGAACGCGCCGCTGATAAATACATGCTGCGCTTATTTTGATTACGGGTACGAACGTTTTCGCGTCCCCATCGACGTGCTTCTTCAAGGTTGTTGCCATCATTGCCAAAACGCTGACTACCAAAGTAGTTTGGCACACCAACTTGTTTCACTTTTTCAAGGCGTTGCTCTACATCTTCAACGTCAGTCACTTCAGACAAAGTGACAACAAACTCGTTCCCTATTAAGTCTCCAGGACGCAGTTTTTTGTTGTGTCGATCAGTCGCTAAGATCTCAATACTCGGATATTGAGCTAGGAATGCCGAGAAGTCCGGCGTTTCCCCTTTCGGTAAATGGACACTCAGCCACTGTTCCGTCACCGCATGGCGGTCTTTAAGGCCTGCCCAGCTAACGTCTTTCGACTTTACTCCACAAGCTTTCGCCAACTCATTCGCAACAAAACTGGTATTTTCTCCAGTTTTTCGAATACGCACCATTAGGTGCTCGCCTTCGCCCGTAAAGGCAAAACCTAAATCCTCACGAACCTGAAAATGTTCTGGTTGCGCTTTGATTTTTGCCGATGCAACAGGCTTACCCGTTAGATAAGCCAATGAAGATAAAATATCTGACATGATGTTTTTCCGCTGTTTACACAGCATTAAGGAGCAAGTTGGTTAATTATTGCTTGAACAGAAGCACCACGGCTTCCGTTGCAATGCCTTCTTTGCGTCCAGTAAAACCGAGACGCTCTGTCGTCGTCGCTTTTACGTTAATGTTACTAATATCGGTTTCTAGGTCTTCCGCAATCGCCGCACACATCGCGTCAATATGAGGTGCCATCTTAGGTGCTTGTGCCATGATGGTGACATCGGCATTACCAAGGCGGTAGCCTTGCTCTTTGACACGACGATAAACGTCTTTCAACAATTCGCGGCTATTAGCCCCTTTCCATTTATCGTCGGTATCCGGGAAGTGACGACCAATATCACCCGCAGCAATCGCGCCGAGTAGCGCATCAGTCAAAGCATGAAGAGCAACATCACCATCTGAGTGGGCTACTAAGCCCTGCTCGTAAGGGATAGCAACACCACCGATAATGACCGGGCCTTCACCACCAAATTTATGCACGTCAAAACCGTGACCAATTCGAATCATTTTTTATCCTTTCTTTTTTAGCCGCGCTCACGGCTCAGATAAAACTCGGCTAACGCGAGATCTTCTGGCTGAGTAATTTTTATGTTATTCGCATTACCCTGGACTAAAGCAGGCGTTTCGCCCAACCACTCTAAAGCCGATGCTTCATCCGTGATGGCTACGCCTTGTTCTAATGCGTCAGCCAGTGCTCGAGTCAGTTGTTGAGTTTTAAACATTTGTGGAGTTAATGCATGCCACAATGCTTCTCTCTCTACCGTATGACCGATATCTTGTGCTGCATTTGCTCGCTTCATTGTGTCTCTCACTGGAGATGCGAGGATGCCACCCGTTGGGTGAGCGCAGCAAACATCAATCAAACGGTCAATGTCGGATGTTAATACACATGGCCTTGCAGCGTCGTGGACCAATACCCACTCGCTTTCCAGATGTTCATTGACATAGTTTAGCCCTGAAAGTACGGAATCAGCGCGCTCTTTGCCACCCGCGACTTGAATTACATCGGGATGGTTCGCGATGGTTAACTCAGGGAAATAAGGGTCACCTTCGGTAATGGCGACAACCACTTTCGAAATTCGTGGGTGCGACAGCAACTTTTCTACAGTGTGTTCCAGCACCGCTTTTCCGTCGATCAATAAATATTGCTTAGGGCGGTCAGCCTTCATTCGACTACCGATACCGGCAGCAGGAACAATTGCGACATGCGATGAGTTCACATCCAACATTTTAATGGTTTTCCTCACCTATAATGCGGTAGAAAGTCTCGCCATCTTTAACTAAACCAAGCTCATGACGCGCACGTTCTTCAATCGCATCAAGACCTTGCCTTAAGTCATCAATCTCAGCAAACATTTCATTATTGCGAGCTTGTAGCTTGCTGTTCACTTGTTGCTGAACTTCAATTTCATCTTTTACTGTGTAGTAGTCAGACACTCCGTTTTTACCAAACCATAGAGTGTATTGAAGCAAGCCAAACAGTAGCGTAAGGGCTATAACAAAGATTCGCATATCGCTGCTAACATTCTGTACCGGAAGGAATTAGATAAGGTGACATATATAGCATAAATGCGAGGTTGCCTCTAGGGGAGAAAGGGAGACTCACACGCTCCTTACAAGAAATAAGCAGCAAAATGGAACAAAGACATATGAAGCTATTCTTAGCACTCACCAAAGTAAAACCAAGAAATACAAGCCTATAGATACAAAAACACCCCGCAAAATCAGGGTATTTCAAAGCTTCAACCTAAGCGGTTAATCCAATGAAGAACTAAGCTTGAGCTTCTTTAAGACCGCTTCTTTGAAACATGGAGGAGCGTGCTCACCTAGAGCTTCCTCGATGCAGATAAATGGGTTGCTTTCTTTAGGTATGGCAGCAACACGGCCAGAACGGCTCATCGCTCTTAAATAAAAAACGCCCCACCGAAGTGGAGCGTTTCTAGAAAGCTATTTAGCTAAACTTATTCAATTAAGAATTAAGCTTGACCTTTAACTTCTTTAAGACCGTTGAAAGGAGCGCGCTCACCTAGAGCTTCCTCGATACGGATTAGTTGGTTGTACTTAGCAACACGGTCAGAACGGCTCATAGAACCAGTTTTGATTTGACCTGCAGCAGTACCTACCGCTAGGTCAGCGATAGTTGCATCTTCAGTTTCGCCAGAACGGTGAGAGATTACTGCTGTGTAACCTGCGTCTTTAGCCATCTTGATTGCAGCTAGAGTCTCAGTTAGAGAACCGATTTGGTTGAACTTGATAAGGATAGAGTTAGCTACGCCTTTCTCGATACCTTCAGCAAGGATCTTAGTGTTAGTAACGAATAGGTCGTCACCTACTAGTTGAAGTTTGTCACCTAGTAGTTCAGTTTGGTGCTTGAAGCCATCCCAGTCAGACTCGTCTAGACCGTCTTCGATAGAAACGATTGGGAATTGGTTAGCTAGCTCAGCTAGGTAGTGGTTGAACTCTTCAGAAGTGAAAGTTTTACCTTCGCCTTTCATGTTGTAGATGCCAGCTTCTTTGTCGAAGAACTCAGATGCTGCACAGTCCATAGCTAGAGTAACGTCTTTACCTAGTTCGTAACCAGCAGCTGCAACAGCTTCTGCGATAACTTCTAGAGCTTCAGCGTTAGATTTAAGGTTAGGAGCGAAACCACCTTCGTCACCAACTGCAGTGCTGTAGCCTTTAGACTTAAGAACTTTAGCTAGGTTGTGGAATACTTCTGCACCGATACGTAGACCTTCTTTAAGAGTCTTAGCACCAACTGGTTGGATCATGAACTCTTGGATGTCAACGTTGTTGTCTGCGTGCTCACCACCGTTGATGATGTTCATCATTGGTAGAGGCATAGAGAACTGACCAGCTGTACCGTTTAGTTCAGCGATGTGCTCGTATAGAGGCATGCCTTTAGCTGCAGCAGCAGCTTTAGCGTTTGCTAGAGAAACAGCTAGGATAGCGTTAGCACCGAATTTAGATTTGTTTTCAGTGCCGTCTAGTTCGATCATTACTGCGTCGATTGCAGCTTGGTCTTTAGCGTCTTTGCCAACTAGAGCTTCAGCGATTGGGCCGTTTACAGCTTCAACTGCTTTAAGAACACCTTTACCTAGGAAACGTGCTTTGTCACCGTCACGTAGCTCAAGAGCTTCGCGAGAACCAGTAGATGCGCCAGATGGAGCTGCCGCCATACCTACGAAACCGCCTTCTAGGTGTACTTCAGCTTCTACAGTTGGGTTACCACGTGAGTCGATGATTTCACGACCTAGAACTTTAACGATCTTAGACATTAATGTTTCCTCTCGTTTCAAATATAAATGTCAATTTTAAAGGGCAGCAGCACAACCTTCGCCGCCGCCCGTATCCTTTTACTTCTCGAATTCGCCGCGTGCGTTTTGGCCCGCAGCCTTAACGAAACCTGCAAACAATGGGTGGCCATCGCGAGGAGTCGATGTGAATTCTGGGTGGAACTGAGCCGCTACAAACCATGGGTGAGCTGGGTTCTCAATCATTTCCACTAACTTCTTGTCCGCTGATAGGCCAGAAACTTTCAGACCTGCTTTTTCGATTTGCGGACGAAGCACATTATTCACTTCGTAACGGTGACGGTGACGTTCATGGATCGTCGCGCTACCGTAAAGTTCACGAGCTTTCGTCCCTTTCTCTAGGTGACATAGCTGTGAACCAAGACGCATCGTACCACCTAGGTCAGACTTTTCAGTACGCTCTTCTACGTTACCTGACTCGTCTACCCACTCTGTGATCAAACCTACCACAGGGTACTTAGTCTCTTTGTTAAATTCTGTTGAATGTGCACCTTCCATACCCGCAACGTTACGCGCGTATTCAATTAGTGCAACTTGCATACCCAAACAAATACCTAGGTAAGGCACATTGTTTTCACGTGCATATTGAGCCGCACGGATCTTGCCTTCAATACCACGATCGCCGAAGCCACCTGGAACTAGGATCGCGTCTAAGCCTTCTAGCAGCTCAACGCCTTTTGTTTCGATATCTTGTGAGTCTACATACTTAATTGTGACACTTAGACGGTTTTTCAAGCCAGCGTGTTTAAGCGCTTCGTTCACAGACTTGTATGCATCTGGCAATTCAGTGTATTTACCAACCATACCGATGGTTACTTCACCAGTAGGATTTGCTTCTTCGTAAATAACCTGTTCCCACTCAGAAAGGTCAGCTTCAGGAGCTGTGATGCCAAAGCGAGCACACACAAGATCATCTAGACCTTGAGACTTGATCAATTGAGGAATCTTGTAGATAGAATCTACGTCCTTCATTGAAATTACTGCTTTTTCTGGAACATTACAGAATAGTGCGATTTTCTTACGTTCATTCGCTGGAATAACGCGGTCGCTACGGCAAACTAGGATATCTGGCTGAATACCGATAGATAGAAGTTCTTTTACAGAGTGTTGAGTCGGCTTAGTTTTCACTTCGCCCGCTGCCGCTAGGTAAGGAACAAGTGTTAGGTGCATGAACATTGCGCGCTCACGGCCTAGTTCAACGGCTAGCTGACGAATCGCTTCCATAAATGGTAGTGATTCGATATCACCAACGGTACCGCCAACTTCAACGATAGCCACATCATGGCCTTCAGAGCCAGCAATTACACGGTCTTTGATCGCGTTAGTGATGTGAGGGATAACTTGAATAGTTGCGCCTAGGTAGTCACCACGACGTTCTTTACGAAGTACGTCGGCATAAACACGACCTGCAGTAAAGTTGTTACGCTTGGTCATCTTGGTACGGATGAAACGCTCGTAGTGACCAAGGTCAAGGTCAGTCTCTGCGCCATCTTCTGTAACGAACACTTCACCGTGCTGAGTAGGGCTCATTGTGCCCGGGTCAACGTTGATGTAAGGGTCAAGCTTCATCATAGTCACTTTAAGACCACGAGCTTCTAGAATAGCCGCAAGAGATGCTGCTGCAATACCTTTACCTAGAGAGGATACAACCCCGCCAGTAACAAAAATGTAATTTGTCGTCATGTTTAACCTGAAATTGGTTGAATGAGGGAAATGGAGTGCTTCTGGACGGGAGATAAATATACCAGAAGCTCCTTACCGCCACAACGTGAAATCTATCACACCGTAATTTTTTATTTTTTGCTTCAAATCAAAGTGAGCAAAGACAAACCAAAGTCCGTTTTCGTGTTAAGAGGCAAACTGGCCTCATATTGTATATTCCGCTTATTTCCCCCTATCTCGACTCTTCTCGCTTTACTTCATCCCAGAAATCGTCGAGCTCTGATAAAGAACAATCTGTAAGCGCTTTGCCTGACTGCTGGACCTTTCCTTCAACTTGCTTAAAACGTCTCGCAAACTTTAAGTTTGCTTTACCTAGTGCGACTTCTGGATTTTTATCAAGATGGCGTGCCAAATTGACGGTCGCAAATAGCAAATCGCCGAGTTCCAACTCCACTTTTTCTTCATCAGGCTGAACTTGTAGTGCTTCTTCCATGACTTCATCAATTTCTTCTCGCACCTTATTGACGACCGGGCCAAGAGAGTCCCAGTCAAATCCATATTTCGCACATTTTTTCTGTATCTTTGTAGCACGAGAAAGTGCCGGCAAAGAGTTTGGTATTGAGTCTAGGATACTTTCTTCCGCTTTGCCTACCTGCGCTTTTTCTTTTGCTTTTTCCGCTTCCCAGTTGGCGTTGATTTCCTCGTCCGATTCAAACTCAACATCTGAAAAAACATGAGGATGACGGCGAGTCAGTTTTTCATTCACGGTTTCGACGACATCCGAAAAGTCGAACAACCCTTGCTCTTTCGCTAGCTGACTGTAAAAAATCACCTGAAACAACAAATCCCCTAGTTCTTCTTTTAGATTGGTCCAGTCTCGATTTTGAATCGCGTCCACCACTTCGTAAGTTTCTTCGATGGTGTGCGGAACGATGGTGTCAAAGGTTTGTTTTAAGTCCCAAGGGCAACCGTTTTCTGGGTCACGCAACTTCGCCATGATTTGTTCTAATTGTTCAATTGGATGACTCATTTTTTGTTCCTTTAAACCTTTCTACTAAAGAAAAAGGTGAGCAGCCAAAACCACTCACCTTCTACATTATATTTTCTCAGCAGCTTTCACTAAGTAATTGTTACTTTGACAAGGCAACAAGTTTTCGCGACTCCTGAGCATAGCTCGCCTATGTGATGGAGCAAGAAAACGCAGTTAACGCAGTAAAAGTGACAAGTACGACGTGAAAGTTAGCCGAGGCGTTTCACCGTCATGACATCCTTTATTTGTTCTACCCGCTTCGAAACACGAGAAAGCACCTCAATATTGGTGACTTCTAGGTCAAAGTCCATGATGGCAAGTTGACGTCTGTAATCGACTCGGTTCTTCATACTGGTCACTTTGATCTTTTCGTTGGCGAACAGTGTCGTAATGTCTTTGAGTAGACCACCTCGCTCCATCGCTTCAACACGGACGGTGAGGATGTATGACCCGACGAAGCCGCTGCCCCAGACAGTATCGATGATACGCTCTGGCGCGTGATGGCGCAGTTCTTCTAGCTGTTCACAGTCACTACGGTGTACTGAAATCCCTCGGCCTTGCGTGATGTAACCACAGATATCGTCACCTGGAATTGGCTGACAGCAACGCGCTAGGTGCGTCATTAGATTATCGACACCTTCTACAACGACGGCGTCTTTTTTCGGTCGGCTTTGCGCTGGTGATTTGTGCTCTGCTTCTTGCAGTTTTTCCAGTGCTTGCTGGTCTTCTTCTTCTGCCGTTGGCTTGTTAACGAGCGCATTAATATGGTTAATGATTTGGTTGATACGCAAATCACCGCTACCAACACCAACGTAAAGCTCATCTGGTGTTTTGACGTTAAACCGTTTGAGAGCGTAATGCTCAGCATCTTTTAACGTTGCGCCAATTTTTGCTAACTCATGTTCAAGAATTTCACGACCCGCTTCGAGGTTCTTCTCACGGCTTTGCTTTCGGAACCAGGCGTTAATTTTGGCACGCGCGCGGCCAGAATGAACAAAGCCTAATGATGGGTTTAACCAGTCTCGCGATGGGTTAGGCTCTTTCTGAGTGATAATCTCAACCTGATCACCCATATGTAGTTTATGAGTAAACGGTACGATGCGGCCTCCGACTTTGGCGCCGATACAACGGTGTCCCACTTCGGAGTGAATATGGTAGGCAAAATCTAGCGGCGTTGCCCCCATTGGCAAATCGACAACATCACCACGTGGTGTAAAGGCATAAACACGGTCATCAAAGACTTGGCTACGTAGCTCATCAAGCATTTCGCCAGAATCTGACATTTCTTCTTGCCAATCCAGTAGCTTACGCAGCCACGTGATCTTCTCATCATAACCGCTTCGGCTGCTTGCCCCTTCTTTATATTTCCAGTGCGCGGCAACACCCAGCTCCGACTCTTCATGCATTTGCTTGGTACGAATCTGGATCTCGATGGTTTTGCCTTCTGGCCCTAGAATTACGGTGTGGATCGATTGATAACCGTTTGGTTTAGGGTTAGCAACGTAGTCATCAAACTCGCTCGGTAGGTGCTTGTATTTGGTGTGAACTACACCCAAAGCCGCGTAACAGTCTTGCAGTTTGTCTGCGATGATACGTACTGCTCGAACATCAAACAGCTCATCGAATGCCAAACTCTTCTTCTGCATTTTTCGCCAAATGCTGTAGATGTGCTTAGGTCGACCACTCACTTCGGCGTTAATACCTGACACTTCCATTTCGTGCGTAAGGTCTTCAACAAAGTCTTTGATGTACTGTTCACGAACGATGCGTCGCTCAGAAAGCTGCTTGGCAATTTGTTTGTAAGTTTCCGGTTGTTGGTAGCGGAAAGCGTAATCTTCAATTTCCCATTTAAGCTGACCGATGCCTAATCGGTTTGCTAGCGGCGCATAGATGTTGGCACACTCTTTTGCCGCCGCACGTCGCACTTCATCTGGCGCTTTTTTAACTTCAATAAGATTACAAATTCGTTCCGCGAGCTTGATAACCACGCAGCGGAAGTCATCCACCATGGCAAGCAGCATGCGGCGTACGTTATCTACCTGAGATGACGCCGCACTGCCTTCCATGTTGACATTGAGTTGGCCAATAGCCGCCATCTCTTCAACGCCATCAATTAATTTTATGATTTCTTTGCTGTATTTCTCTTCCAGAATTTCTCTGTTAAAAGCACCACTTGAAACCAAAGGAAACAGTTGTGCAGCCACTAAGGTGGCCTGATCCATAGACAAGGTGATCAAAATTTCGATCATTTCTCGTCCACGCCACAACAACAGTTCCGCTTGCTCGTTATCGGCTAATACCGTCTGGCAATCTCGATATACTTCGATTAAGCGTGAGGCTGTGTTTTTCTCTTGTCCCAGGCTAGCCACCCAGTTTTCGAGTTCAAACTGTTCATCTTGGTTTAAATGCGCGCTTCTTACCGCAACCATCTCATCATCCTAATTATTATATTCGTGTGGTTTGACTAACACCGTCCAGGTTAGTTCTTTTACCTGCGCGTAAACGCTGGCTTTATGACCACCCACCACAAATAAGGGGCCAAAGTCCTAAAGTTAGGACTTTTCAAACAATGCCATCGATTCTAGATGACTGGTATGAGGGAACATGTCCAGCATACCTAATTTAGTTAATTTATAGCCTTGCTCCATCAAGCTTTGGCTGTCCCTAGCAAGGGTAGCAGGATTACAAGAAACATAAACTACACGCTGTGCGCCAAGCTCAGAAACTTGATCGATGATCCCACTTGCCCCCGCGCGTGCTGGGTCTAACAGCACTTTATCAAACCGTTCTGCCGACCAGACCTGCCCTTCAAAATCTTGCTCAAGGTTAGCGTGATAAAATTGCGCATTATTGATTTGGTTCAAGGATGCATTATTTGTGGCTTTTTCGACCATCTCTGCAACACCTTCAACCCCAACCACGTGCTTAGCTAACTTCGCAATCGGTAAACTGAAGTTGCCTACGCCGCAGAACAAATCTAACACTCGGTCACTCTTTTGCGGGTCTAACCACTCAACCGCTTGCTTGACCATTTTTTGGTTTACGGCTTGGTTCACTTGAATGAAATTATTTGGCGCAAAAGGAATTTTCACGCCAACTTCTTGATAAAAAGGCATATCACCTTCAACAAGGTTTAGCTGATCTGTTGCTGGCATTAAGTACAGCGATGCATTACGACGTTTTGCCAGCTCCATTAGAGATTGAGTTTCACTCGCTGTCAGAGCACTCAAGTGACGCAACGTAATACACGGCCCATTATCACCAAGTACCAGCTCTACATGGCCCAATTGCTCCGGCTTTTTAAACGCTTTTAGTGCTGAATAAATCTCTGGAAGCAGAACGTTCAGTTCCGGCGCCAGCACTGGGCAGTCAGTCACTTGCGCGATTTGCTTACTCTGCTTTTTACGGAAACCAAAATGTAGCTGACGTGTTTTTTTATCGACAAATAAGCTCACTCGCGCACGACGACGATAGGCCAGTGAATCCCCTAATAATGGCGCATCAAGCTCGATATCATTGCCTGAAAATTTTCGCATCAGCTGACGCAGTGTTTGCTGTTTGTACGTCAATTGTTGGTCATAATCTAGATGTTGCAAATCACAGCCGCCACACTCGTGGTAATGCGGACAAAATGGCTCCACGCGAGTGTCACTCGGCTTGAGAATCTTAATCAGTTTACCGCGAGCAAATTTACTTTTTTCTTCCACTAATTGTGTGACGACTTCTTCTCCCGGCAATGCGCCATCAATAAACAGCGGTTTTTTCTTTAGGTAAGCAATACCTGCGCCGTGGTGATCTAAACGCTCCACTTGCACCGCTTGATGACGAGTATTGAGTTGGGTTTTCTTTTTCGGTTGAAAGATACGTGCCATGCTCTATGCCTGATTTATGTCTAATTGCTCTTCGGCTTCACTATTCTTGATTGCAGCCGTTGTGTGATTCGAGTGACTTGATTATGCTTACCGTTTATTAGGTGACGTCACTTCTTTGCTCAACGCCTTATCGTGCGCTTGAGAAATAATGCGTTATTTTCCCATATCCAGACTCCGATGTAATTAGATAACATGACCAGATATGGCTTACGAGCACGTGTAATTACACTGACTCTCGCTCCCACTCTCATCATTGGTTTATTACTGAGCGGTTTTTTCTCATTTAATCGCTACCAAGACCTTGAGAAACAAGTTATCACCACTGGTAACAGCATCATTGAGCCGTTAGCAATTGCCAGTGAAACTCATCTACTATCAGAAAGCCGAGAGGCGGTACGTCGCTTGATAAGCTACGCCCATCGCAAAAACTCTAAACTGGTTCGTAGTATCGCGGTGTTTGATGAACATCATGAGCTCTTCGTGACATCTAACTTTCACCCTAATTTCGAAGCCTTGATGTTCCCCAAAGATAAACCGATCCCGCAACTGGGCAATTCGGAAATCTACGAAAACTCACTGATATTGCGAGTACCTATTTTGTCCGAGGGTCACTATTTAGCTGAGCTGTCGAACGAAAGCCAAGGAACCAAAGCAATTGGTTATATTGCCGTTGAGTTAGATCTCTCCTCTTTAAGGCTGCAACAGTATCAAGAAGTTTTCTCTGCTTTTTTAGTTCTTATACTCGGTCTTGGCTTGGCAAGTGTGTTTGCTTCACGTCTGATGCACGATGTTACCCAGCCTATCACCCACATGAAGAATGTCGTTGACCGCATCCGCCGTGGTCACCTAGACGTGCGTATCGAAGGTAAAATGCATGGTGAGTTAGACCAACTGAAAAACGGTATTAACGCCATGGCGGTATCGCTATCGGAATATCACGTGGAGATGCAGCACAGTATAGACCAAGCCACATCAGACTTGCGTGAGACGCTTGAGCAACTAGAGATTCAGAACGTTGAGTTAGATATCGCGAAGAAACGCGCGCAAGAAGCGGCCAGGGTTAAATCTGAGTTCTTGGCGAACATGTCGCACGAACTGCGTACTCCGCTCAATGGGGTTATTGGCTTTACTCGTCAAATGCTTAAAACGCAGCTTTCTAACAGCCAAACTGATTACCTACAGACGATTGAAAAGTCGGCGAACAATCTTCTGAACATCATCAATGACATTCTCGACTTCTCGAAACTTGAGGCGGGTAAGCTGGCGCTGGAAAACATTCCGTTTGACTTCCGAGAAAGTTTAGAAGAAGTGATTAACCTACAAGCCACGAGTGCACATGAGAAAGGGTTAGAAATCACCCTAAAAGTGGACCCTAAAATTCCACCGGGTTTAGTTGGGGACCCACTACGTATCCAGCAAATTTTGACGAACTTGGTCGGTAACTCAATCAAGTTTACCGAGCGAGGCAACATTGATGTTAGTGTTGAAATGCGCTCTCAATCTGGGGACTCCGTCGAACTGCAATTCATGGTGCGCGATACCGGCATTGGTATTTCTGAACGTCAGCAAGCGCAATTATTCCAAGCATTTAGCCAAGCGGATGCCAGCATTTCACGTCGCTACGGCGGCACTGGGTTAGGTTTGGTTATCACGCAGAAATTGGTAAGCCAGATGGGTGGCGAGATCAGCTTAACCAGCCGCCTACACCAAGGTTCGACGTTCTGGTTTACGGTGCGCTTGCACTCAACAGAAATGCCAATGAGCGAACTGATTGAAGTGGAGCTTCTAACGGGCAAACAGTTGCTGTTGATTGAACCAAACATGCAAGCCGCATCCGTAACCCAACAGATTCTAAGTCAAGAAGGTATCTTAGTAACCTACCGCTCTTCGCTACCGAAAAACGAAGAACAATATGACTATGTATTACTGAATTTAGCGGCGAATCAAACGCATGATGCAGACGTCATTACACCTTGGATAGAACAAGCGAAACGCATGGCTCCGAGTGTGATCCTAGGGACGCCGAGTACCGAACTGGCACTTGCCGACCAAATTATGACAGAGCATCACGTCCAATGCCTGACGAAGCCGTTGTCTCGCCGTAAACTGCTGCAAAGCCTGATTAGCGAACATGTCGAATCACCACCAACATTGAGTGCTCCAATTACGCCAAGCGAAGGGGAGCGTTTACCTCTGACGGTGTTAGCGGTGGATGATAACCCAGCGAACTTGAAGCTGATTTCCGCTCTGCTCCGCGAACGAGTAGAAACCGTCACCGCCTGCAGCAATGGCCAGCAAGCGGTAAACCTTGCGACGGAGAAAAAGTACGACTTAATCTTCATGGATATCCAAATGCCACAAATGGATGGTGTGACCGCTTGTCAGCACATTAAAGAGTTGGAGTTAAATAAAGACACGCCAGTGATTGCGGTAACTGCGCATGCCATGGCGGGTGAAAGAGACCGCTTGCTCTCGGCTGGAATGGATGATTACTTAACCAAACCTATTGAAGAGCATGTGCTACAACAGGTTTTGGTTCACTGGAACCCAAATGCTTGTACAGAGAGCATTGGCAAAGTCGCCCCTTCATACGTTGATGAGCCTGAAGGGAGCGCACCTCAATCCGTTTCTTCGCCTCAGCAGGATGTGATTATTGATTGGCAAGCTGCCTTAAAACAGAGCGCGAATAAAGAGGATCTCGCCAAAGACATGCTGCGCATGTTGATTGAGTTCATCCCTGAAGTAGAAGCAGTCGTTGACCAAGCTCTGGAGCAAGAAGATATCTCCCGTGATGACCTAATTCATGTCATCCATAAGCTGCACGGCAGTAGCTCATATTGCGGAGTGCCTAGGCTGAAATCACTCTGTGCGACGCTTGAGCAAGCACTGCGCTCAGGGATCAGTCTTGAGGAAGTTGAGCCTGAAATGTTCGAGCTGCAAGATGAAATGATTAAAGTCACAACGACTGCAAAATTATACCTTGAACAGTAATCTGCTCGAGAGACAAGAAAGCCAGAGCATCTGCTCTGGCTTTTTAGTATTTTGTTTAAGACTTACAAGCTAGGATTCAAAAATGACCGTCGCCACAGCGTAATGACGCTCATCGGAAATGGACAGGTGAATGTGGTTAACGCCCATCGCATCCGCTATTTGCTTTGCTGTGCCCGTCAATGCGAGCACTGGTTTTCCAAGCGCATCGTTCGAGATGGAAAAATCGTGAAACGTGACCCCTTTTGCGATCCCTGTCCCCAATGCTTTTGAGGCCGCTTCTTTGACCGCAAAGCGCTTAGCAAGATAACGGCCTTGCAGCTTAAGCTGTGAAAATTTAGCCATTTCTTCTTCTGAAAGAATACGCTGAGCAAAAGGCTCACCACTACGAGCTAACGCTTTTTCAATACGCTCAATTTCTGCAATGTCGGTGCCTAACCCTATAATCGCCATCTAGATAGCCCTATGACTGGCGAGCCTCAATCATCAGTGCTTTCATGTCCGCAACCGCTTTATTCAAACCATCAAATACCGCGCGACCAATGATTGAGTGACCAATGTTGAGTTCGTAAATTTCTGGTAATGCAGCAATTGGCGCGACATTGTGATAAGTCAGGCCATGCCCGGCATTAACAATAATACCTAGGTCATGAGCATAACTCGCACCAGCGGCAATCTTCTTCAGTTCAGCTTGTTGTTCGTCTTCTGTCGTCGCATCAGCATAATGACCCGTGTGTAGCTCAATAAACGGAGCACCACACTTTTTCGCAGCTTCAATCTGTTGACGGTCAGCATCAATAAAGAGTGAAACTTTAATGCCTGCATCTGTCAGCTTTTTCGTCGCAGCTTTAATTTTTTCAAGCTGCCCCACAACGTCCAAGCCACCTTCCGTCGTCAGTTCTTCACGTTTTTCAGGCACTAAGCACACAAACTCTGGTTGAGTTTGCAGCGCAATCTCAACCATTTCGTCTGTCACTGCCATCTCTAGATTCATACGCGTTTGAATGGTTTCACGCAGAATACGTACATCACGATCCAAAATATGGCGACGGTCTTCACGTAAGTGAATTGTGATACCATCCGCGCCTGCACGCTCAGCAATTTCTGCAGCGTGAACAGGATCAGGGTATTTTGTACCACGTGCATTGCGTAGAGTGGCAATATGGTCGATATTGACGCCTAAATAAATTGAGCTCATTTTCCGTTACTCCGTGCTCTGGGGGTCTGAATGAAAAATTCACGACTTTTTAAAGGTTTGCCGCCAAGATACGGCTTTAAGGCTATACGTGTAAAGCGTTTTGCCGCTTTTAGCTGCTCTTTAGTGACGAACCGCCGCTCACTGATAGCAATCAGTTCATTCCCTAAAAACGTGAGGTTATCGCGCCTAACCGAAGCTATGAAGCCTTTTTGTTCCCGGTAACGATACGTCATCTCTGGGTCGACGGGCTCGCCAGTACCTGCACAGTGCAAGAAATCTACGCCATATCCCATCGCAGATAGCAATGCTAACTCAAAACGACGCAGTGCTGGCTCAGGGTTCTTGTTGTGTGCCAACTCTGTTAACGCATGCAAATAATCATGAAATAGCGCTGGCATTGGCACTTCAGCCATCAAGATACGGCCAATCAGTTCATTGACGTACATGGCTGAGTAGAGATTAATGCCCGTTAACGGTAAACCTAGGCTTATCGGCTCAGCTTGACGCAAAGTCTTCATTGAACCTTTTCCCGACCATTTAAGTAACAGCGGAGTAAAAGGTTGCAATGCGCCTTTTAAGTTCGAACGCTTACTGCGCGCGCCTTTGGCCATTAAAGTCATTCGGCCATATTCCTCACTAAATACATCAAGGATTAAGCTCGATTCACTGTAAGGGCGGCGATGTAAAACAAAACAGCGCTGTAAACCTTCGGAAGACAGATTACTCATCTAAGTCATTGTGCCTAAAAAGTGTGAAATAAAAAATAAGGAGCCGAGCGGCTCCTTATTTTAATCGATACTGAGTTTTCATCGATGTTGGAGCGAAGCATCTTCGCAGCCAAGATTATAAGTCGTCGATATAGCCCAACGAGCGCAGTGCTCGTTCGTCGTCTGCCCAGCCAGATTTCACTTTTACCCATGTTTCCAGGTAAACCTTACGACCGAACAACTCTTCCATATCTAAACGCGCCTCACGACCAATGGTCTTGATCTTCTCGCCACCTTTACCAATCACCATTTTCTTCTGGCCATTACGCTCAACAAGAATCAAGGCATTGATGTGGAAACCGTCGGTTTCTGGGTTGTAATCAAAACGTTCAATCTCGACCGTTACCGAGTATGGCAATTCTTCACCCGTGAAACGCATTAACTTTTCACGCACAATTTCAGATGCCATAAAGCGCTGGGAGCGATCAGTCACGTATTCTTCTGGGAAGTGGTGCGTTGCTTTAGGTAAGTGATTACGAACGTGCTTACGCAGTACATCAATGTTCTTCCCTTGCTTCGCAGAGATTGGCACAACGTCCACGAAGTCCATCTTCTTAGACATCTCAGCCATGTGTAGCATAACTTCGTTACGATCTTGCACGTTGTCGACTTTATTGACACAAAGCACAACTGGGAAGTTCGATTTTTGAAGCTTAGTTAGCACCATCTCATCGTCTTTGGTCCAATGCGTACCATCGACTAAGAAGAACACTAGGTTTACATCACTTAGAGATGAGTTAGCCGCACGGTTCATCAGGCGGTTAATCGCACGCTTTTCTTCAATGTGAAGTCCTGGCGTGTCGACGTAAATCGCTTGGTAATCACCATCCGTGTCCACACCCATAATGCGGTGGCGTGTTGTTTGCGGCTTACGTGAGGTGATCGAAATCTTCTGACCCAAGATTTTGTTCAGAAGTGTCGACTTACCTACGTTTGGGCGACCAACAATAGCAATGAAGCCACAGTGCTGGTTTTCTGGCGAGCTTGGCTCACCTTGTGATGCGAAAAACGCATCGATATCGAATTCGTTATCAGCCATTTGTTAATTGCTCAAGTGCTGTTTCAGCAGCCGCTTGTTCTGCCTTGCGGCGGCTGGTGCCTTTCCCGATTACAGGCTTGTCCACACCTGCTACTTCACACTCAACCGTAAACTCTTGGTTGTGCGCTTCACCTTTAATATTAGTCACTGTGTACACAGGCAGCGGTTTTCTTCTGCCTTGTAGGAACTCTTGTAGGCGAGTTTTCGGATCTTTTTGTGAGACGCCAGGTTTAATGGCTTCAAGGCGTGAGTTGTACCAACTCAATACAATGCCTCGCACGACTTCAAGATCGCTGTCTAGGTAAATTGCGCCAATAATGGCTTCAACCGCATCGGCTAAAATAGAGTCTCGGCGGAAACCGCCACTCTTCAATTCACCTGGACCTAATTTTAAATAATCTCCTAGATCGAATTCACGACCCAGTTCCGCCAATGTATGTCCGCGAACCAAAGTAGCACGCATACGGCTCATGTCACCCTCGTTCACTTTCGGGAAACGATGGTACAGATCATCAGCGATGACAAAACTTAAAATTGAATCGCCCAGAAACTCAAGACGTTCATTATGCTTACTGTTGGCGCTGCGGTGAGTCAGCGCCAAGTTGATAAGCCCGGCATCTTGAAACTGGTAGCCGAGCTTTCTCTCTAGTTTATCAATTGGAGAATTCATACTCTCTCGATATAAAATGGTTAGTGAATACCACCGATGCGGTTAAAACGCACACCAGTTGGAATCCATGAAGGTAGAACGCTATCTGCGCCACGATCAAACTCGAAGCTGATCCAAATGGCGACAGCTTTGCCGACTAAGTTTGCTTCAGGAACGAAGCCCCAGTAACGGCTGTCAGCACTGTTGTCACGGTTATCACCCATCACAAAGTACTGACCTTGTGGTACAACCCACTCTGTCGTGCCGCTACGTGGGAAGTATTGCTCCACACGGTTACGAACAAGAGGGTTAACCAAAATATTGTGCTCCACGTTACCCAATTTTTCATCCAGTTGGATCATTGGAATACCGTTCGAGCTAAACTGACTTTCTTCAACATTGCTCAGTTTAACTGGTTTACACGCCGATTCACCTTGGCTTTGCACGCAAAGCTGCTTATCACTTGAATAACGCACGATATCACCAGGCAAACCAACAACACGCTTAATGTAATCCACACTTGGTTGTGGCGGGTATTTGAATACCACGATATCACCACGCTCAGGTTTACCTGTTTCAACTAACTGCGTGCGCCATACCGGATCTTTCAAGCCATAGGCGTATTTTTCTACCAAGATAAAGTCACCCACCAACAAAGTCGGCATCATTGAGCCTGATGGGATTTGAAATGGTTCGTAGATAAAAGAACGTAATACTAAAACGAACGCAATCACAGGAAAAATTGAGACGCTATTTTCAACCCACCAAGGCTGACGCTCAACTTTTTGCAAGGTCACTGCATCCAAACCATTAGACGTCTGAGCTTGAATCTCCGCCAGTTTTTCCTGACGCTTTTTCGCGAAAACCAGCTTTTCCAATAGCCAAACCACGCCAGTTACCAAAGTCGCAATAACCAGCATCAGTGAGAATGTATTCGCCATTAAATTCCCTTATCTAAAAATACGAAAGTGAAAGAGCCGAAACCCTTTCACTTATTTTAATATCTAACGTCTTAAGACCGACAAGTGTGAGACAAAGTTCAACTTTAGTCTTTACCTACGTGAAGGATGGCTAGGAACGCTTCTTGAGGCAGCTCAACGTTACCGATCTGCTTCATGCGCTTCTTACCTTCTTTCTGTTTCTTCAGAAGTTTCTTCTTACGACTTACGTCACCGCCGTAACATTTCGCGATTACGTTCTTACGCAGCTGTTTTACAGTTGAACGTGCGATAATGTGGTTACCAATCGCTGCTTGGATTGCGATATCAAACATTTGGCGAGGGATAAATTCTTTCATCTTCTCTACCAGCTGACGACCGCGAGTCTGAGACTGGTCTTTGTGTGTGATCATCGCCAATGCATCAACGGTGTCACCGTTCAGAAGAACGTCTACACGTACCATATTCGACGCTTCAAAGCGCTGGAAGTTGTAATCCAAAGACGCATAACCACGAGAGGTCGATTTCAGGCGGTCGAAGAAATCCAGTACCACTTCGGCCATTGGAATATCGTAAGTCACGGCAACCTGGTTACCGTGGTAAACCATATCGACCTGAGTACCACGCTTTTCAACACACAGCGTGATCACGTTACCTAGATACTCTGAAGGTACCAGGATATTACAACGAGCGATCGGTTCACGAATTTCTTCAATATCATTGATCGCTGGTAGTTTAGCAGGGCTATCAACGTACAGCAGTTCACCATCGGTCTTTTCAACTTCGTAAACTACCGTTGGTGCCGTGGTGATAAGATCTAAGTCGTATTCACGCTCTAGACGCTCTTGGATGATTTCCATGTGCAGCATGCCAAGGAAACCACAACGGAAACCAAAGCCAAGTGCCGCGGAGTTTTCTGGTTCGTAGAATAGCGATGCGTCGTTTAGGCTTAATTTGCCCAGCGCATCACGGAAGTTCTCGTAATCGTCAGAAGATACCGGGAACAGACCTGCGTAAACCTGAGGTTTTACTTTCTTAAAACCTGGTAGCGGTTTTTCACAGCCATTCTTAGCCATAGTCAGCGTATCACCAACTGGTGCACCAAGGATGTCTTTAATACCACAAACCACCCAACCTACTTCACCAGTACGAAGGATGTCGGTATCTACTTGTTTTGGTGTAAAGATACCAAGGCGGTCTACACCCCAAACTTGGCCCGTACTCATCACTTTGATCTTATCGTTCTTCTTCAGTTCGCCGTTTTTAATACGCACTAGAGAAACAACGCCAAGGTAGTTATCAAACCATGAGTCAATGATCAGCGCTTGTAGTGGCGCATCTGGATCACCTTCCGGTGCTGGAATCGCTGACACAATGTTCTCTAGAACGTCATCAACACCGATGCCAGTCTTCGCAGAACAGCGGGTTGCTTCCATTGCATCGATACCAACGATTTCTTCAATTTCTTCCGCTACACGCTCAGGATCAGCTGCAGGTAGGTCAATCTTGTTCAAGATTGGCACAACCTCTAGATCCATTTCGATCGCGGTGTAACAGTTAGCCAGTGTTTGAGCCTCAACACCTTGACCCGCATCTACAACCAATAACGCACCTTCACAAGCTGCTAGAGAACGTGATACTTCATATGCAAAGTCAACGTGCCCCGGAGTATCGATGAAGTTCAGCTGATACGTTTCACCGTCTTTAGCGGTGTAGTTTAGCGTCACACTCTGAGATTTAATGGTGATACCACGCTCACGTTCAAGATCCATAGAATCCAGAACCTGTGCGGCCATTTCACGATCGGTTAACCCGCCACAAACTTGGATTAGACGGTCTGATAGGGTCGACTTACCATGGTCGATGTGGGCGATAATCGAAAAGTTACGAATGTGCTTCATAGATTTAGGGTGACTAACTCTTTACAAATAGGGACAGTAAGAAACGCCATCTACTGACGGCATTTCAATCAAGTTGGCAGATTCTACCGAATTTCGTTAACGGGCGCACGTAATTTAAAGTACATACCCAAATAACCTTAAGTGGAGGGGGACAGCGCTTACTGGATTGGCTCCCCAAGTACCCTAACAAGGGTAACTTGGCGCTTGGATTCATCCTCTAACGGACGAGAAACACGTTTTGCGATCCACATTCCACCAGCTGCAAATAATACTGATGCCAATATGATGATACCTTCCCCGCCCGCGGTCAGCGGCGCTAATAGGAAGTGACCAAACATCGCACCGATAATCAAACCAAACAACGGCAGTAAATAAACCGCCATTGCTGATTTTATCAGACTCGACTCAGGAAAGCCTATCTCAACGACTTGACCTATCTTCACTGATTTATCCGTGCGCAGGTGCCAAGATAAACTCTTGTTACCAATGGCTTTAGTCACAACGCCCGTTCCACAGCTTTTCTGTGAAGAGCAACTACTGCAGCTGGTCTGCTGTTCGCAGCTTAAATCAATTTCGTATTGTTTACCGCGACGATGTACGTCTGTCACAGTAGCCAACGCGGTCATCATTGTTGTTTACTCTTTGTTACATTAAATGTGACAGATTGAGCGATACGCTGTGCTGTGGTCGGCGGAATGTCTCCAACTACGGAGATTTCATGTTGACCGCTCACAAAACTATGCAGCGTTCTTCGGCCTTGGCGAACCAACTGACCTTTTAACGAATGCTCATCTTTGTTTGCTACGTAAACAGAGAAGCTAAATAGACCGTCAGAGTACAGCTGACTCTCCACCATTTGATTGGTAACAGCCATGCGGTAGCGGTTCAGCTCGTTCGGTTCGAAACCTTCAGGGATCCAACCTACCTGCCAATTGCTGGTTCCAATATCGCCTTTTGGCATGGTGAGAACAGCTGGTAATTGAACATCTTGTAGGCCACTCATTAACTCTGCGATTTTTGGATTCACCGTGTAAGAAATAGTGCGATATTGTTCAAGCATCTCACCATCACGGTCCACAAGGTCGGCACGTAACGGCAATTTACTCTTTTCATCGATCCATAGTACGTATGAATAGCGCAGACCGTCTTTAGGGACGACACGCAGCACTTGTGTTGCTACACCTGCTTCACGAGCTCTACCCACTTTTACATAGTCGTAATACAAGTTTAGCTCATCGATATTGGTGTTGAGCATAGGCATGGTCGGAGCGACCATTTTACCTGACTCGATGGTGAATGGTTCTAAACCCGTTTCGATATAGCTTACTTCTGTGCCACGACGAATCACTTCGCGCACAGGGCCACTTAAATAAACAAGATGAGCATATTGATCGTCACCATGCGTCGCATGACGATACAGCAACGGCTCAATGCTGTTCTTTTTGATAAGGATATAAGAGAGTTCGTAACTTAAATTCTTACTCGCCTCGCTCATTTGATGCAATAAAGCCTCCGCTGGCTTATCACCAGCAAAGGCTTGAGAAGACATCATACTGAACAGAGCGCAAGCGCTGATCAGAAATTTTTTCATTCAATATCCGGATTCAGATTTGCATCTTGTTGAGATGCATCACTGTTAATTCGTAACTGCAATTCATAGTCTCGCAGCATAGCATGAACACGCTTACGTTGCTCTTGCATATTTGCTTCACCTACAGAACGCTCAACAGACTCACGAGTTAAACTCACAGGCTCTGCGCTGCCAGCAAACGGAACTGTCTGCAACACAGGCAATTGGTCTGTTTGCGGCGACATTGAATCGCTACCACCGTACTGCTGTACACCTAAAATAACGACAAGCGATACACATGCAGCAACAGCAACTTGACCAAACTGTGTCAACCAACCTGGCAACTGACGTTTTGCTTTTTGCGGTTCTGGTTGCGACTCTTTTGGCGTATCAGCAATTGAGATAACATTTGCACCGTGCGAATCAAACGCACGATGTGCAGGTTCATCTTCTAACGCTAACGCCACGCTTTCAGCAATATTCCACTCAGGTTTTGCTGGCGCTTCGCCTCGCATCACATCACCAATCAGGTGATAGTTCTGCCAAGCATCACGGCTCTCTTGGTCTTGCTCTAACTCTTGAATTAAAGCCTTATCGACCAATTCTCCATCCATGAGAGCTGAAAGTTTTTCTTTGTCAGCCATTATTTTCACCATAGTTATTACTTGTACTAGCGTTGCAAAAGAGGTCTGATTTTCTTTTCCACCGCCTCACGAGCACGGAAGATACGCGATCGTACCGTTCCTACCGGGCAATCCATCACTTCTGCAATTTCTTCATAACTCAAGCCATCGAGCTCTCGTAATGTCATTGCGGTTTTTAAATCTTCAGGTAAAGCTTCGATTGCACTGAACACCACCCGTTGCAATTCTTTGGACAACGTTAAGTTCTCAGGGTTCGATATTTCTTTAAGTGCACTACCTGTTTCGTAAAATTCAGCATCTTCAGCATCGACATCTGTCGCTGGAGGTCTACGCCCTTGAGCAACAATGTGATTTTTCGCAGTATTCACTGCAATGCGATACAGCCACGTATAAAACGCACTCTCCCCACGAAAGCTGGGAATAGCTCGGTAAGCTTTAATAAACGCTTCTTGTGCTACATCTGGTACATCGCCAGGATTACTAACGTATCTGGAAATAAGATTACATACCTTGTTCTGGTACTTCGTTACCAGCAGGTTGAATGCTTGCTTATCGCCATTCTGAACTCGCTCAATCAATACTTGATCGGTCAGTTGCTCGTTCATTCGAGCGGATACTCCTATTTGTTATGCCCCTACTCTTCTCAGATATGGGTACTAATTATGCAAAACGTAGTATTGACACCACTGCTTACTTGAGCACTATTGTGACCCTAACGTGAATGAGAAAGTTCCATGGTTTCTCAAGTTTTTTGTCATTGTTTTTTCACAGTGTGATGTCTATACCCAAATGACCACCGTTGCCTGACTTTAGTCTAAGTTTGACAAGCGAGCATCTTGAGGGGAAATGGGTATAATGAATGATCTCTGTCCCAGATTGTGCTGGGTCGAGCATGGAAAAGCAATGGCATTGACAAACTATTACTTTTCATTTGCATGGCTAATGGCTATCTGAACACCGCGTTACAAATATAACTTAGGAAGCATGCTCATGCTCTGCATGAAAAAGAAGAGTGGCTCAGTCACCGCAGTAACACGGATGTCGATAGGTCTCCCAACTTAGCCCTTGCGACAGGTGTCGCGATAATGGAATGCACATGGTGTGCAAATAATACACAAGGTGACTTTGTTACCTTAGCTTGGGATTATAAAAGTTATATGAACACAAATCGTGAACATGAGTGTGATGTGTTAGTGGTAGGGAGTGGCGCGGCTGGTTTGTCGTTGGCTTTGCGCGTTGCTAACCACTGTAAAGTGATGGTGCTGAGTAAAGGGCCGCGCAGCGAAGGGGCGACCTATTATGCCCAGGGTGGTATTGCTGCTGTATTTGATGAGTCAGACACCATTGATTCACACGTTGAAGACACGCAAATCGCCGGCGATGGTATTTGTGACGAAGATACCGTGAGGTTCATTGCTGAACATTCAAAAGAGTGCGTACAGTGGTTGATCGACGGTGGTGTCCCATTTGATCGTGAAGAGGATGACTCTGACGATGAGCCTCGTTATCACTTAACTCGTGAAGGTGGCCATAGCCGTCGTCGTATTCTTCACGCGGCAGATGCAACAGGTATGGCGATGCAAACCTCTCTGCAAGATAACGCTCACAACCATCCAAATATTCATGTTCTCGAACGTCACAATGCGCTGGACTTAATCACCGAAGACAAAATTGGCGGTGATAAAAACAAAGTTATCGGTGCTTATATTTGGAACCGCAACGAAGAGCATGTCGAAACCGTGCGGGCCAAATTTGTGGTTCTCGCTACAGGTGGCGCTTCAAAAGTTTATCAATACACCTCTAACCCAGATGTTTCGTCTGGTGATGGTATTGCCATTGCTTGGCGTGCAGGGTGTCGTGTGGCAAATATGGAGTTTAACCAGTTCCACCCGACGTGTTTATACCACCCCGAGGCGCGTAACTTCTTGTTGACCGAAGCGTTACGTGGTGAAGGTGCTTACCTGCGTCGTCCAGATGGTTCTCGCTTTATGCCAGATTTCGATGAACGTAAAGAGCTTGCTCCGCGTGACGTCGTGGCTCGTGCTATCGACTTCGAAATGAAGCGTTTAGGTGCCGACTGTATGTATCTCGACATCAGCCATAAGCCTGCGGACTTTATTACGAAACACTTCCCAACCATTTACTCACGCTTGATGGACTTGGGCATTGATATGACCAAAGAGCCAATCCCAATCGTACCTGCTGCGCACTACACTTGTGGCGGTGTCATGGTGGATAGAAATGGCTGCACCGATCTTAAAAACTTGTATGCGATTGGCGAAGTCAGCTATACAGGGCTGCATGGTGCTAACCGCATGGCATCAAATTCACTTCTCGAATGCGTGGTTTATGCTTGGTCTGCGGCGAAAGATATTCTAAAACATCACACTAACGTGGAGCTTCCTTCACAGGTGCCATGTTGGGATGAAAGTAAAGTGACCAACAGTGATGAAGAAGTGATCATTCAGCACAACTGGCACGAGCTTCGTCTGTTTATGTGGGACTACATGGGCATTGTACGAACTGACAAGCGTTTAGAACGCGCCTTGCGCCGTATCCAACTGTTGCAACAAGAAACGCATGAGTACTACAGCAATTTCCGTGTCTCGAACAACTTATTAGAACTGCGTAACCTTTTACAAGTAGCAGAGCTGATGGTTCGTTGTGCGATGCAGCGTAAAGAGAGTCGAGGTTTGCACTACACGCTTGATTATCCGAACCAACTGGAAAACAGCGGACCAACGATTTTGGTTCCAGCTAAACAGCTTTAATTCGACAAAATAAACTATTACATCAACAGGGAGCATTGGCTCCCTGTTTCATTTCCCACTGGCGTAATACCAAAGATAATTGACGGTAATGCTGATCGTCACAGCTATCACGCCAAATCGTGACGCTACGGCCAGACTGCAATCGAAATGTTATCTTGAATGGCAATGTCGATGTATCGATTCGTTGTAACTGATCCTTTTCAGGCTCAAGAGCCGCCGAACATTCACTATACTCAAGGGCCTCAAACCTAACCGAGCCATCGCAATGCACATACCAATAACCCTGACTTGTCGGTTTAACAAAGCCTTGGCTCAATAGTGCCTTAACAATCATTAATAACAAATAAATCGATAATACGAGAGGGATGCTAGAGAGGGTAACGGCCCAAGTCATCAGTAAGAAAAGTATTACATTGAGAACTCGGGCAGTCAGAGAGGGAGAAGCGGTAAAATTAACGAACTTTGCTGAGGTTATGGGCGACAATTTTATCAACCATTGCAGCATGACCTAAGTTTTCGCTGCGGCCATGCCCCATTATCCAAGTAAACAGATCAGGATCATCGCATTCAAGTAAAGAAACAAAGTCACGCTGCTCTTGTTCACTCAGAGTATCAAAGCACTCTTCAAAAAACGGCATAATTACTACGTCAAGCTCAAGCATGCCTCGACGACAAGCCCATTTAATACGCGCTTTTTCTTCCGGAGTGTACATTCACTATTCCTTCATAGATGTCTTGTTGTTAGTGCGGAGTGTAACAAGGGATGTGCTACGTCACTAGTGTGCGGGTCACAATACGATAGTGAAAGCAGACAAATGTTGATTCGTAAATCGCTCCCCTAGTATCTCAAGGTTATTTGGGTATAACATAGCGGAAAAATATCTTCAAAAGGCATTGTAATTATGGAATGGCAAACTCGTTTTTCAGCACTACCTCTCTCAACTCAAGACGCACTTCCAGAGTTATCTATCTCGCTGCTGGACAATTTCGGCATGATCACCATGGTCGGTGACGATAAAAAATCATACTTACAAGGTCAGGTTACCTGCGATGTCGTTTCTTTAGAACAAGACCAATCAACATTAGGCGCACATTGTGATGCGAAAGGTAAAGTGTGGAGTGTGTTCCGCCTTTTCCATCACCACGATGGCTACGGCATGATCCAACCAAAATCGGCGATTGACGTAGAACTTAGCGAAATAAAAAAATACGCCATTTTCTCTAAAGTAACGATTGAAGCTTCTGATGAAGTTATCTTAGGTGTTGCAGGCGTCAAAGCCGACGAGCTTATTTCTTCAATGAGCAAAACGACTGGCAGCGTTCGCCCTGTTGAAGGCGGCACCGCGGTACAAGTTTCACAAAGCCGCTGGCTACTGATATTAAGTGCGTCAGCTGCGCAACAAGTCGTTGAAAATACAGATGCTGCCCTTACGACAAATGAGCTTTGGAATCGTTTCGACATTGAAGCTGGTTTACCATTTGTCTCTGCATCCGCGCAGAATGCTCACATTCCACAAGCACTCAACGTGCAAGCTTTAGGAGGCATTAGCTTCACAAAGGGCTGCTACACAGGACAAGAAACGGTAGCACGAGCTAAGTATCGCGGTACAAATAAACGTGCGATGTACATCGTAAAAGGGGCAACTTCTGCTCCATTTAGTGACGAGCCAATTGAGCTCGAACGCAGCGTGGGTGAAAACTGGCGTTCAGTGGGTGCTTTATTAAACCACTACCAGTTCAGCGACAATCAAGCGATTGGCCTGATCGTACTGCCCAATAATCTCGATGAAGACACTCGTCTTCGTTTGGTTGCTCAACCAGAATGTGAATGGACAATCGAATCACTGCCTTACAGCCTTGATGATGAGTAATACAATCAATACTCCTTTGATGCAATTTCTCACAGACCAACACATTCCGTTTCGTCTGTTACCGCATCAAAGACCAGCAACCACTATTGAGGATGCCGCGCAACAACGCGGCATTCGCCCTTCTCAAATGGTAAAAGCGATCTTGCTACGAGACATGGGTAATCAATATGCTCTCGCCTGTGCGCCTGGTGATCGTAGTGTCGATCCCAAAAAAGTGCGCTCGTTACTGCAATGCCGCCGGGTGACTTGCGTTGATCAAGCCGACGTTGAGGCCATCACGGGTTACAAAATTGGTACTGTCACTCCACTATTACTCAAACGACACATGCCGATCGTGTTCGATCCTAGCTTACTAGAAGAACAGGAAGTCACGATCAGCAGTGGCGATCGTATGGCTGGACTGGCGCTTTCTATCCAAGATCTTATCCAATTGTGTCAGCCGACCGTAGCTGAGATCTGTCGTTAGTCGTCTAAAAATAATGTAATAGCACGTAGTTTTTCTATCACCACGTGATCTCGCTCATATCTATAAAAATAGACGAGAGAATTTTTAATCACATATAAAACATAAATAGTCACAAAGATAAAACTCGTATATGCTGAATTTGTTGGTTAAGTTTCAAACAAGCACTTAACCAACATAAAGTGAATCAGCTGACTGAATGACAGTATTCATGCCGTCAGCTGTCCACTTTTGTGTAATGCATCTGTGACTATTCGCCCGCTGAAGCGGGCTTTTTTTTGTGCGGAACTTTTTTCTCTTCCTCTTTCTCTAACCGTTAGGACGTAAAGTTTGTTCTGTTGGATACCACCTCAATAGAAACAATTAGCAAACAATCATTTTCGTTCTATTCTTAATTCTGTAACAAAACTATTGCTTAATGCGTCACGTAAAAAGGAGTGTATTGTTGTAAGGGTTCCTTGAACGGTGATTTTTTGGGGTAATCCTCACGCTATTTAAGAGATGACACTGTCAAATTGTCTAAGACAACACAAATCTCTGACGCAACACCCTACATCTGTATTTAATACTATGGCTGTCACAATAATTTTCGCGTCCAAAACGTAGAATACCTAGGCTAGGTTAGATAAAAGGAAAGTAAATATGAGACTGTTTAAGCGCTATACACCAAGTATGATTGCTAAACATATAAGTCGTCTTTTTAAAGGAAGAATTTATATTTACGGGGTCGGTAGATTCGAGTTTGATAACGGCAAGTTAATACTGCCGGAGAAAGCAGAGCAACGCCATTTCCGAGCGGTCAAAGAGATCAACCAAGAAATAATGAAACTCCGATGCGCATATGCTTAGCAAAACGTTGATAAAACAAAGGCTGGATTAACCAGCCTTTTGTGTATTTGAAGTTCGCTTTACACCTACTGACGTGCCAGATCAGGCAGATGACCTTTTAGACCAAGCGCACGCTTCATGATCTCATCTTTCGCTCCCGGCAATTGACCCGCTAAACTCAAACCAATGCCACGAACCAGCTTCTTAGCAGGATTCTCTCCAGAGAACAGGTCTCGGAACCCTTGCATTGCAGCGATCATCTTTGCTGCTTCCGCTTTGCGCCAACGCTCATAACCTCTTAGATTGCGTTTGCTGCCAATATCTTGGCCTTGCTTCCATAGCGCTAACACCTCTTGAGCGAGGCTGGCTGCATCTAATAGACCTAAATTTACCCCCTGGCCCGCTAGAGGATGAATGGTATGGGCCGCATCACCAACCAATGCGACTCGCTCCACAACAAAATCTCGCGCATAACGCATTTTCAGAGGAAACGCGGCACGCTCTCCCACGACTTCACATAGACCAAGTCGTGTATCAAATTCGCTCGTCAATGCTTTGTTGAAATCATGCTCACTCATTGCCAATAGCTGCTCTGCACGATTTGGCTCAGTGGACCAAACAATAGAGCACATATCTGGTTGCGACATTGGCAAAAACGCCAATGGCCCTTGAGGAGTAAAAATCTGTCGTGCAATGCTCTTGTGCGGAGCAGCGGTTTTAACATTCGCGACCAGAGCATGATGTCCATAATCCCAATGCGTTAACGGAATATCCATTTGATGACGAAGCCACGAGTTTGCCCCATCGGCTCCGACCACTAACTTAGCCGTCATGGCTTGACCATTGTCGAGCGTCAACCAACTTTCTTGTTCGCCCACCGCTAAGGTCTCGCAACGTGCAGGCATGAACATCGTGACGTTATCGAGCTTTTGGACTTGTTCGAGCAGTGCGAGTTGAATCACTCGATTCTCAACAATATGCCCTAAATCAGGTTGTGCCATGCTTTGTGCATTGAACTCAATACTAGCAAAGCTATCTTGCTCCCACACTTCCATACCGTAGTATGGTGAAGCTCGGCGTTGCTCTATCCCCTGCCAAGCGCCAAGCTTACGCAAGATCGTCTCACTAGAACGGCTCAACGCAGACACACGCACATCAGGTAACTCTTTCAACGACTCATCTGGCACCTTGCCTTCTATTACGGCGACACGCAGATCGCTGTCCTTGAACGCGGCAGCAAGTGCCAACCCAACCATCCCTCCGCCGATGATGGCGATATCTACACTTTGCATCATTGCTTTTTATTACCTAATTCAGTGCGGCCGTTCATCGTTTTACCAAACCAAGCGTATGGCGCAGTAGCGGCTGCTTAAAAATAGAAAGGTTATCCATCGCTGCTAAGGCCGTATTTCGCCCAATTCGCATCGCGGGTAAATCATTTGAAAAAATATGCACTAAGGCACTGGTTAGCCAGATCGTTTCGCTTCGATCTGCCTCTCTACGCTGACTAAAGCGCATCAAGCCTTGATAAAGACCAACATCATCGCTTTGCTGCACGATTTCTTCTGCTAGCGAGACAACGTCGCGAATACCAAGATTAAAACCTTGTCCAGCTATCGGATGCAGCGTTTGCGCGGCATTCCCAACAATCGCAAAACGATGAGAGATATTTTGCTTTCGATGGCGAAGAAGCAATGGGTAACTCGCACGTCGTCCCACTTTTTTCATCGCGCCCAAACGCCAGCCAAAATCTTGTTGTAAACGTTGGAGAAATGCTTGGTCAGATAACTCAAGAACTGCTTGGGCTTCCTCAGGGTGCAGACACCAAACTAAAGACATTCTATTGTCACTCATTGGCAATAAAGCAACAGGGCCATTTTCAGTAAAACGTTCAAAGGCTCTACCTTGATGAGGTTCTTGAGTCACAATATTGGCAATGACAGCCACTTGTTCAAAATCTTGCTCAGAAAGCTCTAAACCAATTTTCTGACAGCAGGTTGAAACAGCACCATCGGCTGCCACCAACAGTTTTGCTTCAAGCTTCCCACCGCTTTTCAACGTAATATGGGTACAGTCTTGCTCGCGCTCGATATCGGTAACAGAGTCAGGGCAAAACAGCGTAATGGATGCGCTGCTATCTAATAATTCTTGATATACACGACCAACATCGGCTAATTCGACAACATACCCTAGTGCTTCAACGCCAATCTCTTGCTTGGTAATTTCCGTCATCCCAGCATGAGAGCGGTCAGAAACGTGGATATGTTCAATGGGTGTGACAAACGGCTCTATCGAGGTCCAGAGCTGTAGTTGACGCAACAGATTGACAGTACCGTAAGACAATGCGATTGAGCGAGAGTCAAAACCAGGGTGCATATCTGACTGCGCTTTAAAAGGCTCAACGACGGCAATGCGGAGCTTTCCCTGAGACAAATGGTCAATTGCTAATGCCAACGTTGCCCCTGCCATGGCACCACCAGCAATGACTACATCATATTGCTTCATGCTAACCTCTGGACCATCTACGATTAATGAATAGTAGGCTTTTTATCGCTACTTTCAGGGCGAACACCAAACTCAGCATGAATCGTTAGTACGCAAGCTTTGATGTGTTCAATCACTTGTTCTAGCAATTGCGCTTGTTCACCGAGGTCATCATCTTCATCAATGCCTAATTTGGCAATCTCTTCTAAGTCAGCCAATGCTTCTTTAGCGTCATCTGACGCTTTATTTAGCGCAACACCTGCTAGACCTAAACCAGAAATAAAGTGGTTTACGAAATTGGACACGCTGTCAGCCAACGCGAATAAGCCTTCTTCTCCCGGCTCATCTGGCAATAATAAAGACAGCTCCATCGACGTGCCCGTGAGTTCATTGACAGTAACAGTGAATACGCTTTGAGCAAAAGCTAGCGCGGTAGAAGGCCAACCCATACCATCATTGGTGTAGTCAAACAGAATAGGCTGCCAAGTTTGATCATTAATCGCCAATCCACCACTTAACATGCCGACAAATAAGCCATGTAATTCCGCAGGTGTTACTGCTAGGCTTGCAGATTGCAGTTCAGCAGCAATAGATTGGTATTCAGGAAGGGTGATTTCACTCATAACTTGGCTCATTCTTGCATAATAATGTATTGGTATATCCTACCATCAAGGTTAGTGGTCTGAAACGGCTATCAAATTCAATTTTGAACAGCATTTGCTCAATTTGCCCAATTCCTGTGTGATCTCGTCATCATTTCTCTTTCTGTGATGGGAAATGCTTGAATCTTAATAGCGGTTTTCCTATAGTTTGCTCCTCGGTGGTTGTATGAAGCAACACCTTAGATAGCGCGAATATAGAGTTTATTCATCATGAGCAATCAAGCGATCGACGTTGAAATATTAGGCAAAGTTACACGAGTGAATTGTCCGACAGGACAAGAAGAGTCTCTTGTTGCAGCGGCAAAAGATCTGGATCGCCGATTGAAAGAAATGAGCGAACGTACTAAGGTAACCAATGAAATCCAACTGCTGACCTTCGCTGCATTGAATATTTGTTATGAGTTGCACACCAAGTCATACGAATCAAACGGTCAACAGCAAGAAATTACTGAGCGAATGGAAAAGCTCACTGCGTCTCTTGAGAACGCACTAAGCAAAGTTACGCAAGGACAGCAGTAAATACAAAATTTACCCTGGGGTGTGCGTCAGCAGGATTTAAGTCCCTGAGCCGATAAGCAATACCTAAGGGTTAGTATTTGGTAACTATTGAGCAAGCTCGGCATGCACCGAGAAGCCTACGGTTGTCATTGCTGATCCGCCTTGAACCAGCTGGTTCAAGGGCCACAATCCTCAACGGCACCCTGGGGTATTCTCTCTATGTCAGACCTCTCTCGACAAGACTTCCGCAAACTGATTCGTGAAAAGCGCAACGCATTGTGTAGCGACACGCAATTCCAAGCGGGGATCGACCTTGTCACTCAGTTCTCTCAACTTCCTGAAATCCAGCAAGCACAGCATATTGCTATTTATCTTTCTGCTGACGGTGAACTTGATACCAAGCCGCTCATTGAGTGGTTGTGGCAACAGGGAAAATCGGTTTATCTACCTGTCATCCATCCGTTTGCCAAAGGTCAGTTACTGTTTCTTCTGTACGTAAGTGATGATCAATTGGTCTACAACAAATACGGCATCTTAGAGCCCAAACTGGACATCCGCCATCTCAAGCCCGTTCGTCAACTTGATATCATTTGTACACCTTTGGTTGGATTCGACAGCATCGGCCACCGCTTAGGCATGGGCGGAGGGTATTATGACCGTACCCTGTCTCATTGGTTTATAACCGGAGAAGGTGCCAAGCCTGTTGGTATCGCTCACGACTGCCAACATGTAGAACGCTTACCAATCGAAAGCTGGGACATTCCATTACCTAAGATCGTGACCCCAAGCCGAATATGGCAATGGGAAAGTGGCAAGTAAGCCGCTATAATCACGCCCGCAAACGTTAACGAACATCTATTCAGGAGATTGGCATGACTCAAGATGAAATGAAAAAAGCGGCTGGTTGGGCAGCACTAAAATATGTTGAGAAAGGCAGCATTGTCGGTGTTGGTACTGGCTCTACCGTGAATCACTTCATCGATGCACTAGGCACTATCAAAGACGATATTAAAGGTGCAGTGTCTAGCTCTGTCGCTTCAACTGAGCGCCTTAAAGAGCTTGGTATTGAAGTATACGAGTGTAACGACGTAATGAAGCTGGATGTGTATGTTGATGGCGCAGACGAAATTAACCCAGCACGTGAAATGATCAAAGGCGGCGGCGCGGCTCTGACTCGTGAGAAAATTGTCGCAGCAATCTCTGATAAGTTTGTATGTATTGTTGACGGCACCAAAGCAGTTGACGTACTAGGTCAGTTCCCACTACCTGTAGAAGTGATCCCAATGGCACGCTCTTACGTTGCGCGCGAATTAGTAAAACTGGGTGGTGACCCGGCTTACCGTGAAGGCGTTGTGACTGACAACGGCAACGTAATTTTGGATGTACACAACATGCAGATTACTAACCCGAAAGAAATGGAAGACAAGATCAACGGTATCGCGGGTGTGGTGACTGTGGGTCTTTTTGCTCACCGTGGTGCTGACGTCGTAATCACAGGTACACCAGAAGGTGCAAAAATTGAAGAATAAATAACAGCTCAAATCGACCTATCTGGTTCACTTTTCTGTTATTTCATTACATACGGTGCTGCAAGGCACCGTTTTTTATTCCTTTCTCTAAGAAAATTATCTCTTATTCCGTAATTTTCTTACCCAAAGCAATTTTTTTTTGTTACTTTATTGAACAGAAGACGCACAAGGAAACGTTTGTCCTCCTACAAAACTATCAATTATCCCCTTTTTAATAGTTTTGCCCAATGTGCGCCACATTAGCCCACCTTTCCATTTTAAGGACGAGAAAAATGGCCAAAGTTTCACTGGAAAAAGAAAAGATTAAGATCCTCTTGTTAGAGGGACTCCACCCTTCTTCAGTTGAAGTTCTTCAAGCAGCTGGTTATACCAACATTGAGTACCATAAAGGTTCCCTTCCGGAAGAAGAATTGATTGAAGCGGTTAAAGACGTGCACTTCATCGGTATTCGCTCCCGTACGAACCTATCCGAAGAGGTAATCAATGCGGCGAATAAACTGGTTGCAATTGGCTGTTTTTGTATCGGTACTAACCAAGTAAACCTAGACGCAGCAGCAAAACGCGGCATTCCTGTGTTTAATGCACCGTTCTCTAACACACGCAGTGTGGCTGAGCTAGTGCTTGGTCAAATCCTACTACTTCTGCGTGGCATTCCTGAAAAGAATGCGCTTGCACATCGCGGTATTTGGAAGAAAAGTGCAGACAACTCTTACGAAGCACGTGGCAAACGTCTTGGCATTATCGGATACGGCCACATTGGTACGCAGCTAGGTATTATTGCCGAAAACTTAGGTATGCGCGTTTACTACTACGACATCGAGAACAAATTGTCCCTTGGTAATGCGACGCAAGTACATACCATGAGTGAACTACTAAACAAGTGTGACGTAATTTCTCTGCACGTTCCTGAAACGCCAGAAACAAAAAATATGATGGGTGAAGCTGAGTTTGCTCGCATGAAGCCAGGCTCAATCTTTATTAATGCAGCACGCGGCACTGTCGTGGATATTCCAGCGCTTTGCCATAGTTTAGAAGCAGGTCATATTGCGGGCGCTGCGATTGATGTATTCCCAACAGAACCGAAAACGAATGCCGACCCGTTCGAATCTCCTTTGCAGAAGTTCGATAATGTCATTCTCACTCCGCACGTTGGTGGTTCAACGCAAGAAGCACAAGAGAACATCGGTGTTGAGGTCGCAGGAAAACTGGCGAAGTACTCTGACAACGGCTCTACGCTTTCAAGCGTAAACTTCCCAGAGGTGTCACTGCCAGAGCACGGTGGTGAATGCTCTCGCTTGCTTCACATCCATAAAAACCGTCCTGGTATTCTTACTCAGATCAACACCATCTTCGCGGAAGACGGCATTAACATTGCCGCACAGTACCTACAAACAGCCGCTGAAATCGGCTACGTAGTGATCGATGTTGAAACCGAGCGCTCAGAAGAAGCACTAGCGAAACTGAAAAGTATTGAAGGCACAATCCGTGCTCGTATCCTTCACTAATCACTAATTTGTGAAGCAGAAATGACAAAGGCAGGGAATACCCTGCCTTTTCTTTTTGCACCCAGCCTTATTTCAGCTTGTAAATCACGTCAACTTGATCGCGAATAATCATGGTAGAATCTTGGTAGCTGTTTGCCCCTTCTTTACTGTCCATCGCCATCGAGCGCATTAGAACTGGCTGAACGTGCATCTGTCTGTAATTGATCTGCCAAACATCACCCAATTTTTTCTCAAAGCCAGTAGCCAGTGACGCTGCTTTTTCTCGCGCATCCTGGATAGCCGCCATGCGTGCCTTTTGCTGATACTCAGCCTGGTTGCTTACCTTAAGTTGAATATTATCAACCTGATTAATCCCTGCTTCTAACGCCATATCTAGGTACTGGTTTAGGTTTTTTAGATCCGTAACCGTCACATCAATGCTACGAGAAGCGCGATAACCAACGAGCTCTGCTTTACCAGATTTAGGGTAGTGGTATTGAGGCGCAAGGTATAAATTCGAGCTGGTAACATTGTCTTTTGATAAGCCAGCATCGGACAGATTTTTCAGAAATTGCTCAACGGTTTTGTCTACTGACTGCTTGGCCTGTTCAGCAGTCATTGTCGTGTCTACCACTTTTACAGAAAACGTCGCCATATCTGGTGTAGCAATAACTTCACCATAACCTGTCGTCGTTACGTGAGCAAATTCAGGCGAGTTCGCCAACACTGAAGCACTAGTAAGGCTGAGTGCAGAAGCCAGCAAAAATGAATACAGTCTCATTCAATAAATCCATCCATACAAAAATAAAGTACTTACTCTCAGCAGAAAGGCTCAAAATTCAGACAAAACTATCACTACTGAGAAAGTGTATGGTTTCATAATAGAAACTTCTGTCGATTATCCAAGCACTCAGAATGACTTCTAACACAACTTTGACTATGTAACATTGGCGTAATTTTTCAACGAAACACTCTGTCGGCAATGAACCCATCGATGCGACAATGAACTTATTGAGGTAAGTGTCGCTGAGCATACCCGACTATCGCGTGTGAGATTTCTTGTAGAACCCCCGTTTCCAGTTGCCAATGATGCCAATAAATCCGATGGGACATTAAAAAACCGGGAGTAACATCAACCAACGCGCCACGCTCTAGCTCGTCGGTAATTTGCAAACGAGGGATTAAGCAATAGGCTACACCAGCTAACGCCACTTTTAGAAACGCTTCAGAGCTGCTGATGTTATGGTGAATGACGCTATCAGGGCTGACATTGAAATGCTCGGTAAGAAAGGTTTTATGTAGGTCATCATATTGATCATACGAAACGGCCGGCGCCTTGGCCAACGTCTGGTTATTAACGCCTTGAGCAAAGTAACGCTGATAAAACTCCGGGCTCGCGACACAAACGTAATCAACACGTCCCAAGTAATCCGCTCTACAGCCAGGTATCGGCTGGGATTCTAAGCTGATCGCCCCCGTCACTTCGCCACTTTTTAGCTTTTCGATGGAACGAGATTCACCGTAGATAGTGAGTTTGAGTTCAACCTGACGCTGCTTCATGACATCTTGCAGTGCAGGCAGTAGCCAAGTAGCAAGGCTATCAGCATTGGTCGCCAAAGAGAGTTGTACAGGTCGAGTACTGGTATCATTCTTGAGTTCGGGCAGAATTTCATGCTCGAGTAAGCGCACTCGACGATAAAGGCCTAATAACTTTTTACCAATCGGCGTTGGCTTGGGTGGTTGACTACGAACCAAAACGGGTTGTGCGAGAAACTTTTCTAATTGTTTAATACGTTGAGAAATAGCTGATTGCGAGACAAATAAATGTTCGGCTGCACGCTCAAAGCTCCCCTGATAAACCACGGCATCTAGTGCCTCAATCCATTTATAGTCCAACCCTCTCATCCTACTCTTCCTCTCCTGATAAAACACCAACCCTTAAATTAGCCTAGCTAATATAATATTAAAATCATTAATTATACTTATTTAGATAAACTCTTTATCTTTCACTCTTCTGAGAATTTATTGGTTATTTTGAAGTGAGGTGAAGTGTGAGCTTGTGGGTTCTATTGCAAGGGTTTGGTTTAGGGGCATCAATGATCATTCCGATCGGCGCACAAAATGCGTATGTCTTAAATCAAGGCATAAAGCGCAATCATCACCTGACGACTGCCACTATTTGTAGCATCCTAGATATGATCTTCATTTCTCTAGGTATCTTTGGTGGTGGTGCGATTCTGTCTCAAAACGAAATCTTACTAACATCGGTGACGCTTGGTGGTATTGCCTTCCTGAGCTTTTATGGATTACTGTCACTTAAGAGTGCGTTTAAGTCAGACAGTGAGTCAGAATCAAAAGGTGAAGTCGTCGCTCGTGGTCGTCGAACGGTCATATTAGGCGCGTTAGCCGTCACAGTACTTAACCCACACTTGTACTTAGATACAGTCGTTATTCTGGGCTCTATTGGTGGGCAGTTTGAAGGCCATGACCGAATTGCTTTTGCACTAGGTACGATGATGGCTTCCTTTGTTTGGTTCTATACCTTGTCGATAGGAGCCGCAAAACTAGGCCCTACCCTATCAAAGCCAAGAGTGAAAAAAGGCATCGACATCGCGGTCGCAGTAATGATGTTCACGATAGCGTACATCTTAGCGAGTGAACTTATTGAAAAGTACTGGTAATCAACAGGACAACAAAGACATGGAGTCACTAAAGCGTATCTATGATATCAATAGAGAGCGACTCAACGCGCTCTCTATTCCTTTTCGGGAATGGCAGCATGAAGCCATCTTAGACTTTGACACGGATATAAGAATTGCGTCCGAGCTTGGATGGACAGGCACGCACACCAAAAGCCTCTTCTTAAAACTTAAAGGACAAGGCTACGCAATTTATCTAACAGAAAAAGACTCTCGCCTCGATGCCAAACAAATAAAAGCCGTCACAGGCAAACGCCCCTCAATTTGTGACGACGATGAAATGGTCGAAGTGTTAGGTTGTTTGCCTGGAGCGGTATGTCCGATTGGCTTACCTGAATATGTCACGCTCATTGTTGATACAACCCTGTATCAACACGAAGAGTTGCTCTATACGCCAGGATTGCCTGAATTCACCTTTGGCTTTGCCGGTAAACATCTAAAACGTCTATTGCTTGCCGGTAATCACATTCTTTATGAGATATAAAAAAGCGAGGCCAATTGGCCTCGCTTTCGAATATCTACCGCTTGTATTAAGCGTCGATTTTGTTCAGATGAACATCCATTTGTGGGAATGGAATTTCGATACCATTTTCATCCAATGCTTCTTTAATACCTTGCATTGCATCAAAGTATACGCCCCAGTAATCTGCAGTTTTCACCCATGGGCGAACCACAAAGTTTACTGAAGAGTCTGCCAGCGTAAGTACGCCGATTGTGATATCAGGATCTTTCAAGATACGCGGATCTTTTTCTAGCGTCTCGCGAATTACTTTCTTCGTTAGTTTAAGATCCGCTTTGTATGACACACCAATCACTAGGTCGACACGTCGCGTTGCATGACGAGAGTAGTTAGTAATTGCACCACCGATTACTGACGAGTTAGGCACAACAACCATCTTGTTGTCTGGTGTTTTTAGAACAGTTTGGAAGATTTGAATTGCTTCAACACTACCCGCTACACCGCCAATTTCTACGTAGTCGCCAGATTTGAATGGACGGAACGCAACAATGAGTACACCAGCTGCAAAGTTTGATAGTGAACCTTGTAGCGCAAGACCAACAGCAAGACCTGCCGCACCGATTACAGCCACGACTGAAGCGGTTTGAACGCCTAATCGACCAAGAGCTGCGATAAGTACGATTACAAATAGCAAGTAACGAACAAGACCGTGAATAAATTCAACGACAGCCTTATCCATGTTTTTCTTTTCTAGTACTTTAGAGACACTACCAGCGACTGCTTTAACGATAATATTACCGATAAACAGAATAAGCAGCGCAGAGATAATGTTCACACCGTACTGAACCAGTAGATCTGAGTTGTTTGTCAGCCAAGTTTCAGCCTGAGTTAGACCATCCGTTAAAGTGGTATCGATACCCACCGATTCACCTGCCATAATTCTTATCCTCAAAAATAAAGATATATAAATCCAATTGCCGTTAATTTATGAACCTTGTTTTTTAAAGGCTCTTTTCTAAAACAACATCCCTATTGCCCCACTGAACAGTGTCAGATTTTTGGCACAATATCCCAACTTTGACTTTTTTCAAAGTCAGAGTTTCGCAAAGATATGCAAAACAAGACTTTATCAGAGTTTTCTGATATTGGCTTGTTACAGGTTACGCAATGCACTCTTATTTCGCCACTCCTATGACTGATATTCCTATGTTTTTATTTAAAAACGTTAAAGGGGGAACATCCCACCAGAAAATACAACCTGACGCATAAATATATCAATAGGAAAACAGGGAAAGAAACATAGGGGCAAAATGATAGACATAAAAAAACCCGCTCAAAAAGCGGGTTTTTAAGTAACTTAATCAGTAACGATTATAGTACGTCAACTGCGTTTAGGTCAGCAAATGCTTGCTCTAGACGAGCTACCATTGAAGCTTGACCAGCACGTAGCCATACGCGTGGATCGTAGTACTTCTTGTTTGGTGCATCTTCACCAGTTGGGTTACCGATTTGACCTTGTAGGTAATCGTGGTTTTCAGCTTCAAACTTACGGATACCATCCCAAGTTGCCCACTGTGTATCAGTATCGATGTTCATTTTGATAACACCGTAACCGATAGACTCACGGATTTCTTCTAGAGAAGAACCTGAACCACCGTGGAATACGAAGTTTAGAGAGTTCGCTGGAAGACCGAATTTCTCAGAAACGTGCGCTTGAGAATCACGTAGGATAGTTGGAGTTAGAACAACGTTACCTGGCTTGTACACGCCGTGTACGTTACCGAAAGATGCTGCGATAGTGAAACGGTGGCTGATTGCGCTTAGTTTCTCGTATGCGTATGCAACGTCTTCTGGAGAAGTGTATAGCTCAGACGCATCCATATCAGAGTTGTCAACGCCGTCTTCTTCACCACCAGTACAACCTAGTTCGATTTCTAGAGTCATGTTCATTTTAGCCATGCGCTCTAGGTACTTAGCAGAAATTTCGATGTTCTCTTCTAGAGACTCTTCAGAAAGGTCGATCATGTGAGAAGAGAATAGTGGCTTACCAGTTTGCGCGAAGTACTCTTCACCAGCGTCTAGTAGACCGTCGATCCAAGGAAGTAGTTTCTTAGCAGCGTGGTCAGTGTGTAGGATTACTGGAACACCGTAAGCTTCAGCTACAGCGTGAACGTATTTCGCACCAGCAACAGCACCTAGGATTTGAGCTTCTTGACCTTCAAGTTTTAGACCTTTACCAGCAAAGAAAGCAGCGCCACCGTTAGAGAATTGAACGATAACTGGAGCTTTAACTTTTGCAGCTGCTTCAAGTACTGCGTTTACAGAGTCAGTACCCACACAGTTTACTGCTGGAAGTGCAAAGCTGTTTTCTTTTGCAACTTCAAATACTTTCTGAACGTCATCGCCAGAGATAACACCTGGTTTTACGAAGTCGAAGATCTTAGACATGGATGTAATCCTATTTATCTGTCGTTTTTAAACAAAACTTGTTAAGTTGAAAATCTTGCAAACGTTTGCTCACAACTGAGGCTATTCTAGCAGAGTTCCTCACACGTTGCAGCAAACAAGAAAGCGGGAGAATCACTCCCCCGCTTTGCTTTAATTACTTAGCGCGTGCTTCTAGCATTTCTACTGCTGGAAGAACTTTACCTTCTACGAACTCAAGGAAAGCGCCGCCACCTGTAGAGATGTAAGAAACGTCAGCTTTGATACCGAACTTGTCGATAGCTGCTAGCGTGTCACCACCACCTGCAACAGAGAAGCCTTCAGATGCTGCGATAGCTTCTGAGATACCTTTAGTACCTGCTTCGAAGTTCTTGAATTCGAATACGCCTACTGGACCGTTCCATAGGATAGTCTTCGCGTTCTTAAGGATTTCTGCTAGTTCAGCTGTTGAATCTGGGCCAAGGTCGAAGATCATGTCGTCGTCTTGTACTTCAGAAACGTGTTTAATTTCTGCTTCTGCGTTTTCGTCGAATGCTTTCGCACATGCAACATCAGTTGCTACTGGAATTGCACACTCATCCATTAGCTTCTTAGCCGTGTCTACTAGATCCGCTTCGTATAGAGACTTACCAACGTTGTGGCCAGCAGCTGCGATGAATGTGTTAGCAATACCACCACCAACAACTAGTTGGTCAGCGATTTTAGATAGAGACTCAAGTACAGTTAGCTTAGTAGAAACTTTTGAACCACCTACGATAGCAACCATTGGACGAGCTGGGTTGTCCATTGCTTTACCTAGCGCTTCAAGCTCGTTTGCTAGAAGAGGGCCAGCACAAGCGATAGGTGCGTGCATACCAACACCATGAGTTGACGCTTGAGCGCGGTGAGCCGTACCGAATGCATCCATTACGAATACGTCACATAGTGCTGCGTATTTCTTAGATAGCTCTTCGTCGTTTTTCTTTTCGCCTTTGTTAAAGCGAACGTTTTCTAGAACAACAAGTTCACCAGCGTTTAGCTCTAGGCCATCTAGGTAGTCTTTTGCTAGCTTCACTTCACAATCTAGTGCGTCGTTTAGGTAGTTAACAACTGGTTGTAGAGAGAACTCTTCAGCGTATTCACCTTCAGTTGGGCGACCTAGGTGAGACGTAACCATTACTTTAGCGCCTGCTTCTAGGCAGTGCTTAATAGTTGGAAGAGATGCGATGATACGTGCATCTGAAGTTACTTTACCGTCTTTTACTGGCACGTTTAGGTCGGCACGGATAAATACACGTTTACCTGCAAGATCCAGGTCAGTCATCTTGATTACAGACATGATGTGTCCTCTCAAATATTGATAATTAAAGTTTTTGAAAACTCGGCAACCCTGCCAAGCCTGTTAATTCTTCAAACTGGTTATAGATGATATGGAGATATCATGGGTTTATTTCAAGGCTTGAAATAAAAATTCTCCATCACTTCTTCGTCATTACTGCTCCACTTGAGAAGAAGCTTGCATTGCTAAGGCAGTATCCAGCATCCGGTTAGCAAAGCCCCATTCGTTGTCGCACCAAACGAGCATTTTTACGAGTTGCCCGTTACTCACTCTAGTCTGGCTTCCATCTACAATCGCACTATGGGGGTCGTGGTTAAAGTCGATGGAAACGAGTGGCGATTCAGTATAGTCAACAATGTTACGTAATGTACACTGAGATGCGTTAACAATGGTTTGATTTACGTCATTAACTTTCACATTTGTATTAATTGTGACACTTAAATCCATTGCGGTGACGTTAACGGTTGGGACACGAACAGAAATTGCTTCGAATTTGTTGGAAAATTTCGGGAAGATTCTTTCAATCCCCTTATGCAACTTGGTGTCAACCGGAATAATAGATTGGCTCGCAGCGCGGGTACGGCGTAGATCGTTATGGTACGCATCGATTACTTGCTGATCGTTCATGGAAGAGTGAATCGTGGTAATGGTACCGGACTCAATACCGAAGGCTTCGTCTAACACTTTAATGATTGGAACGATACAGTTGGTGGTGCAAGAGCCATTGGAGACAACACGGTGTTCGTCTTTCAGAGTTTCGTGGTTCACACCATAGATAATCGTATTATCTATGTCGTTTGCGCCCGGGTGTGAAAACAGCACTTTCTTCGCGCCAGCTTCTATATGCGCTTGCCCATCGGCTTGTGAACCAAACACGCCAGTGCAATCCAAGACAATATCGACTTCTAAATCACGCCAAGGAAGTAGTTCGAGTTCAGAGAGGTGAAGAATGCGAATAGAGTCATATTCGCCGCTATCATGATGAACATGCAAGTGTTCTTGGTCGTGGGAGATTTTTTTACCGAAGCGACCATGACTAGTGTCATATTGCAGTAGGTGCGCCATCGCTTCTGGCTGCGCTAATTCGTTAACCGCCACAACCTTGATCTGCTGATGTTTTCCGCTTTCATATACGGCTCGCAGAACATTACGACCTATACGTCCAAATCCATTGATCGCAACCTTTAGCATTTATCCTTCGCCCTACCAAAAATTTCGTGTCACAGATACTACCTGATCAGGCTGAAAAACGCACCTGTTGAATCATAGTAAAGCAGGATTAAAAAAGGCCGAGACAATGCTCGGCCTTATTACAACAATAATTAAAATGCGACGTCTAAACCTAACCAGTAGCGACGACCATCTTCGACATATCCGTATTCTTCGTAACTGATTTCCTCATCCAGCAAGTTATAGATCGCGCCTTTAATACGAGTATTATCGGTTAACTGGTATGTCACACCAGCGTCCACAAAGGTATAAGCAGGCTCTACAATACTGTTTCTTGATGGGCCAGTAACCGGATCCATTTCTTTACCTCGGTAAGTGACTTTAGCCCAGCTTTCTAGATCTGTTGTTGTTTGCCAAGTTACATCCACATTAAACAGATGCTTTGGTAACTGTTGCAGCGGCATGCCTTTGTATTCACCTGTTTTTTGCTCTGAGTCGGTAAATGTGTAGCTCGAGCTGAGGTAAATGGTTTCCGTTAATGGCGATGCTAAGGTCGCTTCAATACCTTGTGTGACCGCTTCGTCCACGTTAATGCGGTACGTTGGATCTGCCCCCCATTGGTTTGGTCCATCTGTACAGATGGTATCTGGACAAACAACACGTGTGATCTTGTCTTTGAACTCATTATGGAACGCAGTCAAAGAGACATCTAAACCAGAGTCACCTTGATACAAGACACTGATTTCTTTGTTTAGCGACGTTTCAGGGTCAAGGTCTGGGTTACCGTAGATATTACCGCCGCCACTGACTTGCGCCCAACCAGGAGTAATTTCACGTAATTGCGGAGAACGGAAACCTGTTGCCACGCCACCTTTCACAGTCCAAGATGGGTCAACTCGCCATACACCATAGACACGCGGACTAAAGTGCGCACCATAGTTTTCGTCATGATCTAGACGACCACCAAGCGTAACGCTAAACGGATCGGCGATTCTCCACTCATCTTCAATGAAAACAGCCCACTGCGTATTCGATGTTTCGGTCTTCGATGACGCTTTATTGGAAGTAAAATCTTCAAGCTCGGCGTGAGTAGCATCCACACCGGTTGTCAGCGTATGGTTTCCAATACCAGTCACTAAGCTCGATTTGAACGTGGTGTTGGTGATCGTCATCTCGCGAGATTTGTTCTCGCTCTCTTCACGTTGTAAGTAAGTATCTGAGATGCCAACCGAGTCCCAGTCGCCATTGTGACTTAGCGTTACATAATTACGACGATATTCGTTGAGTGAATCCTCACAACCTCTTCGGCAACCCGTCGTTGGTACGGAAAGGCCAACGTTACCGCGGCGACTTTGTGCCGATGTGCCACCCTCTAGCTGCACAGAATGGCGGTCATTAATCTGGTAGGTCAGTTTTGAAGAGATACTTTGCATATCTTTATCTTCATAACCGTATTCAATATCGTCTTCTTCTCTTGCGGTATACTGACCGTATACTTGGAGAGATAGATTTTCGGCTAGCGGCCCATTGACGAAGAAATTCGCGCTCTGCTCTCCGCCCGAGCGACTGTTTTCTTGCAGAACCGTGCCTAGCTGAACATTACCTGTCCACTCCATCGCGTCTTTTCGCGTGATCACGTTAATTACACCACCAATCGCATCAGAGCCATAAAGCGTCGACATTGGACCACGGATAACTTCAATTCGCTCAATCGCTTGAAGAGGGGGTAACCAGCCTTGTTCGATACCAGGGCCGTCACTATTTGGGCGAGTTTCACGTGTGCTTTGACGTTTACCATCGACCAGTATCAAAGTGTATTTAGAACCCATACCACGGATACTGATATCGGTAGTGTCACCACCACCTGTTACGACGACACCAGGCACGCTTTTTAGTGCATCAGTCACATCGCGGTAATAACGAGAGTCCAACTCCTCACGTGAAATCACACTAATACTTGCAGGCGCGTCCGCTTGAGATTGCTCATAACTTGATGCAGTTACAACCACTGTTTCCATTTTAGAAACCGCATCATTGGCAAACACATGAGGGACACTGACGAAGGCTAAAATACCAGTTGCAGTAATAACTGGCAGTCTAAGAGTAGACATCTACATCTCCATAATTGATAATGATTATTATTTTCGAAAGTGAATTATTCACAAATAGAATGAGATGCATAGTGAGAGTTATGGAACGGTTTTTCCCATTTATGGAACCCGTGCATAACGCAGTAAGGAGTAAATGAAATATGCACGACTTAGCATCAATTAGAGCCTTTGATGCGCTCAATCAGCATAAGAGTTTGACCGCCGCTGCCAAGGCCCTTAACCAGCCTAAATCAACGCTGAGTCGTCGCTTAGCACAATTAGAAGAAGATTTCGGTCAGGCTCTAACCGCAAGACAAGGTAACCGATTAGTTCTGACAAGAGCGGGAGAAATTTTTGCCCACTACAGTCGCCAGATTCTTGAGCTAAGTGAAGAGAGTTATGACGCGCTTCAAGGTTTAACAAACCAAGTTTCAGGGCCGCTGCATATTGTTTGTCACACAGCATTAGTTAGAAGTTGGCTAGGTGGTGTGCTCAACGGTTTTCTTGCCGATAATCCTGATGTTAGGGTTCAGCTTACCAGTGACTTTTCTGAAGCACACCATGACCCAGATTTGTTCATCTGGCTCGGTGAGCGTAAAGATCTCGATTGGCGCAAAGAAGTATTAGGCTCATTTCGTTACACGCCCTTTGCCTCTCCAGCTTATCTTGATAAGCACGGTTCGATCCTGCACCCCAAAGAGCTTGAAGCGCATCCGTGGATCGATTTTGGCTCGGTACAAGAAAATGGATTGATGCTCACACACCCTCAACACGGTGAGTTCTTTTTAGAGCCATTTGTGAGTCGCTTATACAGCGACAACATCGCAATGCAGATCGACAGCATCGCGAATGGTCATGGTATAGGACTGCTGCCAACTTGGACAGCAAGCGGCTACGAGAAACATCATCCGGGTCGAATCACACCTTGCTTAGAAGGTTGGCTTTCAGAGCCCATCTCCATTAACTGCTATACGCCTGCAGGAAGACCGCCATTACGCTTATCCGTACTTTTAGACTGTATTCACCAAAGCATTCCACAAGGTTGGAAAACCTGACAAAAAAGGCCATCGCAATGATGGCCTTTCCAACTTTATTATCTAACAGTCGTCCTTTACGTTCGACTATTGAGACAATCTAGCAGTTACACTAGCAATTCTTTTGCTGTGTTCACTACGTTTTCAGTCGTGAAGCCAAACATCTCGAATAGCTGACCAGCAGGTGCAGATTCACCAAATGTCGTCATGCCGATGATGCGACCATCGAAACCAACGTACTTGTACCAGAAGTCTGCGATGCCCGCTTCGATAGCGATGCGTGCTGTTACGTCTGATGGCAATACTGCTTCACGGTAAGCGGCGTCTTGTTTGTCGAATGCATCCGTTGATGGCATTGAAACAACGCGTACTTTCTTACCTTCTGCCGTTAGTTGAGTCGCAGCTTCTACTGCTAGCTCAACTTCAGAGCCTGTTGCGATAAGGATTAGCTCTGGCTTGCCTTCGCAATCTTTCAGGATGTAAGCACCTTTCGCGATGTTCGCTACTTGCTCAGCTGTACGATCTTGTTGCGCTAAGTTTTGACGAGAGAAGATAAGTGCTGTTGGTGCATCTTTACGTTCAATCGCTAGTTTCCATGCTACGGCAGACTCAACCTGGTCACACGGACGCCATGTGCTCATGTTTGGCGTTACGCGTAGAGATGCCATTTGCTCAACAGGTTGGTGAGTTGGGCCATCTTCGCCAAGACCAATCGAATCGTGCGTGTACACTTGGATGTTCTGAATTTTCATCAGCGCAGCCATACGCATTGCGTTACGAGCGTATTCCATGAACATTAGGAATGTTGCGCCGTAAGGAACGAAACCACCGTGCAATGCGATACCGTTGATGATAGCGGTCATACCGAATTCACGTACACCGTAGTGGATGTAGTTGCCAGAGAAGTCATCCGTTTCTAGAGACTTAGAACCAGACCACATGGTCAGGTTAGAAGGCGCTAGGTCAGCAGAACCACCCATAAACTCAGGAAGCATTTGACCAAACGCTTCTAGTGCATTTTGCGATGCTTTACGTGATGCAATATTCGCTGGGTTTGCTTGAAGATCAGCAATGATTTGGTTCGCTTTTTCTTCCCATTCCGCTGGAAGTTCGCCGTTTAGACGACGTTTAAGCTCTGCTGCTTCTACAGGGTAAGCTGCTGCGTATGCTTCGAACTTTTCATTCCAAGCCGCTTCTTTCGCTGCACCTGCTTCTTTTACGTCCCACTCAGCGTAAACATCTGCCGGGATCTCAAATGGGCCGTACTCCCAACCTAGGTATTCGCGAGCCGCTTGAATCTCATCGTGACCTAATGGTGCACCGTGACAGTCGTGTGAGCCAGACTTGTTAGGAGAACCGAAACCGATAATTGTTTTAGTACAGATTAGAGTCGGGCGAGGATCCGCTTTAGCCGCTTCAATCGCTGCGTTGATTGCTTCAGGATCGTGACCATCTACCGCTGGGATTACGTGCCAGCCGTAAGCTTCGAAACGCTTAGGTGTATCGTCAGAGAACCAACCTTCAACGTGACCATCGATAGAGATGCCATTGTCATCCCAAAACGCGATCAGTTTGCCTAGACCTAGCGTACCTGCTAGAGAGCATGCTTCGTGCGAGATGCCTTCCATTAGACAGCCGTCACCCATGAACACATACGTAAAGTGGTCAACGATGTCGTGGCCTTCTTTGTTGAACTGTGCCGCTAGTGCTTTCTCTGCGATAGCCATACCAACAGCATTAGTGATGCCTTGGCCAAGAGGACCCGTTGTTGTCTCGATACCAGGCGCGTAACCGTACTCTGGGTGACCTGGGGTTTTTGAGTGCAATTGACGGAAGTTTTTCAGATCGTCAATAGATAGCTCATAACCGCTTAAGTGCAGTAGAGAGTAAATAAGCATTGAGCCGTGACCGTTTGACAGCACAAAGCGATCGCGGTCGGCCCACTCTGGGTTTGAAGGGTTATGGTTTAGGTGAGAACGCCAAAGAACTTCAGCGATATCAGCCATACCCATTGGTGCGCCTGGGTGGCCTGAGTTAGCTTGTTGAACACCATCCATGCTTAGAGCACGAATTGCATTGGCAAGATGTTTACGAGACGACATGTCTGCTCCTGAGTACATTAAGCGAAACGAAAAGTAGGTCATAATTCTCTCAAAGCCCTGTTGGGTGTGCAAACGTTTTCCAGTCCAAAACCTCACAAATATTGCACCTTTCGCGCCAAATCGTTCGAAGTTCTTAAAATTATCAATAAATCAGGCAAACGTTTGGTTATAACAAAAACCAAAAAAGAGCTTGTAATTCGAGCAATCAAATTTAGAATAGACGTCTAGATGTAGATACACCTACAAAAATTAGTATTAATTTGCGCTGGAGAGTTTATCATTCCCCAGTTTTAAACCAGATATAGTGGAGCTAACATGGCTAAGCACCTGTTTACTTCTGAGTCAGTATCAGAAGGTCATCCAGATAAAATTGCAGACCAGATTTCTGATGCGGTTCTTGACGCGATTCTAGAGCAAGATCCAAAGGCTCGTGTTGCATGTGAGACTTACGTTAAAACCGGTATGGTAATGGTGGGTGGTGAAATCACGACTTCAGCATGGGTAGACATCGAAGAGTTAACTCGTGAAACCGTTCGTGAAATCGGCTACGTACATTCAGATATGGGCTTTGACGCAGATTCTTGTGCGGTACTAAACACAATCGGTAAACAGTCGCCAGATATCAACCAAGGTGTTGATAAAGCTGACCCTAAAGAACAAGGTGCAGGCGACCAAGGCATCATGTTTGGTTACGCTTGTAACGAAACTGAAGTACTAATGCCAGCGCCAATTACTTACTCTCACCGTCTTGTTCAAAAGCAAGCAGAAGTTCGTAAAAACGGCACACTACCTTGGTTGCGTCCTGATGCAAAATCTCAGGTAACATTCCAATACGATCAAGGTAACATCGTTGGTATCGACGCGGTTGTTCTTTCAACTCAACACTGTGATTCAATCTCAACTTCAGACCTGCGTGAAGCGGTAATGGAAGAGATCATTAAACCAGTGCTACCTTCTGAGTGGATCAACAAAGAAACAAACTTCTTCATCAACCCAACGGGTCGCTTCGTAATCGGTGGTCCTATGGGTGACTGTGGTCTAACAGGTCGTAAGATCATCGTAGATACTTACGGCGGCGCAGCTCGTCACGGTGGCGGTGCGTTCTCTGGTAAAGATCCATCAAAAGTTGACCGTAGTGCAGCATACGCAGCACGTTACGTAGCGAAAAACATCGTAGCGGCTGGCATGGCTGACCGTTGTGAGATCCAACTTTCTTACGCAATCGGTGTTGCTGATCCAACGTCTATCATGGTGGAAACGTTCGGTACTGAGAAAGTATCTCACGACATCATCATTGAAGCAGTTCGTCAATTCTTCGACCTACGTCCATACGGCCTACAAGAAATGCTTAACCTTCTTCAACCTATCTACAAGAAGACAGCGGCTTACGGTCACTTCGGTCGTGAAGAATTCCCGTGGGAAGCGACAGACAAAGCTGCACTTCTACGCGATTTCGCTGGCATCAAATAATCAAGCCAAGCAAGAATCAATCAAGCCCTCGCCTATGGCGGGGGCTTTTTATTTTCAGCAACGTTTATCCAGCCATTTCAGCTCATACCGCCCTGCCCCACAAAGCAGTCCTGTTTCTCCCTCATTTTTATACCGAATAAATTTTAAGCAATTATTTGTAAATTATCCCATCTCCGCCAATAGTTAAAATATTGTTAATTCCAATTTAAATAGAGACGTCGGATGCTGGCGACTGTGGAAGCAACACTTAAGTAAAGACATGAGTCAGGCATCTTTATGGCCGATACCAAACTAAGCCAATGCTCAGATGTAAACTTGAAAAAGTCGCTTCAAGTTTGACTGAACAAAAACCGCTGTCAGTTGGTATAAGCGGATAATGTGGGAATAAATCAAGGAGGAGTTATGCCTCGAACTGTTAATCCATCGGACTTCCACAACAAGCGAAAGGAAGTGCCAGACAACGAATACGCCAGAACCATACCGTGCAATACGGTCAATCTTTCTGCACCTTTTCATTGGCTCGCATTAGGTCTGCATGATTTCGTGCGAATGCCGCTTATTAGTGCTTTCTATGGCATCTGTTTTATGGCAGCTGCCATAGGCATTGTTTTGCTCGTTCAGTGGCAAGGCACACACTTGGTCGTCATGCCCAGTTTGATTGTTTACATGTTAATCGGTCCGTTTCTCGCGCTCGGCTTGTATGATGCCAGTTGGGAGAGAGAGCGTGGACACAAAGCAAGCTTGTTCCATTCAATGAAAGCGATCGGTCGTAATTCAACATCTCAATGGGCATTCGCCGTGTTACTCGCAGTGTGTATGATATTTTGGATGCGTATTGCCGCTCTACTTCATGCGCTTTACCCTTCTGTTCAAGGGGCATCTTTAAGTGAGTTCCTACCCTTCCTTGTGATAGGATCTTTAGTTGGATTTGTTTTGGCTTGTGTGGTGTTTAGCATTTCAGCCTTTTCTATTCCGCTTATGATGGAGCGTCGCGTAGACATGATGACCGCTGTATTTACCAGCTTTAATGCCGTGAAATCCAACATTCCAGCGATGATTGTTTGGGCGGCGATCATCTGCGGCGGTATTCTTATCGGCTTTGCGACCTACGGGATCGGAATGTTGTTTACCATGCCAATTCTAGGCTACGGTACATGGCATGCTTACCATGCCACCATCAAGAAAAAACACACACCATAATTAACTGATGCTATGATCTGGCCCTCGCAAATGCGGGGGCTTTTTTATTTGATTTATCGAGGTGAATTGTGGATATAGAACTAAGCTATAAAGCCAAGCAAGTGATGGCGGACTGCATCGCGATGGCAGAGCAAGCTTTCAAACGTTCTTTCCCTATTCCAACAATCACCTTCAACGTCCGCGGGAAAGCGGCAGGAAAAGCCTACCTTCAATTGAATCAAGTGCGCCTGAATCCCGTTTTATTTCGCGAAAACACCCAAGAATTCTTAGATGAAGTCATTCCTCACGAGGTGGCACACCTGATTACTTATCAGGTTTACGGACGAGTTAGGCCTCACGGCAAAGAATGGCAAGGTGTCATGGAAGCCGTATTTAAAGTGCCCGCCAAAACCACTCACAGCTTTGAAGTAAAATCCGTTCAAGGTAAAACCTTTGAGTATCGTTGTGGCTGTATGACCTACCCTCTATCGATTCGCCGTCATAATAAAGTGCTGCGCAAAGAGGCGACGTACTCTTGTCAAAAATGCCGCCAACCACTTAACTTCACGGGCGTTCAGTTATCGTAATCTATATCTCATAGTGTTACTTGCGTTCCCAAAATAAAGATCGAGTTTATCAAAACCTTCCCTTCGCCACTTATTGTTAACTTACTCATCACTAAAGCCATTTTATGCGTGTTATCATGAATAAAGTCATACTTTATAAAGACTTTAATCATGAAATACCTATTCTCTCTGTTACTTATCGCGCTTTCTAGCACTGCGGTTGCCGCGCCACCAAGTTCATTCTCTGCCGCCAAACGTGAGGCGGTAAAAATTTATCAAGACCATCCAACGAGCTTTTACTGTGGCTGCAACATTCAATGGCAAGGCAAAAAAGGCTCCCCAGATTTAGCCTCTTGCGGTTACCAAGTCCGTAAACAGGAAAAGCGGGCCGCACGAATCGAATGGGAGCACGTTGTACCTGCGTGGCAATTTGGCCACCAGCGTCAATGCTGGCAAGATGGCGGACGTAAAAACTGCAAGAAAAAAGACAAAACCTTTCGCTTGATGGAAGCAGACCTGCACAACCTAACCCCTGCTATTGGTGAAGTAAACGGTGACCGTTCGAACTACAACTTTAGCCAATGGAACGGCGTCGATGGCGTGAGTTATGGTCGCTGTGAGATGCAAGTGAACTTTAAGCAGCGTAAAGTCATGCCACCAGACCGTGCTCGAGGTTCGATTGCTCGTACCTACCTATACATGAGCAAAGAGTACGGCTTTAAATTATCAAAACAGCAAACGCAGTTGATGAGTGCTTGGAACAAAACCTACCCAGTCGATAAATGGGAATGTGAGCGTGACGAGCGCATTGCCAAAGTACAAGGCAATCATAACCCATTTGTTCAAAAAGCCTGTCGCGCACTCTAGTGCTCCTCTACCTTGAAGCGTTTCAATAACTGATATTGAAACGCTTCTTGCCCCTTGTTTTTTCGGTTTAAAGCATCCATGTTAGGGTTTAAGTTTATTCTCTTGCTGGAAATCTCATGCGTATCCCTCGAATTTATCATCCAGAAACCATTCATCAACTTGGCTCACTTGCTTTAAGTGACGACGCAGCAGGCCATATCGGCCGTGTTCTGCGCATGAAAGAAGGCCAAGACGTTCTCCTATTTGACGGCAGCGGCGCAGAATTCCCAGCGGTTATCAGTGAAGTCAGCAAAAAGACGGTTTTGGTTAACATTACCGAGCGTGTAGAAAACAGTATTGAATCCCCTTTAGACCTGCACCTTGGTCAAGTTATTTCACGTGGCGATAAGATGGAGTTCACTATCCAAAAGTCAGTGGAACTTGGCGTCAATACCATCACACCTCTGATTTCCGAACGTTGTGGCGTCAAGCTTGACCAAAAGCGCTTTGAGAAAAAACTCGCGCAATGGCAAAAAATCGCCATCAGTGCCTGTGAGCAGTGTGGACGCAATGTCGTTCCAGAAATTCGTCCAATTATGAGCTTGGAAGAGTGGTGTAAAGAAGAGTACGATGGCTTAAAGCTCAATCTTCATCCTCGTGCTAACTACTCAATCAACACACTGCCAACACCTGTTGAGAAAGTGCGCCTACTGATCGGCCCTGAAGGCGGTTTATCGTCTGAAGAGATCGAGATGACTCGAGAATATCAATTTGAAGAAACGCTACTCGGCCCTCGCGTTCTGCGCACCGAAACAGCGGCTCTGACAGCAATTACAGCCTTACAAGTTCGTTTCGGCGATCTTGGTTAAACGGAGAAAAATAATGATCAAACTCGGCATTGTGATGGACCCAATTTCGTCCATTAACATCAAAAAAGACTCTAGCTTTGCCATGATGCTTGAAGCGCAACGACGCGGCTATGAAATCCACTACATGGAAATGAATGATCTGCATCTCGATCAAGGCGTTGCTATTGCAGATACTAAAGTGGTGGAACTAAAAGAAGATCCAAACGGTTGGTACGAGTTCAAATCAGAGCAAACGATCAAACTGTCTGAGCTAGACGCTGTACTAATGCGTAAAGATCCTCCGTTTGACACAGAATACATCTACGCGACTTACATCCTTGAGCGTGCAGAAGAACAAGGTGCACTGATCGTTAACAAACCTCAAAGTCTACGTGATTGTAATGAAAAACTGTTTACAGCGTGGTTCCCTGAGCTGACACCAACGACAATCGTGACGCGAAAAGCAGAGAAAATTAAAGAGTTTCGTGAAAAACATGGTGATGTCATCCTAAAACCGCTTGATGGTATGGGCGGCGCATCTATCTTCCGCGTAAAAGAAAACGACCCTAATGTCTCTGTAATCATCGAGACACTGACCAACCACGGTCAAAACTACGCAATGGCGCAAACCTTCGTGCCAGATATCAGCAACGGTGACAAACGTATCTTAGTCGTAGATGGTGAACCAATGCCTTACTGTCTAGCTCGTATTCCTGCAAAAGGTGAAACGCGCGGTAACCTTGCAGCTGGTGGCACAGGTGAGGCTCGACCACTAAGCGAGACCGATATTAAGATTGCTCAAACTGTGGCTCCTACACTGAAAGAAAAAGGCCTTATCTTTGTTGGCCTTGACGTAATTGGCGATAAGCTAACGGAAATCAACGTCACCAGCCCAACCTGTATTCGTGAAATTGAAGCGGCTTTTGACATCTCAATCACTGGCAAACTGATGGATGCGATTGAGCGTCGAGTAAAAGGCGAATAACTCAAACTGTATTACAGTTAATAGAGAGCGTAGTACATTAACTTAAGCAAACTCATGCACATACCTAGATGGTAAACTGTATGATGTTTGCTTAGGGGCATTTACGAGAGTTAAGGGTCAATATGAGTATGAATCTCACAAATCACTTTTTAGTTGCCATGCCTGGGATGAAAGATCCGTACTTTCAAAACAGCGTGATCTACGTTTGTGAGCACAACGAAGACGGCGCTATGGGGTTGATGATCAATGCTCCTGTTGATATCACCGTCGGCAACATGCTCAAGCAGGTGGAAGTTCAGCCAGTACACCCGCGCCTATTTGAAGCCAGCCTAGATAGACCAGTCTACAATGGCGGCCCAATCTCGGAAGATCGTGGTTTTATTCTGCATAAACCTAAAGATTACTACGAGTCCAGCGTTCAAATGACCGATGACCTCGCGGTAACCACTTCACGTGATATTCTTTCGGTGTTAGGAACAGAAGCAGAACCAAGTGATTACTTAGTGGCACTTGGCTACTCAGGTTGGAGTGCAGGCCAATTAGAAAATGAGCTGGTCGAAAACTCTTGGCTCACCATTGAAGCGACGCCTGAAATTATCTTTAATACACCAATCAACGAGCGTTGGAAGAAAGCGGTCGAAAAGCTGGGCATCGACCCCAGTCATCTTTCAGCAGACTCTGGACATGCTTAGTCCGAAATACAGTTACATTAGATAGAGACACCTTATGTCACGCACAATTATGGCTTTTGACTTTGGAACCAAAAGCATTGGTAGCGCTATTGGCCAAGAAATTACTGGTACAGCTTCCCCATTAAAAGCCTTTAAAGCCAATGACGGTATTCCAAATTGGGACGATATCGAAAAGCAAATCAAAGAGTGGCAGCCAGATTTGCTAGTGGTCGGTTTACCAACTGATCTTCATGGCAAAGACCTTGAGACCATAACCCCTCGTGCACGAAAATTTGCTAAGCGTCTGCAAGGCCGATACGGCTTACCTGTTGAACTGCATGATGAGCGTTTATCTACAGCAGAAGCTCGTGCGGAGTTGTTCAGCATGGGCGGCTACAAAGCCCTATCGAAAGGGAATGTGGACTGCCAGTCAGCGGTGGTGATTCTAGAAAGCTGGTTTGAAGCCCTCTGGGGTGAATAAAACACAATACTCAAAACAAGAAAAGGTTGGCAAGTGCCAACCTTTTTTCGTCTAAACACGCTTAATCCATATCGATCTGAACGTTAGCAAGACTGCCCGTAGAGAATGCTTCGCCACGCTGTGTTTTCAACATCAAGCGCAAATCATTCGCCGAATCGGCACTGTGCAGCGCATCTTCTTCGCTGATCTTACCTTGCATCACCAACTTATAAAGAGATTGATCGAACGTCAGCATACCAAACTCATTTGAGCGAGCCATGGTTGACTTCAACTCATGCAAATCTCCGCGACGGATCAAATCAGATACTCGTGGGCTATTTAGCAAGATCTCAAACACACCATGACGCCCCTGCCCATTCTTATCTCGGATCAGCTGCTGACCAACCACACCTTTTAGGTTCATCGACAAATCAAACAAGAATTGTTCTTTTTGATCTTTCGGTACCAAGTGAAGAATGCGCTCTAAGGCTTGGTTGGCGTTGTTGGCGTGCAAAGTTGCCATACACAAATGGCCTGTTTCAGCGAATGTCATCGCGTATTCCATTGTTTCACGGCTACGGATCTCTCCAATCAAAATCATATCTGGCGCTTGGCGCAGCGAGTTTTTAAGCGCAACTTCATAGCTTTCCGTATCTAACCCAACTTCGCGTTGAGTCACGATACAGCGCTTGTGCTCATGCACGAATTCGATCGGATCTTCGACCGTCAAAATGTGTCCCGTCTTGTTGCTGTTTCGATAGCCCGTCATTGCCGCCATTGTGGTGGATTTACCTGACCCAGTAGCACCAACCACCAGCACCAAACCACGCTTGGCTATCGCTAAATCTTGCAACACTAACGGTAACTTTAATTGCTCAAAGTTGGGAATATTGGTTTCAATACGACGAATCACTGCGCCTGGTAACTCGCGTTGAAAAAAGGCACTAACACGGAAGCGGCCACAATCTCTCACAATGGCAAAATTCGACTCACGACTTTTACGAAATTCCTGACGCCGATCTGGCTCCATAGCACTGTCGAGTAATGCCGCTACATCACTCTCGGTGAGTTTTTCACCTTGTGGTCGCAATTCGCCATCCACACGAAATAGAATTGGCGCTCCAACCGTGATGTAAAGATCCGACGCTTTCAGCGCCAGCATGCCTTCGAGAAATTTATCTAGATCCATCTTCCGTGTTCACCTACGTATTACGAGAATTGCTGCACTTCTAACCCGATCTTACTATCGACCTCTTCACGAGCGACCATACCTTGTGCCATTAACTGACGAGCATTTTGCTCCATGGTTTGCATGCCGTGAGCCGCACCAGTTTGAATGATCGAATACATCTGCGCGACTTTGTCTTCGCGGATCAAGTTACGAATCGCAGGCGTTGCCATCATGATTTCATGGCATGCAATACGGCCACCACCATTACGTTTCAATAACTTTTGCGCGATAACCGAACGAAGGGATTCAGAAAGCATCGAGCGCACCATGTCTTTATCACTGCCAGGGAACACATCGATAATACGGTCAATGGTTTTTGCCGCTGAGCTAGTGTGTAACGTGCCGAACACTAAGTGCCCCGTTTCCGCCGCCGTTAACGCAAGACTGATGGTTTCTTTGTCACGCATCTCACCAACCAGAATAACATCCGGGTCTTCACGTAATGCGCTGCGCAGTGCGTTTTGGAAACTATGCGTATCACGGTGTACTTCACGCTGGTTGATCAAACATTTATTGTTGTTGTGAACAAATTCAATCGGATCTTCAATTGTGAGTACGTGCTTGTTGTGATTACGGTTAATGTAGTCAACAATGGCTGCTAAGGTCGTCGATTTACCAGAACCTGTTGGGCCAGTAACCAGAACTAAGCCTTTTTCAGCGTTCGCAATTTTTTTGAAGATCTCGGGAGCTTCCAGCTCTTCCAAAGTTGGAATGCTACTTGGAATGGTACGGAATACTGCCGCACAGCCACGAGATTGGTTGAAAGCGTTGACACGGAAACGACCAACGTTATGCAACTCAAAAGAGAAGTCGACTTCGAGTTTTTCTTCGAACTCACTGCGTTGGGCATCGTTCATGATTTCGAAAACCAAACGATGCACTTCTTGGTGTGTAAACGCTGGAATGCCTAGTTTTCTCACATCCCCATCAATACGAACCATTGGTGGGACACCTGCAGAAAGATGTAGATCCGAGGCATTATGTTTTACACTAAAATCCAGTAACTCAGTGATATCCATTTAAAATCCTTAAGTCTAAAGTACAGCTATGAGTAGTATTCAACAAAATATTGAACATATCACCTCTCAAATTCGATATGACGAGCAAAAATGTGGTCGAACTCCAGAGTCAGTGCAACTTCTAGCGGTAAGCAAAACTAAACCTGTCGAGGCAATTCTCGAAGCCTACCAAGCGGGACAAACCGCCTTTGGTGAAAACTACGTCCAAGAGGGCGTCAGTAAAGTTCAGCACTTTGCCGAGCATTATCCAGATAATCGAATCGAATGGCACTTCATTGGCCCGATTCAGTCGAATAAATCGCGACTTGTTGCCGAACATTTCGATTGGGTTCACACCATAGATCGAACCAAGATTGCTCAACGCCTGAATGATCAGCGTCCAAGCGAACTTAAACCGCTACAAGTTCTGATTCAGGTTAACACCAGTGGTGAAGCATCTAAGTCTGGTGTCACCGAAGCGGAAGTATTCGAGCTGGCGGAGTTGATTTCTCGCCTACCCAACCTCACTTTAAGAGGGTTGATGTCGATTCCTGCCAACGTGTCTGACTACGAATCACAACTTCATGAGTTTCAGAAGTTGGCCACATTGAAGCAAACACTCGAAGCTCAGTTCCCAGAAATCGATACATTATCAATGGGAATGAGTGGTGATATGACCGCTGCAATCGAAGCTGGTAGTACAATGGTTCGTATTGGAACCGCTATTTTCGGCGCGCGAGACTACAGCTAAATCAACAAAACGCTCACTAGCGACATAAATTCGTCGTTAAATTAAAGAGTAAATCGCGTAATCATCTTACTCGCCAATAGGAGCAGTAAGTAACAGCGGCGCCATTATACACCTGAGCGCACAACAAACTCTAAATATCATGATGGAAATCAGACAAATGGAACATAAAAAAATCGCCTTCATTGGTGCTGGCAACATGGTAAGAGCCATTGTTTCTGGCTTGGTTGCTAACGGATACCCAGCGCAAAACATTACCGCGACAGCTCCTTCAGAGGCTCGCCGTCTTCCGCTAGAACAAGATTTTGGCATCCGTACCACCAGCGATAACATCCAAGCAGCGACCGAAGCGGATGTGGTGGTATTGTCTGTGAAACCGCAAATGATGGCTGATGTTTGTAAACCACTGCAAGCGATCGATTTCACTAATAAACTGGTGATTTCTATTGCCGCTGGCATCAACTGTTCACGATTGGATGATATGCTAGCCACCAAATTGAACTTGGTTCGTGTTATGCCAAATACGCCATCACAACTTGGGTTGGGCATGAGTGGTTTATTCGCACCAGCCCATGTAACTGAGCAAGACAAAGCTTTTGCTGCAGAGTTAATGGAAGCGGTCGGTAAAGTATGTTGGGTTGAGCAAGAGTCTGGCATCAATAATGTGATTGCCGCAGCAGGCAGTGCTCCGGCATACTTCTTCCTGTTTATGGAGGCGATGCAAGCAGAAGCGATTGCTCAAGGTTTTGATAAAGACACCGCTCGACTATTGGTTCAGCAAGCTGCATTGGGCGCGGCCAGTATGGTGGTTAGCAACCCAGAAACTGAGCTATCGACCCTGCGTGAGAACGTGACATCGAAAGGTGGGACAACGGCAGAAGCACTGCGTACATTCAACGAACATCAACTTTCAGATATTGTTGCTAAAGCCATGCAAGCTGCTGTGGCTCGCGCGGAAGAAATGGAAAAACTGTTTTAATTATTTGGATGAACTCCGTTTAGTATCATCCATCACTTGTTAAGGGTACCTTATGAATTCAATGAGTTTTCTCATCTCAACCCTATTTGACCTGTACATCATGGTCGTAATTTTGCGAATTTGGTTGCAAGCTGCACGCGCAGACTTCTACAACCCATTCTCGCAATTCATAGTAAAAGCGACTCAGCCGGTCATTGGTCCACTGCGCCGCATTATCCCATCCGTGGGGAATATTGACCTAGCAACACTGTTGTTTGCCTACGTGTTGTGTGTGCTTAAATTTGTCGTTCTGATCCTGATAGCTTCGAACGGTTCCGTCTCTTTCAGCGCTGATTTCTTGTTCTTGGGCTTGTTATCATTAATCAAAGCCGCTGGAGGTCTGCTGTTCTGGGTACTATTGATCCGTGCAATTTTGAGCTGGGTAAGCCAAGGTCGCAGTCCTATCGAGTACGTATTCCATCAATTAACCGAGCCAATGTGCGCACCAATCCGTCGTATTATTCCGGCTATTGGTGGTCTTGATTTGAGCGTACTGGTGCTGTTTATCGGCTTGCAGTTCGCGAACTTCTTGATGGGTGATATCATTGGTCCAATTTGGTTCCAGTTATAATGTCAGCCGCAGTTTGGCAAGATGGCGAGGACATCATCCTAAAGCTCTATATTCAACCTAAAGCAAGCCGCGATAAAATTGTTGGCTTGCATGGTGAAGAGCTCAAAATCGCCATTACTGCTCCACCTGTCGATGGCAAAGCTAATGCGCACCTAACTAAGTTCTTAGCCAAGCAGTTTAAAATCGCTAAGGGTTTGGTTCACATAGAAAAAGGTGAATTAGGACGGCACAAACAAATTCGGATAGAATCGCCTACCCAGATACCGACAGAAATTAAAGCCATCTTATGATGGCTTTTTATTTACAATTTTGTACCACACTTACTAGTACCAATGACTGAGTTCGCATTTTTATCCCGTGACCAAGGTAAATTGCGGCTATGGTTGTTTTATAACAAGTGCTTTGAGGAAGTAACAATGAGCAAATGGATTACCGCATTACTGATCAGCCTATTGTCGTTACCAAGCTTCGCCGATCAGTTTAAAAATATGAAAGATATCGAAGTACACTATGTCGCGTTTAACTCGACATTCTTAACACCGAAAGTCGCACGTAGCTACGATATCAAGCGTAATGGATACCTCGCTGTGGTTAATATTAGCGTGCTAGATAGAGCTTCATTGGGTAAACCTGCATTAGAAGCAAAAATTGCTGGACGCGCGAAAAACCTCATCGGCCAAACTCAGACCTTGTCCTTTCGTGAAGTCAAAGAAGGCAATGCGATATACTATTTAGCCGAACTGCCAATTACCCACGAAGAAACTTTTACTCTCGATATTGACGTAAAAGCTGGAAACAAAGGCTCAGGTAAGCTTAAATTCACCCAGAAGTTTTATGTTGAAGAGTAATTGGGTTGTGATGATCCAAAAGCTTTTGGATCTAAGCAGGCTAAAAACCACTTATTAGTTAAAGAATATCTAGAGGAGAACGATTTGTTCTCCTCTATCACTATTAAAAGAGATTCCCATGAAAAAAATTGTGCTAGCAACTGGTAACCAAGGCAAAGTTCGTGAAATGGCAGATTTGTTGTCTGACTTCGGCTTTGAAGTATTAGCGCAAAGTGAATTCAATGTATCGGAAGTAGCTGAAACGGGCACAACGTTCATTGAAAACGCAATCATTAAAGCTCGCCATGCCGCACAAGAAACAGGGCTTCCTGCCATTGCAGACGACTCTGGATTAGAAGTCGATTTCTTAAAAGGCGCTCCGGGCATTTACTCTGCACGTTACGCAGGCGAGAGCGCATCTGATCAAGAGAATCTAGAAAAATTGCTAGCGGCAATGGAAGGCGTACCAGAAGCAGAACGTACAGCACGTTTCCACTGCGTATTAGTCCTCATGCGTCACGAGAACGACCCAACGCCTATCGTCTGTCACGGTAAATGGGAAGGCCGAATTCTAACTGAAGCACACGGTGAAAATGGCTTTGGCTACGACCCAATCTTCTTTGTTCCTGAAAACAACTGTGCGTCAGCCGAACTTGAACCTGCACGTAAGAAACAACTGTCTCACCGCGGTAAAGCGCTCAAGTCGTTGTTTGCTCAACTGTCTGAGCAAGTGTCTCAGTAATCACGAGCGAATTAGACCATGTTAACGCCCCCAGCACTCAGCTTGTATGTACACATCCCTTGGTGTGTACAAAAGTGCCCGTATTGCGACTTTAACTCTCACGCGCTCAAAACCGAGATTCCAGAAGAAGAGTACATCAATGCTCTTCTAGAAGATTTAGATACTGACATTGAGAAATACCGCCTTAACGAAGTGCCACGTCCACTGCATTCAATCTTCATTGGTGGTGGTACGCCGAGTTTGATTTCGGCAGAAGGCATCGAGCGTCTACTTAAGGGCATTGAAGCGCGTATTCCGTTTAAGCCAGAAATTGAGATCACCATGGAAGCTAACCCAGGCACCATCGAAGCAGAGCGTTTTGTTGGCTACCGCAAAGCTGGTGTAACGCGTATCTCTATCGGCGTGCAAAGCTTTGAGCAACAGAAGCTTGAGCGTTTGGGGCGCATTCACGGCCAAGACGAAGCCGTCAATGCTGCTAAGCTGGCGCACCAAATCGGTTTGAACAGCTTTAACCTCGATCTCATGCACGGCTTACCAGATCAAAGCATCGAACAAGCCTTGGCAGATTTGGACAAAGCGATTGAGTTGGCACCGCCGCACCTGTCTTGGTATCAGCTGACCATCGAGCCAAACACCATGTTCTACTACAAGCCACCAACGCTACCTGACGATGATGACTTGTGGGATATTTTCGAGCTCGGACACCAAAAACTTTCAGCCGCGGGTTATGTGCAATATGAAATCTCGGGTTACAGCAAGCCGGGCTATCAGTGTCAGCACAACCTCAACTACTGGCGCTTTGGCGATTACCTTGGTATCGGTTGTGGCTCTCATGGCAAACTCAGTTTTACCGACGGACGTATTATTCGAACGACAAAGGTAAAACACCCGCGTGGCTATTTAGCGGCTTATAAAAATATGGTCAAACCTTATCTGCATACGGAACATGTCGTCGCGGATGAAGATCGTCCATTCGAGTTCTTTATGAACCGATTCCGCTTAATGGAAGCATGCCCGAAGCAAGATTACGTGGACACCACAGGCTTGCCGCTCAGTACGATTCAAGAAACGATTGATTGGGCGTTAGAAATGGGCTACTTGAGTGAAACCGCCACTCATTGGCAAATTACTGAAAAAGGGAAGCTCTTCCTTAATGACTTGCTCGAAGCCTTTATGGCCGAAGAAAGCGAAGAGTAACGCAGCCCAAAAACAAAAAAGCCTCTCAATTGAGAGGCTTTTTATATAGAACATTCAACATTAGAAAATCGAACGGCCAATTCGCTCCGATAGCAATTCAAGCGCCTTAGTACCAGCAAGGGAGTTACCTGAAGGGTCAAGCTCTGGAGACCATACTGCAATGGTCATTTCACCAGGTACTACCGCGATAATGCCACCACCAACACCAGACTTACCAGGCATACCAACGCGATAAGCAAACTCGCCCGCGCCATCATACAAGCCACACGTTGCTAACAGTGCATTAAGTTGTTTGGTTTGCACAGGAGAAACAACGGGCTTACCCGTTTGTACCGATGTGCCCTTATTTGCCAAATAGCTAAACGTTTTAGCCAAGTCGACACAGCTCATCTTCAGTGCACAAGCGTGGAAGTAGTTTTGCAGCACTGGAATTACTTCATTTTCGAAGTTACCAAACGAGCGCATGAGATATGCAATCGCCGCATTCCGATCACCATGCATCATTTCGGATGCCGCGACGACTTTGTCATACACAATATGAGTATCACCAGAAAGCTGACGTACAAATTCCAATAGGCGCTGACGAGGTGCAGATAAGCGAGTTTGCAACAGATCCGCCACAACTATCGCTCCAGCATTAATAAAAGGATTGCGAGGAATACCTTGCTCCATTTCTAGCTGGATTAGCGAATTAAATGCCTGCCCCGAAGGCTCTTTTCCCACTCGAGACCAAATTTCTTCTTGCTTGTACAAGCACATCGCTAACGTCAAGCTCAATGCTTTTGAAATAGATTGGATAGAGAAAGGTTCATCGGCATCGCCCGCCTTAATAACCTCACCTTCGTTGGTGTATACCGCAATACCTAACTTGTTGCTGGGTACTTTTGCCAGAGCAGGAATGTAATCAGCCACTTTGCCTTGGCCGATTAAAGGGCGCACTTCCGCCAAAATATCTGTCAAAATTTCCACTGTCGGTTTCATTCTCTACCTTCTATTTACAAGAGAACTCGTTGAGCTCAGAGGTAAAAAAAGCCAACGTGTCGTTGGCTTTTCCATAGGGTTCGTTCGACTCAAGTCGATTATGGTTTTACTGCCACAATAATATTGCGGTTGATAGATTGATCAACACGGTGAAGATAACCGATGTAAGGCTCTTCTGAAAGTACCTTCCAACCTTGCTCTTCAAATAATGCCGCGACGTCTTTCCATTTCAACGTAAATTCATTGAAAGACAACACCACTGAACCTTGTTTTTTCAGTACCACTTTCCATGCAGGCAGAGCCTCTTTTAAAAGCTCTAGTGGGCTGCGGTTCAGTTTGCTGTCCTTGGCATTTTTGCTGCCGTGCTGCACACCATAAGGCAAGTCAGACACCATCACATCAACTGAGTTCTTTTTCACGACTTGATCAGCGATACGAGTATCAGCCGAATACAGCTTCATAAACTGAAGATTGCCTTGGTTGTAATCTTCTTTATTTGCTGCAGCTTCAACCACGAAACCATCCGCCACTTTCTTGCCACCCGCAGTGCGCTTTTCTTTGCTCACTTTGTGCTTAAAGCGGCCATTCTTCATGAACTTAACGATAAAGGTCTGGATCTCTTGCACCCACTTGGCATTGATCTCTACCCCCACCACGTTCAAACCATGGATCAAGCCTTCAAACAAGGTTGTACCTTTACCACACATTGGATCCATTAAGGTCAGTTGTTTACTTCCCGTATTGGACGCACTAATGCCGATATTCACCATCAAGCGAGTAAACTGCTCGTTTGTTTTCCCGGTATAACGCAGAATCTGACTCATGCTTTCCGGGAAAGTATTGAACGCTGGCGCTTGAATTGGTCGAAGTAAACCATCTTCGCGCACTTCAAATAGTGCATAGTAAATCGAAGAGGCTGCGATTCTTCGCGTCTGCTCATCGCTTAGAGCTTCCTGACAAGAAAACACCAACGCTGCAGGTAAGCCAACCTCTTTACTACCAATTTCTGTCACATCCACGCCTTGTGAAGCTAAAATTGCTTTTAGCTCTGAACAGGCAATGGTCATTGCGCTATCAAAGTAAATTCGGTTATGACCCGGATTCGCTAATATCGCGTAATGGTACATCCCATGAACTCCTCTAGTTACGCGATACGCTTATATTTGATATCCCACACACCGTGACCAAGACGGTGACCACGAGCTTCAAACTTCGTTAAAGGACGGTCGTCTGGACGAGGAACGAAATCACCATCTTTAGCAATGTTTTCGAAACCTGGCGCTTGGTTCATCACTTCAATCATGTGCTCTGCGTAGTTTTCCCAGTCTGTCGCCATGTGGAAAATACCTTCATTAGGGATCAGCTTCTCACGAACCATTTCAGCAAAACCTAATTGAACGATGCGACGCTTGTGGTGACGTTTCTTGTGCCAAGGGTCTGGGAAGAACAACTGCAGTGTCGATAGGCTGCCGTTTGGAATCATGTGTTCGAATACTTCTACCGCATCGTGACACATCACACGCAGGTTAGTAACTCCCGCCTCACGCGCATCCGCAAGACAAGCACCAACACCCGGGCTGTGTACTTCGATACCAATGAAGTTCTTCTCTGGTGCATTCTTTGCCATTTCAACCAATGAAGCACCCATACCAAAACCGATCTCTAGTACAACAGGGTTGTCGTTACCAAACACTTCTTTCCAATCGAGAAGTTCAGCTTTGAAGTCAATACCCATCGTTGGCCAGCATTCATTCATCGCGCTCTCTTGACCTTTAGTCAAACGCCCTTCACGGCGCACAAAGCTGCGGATTTTGCGGATCAGCTTTCCGTCTTCGTTGTATTCGTTAGTGGTTACTTCACTCATTGATTTTGCCTGCACATTGATTAATCAAAGCGGGGATTATCCAAAGAATTTACTGAGGTGCAAGTATTTGTTGAGCTCTTGGCCTATGGCAGCCCAAAAGCAATAGCACACCTCTTTATATCCCTACTGTTTATCCGTTGTACTTCTTGCCCATTATGTGGTGCAATTTTGCACCTAACCAATAATAGAATACAGAGCAAGTCGTGACACCTTTCGCCAATGCCATCCTAGAATGGTATGACGCATATGGAAGAAAAGATCTTCCGTGGCAACAAAATAAGACCGCATACAGTGTCTGGTTGTCTGAAATCATGCTTCAGCAAACTCAGGTCACTACGGTTATTCCGTATTACCAACGTTTCTTGGAGCGTTTTCCAACCGTGATCGATCTTGCCAATGCTGAGCAAGATGAAGTCCTGCACCTTTGGACTGGCTTAGGGTATTACGCCCGAGCCCGTAACCTTCACAAAGCAGCACAAGAGGTCGCCTCTACATACAATGGTGAGTTTCCTCTTGATATAGAGAAAATGAACGCCTTACCGGGGATTGGCCGCTCTACCGCAGCCGCCGTTTTATCGTCTGTGTATAAACAACCACATGCGATTCTTGATGGCAACGTGAAGCGCACCCTATCCCGCTGTTTCGCAGTCGAAGGATGGCCAGGACAAAAAAAGGTTGAAAACCAGCTGTGGGAAATTGCCGAAACGCATACCCCACAAACGGACGTAGATAAGTATAACCAGGCAATGATGGACATGGGCGCAATGGTCTGCACACGCAGCAAACCCAAATGTAGCCTCTGCCCTGTTGCGGATCTGTGTGTGGCAAAACAACAAGGCAATGTGCTCGACTACCCGGGTAAAAAACCGAAAAAAGACAAGCCAATCAAGCAAACTCGTTTTGTAATGCTTCACCACAACACCGAAAATGGTCATGAAGTGTGGTTAGAACAAAGACCACAAACAGGCATTTGGGGTGGCTTATTTTGCTTCCCACAAACCGAACATGTAGATGTAGAAAGCGACATTGAATTGCTACTGGATCAACGTGGCATTCAAGCCAGCAATATCAAGCAGCAGCAAACCCTGATTACCTTTCGCCATACCTTTAGCCATTACCACCTCGATATCACGCCAATTTTGATTGATTTATCAAAGCAACCGGACGTGATAATGGAAGGCAACAAAGGTCTTTGGTATAACTTATCTAAACCTGAAGAAGTCGGTTTAGCCGCGCCAGTAAAACTATTGCTGGAAGCGCTACCCCACGAACTTCGTTAATTGAATACAAGGAGTCATTATGAGCCGCACTGTATTTTGTGCTCGACTAAAAAAAGAAGGCGAAGGTCTAGACTTTCAACTTTACCCTGGTGAACTAGGTAAACGCATTTTCGACAACATCTCGAAAGAAGCGTGGGCTCAGTGGCAACACAAACAAACCATGTTGATCAACGAAAAGAAACTCAACATGATGGATCCAGAGCACCGAAAACTGATCGAAACAGAAATGGTAAACTTCCTCTTTGAAGGAAAAGACGTTCATATCGAAGGTTACACACCGCCGAGCGAATAAAGTCGCTTGAGTTAAAACAATGACATCACAACCACTTGTGGTGTCATTTTTCTATTACCTTCAATAGCCCTGATACTTATGAAAAAAATTGTCTTTATTGCTGCCGCACTTTTAATGGCTGGCTGTAGCCGTGAATTCGTCGAAAAGATTTATGACGTCAACTACGAGCCCACAAACCGTTTTGCCAATAACTTAGCTGAGCTACCTGGACAATTTGAAAAAGATACCGCCGCGTTAGATGCCCTGATCAATAGTTTCTCTGGTAATATTCAAAAGCGCTGGGGTAAAAAAGAAATTAAGTACGCAGGCAAAAGTAATTACGTCAAATATATCGATAACTACCTTAGCCGTGCCGAGGTCGACTTTCGCAAAGGCGTGATCACGATTGAAACCGTATCACCTACCGAGCCCCAAAAGCACCTCAAAGAGGCGATTGTCACTACCTTACTCACGCCAGACGATCCAGCTCACGTCGACTTGTTCTCCTCAAAAGGAATCACGTTAGAAGGGCAACCATTTCTGTATAAACAAGTTGTCGATCAAGACAATAAGCCAATTCAGTGGTCTTGGCGGGCAAACCGATTTGCGGAGTATCTCATCGCAAACAAGATCAAGACCAAAGACGTTGATTTCAAGAAAGCGTATTACGTCGAAATCCCCATGGTTGAAGACCATTTTTCAACACGCAGCTACCAATACGCCGATATCGTGCGCCGAGCTTCTAAGAAATACGATATTCCAGAAGATTTGATATACGCCATTATTAAAACCGAGAGCAGCTTCAACCCGTACGCAGTAAGTTGGGCAAATGCGTATGGCTTAATGCAAGTTGTACCTAAAACCGCCGGTCGGGACGTATTCAAGCTCGTGAAAAAGCGCTCAGGCCAACCAAGCCCTGAATATTTGTTTAATCCAGAAAACAACATCGATACCGGTACTGCGTATTTCTACATCTTAAAAAATCGTTATTTAAGAGAAGTCCATCACCCTACCTCTCTCGAGTACAGTATGATTTCCGCTTACAATGGTGGTACTGGAGGTGTTTTAAACACATTCCATCGCAGCGATCGCAAACGCGCAATGCAAGATCTTAATTCGTTGCAACCCAACCAAGTTTATTGGGCACTAACTAAGAAACACCCGAACGCAGAAGCACGTCGTTACCTAGAAAAAGTTACAAATTTCAAAAAGGAATTTAACTCAAAGCAAACTTTGTAGTGATAGTTGAATAAAAAGCGTTCGAACAAGCACTTTTTTGAAATTATTTAAAAAAAGTGGTTGACGCAAAGCGGGAAAATCCGTTTAATAGCGCTCCGTCGCCCGGATAGCTCAGTCGGTAGAGCAGAGGATTGAAAATCCTCGTGTCGGTGGTTCGATTCCGCCTCCGGGCACCACAATTTGATTTGTTGGTGTCTTAACGAAATGTTATAACACGGACAAAAGCACAAAGAATAAAGTGTGCCGACTTAGCTCAGTAGGTAGAGCAACTGACTTGTAATCAGTAGGTCACCAGTTCGATTCCGGTAGTCGGCACCATTCTTTTGCCTCGATAGCTCAGTCGGTAGAGCAGAGGATTGAAAATCCTCGTGTCGGTGGTTCGATTCCGCCTCGAGGCACCATATTTGGTGCGCTTGCTTAATTTTAAATCATTGGCAAGACACAAAACAGAATAGTTCCTCCTTAGCTCAGTTGGTAGAGCGACGGACTGTTAATCCGCAGGTCACTGGTTCGAGTCCAGTAGGAGGAGCCAACTTCAAGAATTTCATATGAATGAGATTCTTAAAACGAAGAGTTCATCTCTTCTAAAAAGAATAAAGTGTGCCGACTTAGCTCAGTAGGTAGAGCAACTGACTTGTAATCAGTAGGTCACCAGTTCGATTCCGGTAGTCGGCACCATTCTTTTGCCTCGATAGCTCAGTCGGTAGAGCAGAGGATTGAAAATCCTCGTGTCGGTGGTTCGATTCCGCCTCGAGGCACCATTATTTGGTGTCATTGCTAAACACGATACACGAATAATTCCTCCTTAGCTCAGTTGGTAGAGCGACGGACTGTTAATCCGCAGGTCACTGGTTCGAGTCCAGTAGGAGGAGCCATTTTTAAAAAGCCGCATCTTTTGATGCGGCTTTTTGGCATCTGCCCTACGTTCATTTCATTTTCTCTGTTTCTCTGTTTCTCTGTTTCTCTGTTTCTCTGTTTCTCTGTTTCTCTGTTTCTCTGTTTCTAGCATCGCAAAATATTAAGCCCAATCTCTAAAAAACACTTATTTTACGCTAAAAATTTAATCCTCATCATAATTTCAATACGCACTAGTATGCGCTCATATTCATCTTCACTAAGATGCCCGAGTTATTACATTTCTTCTTTTAGCTATGCCTTGCATAGTGATGACACTTTATTTGTGAGCCAAATATGAAACTAAAAACTCAAGCCTATTTATTATCTGCGATCATATTGCTAGCACTCCTAGCACTGACCGCAACGGGCTTATGGACACTTCGCGTCGCAAGTAACCTTGATAACAAAGCTCGGGTTACTGAGCTATTCAAAAGTGCGTACAGCATTCTTACCGAAGTAGAAAAAATGGCTATCGAAGGCAAAATGCCAGAGGACGAAGCGAAATCATTAGCCACTCGCCTACTTCGTAATAATATCTACAAAGACAACGAATACGTTTATGTCGCAGATGAGAACATGATTTTTGTTGCAGCTCCGCTTGACCCTCAATTACATGGAACAAGCTTTCACGACTTTCGTGATGGAGATGGCAACAGCGTCGGCCAACTTATCTTAGATGTTTTGGGGCGCAAAACAGGTCAAATCGTCGAATATACTTGGAGTCAAAAGCAGGCCGACGGAAGCATTGAAGAAAAACACTCTATTGCCGAGAAAACACCACATTGGGGCTGGGTTGTAGGTACAGGGATCGGTTTTAATGAGGTGAATGCTCGCTTCTGGGCTACCGCCCAATGGCAGCTTGTACTGTGTTTAGTTATCGCGGGGAGTATTCTCGGTGGCCTGATTATCTCGATTCGCAAGATGCTCAATCTACTTGGTGGAGAGCCAAACGATGTGCGCAAAGCCGTTCAAGCTGTCGCACAAGGCGACATTCAGACCAGTTTTGATGCAGTGGCGCCGAGAGGAAGTATCTATCGTGCGGTGCAAGATATGAGTCAATCACTAGCCACCATGGTGACAAACCTTGAGAAATCCATGCACGCACTGCGCGCTGAGTTATCTGCCGTAGAATCACGCTCAAATACGATTGCCGATCTCACCGTATCCCAGCAGCAGTCAACAGCAATGATTGCCACTGCTATGACTGAAATGGCATCTTCAGCCAACCATGTTGCCAACTCGGCAAGTGATACAGCAAACAACACAGACGAAGCCGATAAACAAAGTCAGCATACTCAGAAGCTGATTCACAGTACTGTTGAAAACATTCAAGGTTTGGCTTCTCAATTAAATACTGCAAGTAAAGCGGTCGCCGATCTAGATCAGGATGTAAATAGTATAGTGAAAGTGCTCGATGTAATTGGCGATATTGCAGAGCAAACAAACTTACTCGCACTCAATGCTGCCATTGAAGCAGCACGTGCCGGAGAGCAAGGTCGAGGCTTTGCCGTTGTTGCCGACGAGGTGCGTAACCTGGCAGGCCGAACACAAGATAGCACTAAAGAGATTCAGCATATGATCTCCAACCTGCAAGAAGGTTCCCGTAACGCTATTCACACAATGGAAGTGTGTGCAGAAACCAGTGAGGGCACAGTAACAGAGTCTAAGAATGCCTCTGAAGCTCTGCAGCAAATTGTAACGGCGTTAGAATCTATCACCGCAATGAGTCAGCAGATCGCGACTGCAGCAGCCGAACAAACTCAGGTTAGCGATGATATTGCGCTTCGCGTCAATCTTATCGAGGAAAGCGGAAGCCAGCTCAACTCTGTGGTAACGGAGAGTCAATCAAGCACTCAAAGTTTAGCTTCGCTGGCGGATGAGCTAGAAGGTTGGGTAAACAAGTTCTCTGTAAAGCACTAGGTTAAAGTCAATTGTTTAGTATAAAGCACGTTTTCAAGCGTGCTTTTTTTGTTTTTATCCATTTACTCTACTTTCAAGCTCCTATTTCTCCATTAAAGAAAGCTTAGTTGATGGCGGATTTTTATCAAAAATGCATAAAAACAGCCCACTCCGAGCACATTTTCATCAAACGATATTTTATTTTAATTTTATGGTTGACCTAAGAGCCGAAAAACCGTTTAATACACCTCGTCGCCCGGATAGCTCAGTCGGTAGAGCAGAGGATTGAAAATCCTCGTGTCGGTGGTTCGATTCCGCCTCCGGGCACCACAATTTATTAATTGTTGGTGCTTAGCACGAACAATAGTTAAAGAATATAGTGTGCCGATTTAGCTCAGTAGGTAGAGCAACTGACTTGTAATCAGTAGGTCACCAGTTCGATTCCGGTAGTCGGCACCATTTATTCTTTTAAAAAGACAATTCCTCCTTAGCTCAGTTGGTAGAGCGACGGACTGTTAATCCGCAGGTCACTGGTTCGAGTCCAGTAGGAGGAGCCATTTTTCAGTTAGTAAGTCGATTACTTATTAACGAAAATGTGCCGACTTAGCTCAGTAGGTAGAGCAACTGACTTGTAATCAGTAGGTCACCAGTTCGATTCCGGTAGTCGGCACCACTTATTAAAATTTGTTCCTCCTTAGCTCAGTTGGTAGAGCGACGGACTGTTAATCCGCAGGTCACTGGTTCGAGTCCAGTAGGAGGAGCCATATTAGAAAAAGCCGTATCTCTTGATACGGCTTTTTTGCATTGGTTTAAAGTCAAACTCTTTTCTACTCATGTCACTCAGGAAAGAAAATCAGAGTTTAGATCATTACCTTGAAGGCATCGCTTAACTTAGAGTGGAATATCTGCTCACCAACAACTCTGCTTTCTATCGATAGTCCCACCATAAGCAATGTTCAGCAATAAATAATAATCATAGTGGGTGGCACACATCTCCCAGATCAAAAAAGCCAGGTAAAACCCAGCTTTTTGCTTAAATCAACCAACTCAGCTTAAACCACCGAGACATATATACTTTGTCTCCAAATATTCATCGAGCCCTTGTTTCGCACCTTCTCGGCCAACTCCTGACTCTTTCACTCCTCCAAACGGGGCCACCTCAGTAGAAATAATCCCCTCATTGACACCAACCATGCCGTATTCCAAACCTTCGCTGAAAGCAACAATACGCTTGAAGTTATTCGTGTAGAAGTAACAAGCCAAACCATACTCTGTGTCATTCGCCATTCCGAGAACTTTTTCATCATTCTCAAAGGTAATAATAGGTAACACAGGCCCGAATAGCTCTTGCTGAACAATCGACATATGCTGCTTGACGCTATCCAAAAGAACGGGCTCCATAAAGCGCCCAGAGCGTTTCTGTGGAGAGTTGGCAATAGAAGCTCCTTCTTGTACGGCTTGGTCGATCACTGCCTCTAGGCGATGTTTAGAAGCCATCGTAATAACAGGACCTAATGTGACACCTTTCTCTAAACCATTACCAAGCTGTAATTTGCTTAACTTCGACAATACTTTTTCAATAAAAACTTGTTTTACACCTTCATGAACATACAGCCGATTGGTACAAACACATGTTTGCCCTGCATTACGAAACTTCGAAGCGACAAGCCCTTCCGCAGCCGCATCTAAATCTGCATCTTCAAAAACAATAAAAGGTGCATTACCACCTAACTCCATCGAAACCGCTTTGACAGAGTCACTGGCTTGTTTCATCAAAATCTTCCCGACTCGCGTAGAGCCCGTAAAAGAAACTTTCTTAATCCTAGGATCAGTACTTAGTACTTGGCCAAACTCAGCTGCCTGCTCTGATACCACCACAGGAAGCAGTTCTTTTGGGATTCTTGCCTGATAAGCTAATTCAACAACAGCAATTGCAGTAAGAGGGGTAAGCTCAGAGGGTTTAATCAGCATACCACAGCCTGCCGCCAGGGCTGGTGCTGCTTTTCTTGTAATCATCGCAATAGGGAAGTTCCACGGCGTAATTGCAGCGCATACCCCTACAGGCTGGCGAATAGCAGACAGACGTCGATCTGTCGTGGGGGCAGGTATAACTTCGCCATAAGCACGTTTGGCTTCTTCTGAGAACCACTCGACAAAAGAGGCGCCATACATCACCTCTCCTTTACTCTCGGTTAATGGTTTTCCCTGCTCTAAGGTAATAACTGTGGCAATGTCTTCTGCATTATCAAGGAGTAATTGATACCACTTTTTCAAGCGACGAGAGCGCTCTTTGGCACTTAACTTTGCCCAACGAACTTGCTCAGTTTTGCACTGACCAATGAGAGTATCTAACTCCTCTAGACTACTAGGCTTTAACCGAACTAACTCTTGCTCAGTTGCAGGGTTGATGACCACAATTCCCTCTTCGGAAGACCATTGCTTAAATACGGATTTCAAGGTTTCATTTTTTATTTGTTGCATCATCAAACTTACTCCTACGAGAACTCCTCTTAGGTTAATCGTTACTAGCAAGATCAGCAAAGAAAACAAAGTTTTCTAAAAGACATGAATGTTCGAATGACTTTACTCTCTTAACAGTCTAGACGCTCATTCTCTTCCAATGACTAAATCAGACTAGCGGTAACAAACTCCAGCAATCCATTCTCCTAGGGACTATCAAGAACACTAGAACGATGAATATTTGCGAAGTAGCAGTAGAAAACTCTTATTAGAGAGGAGCGTTAACGAAATACGCAGTGACAAGAATGCAGACTACGAGCTAGCTCATGCGGATTCATCGGTCTCCAGCATTTACTATAGGCTCGAATCTGTAGAGAAATGGGCAAGATTACATTCAACTAGAATTGTGCAACTCGGTTACAGAGAAAGCTGGCACTACAGATACCAAAAGTCTTAGTCTTTCAAAAGTGGCAGCGGATCCGGGCTACGAGTAGGCCTTCTGCGGGAGTCATTCGAACGAAGGGAGAAATATACTTGCATTAACGAAAAAGCCCCAGTCTTTCGACTGGGGCTTAATATAAATGGCGGAGTGGACGGGACTCGAACCCGCGACCCCCGGCGTGACAGGCCGGTATTCTAACCAACTGAACTACCACTCCGCAGTGGTATCACTCGCTTGTAATCAGCAAGTGTCCAAAATTTAAAGCCT